>JAJFFG010000026.1 GCA_021776825.1 Planctomycetota bacterium
CTGCTCCTCTACGTGGAGGACGGACGGCTCGAGATCGACAACACGGCGATCGAGAGGTCCATCCGCGGCATCGCTCTCGGACGTCGTAACTCCCTCTTTGTCGGGTCCGAGCAGGGCGGCCACGACGCCGCGCTCTTCTACTCGCTGATCGAGAGTTGCCGCGGCGCCGGCGTCGAGCCGATGGAGTACCTCACCGACGTCATCGGGCGCATCCGAGACGTGCCGGAGTCAGAGGTCGAAGAACTCATGCCGGCGCGCTGGAAAGCCGCCCGCGACGCGCAGCGCGCCGCCGCCGCGAACTGACGGTCCGCGCCAGCGGATCGTCGCCGGCAATCGCGTCTCACCCCTCCGAACTGGCCGCGATCTGCAACCGAGGATGGCTGGATCGGACGCGTACGGTCAAACCACCGATTGTCCACACTCGCGCCAGCCTTGAGCGTCTCCGAACCGATGCGGAATCGCTTCCTCTCGTTCGCCATCGCGGTCCTCCGAACCGCGCGTGTTGACCCCAGCCGACGATCGTTCTCGTGCGGGCTGGACTGCCCTTGAGCGCACCGCACATCACTCTCTCGGCGCGATCGTTGGTCGCCCGTCCGGTGTGCACCGGAGTTGCCCGGCTCCGCGGGCACCCGGCCCCCTGAGCCCAATGGCATCAACCCCCACCTCGTCGCCCACGGGCGGTCCATCGAGAGTGCGGCTGGAGGGACCGGCGCGGGGCCGATCGCCCAGGGCGGGGCTTCTCGAGGGCGCGGGCGATGCGCGTGAGCAGCCGCACGAGAGTCTCGCGCGCTTGGCGCGGCGGTGACCGGAGGACGATGCGCGTCAGGTGGTCCCCGACGGCGAGCACGGCGGCCTTCTGCGAGAGGTGCTCGTAGGGCACATCGGCAACGCGCGCGGCGGCGGCCATGAGCGTGCGCGTGATGACGACGAAGAGCATCTGTGCGTAGACCTCCTGCTCGACTCCGCCGACCCACTTGGCGTGGAATTGCCCCTGTCCGAAGTACTTCGTGATGAGCAGCTTGTAGAACTCCTCGATCTCCCAGCGGCGGCGGTAGATCTCGGCGATGTCGGCGGCTCCGAGGTCGGTCGCGGGCAACGTCGTGATGAGGATCCAGGGGTCGGCCTCCCCGCGCTGCTCGCGGACGACGCGCAGGCGGATCGGGGCGTGGCCCTGCAGCACGGACTTGGTCGGCGGGGCGATCTCGATGGTGGCTTCTCGCGCGCCACTCGCCACGAACGTCTCGACGACCGCAAACGTCTGACTCATGGGCATGCGCGCGACGAAGTCCAGTCCCGAGGAGAGCAGCATCATGAAGACGTCGAAAGACGGATAGCCGCGGTCGAGCACGATCACGTCTCCGTCGCGCGTGCGGTCGAGCACCTTGGAGAGCTGCCTCCGCTCGCAGGCGTCGACGGGGCCGAGAGCGACATCGACCGGCACCTTGGCGCAGACATCGAAGAGGGTGGTCACGTGGGTCGGCGGGTAGTGGGCGCCGGCGGGCGCCCCGAAGTGCCGGTGCAACTCCGGGGACCGCCGGACGAAGCGTCGCGCGCCGTCGACAGCAAGCAGCCGCCGTCCACGGAATCGGAGCGCCTCCCCGTGCTCGAGGTCGAACGCGTCGGCGGCTTGGTGAACGAGTGCACGGACGACTTGCGGCGGGAGCTTATGGCGCGCCGCACTGAACGCCTGCGCGGTGACGGGCTCCTTGCGCGGCAGCTCCAGCCCGGCGCACTCGGCCTCGTCCCAGAACGCTTCCAGCATGCGCGCGTACCCGCGCCGATCGCCGTGCGTGACCTGGTAGAGCAGCAGCGACACGAGGAGTGCTGGGGTGAGCGGTCCGCGGCGGGTGAACGCGCGGTCGCAGCCGCTGGGACTTCGCTCCGTCGAGGTCGAGATGAGGGCTTCGACGGTGTGCGAAAGTGCTCTAATCGAGTGGCATGCTGGGTGAGGTTGCGATTACTGGGTTACCGGTCATCTTGCGAACCTCCGAAGGCTGGCGCTGGGTGAAGTGGGCGATGGCCCCTTGTTTGTCGTGACTCAATTGTAGTCGTCGCTCGCTTCAAACCCCGGCTCTGCATGACCCGCGCACGCCTGCTTCGCAGTGCGACGATCGTGCGTCTGAGAGCCCCCAGAACGGCCGCTCCTCGCGCACCCGACGTCCGCCTCCGGAGCGACGTCCGCGAGCGCTACCCCGGCGACTGGGGGTTGATGCCATTGCCCCTGAGCCAGGGAGGAGGTGCACGGAATCGGGAGGTCAGCGGTCAGGTCGGCCTACCTTAGGAGCGTGACGCTCCCCTCCGCGAACTCTGCCAGCTCGAGGACGGCGCCAAGCGCGTAGCCGTTCAGCCACTGACCGGCGCCGCGCTCGCCGCGCGGACGGACGGCAGCAGGAGGAGCGCGATCTGACTCACACTCAGAATCGTCCCGAACGGGAGGTACCAGAGTCCAGCGATCGCACACGTCAGCATCGCCGCCCACGCCCAAGTCACCCGGAAGGCGAAGCTGGCGATCGCGACTACCCACGCCGCGCCGAGTCCGACGTGGACGCTCTGAACCAGGACCGAGCGTGGATCGATGCCTACACCACTCCACAAGTGCGACCACGGGCCGAGCTGGCCCGCGAACTTGCCCGAACTCGGCGTGACGTAGTCCCCGGTTGCGAACGCGTGGAGACCGTCGAACAGAAGCCATCCGCCCTCGAGGAGCGCCAACGCGACGACGATCCACCTCATGGACCACACCGTAGGCGACCCGGCACTGCCTGCGCGGCCGCCTCGGCGTACCACTGGGCGCTTGCTTCCACGTCGCGGACCGCGATCAACGGCTGCGCTCGAACTGCGCGATTGTCTTCCGAGATGGGCATTCCGGGACTCCGCGGGCGGGTCGCGTCAGAGCATACGGCACAGCGCCGAGGTCAGCGCCTGCCGATCCGCCGCCTGGAGCGAGCCCGGCTCCAAGATGCTCACCATCGACTTCCCCTTGAGACGATCGCCGGCCGCCCGAGCGAGCTGAGACTTGAGGGCGTCGCACCGCTCCGCGCCGATCCGTTTGCCGAGCGGTGTCAGCGACAGCTCGATGCGGTCCTTCTTCCCGGCGTAGGCGGGCGCGACGAAGCAGATGCCGACCGCCTTCCCGTCGATCAAGCTGCGCAGGCCAACGCCACCCGCACCCCACTTCAACGTGCCACCGGCGTCCTGCCAGTCCCGGATCAATGTCTCGAAGTAGGCGCCGCTCGACGCGCCGGCCTCAGCGTAGAACTGCCCCTCGTCCATCACGCCCACGCGACAGTTCTTCGACTCGTCGTAGTACGAGGGCATCGGTACCTCCTGTTGCGGGCAGCTTGATTCGGGTGGGACAGGCCGATCTCAGACTGTCTTCACGCGGTCGGTGCACGTCCCCAGCGCTGGGTGGCGAACCCGACGATGACCCCGAGGACGGCCCCGGGCAGCATGATCTCCACGAAGTGGTGCTCACCAGTTGGGTCCGGCATCAAGGCAACGAGGAAACTCAAGACCAACCCCACCCCGAGGCCAACGAGAATCCCCTTCGCCATCGAGTGGAGCCGCAGCGCCACGGCACCCACGATTGCCCCCGTGAGCAAGCCCTTGAGAGTGGAGCCGACGATGATGGCAGTCAGCATTTCGGCTGCCTCGGGGACGAAGATCGTGGACAGCCCGTCGAGGGCGCCCAGAACGGTCCCCAGGATCAGACCCAACACGACCTTCGACATGAACTCGCCTCCTTCACGTGGTGCGACAAGCGCTGGCTCGCCTTCACACTCGCCTATTACATGCCT
This sequence comes from Planctomycetota bacterium, assembly GCA_021776825.1. Classification (GTDB taxonomy): domain Bacteria; phylum Planctomycetota; class JAJSAM01; order JAJSAM01; family JAJVHW01; genus JAJFFG01. The sequence continues at coordinate 3,798 of JAJFFG010000026.1, forward strand.
CGAGGGTCGTCCTTTAGATCCGTGCCCCGAAAAGTACGAGCAGCCGCATCACCACGTAGGCGGCGACGAGCGCCAGCACGAGGCGATGCCGCCCGACGAACCGCCAGGCACGCTCCAGCAGCCCCTCGTGGTAGGCGGCGACGGCGGCGCCGTCGAGGAAGCGCCCGACGTCAGCCGCCAACTCCCCGCCGTCCGGGTAGCGATCCGCGGGATCGACCGCGAGCGCCTTCGTGCAGACCGCGTCCAGGCGTCTCGGAACGGATGCAGCGATCGACCGCGGCGAGCAGCCGTCCCGGTGGCGGCCAGAGCCGTGATCGGGTGGCCGACCGGTCAAGAGGAAGAAGAGCACGCCGCCGAGCGCATACACATCGCTTCGCGCGTCGACTCGCCCTGTTTCCCCACGTGCCTGTTCCGGTGCCATGTACGCGGGGGTCCCCAGCACCTCGCCATCGCGAGTGGACTTCGGTGTGAGGAGGCGGGGTGCCGCGCTCGACGCGGCTGCGGCGTCACTCTCCGCGGGCGTCGCGGTGCGAGCGAGCCCCCAGTCGACGACGAGCGCTTCGCCGAATGCGCCCACCAAGACGTTCTCTGGTTTGAGATCGCGGTGGATCACACCATGCGCGTGCGCGAACGCGACCGCTTCGCACACGCGGCTGAACAGCCGCAGCGTCTCCGCGAGCGGCCGACCGCGGACCGCCCAGCCGTCGAGCCGCTCGCCGCGCACGAGTTTCATCACGTAGAACACTCGGCCGTCGGCGAGCACCCCGACGTCGTGGATGGGGACGAGGTTCGGGTGCTCGAGTGCCGCGAGGACGCGCGCCTCGTTCAACAGGCGTTCTGCCCGTGACGACTCCACGTCCGCCGAACCCAGGATCTTCAGCGCGACGTGCCGATCGAGCTCGGTGTCCTCCACCTCGAACACCGTGGCCATCCCGCCAGAGCCGACGCGCCCGACGAGGCGGTACTTCGTTCCTGAGAGGTCCGGGTCGTCCACGACCTCGCGCAGGTGCCGGACGGTCTCGTCTCCGAGCCAGGTCACAGCTTCCCCAGACCCAGCAATGCACGGGCCTCGGCGCGAAACTCCTCCTCACTGGCGGTCATCTCCCGGAGCCGATGGAGCGCATGCTCGCGGAGTCGACGCCGTGCCCACGCCAGGTGGTTAGTGACGTCGGAGACCTTGATGCTGAACTCCGAGGCGAGCGCGGCGTAAGTGGGGCGATCGCCGGCTAGGCTCCCAAGGTCGTAGCGCTCGAAGAGCGCGAACTGCCGGTCCTTCCCGAGCTCGCGGCAATCGTCACGCAGGCGGTCCACGCTCGCGGCGAGGACGCTCCTCGCCCACTCCATCTCGAAGTACTGCTCTAGGCCGTCTCCAACGCTCGGTGCCGCCCTCGCGAGTTCTCCTTCCGCGGCAGAGAAGTCGAGCGAGAGCAGCACCTGGCCACCCCCGCGCTTCAGGCGCGCCTCTGCCTGCGCACGATTCGCCACGTACCGATCGAGACACGTTCTGAGGAAGGTCCGGAACCGCGCCCGCGACGGATCGAACGTCGTGAAGAAGTCCTTCTCCATCGCGAGCGCGAGGAACCCCTGCGTCAGGTCCTTGGCGTCGGCGTCCGACTTCCCCCGTCGCACACGAAGGTACTTGTACACCGGCTTCCAGTACGCCTCGACGATGACCGTCCACGAGCGCTGGCGAGTAGCTGCGTCGGCACTGCTGAGGCCGAGGACGGCCGAGTGCCGCGTCGTGACGAAAGCGGACCCGCGGCCACCCATGTCCGTGTCACGCCGGCTGCCCACGCGCGCTCACCTTCCTCGCGAACTCCAGATTGCGGGACTCGTTCCGCGTGTCACCAGAACCTCCTGGATCTGCGCCCAGATACGTTCGCCGCGCACGTCAAGCGCGGACGTTCTCGACGATCTCCCGATACCGCTCCGTTGCCGCAGCGCTGGGCATGCCCTTGCGGCAGAACGCGAGCTTCGCGAGCCGGCGGTTGGGGTTCTCGACGACGACCATCCCGGCGACGAGCTTCTCCTTGAGGGCACCGAGCGCTTGCCGGAACCGGGTGTCGTTCTTGGCGGCTTCGAAGTGCGACAGCACGTGGACGTAATAGAAGAGGTTGTAGCGAAGGAACGGGTACTCGACCTGCATGAAGAGAGTACCGATGCCGAAGTGGCAGGGCCCGAGCGGCCGGCGCGTTTGCCAATGGGCGAGCAGCGTCTCGACTGCGTTGTCGAGACGGGCGTCTTCGTTCGCGTAGCTCGTGAAGCGAAAGGCGTCGAGAGCCGCCAGGGTGACGCCGGGGTTGGAGGCGTCAGTCTCCGGTGATCTGCCCATCTTGACGGTCCTACATCGCCAACCACCGTCTTCGTGAAGCACTTCGAGGAGCTGTTCGAACGTCCTCTCCATACGCCGGTCCCGCGCGTAGCCGAGGCGGCACAACGCCCGGGCAGCGTTGGCCGTGTGGCACGGGTGGACCGCGCCCTTGGGCGCCGGCGGGAAGCGACCGTCATCGCGCCAAGATGCGAAGAGCGTATCGGCGATCCCCTTCATCAGCGGGTCGGTACGCTTCATCCCGAGTTCCGTCAGGGTTAACGCGCAGTCGAACGTGGAGAAGGGGCTCCCTTTCCCCCATCGGCCGTCGGGCGTCGCCCAGAAGTCCGCGCCATGCTGATGTCGTCGCCCGATGATCGCTTCGACATCCTTCGCGTACTGCTTGGGCACTGCCATGGAGTTCCTCCCACTAGGTCGCGCAACCATGCTAGCCCGGATCGTTCAGTGCGCCACGAGGGTGCACGCATCCAGCAGATGGAAGTTCTGCCCGTGAAGTTGATGGTTCATCACGGTAGCTACCTGGACGCCTGGGACCGGCGACGGTCCGGGGCGAAGCTCCGGGGACAA
>JAJFFG010000027.1 GCA_021776825.1 Planctomycetota bacterium
ACTGGACTAAACCGCTTCGCGGTGGAGTAGGAGCGCGATCTCCCGCCGCTCGCACGCCGCTCGGTTGGCGAGCGTCCTTCCGGGCGAGCGTCGTGCGCACACCATCGATCTCCCGAAGAGCCTCCCGTGGCCGTCGTCGTGACGGCCGGTCGTCTGACCCTCACTGACGGGAGATCGAGATGGGCAAGTTCTTCGACCTGATGGACCGCGAGATCCGCATCCGCGGGCTCTCCGAAAGCACACGCAAGAGCTACCTCGGAAACATGCGCCGGTTCGTGCGCCACTTCATGCTGGCACCCGACGAGTTGACCATCGAGCACGTCAAGCAGTACCAGCTCTACCTGGCCAAAGAGCGTCGCGTCGCATGGAGCACGTTCAACCTCAACGTCTCTGCGATCCGCTTCTTCTACCGCCATGTGATCGACGTCGAGTGGAGCGTGGATCAGCTTCCGTACCAGCGGACCGGCAGACGCTTGCCGGTGGTGCTGAGCCGCGACGAAGTCGCGGCGCTGCTCGACGCACCAACGTGCCTCAAGCACCGCGCCATCTTGATGACGCTCTACTCGGCGGGCCTGCGTTCGGGGGAAGCCGTACGTCTGCGGGTCAGCGACATCGACAGCGCGCGCATGATGATCCGCGTCGAGCAGGGCAAGGGACGCAAGGACCGTTACGTGATGCTCTCGGCGAAACTGCTCACGGTCCTGCGCCGCTACTGGCTGGAGAAGCGCCCGACGACGTGGCTCTTCCCGGGCCGGGATATGTCACGTCCTCTCACGCGCGCGTCCGTGGAGAAGTTCTTCGCCCGGGCGCGATCGCGCGCCGGCATCGAGAAGCGCATCACACCGCATTCGCTGCGGCACTCGTTTGCGACACATCTGCTCGAGCGCGGCGTCAACATCCGCGTGATCCAGCGTCTGTTGGGCCATCGGAGTCTGCGCTCCACGGAGATCTACACGCACGTGTCCGAGACCTACGTGCGCGACACCGAGAGCCCACTCGACGATCTCCTGCCCGCTCTCTCGGGCGCCGCGCCGTCGGCGGGGTGACGCCGTGCCGTCCGGAGTGGCCCCGCGGGGCCACCCGGAGCTGGCGGACATCTTCCGTGCGCATGGAGCGCAGCTTCGTGGCCTGAGCACGCAGCAGCGTCGCGCCATGTCAGCGATCACGAGTTGCCGCACCGCGGCGCTCGGTGGTCACGTGCGGGAGTGTGACCGCGGCTGCGGGTACACCCACATCTCCTACAACTCGTGCCGCGACCGGCACTGTCCCAAGTGCCAGGGTCTCGAGCGCGTGCGGTGGCAGGAGGCGCGCGCGGCGGATCTTCTGCCGGTGCCCTACTTCCACCTGGTCTTCACCGTCCCCGACGATCTGCACAGGATCTTCCTCGCGTGCCCGCGAGTGGCCTACGGTCTGCTCTTCGGTGCGGTGGCCGCGACGCTCAAGGAGGTCGCCGCCGACGCGCGCAATCTCGGCGCCGAGATCGGGCTGACGACGGTGCTGCACACGTGGACGCAAACGCTTCGCTTCCACCCCCACATCCACTGCATCGTGCCCGGCGGCGGGCTCTCACCGGATCGCCGCCGCTGGGTCTCTGCGCGGGAGGACTTCTTCGTCCCGGTGCGCGTGCTCTCTGCGGTCTTTCGAGGGAAGCTCCTCGCGACCTTCGAGGCCGCCGCCGCCGCAGGCAAGATCGTTCTGTCAGCGGCGCGCGGCGCGCCGCTGACGACGCTTCTGCGCCAGGCTGCGCGCAAGCCGTGGGTGGTCTACTGCAAGCGACCCTTCGCCGGGCCACAGCAGGTACTCACGTATCTCGGTCGCTACACGCACCGCATTGCGATCGGCAACGAGCGCATCGTCGGCATGTCGGGCGGCGACGTGACCTTCGCGTACAAGGACCGCCGCGACGGCGATCGTCGCCGTGAGATGACTCTCTCTGCGACGTCGTTTCTACGGCGCTTCTTGCTCCATGTGTTGCCGCGCGGCTTCGTCCGCATCCGGCACTACGGCCTGCTCGCCAACTCCGTGCGCCGCGAGCGCATCGCGCTCTGCCGCGATCTTCTCGGCGTCGCGCCGGCGGAGGACGCCGACGTCCCCGACGAGACCTGGGAGGAGATCCTCCTGCGGCTCACGGGAGACGACGTGACGTGCTGCCCGGAGTGCGGCGGAGCGGTTCGCGTCACGCGGCGGCTCGAGCCGACGCTGGATGCCCGTCCGATCGCACACCCCGTGGCGCCGCCGTGATCCGCACGCCCTCTACCGCCGTCGCGCGTCTCCCCCGGTCCTGGCCGGGGACAGGGGGTGCACGACCTCGTGCGAGAATCTTGGCGTCTGGTGCGCCTTCGCCGACCCCGGCTGCGGCCAAACACCGCGCCGCACGCGTCGAAGCGCCTCGCTGCCCGTGCCCACCGCGCTCCCTCGTGCCCTCCCGACGAAGAACGCCCGCACACCAATCCCCATAGCGCGACGGCGACGACGGGCCCGCGGCTCAGTCCAATGGGTTCTTCCTGGCATCGCGCGGCGCGACATCAGGAAGAACCCTGTTCA
>JAJFFG010000028.1 GCA_021776825.1 Planctomycetota bacterium
CCTGTTGTCCCCGGAGCTTCGCCCCGGACCGTCGCCGGTCCCAGGCGTCCAGGTAGCTACCGTGATGAACCATCAACTTCACGGGCAGAACTTCCATCTGCTGGATGCGTGCACCCTCGTGGCGCACTGAACGATGCGGGCTAAGATCCCGGCATGAGCAACGGTTCCCTGCTCGTCGTCGTGGCGTCCGGCCCCGAGGTCCCGAGGATCTCCGGCGTCGAGTTGCTCGTCTGTGGCGTCGGCAAATCGGCGGCTGCGGTCGAGACCACGATGCGGCTTGCGCGCGGGGGCGTGCGTGCGGTCGTCTCGTTCGGAGTCGCGGGCGCCTACCCACGCAGCGGACTCGAGGTCGGGGACGTCGTCGTCGCGACCGAGATCTCGGTGATCGACGAGGGGCTCGAGTGCGGTGATCGCTTCGAACCGTTCGAGCGCATCGGGATGGTCGCCCCCGGCGTGGGCTGGCGCGCGACGGACCCGCGGCTGCGCGCGGCGCTCGTTCACGGAGACGCAGCCTTCGCCGTTGCGGAGGGACGCATTGCCACCGTCAGTGTGTGCGCCGGGACCACGCGTCTCGCCGAGGAGCGCGGCGCGACCGACGCGTTGGCGGAGGGCATGGAGGGCGCCGCCATTGCGTTGGCGGCGGCGTGCCACTCGGTGCCGTTCGCGGAGGTGCGCGGCATCTCGAACCCGTGTGGTCCGCGCGACGGAGCGCCGTTCGCACTGGCCGGGCCGATCGCCAACGCGTCGCGCGTGCTGGCGCGCCTGGCCGAGGGCGCATGGTGAGGCTGCGACTCGGGCTGTCTCCCTGCCCGAACGACACGTTCATCTTCCACGCCCTCCTGCACGGCCTGATTGACACGGGCGGCGTGACGATCGAGCCGGTGATGGCCGACGTGGAGGAACTGAACGGCCTGCTCGCCGCGGGCTCGATCGAGGTCACGAAGGCCAGTTTCGCCGCGTTCGCCCGCCATCGCGATCGGTACGCTGCGCTGCGCACCGGCGGCGCGCTCGGGCGCGGTAACGGTCCGCTCGTCGTCGCGCCGGAGCCGCTCCGCCCCGCGGACCTGCCGGGACGACGCGTGCTGCTTCCGGGCGATCTGACGACAGCTGCCCTCCTCTTCCGTACGTTTCACCCCGGGGTCACCGACACCGCATCGCGGCGCTACGACCGACTGGTCGAGGAACTCGAACGCGGGGATTGCGATGCCGCCGTGATCATCCACGAGTTGCGCTTCACGTACGCGGAGCGGGGGCTGCATGCGGTGGATGACCTGGGCGCCCGTTTCGAGGCCGAGACCGGATTGCCCGTGCCGCTCGGAGGGATCTTCGTGCGGCGCGACGTCGACGCCGGCCTCGCCCGGGATCTGGAGCGGTGGATCGCCGAGAGCCTCGCGATCGCGCGCCGGGAGCCGCGGCACTGCGCAGAGTGGGTCCGCCGACACGCGCAGGAGATCGCGTCCGAGGTCACTCAGGCGCACATCGACCTCTACGTGAACGCGTTCTCGGCCGGGTACGGACCCGAGGGCGAGCGCGCCATCATCGCACTCGTCGAGCGGGCCGTGGCGGCCGGCGTGGCGACCGCGAGCGAACTTCCTCTCTTCGCTGCGTAACCCAGACGCGCCGCCGTGCGTCCCTCTCAGAGCGCCGATCCGCCGGGAGGCGCCTCACCACGGCGGTGGGAGCGCGTCTCTCCTGGATGCTCCGTGTACCCTCGTCCGCCTCCGTGAAGCCCACCGAACTGACCCGCGAGTTGCTCTCCCGTTTCGGGCACGCGGCGTTCCGGCCTGGCCAGCGCGAGGTGGTCGAAGCGGTGCTCTCCGGCGACGACGTCGTCGCCGTGATGCCGACCGGTGGCGGCAAGTCGCTGTGCTACCAGCTGCCCGCGCTGCTGCTCGATGGCCTCACGCTGGTGGTCAGCCCACTGATCGCCCTGATGAAGGATCAGGTGGACGTGCTCCGCGCGCAGGGACACGCCGCTACGTTCATCAACTCGACGCTCGACCCGTCGGAGCAGCGGGACCGCCTGCGAGGCTGTCTCGAGGGTCGGTACAGCCTGCTCTACATCGCTCCGGAGCGCCTCGGTAGCGCGCGCTTCCTCGAGATGGTCGAGGGCATGAACGTGGTCCGGCTCGCAGTCGATGAGGCGCACTGCATCAGTGAGTGGGGCCACGACTTCCGCCCGGACTACGCGCGCCTCGGAGAGCTGCGCGAACTGGTCGGATCGCCGCCAACCGCCGCGTTCACCGCCACCGCCACAGCCGGCGTGCGGGCCGATGTCGTCACCCAGTTGCGGCTCTCCGACCCGAAGGTCTTCGTCGCGGGATTCGAGCGTCCGAACCTGCGCCTGATCGTGCGTCGCCCGGGCACCGTGGTCGAGAAGTACCAGCTGCTCGACGACGCGATCGCCGAGTCCGGGACGCCGGCGATCGTGTACGCCGCGACGCGCAAGCACGTCCAGGCGCTCGCCGACCATCTCGGGAACGGCAGACGGCGTGCCTCCGCGTATCACGCTGGCCTCGGGTCGGCCGAGCGCACGCGAGTGCAAGAGGCCTTCATGGCCGGTGACCTGGACGTCATCGCGGCCACGAACGCGTTCGGCATGGGCGTGGACAAGGCCAACATCCGACTCGTGGTGCACTTCGACGTGCCCGGCAGCATCGAGTCGTACTACCAGGAAGCCGGCCGCGCCGGTCGCGACGGCGCCGACGCGGACTGCGTCCTGCTCTACAACTACGCCGACGTACGGATCCAGAAGTTCTTCCTCGAGGGTGCGAACCCCGAGCCGGAGCTGATCCGCTGGGTTCTCGATGCCCTCCGCGACGGCCCGCGATCGTCGCGCGAGCTCGCCCAGATGGCTCCGACGCGCAACCCCATGGCCGTCGACTCGGCGCTCGGACTCCTGCGCAATGCCGCGGCCGTGGGACGCGGGGTCGACACCGTCTCGGGTGACGACGTCTACGCCCTGGGCGAACTGCCGGAGGACGACTCGCTTCCGGTGGATCTGGTCCACCTCGGCGCGAAGCGTCGCGCGGACGAGAGTCGCCTGCACACGATCTGTGCGTACGCCGCGGGCTCGACGTGCCGCCGCGCGTTCGTGCTGCGCTACTTCGGGGGGGACGAGGTCCGCGCCGAGTGCGGGCACTGCGATCGCTGCCTCGAGATCGGCCGGCCGGCGGCCCGTGATCTCTCGCCAGAGGAGCGGCGGACTGTGCGCATCGCCCTGTCCGGTGTGGCCCGCGTGAACGATCGCTTCGGGCGGAGTCGACTGGCCCAGTTCCTGACCGGCTCGCGCTCTCGGCCAGTGCTCGACGCGGGTCTCGATCAACTCCCCACCCACGGGATGCTGAAGCACCTGGGACTGCGTCAGGCGGGCGACCTGCTCGAGGGGCTCGCCGACGAGGGGCTGTTTCAGCGCCGCCTTCTCGATGGGCCGGGCTCCGGCGCGATCCTGTCGTTGACCCCCGAGGGCGTGCGCGTGATGCACGAGGACCCAGAGGACCTGCGTCTCTCGCTGCCGCCGCTCGTACAGCGTCCGGCGGCACGTGCTCGGCGACGCAGCAGCTCGGCGGCTGCGGCGGCGGCGGCAACTGGGGCGGGAAGCCTGGTCCCCGTCCCGGACGATCCGGCGGCGGAGGCGCGCGCCGAGCGCTTGCGTTCCTGGCGGCTGGAAGAGGCTCGCGAGAAGGGCGTCCCCGCCTACACGATCTTCAACGACAGGACCCTGGGTGCGATTGCCGCGGTCTGTCCAGGAAGCGCAGATGAGCTGTTGGCGGTCCCCGGCATCGGGCCGTCGCGCCTGGAGCGCTACGGGGATGCGATCCTCACGGTGCTGGGCGAGTCTGCGGTGGGGGATGCCGCGACCGCGACGGAAGGGGAGGCGACGACGTGACCGGACGAATGAAGGTGGCCCTCGCGGCTGCGGCGCTGCTCGTGCTCCCCGCACTCTTCGCCCCACCCGCGCCATTCGCCCGGTCCGCACTGGGTCAGGACGAGAAGCCCGCACCGAAGCTCAGTGCGACGGGCGTCGTGAACCTGCCCGCGACGAAGCGGCCGCTCGACCTGCTCGGAGGACGTCTCGTCCTCCTGCAGTTCTTCGCGCCGTGGTCGGAGCGATGCGTGGACGCGATCCCACACCTCACGAAACTCGAGAACCGCTTCGGGGGGCGCGGCCTGAGCGTCTTGGCGATCGCCGAGGGCGACGTCGACGCGCTGAAGACGTGGGTCGACGAGCACCAGGTCGAGTTCGGCGTCGCGGCGCTCGACACCCTGACGTTCGAGAGGGTGAAGAACCACGTCTCCATGCCCGGCATGCCGCACGCGGCGCTGATCTCGCCGGACGGCAAGATCGTGATGAGCGGTCATCCCCAGTCGATGAAGGAGCGGCACATCAAGCCGCACTTGAAGGGCATCCGCACGCCGCCTCCCCGGCTCCCGGTCGCGCTGTCCGCGCAGCAGGCCCAGCTCGAAGCCGGCGAGTGGGGGGCGGTTCGGGCCTCCTGCGAGAGCGGGATGGAGAGCCTCGACAAGATCTCGAAGCAGTGGGCGCGAGGACTGGTCGAGTGGATCGACGAGCGCCGTGGTTCCTGGTTGACCGACGCGGCCGCGCACCGCGAGGCCGGGCGCTACTGGGACGCGTGGGACATGTTCGCGGACTTCCCCCGACGCTTCGACGGACTCGAAGGGGCGCCTGAGGCGACGGCAGCGGCTGAGGCGATCCGCGCCGACAAGGCGGCGACTCGTGAGCTCGAGGCCGGTGACACGCTTCAGAAGGGGCGCGACAAGCTGGCGGCAGGTGAGTCTAAGAAGGCCAAGTTGATCTTCCAGCGCGTCATCCGCGCCTACAAGAAGACGATCCACGCGGAGCGTGCCAAGGCGCTGCTGAAGACGATCAAGTAGCGGACGCGGGCGCGGGCACGGACTCCTCGCCGTCGTCCCCATCCAACTCGTTGGCGACGCTGGAGAGAAGACGGTCGAGCGCCGGCTTGTGCGGGAGCTCGCGCGCCGCCCGGAGATGGTGGGCCGCCGCGTCGCGATCGCCGCGCGCGAGCTGTGCGCGGGCGAGGGCGCCGTGGGCCGCTGCGTAGTTCGCCGGCCCGGCGTCGGCCGTGTCGAGGACGGCTTGTCCCTCGGGCAGCACGTCGTCGAAGCGTTCGGCGTCGAGGAGGCAGGCGGCGCGGAGCAGGTGGTAGTAGGTGCGATGGCCGCGCGCGAGCGTTCGTCCGCCGAAGGGCACCTGTCGAAGCAGGCGCCAGGCTGACTCGCCGCGTCCGGCACGATACTGGCGACCGGCGGCCTGCACGCTCGCGTAGCGGAACAGCCCCCAGAGCATGAGGACGGCGACCGCCGCGGCGAAGCCCGCGATCGGGTCGCGGCCGGAGTCGAGCGCGAACAGTCCGATGGCCGCGAGAGCGACGACGATCGCGATGCGGGTCCAGGCGCTGAGCACGTCGGGAGAGTACCTGGGCCTGCATCGGCGGGGGACGGAAGAGCCTGAGTCGCGAGGCTGGCGGGGTCATTCCAGATTCGCGATGTCACCTTTCGCCCCCGTCTCACGTCCCTTGGGACGGGAGTGGTGGGGGGTGGGTGGGCTAAGTCGGCGCCCGCGCGAGGACCCGCGTTCACTGGGCATCCCACCCGCACACGGGATCCCACGCGCGCCGGGGCTCCCCGCGCGCATCGAGCCCGGCGCGAGGCAATCGGCGTGTGCTCGTCGTCCCCCCTCAGCGAGCGGTGATCTCGATCTGCGTGGGCGCGGTCCAGTGCTTGTGCTCGTCCCCGTAGTACAGGTACGCCGACGTCGCCGGCCCCTCGAAGCGGCCCGGGATCGCAGCGACGAGGTCGAGCTCGACGACCCTCTCCGCACGGGGGGCCAAACCCCGCCAGTACAGGGTGATCTCGCGCGATCGCAGCTCGTAGAACCCGAACGCTCCGGCCTTCTTCAGCTCGTCGAGCTGTTCGGCGCGTGGCTCGAGACCCGCCGGAAGTCCCACGCGGGCGATGGTCATTGGAACTCCGTCGTCCACCCGGTTGCGGACCGTGATGGTTAGCCCCAGCGTCTCGCCCTCGATCGCCGTGGCGCTCGCGAGCTCGGTGACGATCTCGACCTTGCACTCCGGCGACGTGGGCGGCACCTGCGTGTGATAGCCGAGCGTCAGCGCCCACGGCAGAGTCTCCTCGCCGGTCGTGCGCAGTTCGATCTCGTTCGTCCCGGGGCGAACCGCATCCAGGATCTCGTACGAGAACTCGATGGCCCCCGCTGAGCCGGCTGCCACGTGCTCGCGAGCGACGACGTCACCGTTCACGAGCACCTCGATGTCGTGGTCGCTCGCCGTGCTCCGTGTCGCTCGTGCGTGCGCAATGAGAGCCCGCAGGGCCAGGACCGTCGCCTGAGTCGCCCCGAAGCGGCCGCCCGCGCGCTTGGTAATCAGGAAGCGGATTGCGCTCTCCGAACGCGCCAGGTGCTCGGGACGTCGCGACAGCGCGAGCGCTGCCAGTGCCGTCGTCTCGATCTCGAGGTTCACACCCGAACTCGACGTGATGCTGGTCTGCGTGCCGACGAACGCACCGTCCTCCCGCTGCAGGCCGCTCAGCCGCTTGATCAGCGCGTCACCGCGCGGATCGTCACGATTGGCGAGCGCGTTCGCCGCCAGCGCGACCAAGTACGGATCATCGCTCGACCGCGCCCGCTCGTAGAGCGTCTCAATCTCCTTCGTGATGTCGTTCGATTCGCCCGCTTCGGTCAGCGCCCACACGATGTACGCATCGGTGAGCTCCTGCGGGGCGCTACCGAACGAGTCGAGCGCCCGGTCGTTGCGGCGGAAGCCGCCGTCGCCGTCGCGTCGATCGAGCAGCCACGTGCGCGTGCGCTCGACCATCTCGTCGTCCACCTCGTGGACGGCGCCCATGTCGACGAACTCCATCAGCCCGTATGCCGTCAATGCCTCGTGCCCGGGGTTGCCGCCGAACCACTCGTAGCCGCGTTCGCTGCACTCGTACCCGGCCAGCAGCGTGTAGCCGCGATCGAGCATCTCGCGCGCCTTCCGCGCCACCTCGGGCGCTGCCGCGTCTTGGTCCTGCAGGTAGCTCAGCACGAGCACGTTGGGGTAGTTGGTCGAGGACGCCTGCTCGAAACAGCCTCCGGGCGACTGGAGCAGTCCCTCGAGCCCGTCCACGAGCGTGGCGAGTGTCGACGGGTAGAGCTTCACCGACCCGGTCAGTGTCGTGCGGTTCAGGTCGTCGGGCAGCTCGAAGGTCGCCGCATCCAGCTTCTCGACGGCGCCGCCACGCGCGACCGTCATTGGGTAGCCGCGCGACTCCACCGCGATGGTGCGCCGCGACGTGTCGGTCAATCCCGACGCCCCGACGCCTTCGAGCTGGATCGTCGCATCTCCGACGCCCGGCAGGGTTCGCAGCGCGACGATCCGTCGTCCGCGCACACCGGCGGCCAAGGTCAGATCGAACGTCGCTGCGTCGATCGACTCGAGGAGCGCGCCGCCGAGCGTTGTCGTCACGAGGAACGTCGACTCGATCCCGGTGTCGTTCGCGACGATCACCGGCAGATCCAGACGGTCACCGGTCGAGAGCGCCACCGGGAACTTCGGCTCGACGTAGAACGGAACGCGGCTCTCGATCAACGCATGCGACGCGCCCAGCGCGCCGCGACCGTCGTGACCTTCGAGGCTCACGCGGAATGTCGAGATCGAGTCCGACGTGTCGAACGCGAACGACGCAGTGCCGTCCGCGCCCGTGATCAGGAGCGGGTTCCAGTAGAGGACCTCGGCGAAGTCGCTGCGGCTCGCGCCGTCCGTCTGCGCGACGTGCGCGTACTCACGCAGCAGGACGAAGGCGAAGTCGTCGTCCTCCTCGCCGTCTTCGTCGGCGAGCACTTCTCCGGCCTCGACGAGCCTGAGGCGGTTGACCAGTCGCTTCAGTTCCTGCTCGCGATCACGGGGACGCGCACCTTCGGGGCGATTCCTCTGCCTCTTCGCGCGGTCCTCCCGTCGCTGGACGAGCACCGCGATGCGGTCCTGGCCCTGTTCGAGAGCGTCCAGCTCCGCCGCGTCGACGTCGAGTTGCGCTAGCTCCGCATCGACACGCAGCGCCTTGGCTTCGCGCAGACCGTTGGCCAGCCGCATCTCGGCCTCGGGAGCACCGTTCTCCCAGGCGGCTCCGTCTGCGGCCTCCATCACCGCGCTCGGTGCAGAGCCCATCGCGGAGAACATCACCGGCGCCGCGACGAACAGTGCGACGACCGTCCAACCGCCGATCGCCGACGGCAGATGACGGTTCCAGAGCCCGCGGATGCCGATCACGAGCGAGCCGACGAAGATCACAATGAAGAGCCCCGCGAGGGAGGCCCCACCGATGTCGCGGTCGACGCGGCGCATCCGACGTTCCACTTTGCGCTCGACGCTCCCCGCGTTGCTCCGCGACTGCGTCAACTCGAGCGCGTCGGCGGCTGCCACGCGCCGGCCGGCCTCCGGGTGCTCGGCGAGGAACGTGTGGACGTTCTTCCACGCGAACCGACGCCAACCCTGCACACCAAGCAGCAGGTCGACGGCGTGGTCGGAATCGGACCCACCCTCGAACAGCTCCGCACGCTCGAGTTCATCCACCTCCATGCCGAGAAGGAAGTGCAGCGGCAACGACGCCGTGTCCTCGTCGTTCGCGAGGGCGATCACGCCCTCGTCGACGACGGACGCACCGAGGATGACGTTCGCGGCCGGCAGACCGGCGGCGTTGACGACGGTCACCTGGACCTCGACGCGTTCGCGCGGGGCCACTCGCGGCCGAGCAGGCGTTGCGGTGACGGTCAGGCGCCGCGCCGGTGTGCGGGCCATGAGCCGCTCCGCTACCGGCACGCCGCCGTCGTTCGTGAGCGTCACGCGCACGACGCCGCCCACCGCAGAGGTGGGAGCCAACTCGACGTCCTGCGGCACGTTCGCGCGCAGCTCGACCGTCGTCTCCGCGATCTGCCCGCCGCGACACCAGGCCGCGAGCGTGTGTCGCCCGCCGCGCGTCGAGACGACGCGCAGCGGCATGGGACGACCCGCTGCCGCCCGCTCGCTGAGGGCCGTGAGGACGGCTCCGTTCGCCTTGATCTCCGGCATCGTCGTCGCGAGCGTCACGCTCGCCGGTGAGATGGCGCGGAGTCGGTAGGTCTCGCCGCGTCGTGGGGTCAACTCGAACGATCCCATCCCGAGCACGTCGACGATGGCTTCCGCCACGGCCTCGCCGTTCGCGTCCTCGAGCACTGCGTGGAGATCAGCGGGCTCACCCCCAGGTGTGCGAGCGCGGAAGTAGACCCTCTGCGCGACTCCGGCGACGAGATCGCCGCCTTCGGGGAACAGCTCGACGTCCAGGCGACCGAGTGCCACGGGGACGGTCTTCGTCGTGGTCTCGACCGTGCCGCCGTCGGTCACGGTGACGGCTAGATGCGCACGACCCTCGGTGATGTCACCAGGTAGCCGGAACGGGACGGACAGAGTTCCATCGCCCCCGAGCGCGAGTGTCTGCCGCCCGGCTTCGACGCCATCGACGTGCAGCACGGCCTCGACAGAGGCACCCTCGGGCACACCACCCTCGAGGCGTTCGACGGAGAGGTAGGCGCGACCCTCGGCACCCGGGCCGTAGCTGTCGCGGTCGAGCTCCGTGTCGAAGCGGAGGCGTGGGACGCGGTACGAGCGGACCTGGAACGTTCGATCGGAGGACGTGACGTTCGGGTCGTCGCCGTCGCCGAGCACGACGCGGTAGCGTCCGCCTGGAGCGTCCGCGGGGATCTCCCACTCCCAGCCGGTGACGCCGGTCTGGGTCGGGAGGTCGTGCTCGAACACGGTGCCGCCGCGCGGGTCTTCGAGACGCATGCGGACGCGCGTATCGCCGGCCGGAGTCAGCCGGAACGACTCGAGCGCGACGCCGCGCAGGCGCACGGTCTCGCCCGGCTTGTAGAGCGGCTTGTCCGTCGCGACACGGGTCGCGACGCGCGTGGCATCGCGCAGCGGAACTGTGTGTTGGACGGTCTTCCGCTCGGCGCTGCCGGCGATCTCCGCGGCCAGGCGGACACGGTACGTCTGACCCGGGTGATCCGTCGGCGGATCGAGAGCGAGCGTTCCACGACCGTCGGGTCCGATCTCAGCCGTGCCAGCGTCCTTCCAGCCGTCGGTGCCGCGGATCTGCGCGGTGACGGTCGCAGGCAGACCGTCGCCGGCGAGAGTCGTCGTCTGCAGCGAGTACAGCACCGGTTCGCCCGGGACGAAACTGCCGGGGCCGCTCGCCGTGAACACCGGGAGCAAGCGCTCCAGAGCGGAGTGCTTGGTCGTGCGCCAGCCGGCGACGCCGAGACCGACGGCGGCTAGCACGGCCGCGGCCTGACCCAAGCGACGCAGCGTGAACAGACGCCCGCCGCGGCGCGGTGGCGTGAGCTTCAGGTCGTCTGCGGAGACCCCGGCGGCGTCTCCGAAGACGCTCTGCAGGTCGCGAGCGCCGTCGAGCGCCACGCGCAGCTCGGGCTCCGCCGCGAGGCGGGCTTCGAGGGCGTTGCGATCGGCGTCTTCGAGCGCGCCGTACAGGTAGGCGAGCAGCAGGTCGCGGTCGTGTTCGGTGGTCATCGTGGGTCTCCCCTGGCGGGGTCAGGCGACCGAGCCCGGGGCGCCGTGGGCAGGCTCCATCGCCTGCCGGAGACGCCGCAGGGCGGAACGCATCCGGGTCTTCGCCGTGCCGATCGGACAGCCGAGCGCGATCGCGATGCGCTCGTACGTGAGGTCGCCGTTCTGCCGCAGCAGGAACACTTCGCGCTCGTGCTCGGGCAGCCGGTGAATGGCGGCCCGGACGAGCGTGAGAGCCTCGCGCGCAGCGGCGCGGCGGCTCGGGTCGGTTCCGGCTGGCGGCATGACGTCCTCCGTCGGCAGCGACTCCGCGTGGCGCACACGGCGCCTTCGGCGGATGTCGCGGGCGGTGTTCAGGACCACGGAGAAGATCCAGGCTTCGAGATCGTGTGCCTGGTCGGCCCGGTCCCGGTGGCGCCAACACTTCACGAAGGCATCCTGCACGGCTTCGCGGGCGTCCTCTCGGTGCCCGATGACGAAGTACGCCGTGCCCATCAGCCGCTCGCGCAGCGCTTCGAAGCGCGCGGTCACCGGGTGGGTTCCGTGGTCCATTCAGTGGGGGAGACGCATGAGCCCTGCCCGCGGATTTGCGGGGAGTGGAATTGTCTCACGAGGGTCCGGCAGTCGGTCGGCGTCCTCGACGCGAAACGGGCGGCTCCCCGAGGCGGAACCGCCCGTCGTGACGTCGTCGCCGTACTCGACCGCGGGGCGCGGAGGTTGCGACCTCCTCGACCGATGGCCGTGCGCATCACGAGGGTCGTTCGCAGTGCGCCAGTGGACCCGCCTCGCGCGGATGACCCCAGCGGGCGGGGCGGACCAGGGGGTCCGCCCCTACGGCGCCGTTGACGAAGCGGACCCGTGGCGTGGGATGGGAGGAGGCCACATCCAGCCGGATCCCCACCCGGGGCGCGGCGGTTGCGCGTCAGCGCAAGCGCCGTGACGCGGGGAATGAGGCCCACGCAAGGCTGCGACCGAGGGGGTGGCTCTCGCGTGAGAGCGGACGCAGCCGCGGAGCCGACCAGAAATATGGGAGGCGCGGCGATTGCCACATGCGCCGATCGGCGCTACCGGCCAACGGCTAGCAATCGACGTGACCCCTCGCCGTGACCGCCCGCATCGCATGCGGCGTGAACGATCACATGCCGTCGTCGTCGCTTCCGCCCTCGTCGCCGTTCTCGGCGGCATCCTCCGCCTTGCGCGCGGCCCACTTGTCCTTCGCGTCGGCGAACTCGGACTTCCAGGCAGCCATCGTCTCTTCGGTGATGTTGCTCTCGCCGCACGTGGCGCTGCGCGACTCGGCGGCCGACAGCTTCTTCATCTTCTCGGTCTCGAAGAGGTCCGAGACGGTGATCTTCACGTCGGCCGTGTTGCCGTCCTTGCCCCACAGGCCCTGCACGGCGCTGACCTGGCCCGGCAGGGTGTAGGAGAAGCGGATCTCGAGGCCAGCGAGCATGGCCTCCATCATCCCCTTCATCATCTCCTTCATCTCGGGCGTCGTGTCTCCGTCGTCCTCCGGGAGATCCTCGCCCATCTCAGCGAGCGTCGGGTTCTCGACGTCGAGCACCCAGCCCTCGCCCTCCTGGCGCATCTTGAAGGCCGTCTGCAGCTTGCGCTCACCGGTCTCGTCGTCGGTGTCGTAGATCTTCACCTTGTTGATGTCGGTGAAGTAGCCGGAGACGTCGTAGTACGTCCACTCGCCCTCCTCGGTCTTCACGGGCTCGGTGAAGGCGACGAAGCCCTCCCAGTCGCGCTCCAGATCCTCGGACTCGGTCGGCACCGGCGGGCCGCCGTCCTCGCCGCTCTCGGCCATCTGCGCCATCGCCGTCTTCATGCCGACGCGCATGGTCACCTTGCCGGACCCGTCCGGCATGACCTGGGTGTTCTGATCGATCTTGATGCACCCGGTCAGAGAGGTTCCCGCCACGACGGCGAGCAGAGCGCCGGCATGGCGTAGGCGATTGCGGATCATGGGATCTCCTTGGAGGTCGAGGGACCGTGCGTCCCTCGGCTGCGGCAGACTTTACACGCCCCTTCTCGGTGTCGGGTGGCGGATCGAACCGGCCGGAACGGTCGCCGTACGAGGCGCATCCGGGGCGAGTCCGGAGGGCAGGTCACGCGCAGTGCGTGACTCCCCACCGGAGGGCGGGGAGGATGCGCACGTGCGACGCCTCCCGTTCCCTCGTCTCGGCCTGCTCCTCGGCCTGCTGGGCATCGCCGTTCTCGCCGGGTGCGATGCGGCGCCGCCGACCGGACCCAACGTCCTGCTGGTCACCGTGGAGACGTTCCGGACGGACCACTTCGGGGCGCGGCGAGGGGAGATCGCGTTGACGCCCGAGATGGACGCGCTGGCCGAACGCGGGACGCGCTTCGATCGGGCCTTCGCGGCGGCCGCGTTCACCCTGCCGAGCGTCCACACGATCGCGACCGCCGAGCCACCGCCGGTGCACCGCGTCCGCTTCTGGACCCAGTTCGGGAACCTGTATCGCGGCACCACGCTGGCCGAGACCTTCCAGGAGGCGGGCTATCGGACGGGGATGATCTCCGGCCACGGCTTCCTCGGCACGTACCCGGTCCTGCGACGCGGCTGCGATGCGTTCGACGAATCGCGCGAGGCCCGCGCGGCGTGGATCCTCGAACGGGCCCGTTCGCAGATGGACGCCGCCAGAGAGGCGCCGTTCTTCCTCTGGGTGCACCTCTACGAGCCTCACACGCCGTACGCACCGGAGACGCGCTTTGCCCAAGGTGTCGTCGACCTCGAAGCGTACGAGGCCGCCGGTCCTGCGCCGTACCCGGTGGATGACTGGCTGCCCCGCGTGCCCGACGACGACGGACCCGCGCTGGCCGACGCGCTGTACGCCGCCGAGGTGCGCGCCGCCGACTCCGCAGTGGGGGCGCTGCTCTCCGAGCTCGAGACACGCGGGATCTCCGGGCGCACGGTGGTCTGCGTCGTGGGAGATCACGGCGAGAACCTGAGCCAGGATGCGGCGCCGCGCTGGGACCATGGCTGGAGCGTCGAGCCGCAACTGATCCGCGTTCCGCTCATTCTCGCGGGTCCGGGCGTCGACGCAGGTCGCGCGGATGACGACGTCGCGCGGCATCTCGATCTGGCCCCGACGCTCCTCCGACTGGCCGGCGTCGACGGACTCTCCGACGGGTTGGGCCGTGACCTCCTCGGTGGCGCGGCGCCCCCGCGCTTCGCCATCGCGGAGTCCACGATCCACACGCGTCAGGACCGCCCCTTCTTCAGCGTGACCGACGGACGCACGGCGCTGCGCATCGACCCCTCCGAGGGGAGCGCACTCCTGGTGGACGAGAGCGGCCCCGGGGCGCCGCAGGTTCCGATCGATGCCGGCGCTCCGCCGCCCGGAGCGCGCGGACACCTCCAGGCGTGGTCCGCCCGAACCGACGCCGTCCTCGAGCGAGCCGTCCGGCTCAATGCGTCCGGCGTGGACGACCAGCGTCTGACCGAGGAGCAGGAGGCACTGCTGCGCATGTCGGGCTATCTCCGCTAGCAGCCCGTCGGAGTTTCGGCCTCGACGGGCCACGCCGGTTGGCGCGACAGCCTGCTAGCTATAGGGCGACTGGGTGGCGACTGGCGGCGAATTGCGGCGCGGCCGGGCGTCCGGCGGCGCCACTCGCCCACGCGGGCGTTACTGGAGCGGATCTGCCGCCGAATCCGCCTCGAAACGGCTGCTCACGCCCTCGCTGCGGCCAGTTTCAGCAGGTTGTGCGCCGTGCACAGCATGGTCCACTTCCCACGTGCGAAATGCCCTCTCACTCATGCCCAGATCATCGTCCGCCGCAACGACGCTCTGGTGCCCGGCGGGACCCCTGACTAGCAGCCTGTCGCGTCGACGGTCTCGCGCACGGCGACGCCGAAACTCCGACGGGCTGCTTGCGCCACCGCCGCCCGCGGTCGATAGGTGTGACAGAGATGACACCACTCCGCCTCGTCGCCCTGCTCGCCATCGCTCTGACCGGATGTTCGGGCAATCGGACGACCGCGACGCCACGCAAGCCATCCCTCGCCGACGTCGGCGCGTGGGCCATCCAGCTTCAGGGCCTGGAGCGCCCCGGAGCCGTGGAGCGACTGGCGCGAGCCGACGTCGATCTCGTGATCCTCGATCCGGTGTCGACGGTGACGGGGCGCGAGAGCTACCCGATGTCGGCCGTCGTTGCGCAGCTGCATGCACGACCAGGTCGCACGCTCGAGCGGAAGCTCGTCCTGGCCTACGTGAACGTCGGGCAGGCGGAGTCCTACCGCACGTACTGGGGCAGCGATTGGACGCCCCCGGCTGCGGGTCAGCCCGGCGAACCGTCGTTCCTCGTCGGGGCCGATCCCGACGGGTGGGCGGAGAACTTCACGGTCCGGTACTGGGACCCCGCCTGGCGGTCCCTGCTGCTCGACGGTCCCGACTCGTTGGTCGAGCGCGTCCTCGCGGACGGTTTTGACGGCCTGTTCCTCGACTGGACGGCGGGCTGGTCGGATCGTGACGTCGCTGCCGCGGCCGAACGCGAAGGCGTGGATCCGACGGAGGCGATGGAGCGTCTGCTCTGCGCGCTGGCCGCGCGTGTCCGTCAGGGCGGCAACCTGATGGTCGGCAACGGCTCCGCGTCGCTCATCGTCCGACGGGCGACCGTTGCGCGATGCCTGGACGGGATTGTGCAGGAGTCCGTCGTCTTCGCCGGCAAGGCCGGTGTCGGCTGGGATGACGCGTCGGCAGCCGACGTGGCCGTGCCGGCAGAGGGTGACTGGTCGACCGCCGCGACACTGGCCGAACTGGCTCGGTGTAGCGAGCTCGGCGTACGCATCTTGACGCTCGACTATGCCTCGCAGACCGAGAACGCCCGACGCGCGCGCGAACTCGCGACGTCGAACGGGTTCGTGCCCTTCGTCTCGCGCACCCCGCTCGATCGTCTGCCGCCGGACGTGCGCCTGCAGAACTAGCCGGCTGTCGGAGTCTCGGCCTCGCCGGGCCTCGCCGGGCCACGCAGGTTGGCGCGACAGCCTGCTAGCTCGCTACCTCGCGTCGGTGGCGACGACCTCCGCCGCGCTCGACGCGGCGGGCTCCATGTCGTCGACCTCGAAGCGATCGCGTTCGGACTCGGACAACGGCTGACTCGTGAAGGTCTGGAAGTCCAGGCGTTGCAGGCCCTTCATCATGAGCGCGTAGCCGAGCAGCAGCGACCCGAGTGCGGCTGCGGCGTAGCCGAGCCCGTACGTGGCGATACCGCCATCGACGCTCCACGCGGCGAAGACTCCGTTGAGACCCATGAACACGACCGAGGTGAGCAAGGCCTCCTTACGGAGCTCGAAGTACATCTGCATGAGCAGGGTGACGAGCAGCATGACGTGGAAGAACGCACCCACACACGCCGCGCGGAACACGCGCACGGCCGTCGGCGGCAGCGCCACCCACTCCATCAGCGGTGGGGCGAAGATGATCGCCAGCACGGTGATCGCACCCTGCAGTCGGATGAGGTGCACCATGCCCTCGTGCATGTTGGCGAACAGGCGCTTGCGCTTGTCGTCGATCACCGACAGCGGGGTCCCGCCGAGGATCGCGCCGTAGTACGCGCGGTAGCACTCGTAGAACGACGTCTCGACGCGAACGAGGTTGACCGCCAGCGCGGGGATGACCGTGAGGTACGCCAGGAAACACGCCGTGTCGTAGAGCGGATGGAAGCGGATCCACGGATGGGCTCCGGTCCCGTCGAAGAACCAGAAGAACATCTTGTCGATCCAAATCGCGATGTTGTAGGAGACCCCGACGACCATGAGCCGCGGGAACAGTGCGACGCTCTTCAGGATCGAGAGGTCGCGCCGCCCGCCCGCCTCCATGCCGCGCACCACCGTGCGGAGCAGCAGGACGAGCGTCAGTCCCTGGGATGCCGCGTACGCCGTCATCAGGCCGACCGCATCGGTGTCGGAGCCGAGGATCGGGATGGACAGGATCACGACGACCATCCCGAGCGCGTACGCCTTCAGGATCTCGTCGTACTCGCGCGTGACGCCGAGCCAGATGATCGCCAGCCACGTGATGCTGAGGATCACGTAGAGCGACACCGAGACGAACGAGAACGCCGGTGAGAGACCGGCGAGCCAACAGAACACACCGCCGATGACGGCCTGCACGAGACCGGTGACCGTGACCGTCGCGTTGAACGCGGGCAGCACGCGTTCGTGCCGCTCCATGTAGAGGAGGTCGGCGACGCGGCGCGTGACCGTCATCTGCAGCACGCCGACCCCGATCAGACTGAACGCGAACGCGTACGTGATCATCCCGCGGAACAACTCGTACTCGGCGCGGAGCGCGATGAGCGGTCCGAACGCGTTGACGATCGCCAGCGTGACGATCGTCATGATCCACGGGCCACTGCTGATCAGTCCCGCCGATGCGTATCCGCGAACGCGCGACAGGAGCCCTTGCCCCTGATCGATCATTCGTCGTAGCTCGAAGCCGATGCCCGCCATGTCAGGCGACCCCCTCGTCGATGTCGTCAGCCGTCGAAAGTAGCTCGCTGTCGTCGGTCGGGCTGGCGTCGAGCTCCACCGGATCGTCGACGGTTTCCGCAGTGCCGTGCGCGTCGTCGTCGACCGTCTCGATGAGCTCCGTAGCGCGTGTCTCGGTGAATAGGTCAGCGATGGCGGTGACGTCCGGTTCGCCCGTGTCCTCGAGGAAACCGTCGTCGAGGGTGAGGGTCGCCGTGTCGGCGTCGGCCGGCGTGGGCAGCGCGGCGATCCCGGTTCCGTCGAAGGTCGCGGTGTCGTCGGACTCCG
Organism: Planctomycetota bacterium; assembly: GCA_021776825.1. Classification (GTDB taxonomy): domain Bacteria; phylum Planctomycetota; class JAJSAM01; order JAJSAM01; family JAJVHW01; genus JAJFFG01. The sequence goes on from JAJFFG010000028.1 coordinate 17,386, forward strand.
CCGGGGGAGCGGCAACCGCGTCGCCCTCCGCGGGTTCCGGAGGCTTGCGTCCGAGGTGGTCGCCGTAGATGTCGGCATAGGCGCCCACCATGTCGCTCTGGTCGTACAGAGCGTTCACGCGGCTGCGAAGATTGCGGCCGAGCTCCTTGCGGAGGTCGGGGTCCCGATGGAGTTTGAGTACGGCATCGGCCGTCGCGCCCGGGGTGGCGATCGGCGTGATGAAGCCGCCGCCGCCGAACTTGCGGTCGTCGAGCGTTCGGCCGAAGAGCAGCTCCTCACAGCTCCCGACATCCGTCGCAACCACCGGCACACCGACTGCGCCGCCCTCGAGGACGACCAGTGGCTGTGCCTCGGAGATGCTCGTGAGCACAAGGACATCGAGCGACGGCATCTCCGCGAGGACATCGACGCGACCTTCGAAGTCGATGCAGTCGGTGAGCTCGAGCAGTTCGGAGAGATCCATGCAGTCCTGCGCGTACTCCGGGTCCTCGTCCCACGGGCCCATCAAGCGGACGCGCAGGTCCTCGATCTCGTCGCGCACGAGCCGCATCGCGTAGACGAACGTCTTGATGTCCTTGATGGGACAGACGCGGCCGATGAAGCCGACCGTGAAGCGCTGGTTCGGTGGACGTGCGTCGAGTCGTTCCGCGGCTTCGCCGAAGCGCGTGAGGTCGATCCCGTTCGGCACAACGCGGATCTTCGATCCGTCTGCGCCGTCGGCCATCTGCATGATGGTGTTGCCTTGATAGAGCGTGAAGATCTCGTCCGAGTACGCGTACGTCAGCTCGCTCATCATCTCGAACTGCCGCACCCAGTAGCGCTTGAAGAACGGGTTGCGTCGCTCGGCCACGACCTCGCCGGATTCCCAGTCCTGGATCCAGTCCGATCGGTTGATCTCGATGCGCCGCTCCTTCGTGTAGATGCCGTGCTCGGTGAGCAGCATCGGGCGCTTGTGGCGGTGCTTTGCGGCTGCGGCGAGCAGCCCGGCGTAGCCGGTCGAGATGCTGTGGTAGACGCCACAGCGCGGCACCGGGGCCGCGAGCAGGTTGAACAGCGGCATGTACGCGTAGCGCCACGTCCAGAAGAAGTTCAGGAAGCTCTCGTCGCCCGCTTCACGGCGATATGCCTCGACGAGCACGTCCCAACTCTCGGGGGTCTGCAGGAGATCCCACGCGTCGAGAGCGCCGGCACCCTCGGCGTCGACGGCGTCGAGGAACGCCGGGAACGCGTCGGATCCACCCTCGCGAAGCGTCTCGACGAACGACCGGAACCGCTCGATCTTCTCAAGGCTCTTGCCCGTCTGCGCGTTCGATCGGAATGCGTAGTCGTGCAGGAACACTTCCTGCAGTGAGATCACGTTCTCGGGCGTGTCGTAGAGGACCCCGTTGTCGTAGTAGCCACGCTTTGGGCTCAAGTGAACGATGGCGAACGTCAGATGTGTGAGGTGGGTCACCAAGTGGTGCACCCACGACGACACACCGCCGGAGACGAACGGATAGGTGCCTTCGAGCAGAAGGCAGACGTCGGGCTCGCGGCCGCCTGCGGGCTTCGGCGGAGGACGGCGCTTCTCGGGCTGGTCACCACTCATGTGGGATCTCCGGTGGGTTCGGCGTCCAAGCTGGGTGCCTGCGTGTCGTCGTCGTGGACCTGGGTGTCGGTCTCGAAGTCAGCCGCGCTGGCCAGGAACGAGTCGGTCTCGTCCATGAGGTCGAACGAGACGAGCGGCTCGAGCGCGGCCAGCCACGGTGGCACGGCGGCGTCGGCCTGACGCAACGAGACGGCCTCTTCGCGGCACGCGTCGAAATCGCGCCGCGCGAACGCGAGCTGCGCTCGGACGAGGCACACCTCGGGGCGCTGGAGCTCCTGCTCCGGCACCGCGCCGAGGCGCTCGGCCGCGCCGTCGAAGTCCTCGACGCGCGCCATGGACTGCACCTCGAGCAGGATCGGTTCGATTGTGTCCGGCAGCAGCGGCGCCGCTTCCTTCGCCGTGCGCGTTGCGGCACGGAAGTGGAAGGCCGCGGTCGACGGATCGAGGATGCCGCTCGCCGCGAGATCGTGATTGGCGCGAGCGAGTGCGAGGCGAGCGCTGCCGTCCGAGGCGTCGGCGTTGATGCGCGCGCGAGCGTCGGCGATCTTGCTCTCGTGGCGCTTCGTGAGGCGCTCCAACTCGCCGTATGCGTACAGCCGGACCTCGCCGTCGTCGTCGACGAGGCAGTCTCGGATCTGTCCGAGATGGTGCGGCTCGCCAAGATCGGCGAGTCCGCGCAGTGCGTTGCGCTTCTGGTCTGTGTCGCCGTAGGTCAGCACCTCGCGGAAACTCTCTGCATCGAGCTCGCGGGCGAGGTCACGATCGTGATCGCCCGTGAACAGCGTGCGCTCCCAGTCCGGGATGCGCGGCTGCACGTGTGCCGCGTAGCGCTCCATCATCTCGTGCGCGTTCTCGACCTTCTCGCCACGATCGCGACGGGGCAGGGCCCACGCCAGCGCCGGACCCCAGAACGGGATGAGAATGGCCGTCCAGAGGACGGCGTCCCACTCGACCTGCGAGAGGCCTTGCGTGCGGCGCACGGCCGCCGCGCGCACGGACACGAACGCGGCCAACCCATGGCACGTGAGTCCGACGGCCACGGTCCAGCCCGCGTCTCCGAGGAGGATCGCGACGCACCCGAGCGTGCCGATGATGCCCGCCAGGAGGACTGGGATGACGATGGAACGGCTGCTCACTCGCCACCTCCGATCGGCTCGACCGAGTACAGCGGTCGCTCCTCGCCCATGGCCTCGACGAACGACGCACCATCCGGATAGTCGACGCCGAAGCTGAGCGTCTCGATCTGCAGCTCGCCGAACGGCTGACTCGGGTCACGCGCAGCCAGGGCGACGAGCAGACGGGCAGCGATGGTCTCGGCCTCCTCGGCGTGGGTGTGCGGCAGCACGACCGCGACGTGACTCCCGCCGATGCGGAACGCGGCATCCGTGTCGCGGAGACACTCTGCGGCCAGCTGTTCGACATGCATTGCAAGCCGTGCCGGATGCACGTCGGGGTCGCCCTGCGGGCGGATGTCGAGAACTTGCAGCGGCCAGTTGCCGCGCGCGGCCATGGTGACCTCGGTCGTGAGCATCTCCATGAACTCGCCCAGACCCTGCACCGGTGCGCGGGAAGGCAGTGCGACGGGGCTGTCCTGGCCGAGCCGCAACGCGCTGTTCTCGACGAACTCGCTGACCAATCGCTCCAGGAGATTGGCCGGGTCCGGCGCGTCAGGATCAGGGCCCGTCGCGGCCATGACGACGCGTCCGATCGACTCGTCCAAGCTCTCGAGCATCCGCGCGTAGAGCCGATCGCAGACGACCCCGGCGTTCTGCACCGGCGTGCCACCCATCACGACGAGGTAGCACCCCGGGAAGCCGAAGCGATAGACGCCGTCCGAGTCGCGCAGGCCGTACGTGAAGTGACGCCGCACGAAGCGGTCGAGCATCGCGAGACGGACCGGCGAGGTCTCCGACCACGTCGGGAACTGCACGGCGATCACGGCCAGCGGCACGCCGTACCGCGTGCAGCGCTCGTACTCCATGCGGAGCCGGAGACCGAGTGCGTCCGACGTGCCGAGTCGCGACGACGCAGGCATCACCGAGCCGCCGGCCGACTTGGTGCCGGTGCGCGGACCGCTCTCGCGGTCGAGCCGCGACAGCGCCGCGCCGACCCACTCGCCGATGGCGAGGAACGTGCGCACCGTCGACGGGTTGAGCCGCGACGTCGGGATCTCGTCGAGGCACAGCAGCGCCTCCACGACGCCGGCCTCGCTGATGAGCGGTGCAACGATGAGCGGACCGCGTGGCGGGGCGCTCTCGCCGGCGGCGAAGCCATTGACCTCGATGCCCGTGGAGAGGGCGCGATCCACGAACGCGCTGCCGCGTGCATCCTCGAGCCGCTCCGTCTCCTCGTTGCGCGGCCAGCCGCGATGACAGACGAAGTCGATGCTGTCACCGACCTGGATGAGGATCGACGCGGCGGCGCCGCAGTGCTCCTCGACCAGCTCGAGCGCGATCTCGAACACCTCGCGACGTCCAGCGAGTTCGATGCGCGTCGCGGTCACGATGAGGTTGCCGAACTGCGCGGAGTGATCGACGAGCCGCTTCTCCAGAATGCGGTTCGCATCCGCGAGAACGTCACGCTGCTTCCGGAAACGCAGCGCCTTCTGCTGGACGTCGGCGAGGCGCTGGGCCTGCGCGCGGTACCGGTCGGTGATGACGTCGCGGAACTCGCCGACGACGAATCCGACGGCGTGGAACAGCAACGGCTCGAGCATCACGTCGAGGTCGAAGATCTCGAGGAAGCCGTCGGCACTGAGGGAGTCCTGCGCGCCGATCGCGTAGAGCACGCTGCCCACTGCGGCCGCGACCAATCCGGCGACGAGACCGCGTCCGGCCGCCATCGGGAGGACGACGAGCCAGTACGGGTGCGGGTGCAGACGGAACGAGCCGATGCGTCCGTCACCGATCAGGATCTCGGCCGTGACGACGAGCGTGTAGAGCACCGCGAGCTCGAGCAGCGTCTGACGCCACCAGCGCATCGTTCCACGACGGCGTGGAGGTGGCGCGTGGTGGCTCATCGGGTCGGGGGAGTTGCGGTCTACCACCGCAGCACCACTCCGAGTTCCAGACCGATGGCGTTGTCGGCGCCCTCACGCCCCAGCGCACGACCGAACGACAGCCCGAGACGGACCTCGGTGTCCGCATCGGGACGCCACGCACCCGTGACCGAGACGTTCACGACGGAGCCGCTGCCGGCGAGGTCGGTGCCGAGCGTGCCCTGGACCTCGTATCGCAGACCCATGGCCACGGCGTCGACGAGGCGGCCCGTGGCGGTGAGGTAGTCGAACTCCTCGCCCAGCGGCACGGCGCGGGCGAGCTCCTTGTCATCGAGCAGCCGGACGCCGCTGTACGCCACCCATGCCGCGAGACGCGGACCCGTGTCGGCCGGCGACTCGCCGATCACCGTCGTGCCCTCGAACGTCGAGGGACAATGGCGCACGTCGAGGCGCTGATGGATGTCCGGGCCACCGCTGTTGATCCAACGACCGAGCGCCAACTCCAGGCGGGCCTGGCCGTCGCGGATCTCACCCTTGCGAGGATGCTCGAGGGAGAGCGTGCGGTAACCGACGGCACCCGACATCCACCACTGCTGATCGTCGGTCTCGCGGAAGTACGTCAGATCGATCCCGCTGCTGCTGCCGCCCAGACCGACGGCCGCGGCCGGATCGCGCAGGGGCTCGTTCACGTGGAGTCGCGCGGCCATCTCGCGGAACGGATCGCGTGAGCGGCGGCCGGCCGCGAGCCAGAGTCCCGCCGGCTCGGCATCGTCCCGACCCGTGTAGAAGTCGAGTCCGCCCCCGACCTCCCACTCGTCGTCGAGTCGACGGCAGGCGCTCAGGGACAGCGTCGTCACGTCCGCGTCGACGTCCGTGCGCCCATCGTCGACGGCTCGTGCACGACCCGAGAACGACGCCTGCGACAGACGCACCGAGCCACGCGTGTGGTCCTCGTCGAGCAACATGGTCGCCTCGGCGACCACGTCGAGCGTCGAGTCCTCGTCGACCGACGATGAGCGCACGTGAACCTCGACCGTCCGGTCGGAGAGTCGGTCCGAGACGATGCGGTGCACGTAGGCGACATCACCGTTGTCCGGCTGGAGCTCGAGCGAGTAGCCGAAGGCGACCATCGCAGAACCCCAGTTGCCGAGGGCCTCGTGGGCCCGGCCGAGGTCGGCGTACGTTCCGGCGTCCGGCCCGTAGAGTTCGAGGCCGCGGGTCAGAGCCACGATGGCAGGGACGTACAGCTTCTCCTCGATGCGCAGTTGCCCATCCAGCCGCAACAGGCGGCGAGCCTCCGCACCGAGCGGTCGCGCCAGCTCGACGGCGTCGCGAGCGAGGTCGAAGCGCCGGCCGGCCACCATGCCGTCGGCGTAGTCGAGCATCAGACCCTGGTTCTTCGGCTCGGCGGCGATCAAGCGCTGGTAGATGGCGCCGGCCTCCTCGGTCTGACCGAGTCGCGAGAGGCTCTTCGCGAGCATCGTCTCGCGATCCCGCGTGAGGAGTTCCGGGTCGCGCAACAGCGGCAGCGCCCGCTGCAGCATTTCGGCGCCCTCGTCCTCGCGCTGCGTTGCCCAATAGGCGTCGCCGAGGAGGAACGGCGGCTCGCCGTCGCCGTTCCCGTCCAGCTCGATCAGCCGCTCGAAGAACGGAACGGCGCCGGAGGGATCGTTGCTCCACGAACGGATCTGCCCGACGCGCAACAGCGCCGCGCGGTTGTCGGGCTCCTGGGCCAGCGCGGACTCGAAGAGCTCCAGTGCCCGATCCAGTCGTTCGGCACCGAAGAAGCGATCAGCGAGAGCGAGGCGCTCGTCGATCGACAGCTCCCCGCGGGCCTCGCGGTCGGCCAGGATCGCGAGTGCCTCCTCCTCCATCTCGAGGGACTCGAGGAGCATCAACAGCCGTGTCTCGGACTCGCTGCCCGGGCCGTCGACCTTGGCGATCGTGCGCCACTCGGCGAGCGCATCACGCAGTCGATGCATCGACTCGAGCAGGTCCGCGACGCGGCGACGGTTCTCGAGATCCTCCGGTTCGCGGCGCAGCAGTTCGTGGCGCGCGCGCAGCTCCATCTCCGGCAGGGATGCCCAGGTCGCGCGATCGACCCACGCGACCAGGAACGGGCGGCTCTCCGGCGACGCGAGCCACGCCGACTCGGCGGCGTGCGCTGCCTCGGACGGGGAGCCGTTCGCATCGATCTCCGCAAGCACGTAGCGAGGGGCCGACTCCAGGTGCGCGAAGCGCTGGACGAGCGCCGCGAGCAGGGGCGCGAAGCGCGCGTCGCGTCGTGTCGCCGCTTCGAACGCGTTGGCGGCCAGCTCGAAGTGCTCGTCGTGAAGCAGCGGCGACGCGACCATCCGCTCGCCGACCTCGAGCAGTCCGGCGAGACCCATCGTCTGGTACAGCGGGAGTCGATCGAAGTATGCGAACGGGTCCTTGAGTCGCTGTAGCTCCACGGCGCCGATCGCCTTCACGCGATCGTGCTCCCCGAGCTCGGCCCAGAGCCGCACGACCTCTTTGCGAAGGGCAGGCGACGGATCGCGCGCGAGACGTGCGTCGAGAAGCTCTGCGAGCTCGCGACGCCGGTGGCTTCGACGCAGGAGCGACTCGAGGCGCGGCTCGAACTCAGGGAAGTCCTCGTACAGGGTCTGCAACCGCGTGATCGCTGCGTCGACCTGAAGGTCCTGCTCCTTCAGGTCGAGCCACATGCGGTGCCACGGCAGCGGGTCGTCAGCGGCGGCGGCCGCGCGATCGATCAGGTTGAAGCCGTCGTCGAGCAATCCCGCGGCGAACGACATCGTTGCCGCGCGCTCATACGCCTCGGGCCGGTTCGTGGACTCGGCGAGCGCCAGCGCATGCGGGAGCGCGCGAAGGGGCTGACCCAAGTACGTGTGGAGCGCGAGCAGCTCTTCGCGACGTGCGTCGGTCGGCTCGTGCGCCGTCAGGCGTTCGAGCGCCCCGACGCGGTGGTCGGCGCGATCGCTCCACGTTGCGATCTGCAGCCGGCGACTCCAGAGCTCCACCGTGTCGAGGCCGGCGCGGGCGGCGGTGTCGAGCACGGCTGCAGCGGGGAGCAGCTCCGAGTGCTCGACGTATGCGTCGGCCAGCGCGTAGACGACGTCCGGCGACGTCGGCGCGGTCTCGAACGCGCGCAGCAGCCAGCGGAACCGAGCACGCCTGCGACCCGCGGAGCGGAACGCGTCGGCGGCGAGCAGACGGGTCGCGATCACGTCCTCCGGCGAGGCATCGCGCATGGAGCGGATCAACGCTGCGATGAAGTCGGGTCGACGCGGCTCGTCGCGTGCCGCGATCACGCTGTCCAGCGTCTGGTCGCGCTGACCCGCGAGCGGCTGGAACAGGCGCTCGGTCGACGCGGCGATCTCGGCGTCACGCTCGCGCTCGACGAGCAGCGCATGCAGCTCGGGCGGAGTCAGCGGTTCGTCCACGTGTCGCTCGAGCGCCAAGTCGGCCATCGCGATGGCGTCGCGGATCTCGCCGGCGGAGACCGGGTCCCAGAGCTCGACTTCGTCGGCGACCTCGGACGGTGTGAGAGTCTCCGCCGTCAGACGGTGCTCGAGGCTTCGGAACTGCGTCGGACTCGGCAGCTCGTGGCGCGCGTCGCGTAGGACCTCGAACGCGAGAGTCGGGTCCGCGGTCACACGCGCCTCGGCCAGCACCTGCGCCGGATCGCGGACGTGGCGGAGCGAGATCGGACGACCGAAGCGGTCGAGCTCTTGGCCGGTGTGACGATCCACGCGGCTCTTGCGCGGCGGCGGGTCGTACCACGCCAACACGCCCAGGCCGAACGCGCCGGCAAGGCCGAAGAGGGTCAACCGAGTCCAGGAGACTCTCACCGGACGCGGACCTCCACGCGCGACGAGCCGGGGTCGAGCACGATGTGTACGCGGCCGTCGTCGTCCGCGGTCAGATCCTGCAACGCGCCGTCGACGGTCAGCGCCAGCGGCGCACGCGGCGCGAAGCCCCCGAGTCGGAGAATGCGTCGGGCGAACGACGACGACGTGGCCGCGATCCCGGTTGCCGAGATCGCGCCGTCGTCGAGGAGGTGGTTCGCCTCGATGACGTGCGGGTGCCGCACGGCGGTGTCGGACAGCACGACGTCCGCGGAGGGACCGGCGAGGTGCACGAACAGCCGCTCACCGACGCGCCGCGCGCCGAGCAGACCGCGGCTGCGCGTCCAGTCGACGAAGCGCGGCTCGTCGTCGAAGCGAGCGGTGCGGCAACCACCGAAGTCGCGCAGCTCCCAGCCGTCTCTGCGACGAGCGATGCGCGCGGTGGTCATCGCGCCGTGCACCGCGTCGGCGTACGTCGATGCGAAGACCGGCGCGGTCTGCTCCTCGACTCCCCAGCGCCGCAAGAGGCCGTGAAGCGCGGCGAGGCGACCCGGATTCCCGGCGCTGTAGAAGTGGATGTAGACGTTGGCGGGCTTCAAGACACGCGTGCCGCCGGTGCGATCGATGGTCGTCGTGATGTGCCGGAACGCCGACGGCATCGTCGTGAAGAAGCCATCGAAGTCGTTCTCGTTCGCCGCGCCGGCGTAGACCTGGACGTGCTCACCGCGGAAGACGCCCCACGGCGAGACGTAGCCGATCGAGTCGAACAGCGGGTCCCACCGGAAGACGCCTCCGTTGACGTTGCGACGGCCGAGGCGCGTCACCTCGGCGATCGCCTCGATCGGCGGGTTCGCCAGCCCCGTCCAGAGCATGACCTCGCAGCGTCGTCCCGGCGGAGCCAGTCGCTCGTCGATGAAGCGGATCGAGTCGCGCACCTCGGCGGCGGGGGAGTAGTCGTACGACGCCAGCCCCTTCGGGTACCCGACGACCGGGCGGTCCTCGGTGGCGTCCTCCGGAGCGAGGTTCCACCAGAACGGATGCAGCACGCCGTGCGACGCCAGCTCCACGTGGGGCCGCGTGAAGATCTCCGTCGCCAGTCGCATCCGATCGTTCGGTTCGGCAATCGCGAGGTCGTCGGTCAGGCTGCCGACGATGACGCTGACGGTGAACGGCAGGTCGTACGCGTCGAAGACCTCGTCGAGCATCACCTGCGCGCAGAACTCTCCGCCGCTGGCGGTCGAGCGGCTCTCGAACCCGTCACCGTCGACGTGGCAGAAGAAGAGCCGGCGCCCGTTCAGGAGACTCGGGTCGGGAGCGGGTGCGCGTCGCAGACCCAGCGCATCGCGGAAGAACGCGAACAGGTCGAGGTGCATCCGGCGGTCCTCGTCCTGACCGGGCGACGCGACCCATGGGTCGAGCGCCACGCCGCCCCAGGGCCCGGTCACGACGGGGTGCCGATCGCGATCCTCGCCGGTCATCAGTCGGGTCACGACCCAGGGGCTCGACCGATCGTCCGCGGCCCACGGTCCACGGTGGTCAGCGTGCGCCGTCGGATCGCCCTCGACCGCTAGAAGCTCCGGGACCGCCTTCTCGATCTCGATGCCCATCGGGCCATCGACGTATCCGCCGTCGTGTCCGAGTCCGAAGCGGGCGAGCCAGTTGGTCAGTCGCGCTTCCGGTGCCTCGCCCTCCGCGGACGACAGTCGCAGCGGGCCGAAGTCGGAGAGATGCACGAAGCGCACGCCGCTCGGCGCGGCCACGTCCTCGAGCCAGGGCCAGAGCCAGTCGCAGGGTTGGTCGGTGAACGAGAACCAGGTGACGACGGCACGCACGTCGTCGAGCAACTCGGCCGGCGGCGGGCCCTGCCGGATGTCGTGACGCCGCACGACCATCCCGACGTGGTTGAGCGGCATGGCCGCCAGCTCGCTCACCTCGTCCTGCGTCTCGAGGTACCAACCACGGGCGTGGCCGTCGACGAGGGCGAGCACGTGGCGCCTCTCGTGCGCGGACCCCTCGTGCGCGGAAGGGTGCTCGGGGGCGAGCGCACCCGCGCGTACGGGGACGCGCTCGCGAGCAGGTTCCTCCGCCTGAGCGCGCGCGAAGAGGGAGCCCACGATGAGCATCATCGTGAGAAGCGCGAGACGGGCGCGACCGAGCAGGCTCGGCCGCGCCTCGGAAGGCGAGGGAGTTTCCACCCTCTCTTCTCGGAATGAGAAGCGCGCGCGCTAAAGCAAGTGGGGTGCCGATCAAATCGAGATCAGCAGGCTCGAATCCTCAAGTGGAGGACGCCTGTGGTCCGGGGCGCGCGAGCCTGGCCGGACTTGAGTGGATTCTCAGGACGAGAATCCTTCCCAACGCGATTCGCTCACATCGGGAAACCGGTGGCTCAGGCTTGAATCAAACCCGTTTCAGACGGAATCGACGCGGCCGGGCGGCCCCTCAGGAGCCGCTCGGCCGGAGTGCGACCGAGGTCGCAGAAGAGGCGCAGGGACAGCCGCCTAGAGAGTCGGGAAGCGGCCGTCCAGAAGGACGTCTCCCGCGGCATTGCGCACCTCGACGTTCCTGCCTTCCGGCCGCAGGCCGCGCCGACGTGGTGAGAAGGCCGCGCATCAGAACTTCTTGGCGCGCACGTACATCCGCGCGACGCGGTCGAGCCCGTCGAACCAGAACCCGACGTCGCCGTAGTGCCACCAGTCGGCGTCGGTGTACTGGTGGCTCGGCAGCCCGTAGAGCTCGATCACCCGCGCGCGGGGATCGCTGATGCGTAGGCCCTCGGCCGTGCCTCCGATGAACCCGGAACGGGTCTGGAGCGAGTTCAGCGAGCCGTCGTCGCGCACGTTGGCCGTGAGCCCACGCGTGAAGGAGACATTGCGATTCGTCCTCCCGGCCGCGACCTCCCAGATCACGTCGCCGGCGTGCGCCACGAGCGCCTGGTCATAGTCCTTCTGCTGCGCGAGTCCCTTCAGGCCGACGCCGCGAACGAGTGTGAGCTTGCGCGTCCCGGGGATGCCCGGCGGCACGGTGACGATCTCGTCGGTGGGAACGGCCGGTACGTCGAGTCCCAACTCGGGAGAGCGGACCGTGTAGCGCCCGCGCTGGTCGAGCGAGACCTCGACCTTGTACGTGACCGACTCGACGGGCGTCGCGTCCTCGGCGGCCCACGTCCGCTCGGTCCGCTTGATGCGCTGGATCACGTACGGGCGGTCGGCGAAGGCCTCCTCGACGGTCTTGTAGAAGACGTAGAAGAGGCGGCCGTCCGCGACGTGGTGGGCGACGACGGGGTCGCGGTCCCACGTGCGCAGGTCGAGACCGGCGGCCTTCGCGCGCTTGTAGGTGTCGAGGCCCAGGAGCTTCTTCGGGTCCCCGCCCGGGTTGAGAGTGTCTCGAATGCCCTCGGCCAACGGGATCGGCCGGAGGCGCAGGATCGGACGCGCCGAGTCCTGCGCGGCACTCGAAGTGGCGATGGCCGCGACGGCCACGGCGGCGGCGGCGATGAGGATGGCGGGAACGCGCATCCCCCGAGGTTACGGGAGGCCCTGACGCGACTCACGAGAGGCCCTGACGCGGATCATGGGAGGCCCTGACGCGGGTTATGGGACGCACCGGCGCGGCTGTAGCCTCGTGGGCACTCGATGGAGGTGCGCGATGAAGAAGAAGCTCATCCTCGGTGTGGCCCTGCTCGCCACGGCGCTCCTGCTCGTCGTGGCGCTGCAGAACACCGAGTCGACGACGGTCAGGCTGTTCGCGTGGGAGTTCACGATGAGCCGCTTCGTGCTGCTGCTGCTCGCGGCTGCGGGCGGGTTCGTCGGCGGCTTCACGACGGGGCAGTTCGTCAGCGTGATCCCACGCCGAAAGCCGCCCGAATAGACGCAGTCGCTCGGACAGGCTCCTACGGGTCGGTCTTGCGCTTGTCCCGCACGAAGTTCGTGATGAACCGGAACGCGGAGAGGTCGCGAGCGGCCTTGTTCGCCTTGCTCCCGCTCTTCCACACCTTCGCCGCGTCGAGCTCGCGCAGCTCTTCGTAGCCCAGGCCCATGTGGTCCACCGCGTAGCTGCGGCGGTCGTCGGCCGAGCTCAGTCCGGGGGCCTTCTCGAGACCCTGCAGGTCGAAGTGGTTGGCGGAGTCGAGGATCACGCCGTGCCCGGCGGTGAACCAGCACGCGAGGTTGCCGCCGCCCCAGCGCGTGGCGCAGTCCGGGCTGTCGATCAGCACCTCCACGCGCTCGGGATCGAGGACCTCGATCAGGTGCGCGCCGTAGAGCACGTAGATCGGACGTGTGATGCCGTCGAACACGCCGTCGAGGTAGGAGCTGTCGGTGGGGCACGACTCGGACTCGACGTGGTCGAGCACCTCGCCCATCGTCGGCAGCTTCCGCACGACGCCGGGGTAGACCAGCTCGGCCGTGTGGTGCAGTGCCCAGCACGAGCAGAACATGTAGCCGCCGACGCGCACGAACCAGGTGAGCTGATCGACGTCCTTCGCGTTGATCTCGCCGGTGCAGTTCGAGACGAACACGGCGAACGGGTGCAGCTCCGCCTTCGGCACCTGCGCGCCGCGCGTCAGCCGGTGCTCGATCTCGAGCTTGCTGAGCAGCTTCTCGATGTGGTCGCCGCGGCTCTGCAGCACGACCACGTCGAGCCCCTCGTACACACCCTTCAAGTCTGGTGCGTACCCGAACTTCTTGGCCTTGCGCGCCTCCTCCTCGCGGTCGATGAACGTGTAATCGGGGCCATTTGCGGCCCACCACTTCGTCCACGCGGAGCTCGTGGACTTCACCGACTCGGACGTCAGGCGGCGAAGGAACTCGAACGCCGTGCGCGCGACGGCCGTCTCCTTCTCGTCGAGGGCCTCGATGAGGGTCGGGATGGCCTCGTTGTGCTGGAGGCGCCCCAGGCCGACGATCGCAGCGCCGCGCAGGCGCCAGTCCTTGCTCTTGGCGAAGAGGTTCTTCAGCGACGGCAGGGCGTCCGCGGAGCGTGTCTTGCCGAGGGAGACGGCGGAGCAGACGGCGACCGACCAGTCCTTGTCCTTCAGCCCCTTCTCCAGCGTGCCCACGGCTCCGTCCGCGCCACGCGCACCGAGCGCCACCGCGGCCGCCTCGCGGACGCGGGCGTCCTCGTCGTACTCCAGACGCGCACAGGCCAGATTGAGGGTCGGCTCGTGGGTGGCCGGATCGCGCGTGGCCGTGACCGCGCGCAAGGCGTGGAGCCGAACCCGTGCACTCACGTCGGCGGCCGTGCTCGCCGCCGCTCGATCCAGGGCGGCGTCCGTGCGGATGCGACCGAGCGCATGAACTGCGGCGGATCGGGCGGCCTCGTCCTCGTGCTTCAGCGCGGGCTCGAGCTTCTCCAGCGCCCAGACGGCGCGGACCAGGCGCGGGTCCTCCGCGCTCTCGTCCTTCTTCTCAGCGTCCTCGACCGCCTCGGTACGGGCCGGCGGCGTGGCCAGGATGCCGAGCACGCGGGCGAGTCGGGCCGCGACCTTGCCGGAGGGACCCTGATCGAGTGCGTCGGCCACGGGAGTCGCAGCGGTCTCGGCAGCTTCTCCGGCATCGGACATGCGGACGACGGCGACCACGGCCGCCTGGAGCCGGCGTTCGATGACGTCATTGAGATCGTCGCGGCGCAGGCCAACCAGGAGCGGCTCCATGCACTCGGGACCCGGGCTGCGGATGACGCCGTCGAGGGCGGCGGCGGCGACCCCGAGGTCGGCGTCGTACGAGAGCTTCTGTAAGGTCGCTGCGCGCTCGGCGCTCGGGAGCGCGACCAGACCGCGTGCGGCGGCCTTGCGAACCAACGACTCGTCGGAGGAGAGACCCCGACGGATGCCCTTGCGGATCGCGTCGCTCGCGATCGCGAAGCGCTCCGGCGGCGCCAGCGCCAGCTCCGAGAGCGCCTCGCAGGCCGGCTCGCCGAGCTTGCCCCCGACGCGCTTTCCGATCGCCGTCGCCGCCTCGGCGAGGTCGAGATGGATCAGGCTCTGCGCGGCCGCGATGCGCACGCGCCGCGCCGGTCCTTCGAGTGCCGCCGCGACGAGCGGCTTCACGGAGTCGTCACCCCCGCGCTCGCCGAGCGCGCGCGCAGCGAACTCCCGGACCTCCCAGTCCTTGTCCTTGAGAGCCCCGAGCAGGAGTTCCTCCTGATCCTCGACGCCCTCGGTCCGGATCGTCTCGACGGCCTCGAGCCGGTCGTAGACGTCCTTCGACTTCAGCTTCTTCGCGAGCGCCGCCGCGTCGGCAGGAGGCCCGGCGGAGGCGAGGGCGGAGAGGAGCAGCGTGGCGAGCGCCAGGAACGGGACGGCCATGCGCGGTGCGGTCGTGCGGGGTGCGGTCATCGTTCGATCTTCGCGTGAACAGGCAGTAGCGCCAAGGCGTGGAGTCATCTGGAACCTCTTGATCGTCGGCCTAGCCTCGGACGGAGCCGTTGGCGCCGAGGTTCAGTCGTCGCGTTCGGCCCGCAGATCGCGCGTCATCAGCTCGTTCAGCGCATCCCGGGGGCGCAGATCCTCGAACAAGATGCGCTGGACCACGTCCGCAATCGGCATCTCGACGCCGATCTCCGCGGCAAGGGCGACGACGCTGCGGGTCGTCGCGACGCCCTCGGCCACCTGGACCATCGATCCGAGGATCTCGTCGATCGTCTCGCCGCGACCGAGCCGCTCACCGACGCCGCGGTTGCGTCCGTGTCGGCTCACGCACGTCGCGATGAGGTCGCCGATCCCGGCCAGCCCCGCGAACGTTTCGGGCCGCGCACCGAGCGTGCGTCCGAGTCGGGCGATCTCGGCCGCACCGCGCGTGATGAGCGCGGCCTTCGCATTGTCTCCGAGCTCCAGTCCGTCCAGGACGCCGGCGGCGATCGCGATGACGTTCTTCACGGCCGCGGCCAGCTCGACGCCGAGCACGTCGTCGGTGCCGTAGAGACGGAAGCGCGCGTCGGAGAGACGGTGCTGCACAGCGGCGCTCACGTCGGCGTCGGCGCAGGCAACGACGGCGGTGGTCGGAGCGCCGCGCACCACCTCTTCGGCGTGAGTCGGGCCCGAGAGGGACGCGAGCGGTCGCGAGGACAGAGTCTCGGCCAGGATCTCGGTCGGCCGCCGTAGCGTGCCTCGCTCGATCCCCTTGCTGCAGCTGACGACCGGGACGTCCGGCGGGATGTGTGCGGCGAGCTGTAGCAGAGTTGGCCGCATGAACTGGGTCGGGACCACCGAGAGGATGAGGTCGGCGCCGTCGAACGCCGCCGCCGCGTCGGCCGTGAGGAGCAGGTCGTCGGGGATCGGCATCCCCGGCAGATAGCGCGGGTTCAAGCGCGTCCGTGCGGTCTCCGCCACGTAGTCCGCGTCGATGCCCCAGAGGCGCACCGCGGCGCCGCAACGATGAGCGACGAGCGCCATGGCGGTACCCCAGCCGCCGTTGCCGATCACCGCCACGGTCGGGAAGGACTGGTCGGGGCGCTCAGGCACGTTCGGGCTCCTCGGGGCTGTCCGCGCGGGGAGTGTCCCCGACGCGGGGCTCCTCTCCGCGGGCGATACGGTACAGGTTGCCGCGATGGCGGAAGACGATGACGAGTGCCACCAGGGCGCCGAACAGCACGACCTCGGTCGGAGCGTTGAGCTGCCATGCACAGACCGGCAGAGCGACGGCCGCGACGACCGACGCGAGGCTCACGAAGCGCGAGAGCGAGAACGTGAGGCCGAACACGCCCACCGCCGCGAGGAGCGAGAACGGGCTCAGCGCGACGAACGCCCCGGCGGTCGTCGCGACGCCCTTCCCGCCCCGGAAGCGCAGGAACACGCTCGAGACGTGTCCGGTCACGGCGGCCGCCGCGCACGCGACCCGCACGAGCGGCTCTGCGTCGCCGCCGACTCCAGCCGCCGACGGGAGCAGCAGCACCGCAATCGCGCCCTTCGCGGCGTCCAGTACGAGCACGACGGGGAACCAGCGCTTCCCGACCAGACGCGCCACGTTGGTCGCTCCGACGTTGCCGCTGCCGGCCCGTCGCGGATCCACACCGGCGACGATCCGCGCGAGCAGCAGCCCAAAGGGCACGGCGCCGACGAGGTACGCGGCGAGAACGGCCGCGGCGGCGGGAAGTCCGGGCATCGAGGGGAGCATAGAGCCTCGCCGCCACCGTCCGAAGCGGCCACGCGGCCGGGGACCGGCGACGCGAACGCGACACGCGCGACGCCCGGCCCCTTCGGTCTTGCGGAACACGGCGCGCGGTAGAGTGGTGGAATGACGACGATCGAGCGCCGGGAGGTCTCGGACGTGCCTACGGGGGCCGACCGCGGGTACTTCCACGCGCACCGGGGTGACCTTCCGCAGCGACTGCTCGAAGCCGTGCCGTCGTCCGATCTGCGTCAGCTGCACGCTCGCAGCGCGCTGCGGCACTTCCTGCTGGCGGCGCGGCAGACGATCGCGCTCGTCGCCCTCGGCTGGGTCGCGGTTACGTTCGAGGAGCCGTGGATCTGGATCCCGGCCTCCGCGCTCCAGGGCGCGGTGATCCTGTCCTTCATCATCCTGCTGCACGATGTCGTGCACGAGTGCGTGTTCCGGCATCGCCGGCCCCGCGTCCTCGCCTGGCTCGGGCGTCTCTACGCCCTCCCCAGCGCCATCGCGGCGTCACAGTTCAAGCGCTGGCACCTGGACCACCACAAGGAGCTCGGCTCCACGGATCGCGATCCCAAGCGCGCCCACCTCTCTCCGAAGCGGAACGCACGCTGGCTGAAGGTCCTCTACATGACGCCGGCTCTCTTCGTGATCTACGCGCGCGCGGCGGCACGCGAGGTCGGCGCGTATCCGGCCGATCTGCGGCGCACGATCGCTCTCGAGCGACTGGGCAACGTCGTGCTGCACCTCGCGCTCGTCGCTCTGCTGTGGAACCTGTTCGGTGGGGCGGCCGTGCTGCGCGCGTACGTCGCGCCGCTGTTCCTCGCGTTCCCGATCGCGTTCATGGTCAATCGGCTCGGACAGCACTATTGGGTCGATCCGACGGACCCGGCGAAATGGGGGACGCGCGTCGACGGCGATCCGCTCGTGAACCTCGTGTTCCTGAACAGCAACCTGCACCTCGAGCATCACTACTTCCCGTCGGTGCCGCTGTACCACCTCCCCGCGCTGAACCGACGGCTGCGCCCGTTCTGGGAGGCCATCGGTCACCCGAACCGCACGTATCGCCAGCTCCTCTGGAAGTGGTTCGTAGAGAATCGCGAAGCCCACACGGACTGGAGCTAGCCCGCATCGTTCAGTGCGCCACGCCTGGCGGTCCCGAGCACGCGATCTCCCGCCCCGGATCCGCTTCACAACCGCATCTAGAGGGTGCATGCGCGTCTCCGGAGCGAGATCTCACGCACTCGGAGCCGCCAGGCCACCGTGCGACGGGCGGGCGCGAAACGTCTCGGCGTGCCTCCGCGCCATTCCTCGCTCTCGCCGCGATCCCGCGACGCCCTCGTGAACGATCCGGGCTAGCAGGCTGCCGGAGTTGCGGCCTCGACGGGCCACGCCGGTCGGCGCGACAGCCAGCTAGTTAGACCGCTCGCCGGGCACCGGAGCGTGGCTGGCTTGGGCGTGACTGCGATGGGTAGCAAGCTGTCGCGGCAACCTCGCGCGGACGTCTCCCCGGGCGGGGTCAAGTCGAGCGATCCCGGAATCCGATGCAGCCGAAGGGGAAGCACGAGGCTCCCCGCGTGATCGCGTTCCTGGAGATCGCCCATGCTGCTGTCCAGCCTCTTCACGCCGCGACGCTTCGCGGCTCTCGCCGTGTTCGTTGCCCTGGCCGTTCCGGCCGTGGCCGACGGGAAGTCGGATCTTGATGCCGCCCTGACGGCGGTCCGGGCGGGAGACCTCGACGCTGCGCTCACGCTGGCGGAGAAGGTCGGAGCGACGGATCCATGGCGCGGCGACGCGCGCTTCTGCGCCGCGTGGGTGCACGCCCAGAAGGGCCGTCACGACAAGGCGGCCGCGGCCTATCAGGAGGTCGTCAAACTGCGGCCCTCGGACAGCCGTGCGTGGAACAACCTCGGCGCCTCGCTCGACGAGATCGGCAAACTGCCCGAGGCCGTGAAGGCCTACGACAGCGCGATCGCCGCCGACCCGCGTTACGCGCCTGCGTACAACAACAAGGGCGTTTCGCTGGACCGTCTTGGTGAGGGCCGCGAGGCCGCGAAGGCGTTCGAGAAGGCGATCGAGATCGATGCCGAGTACGCCGCGCCGCACAACAACCTCGGTGCCTGGTACTACCAGTTGGGCCGTCGCCGCGACGCCGCCGCCGCTTGGGCGCGTGCCGCGGAGCTCGACCCGAGCTACGTCTCGCCGATCGTGAACTCGGCCGTCCTCGACTTCGAGGGCGACCAGGAGCTGACCGCCGAGACCCGTCTCTGGAACCTGGTGCGCTCCGGCCGCGCGACGGCCGACGTCTGGTTCAACCTCGGCGTCTTCGCGTACAAGCGCGGCGCTGTCGACAAGGCCCTCGAGTGCATGGAGGAGGCCGACGTGGCCCGCCCGCTGCACGCCGAGACTCTGAACAACATGGGCGTCCTGTACTACCTGCAGGGTGGTGCCGACCGCCGTGCCGAGCTCGCGCTCCGCAAGTGCGTCGAGAAGGACCCCAAGATGGCGAAGGCCTGGGACAACCTCGGTCTCGTTCTCTACCGCGGCGGTCGCTACAAGGACGCCCGCGAGTCGTTCGAGCAGGAGGTCGCGCTGGCGGCCGACTCCGGCGTCGCGCACTACAACCTGGGTTGCGCGCTGGCCGCCGAGGGCAACGTCCCTGGTGCCACGCTCGCGTTCGAGACCGCGACCACTCTGGCGCCGGATCACGTCGAGTCGCTGCACAACCTGGCGGTGCTCATGGGCGAGCGCAAGGACCGCGAGTCGGAGCAGCAGCTCTCGCTCCTGCGCCGCGTCGTGAAGGCCGACGAGAAGTACGCGGCCGGCCACCTCTCGCTCGGTCGCTTCTATCAGAGCGACCCGGTGCACCGGGATCTCGAGCTCGCGTTCAAGCACTACGAGAAGTACGTGCGGCTCGAGCGCGGCAGCCCCGACACGGTCGCCGAGGTCGTCGGCACGATGCGTCTGCTCCGCGACCGGATGAACGCCGGCCGCTGAACCGCCCACCGCTGACCCACCTGCCGCCGACCCACTTGCTGCGGACCCACTTGCTACGGACACAGAGAAGGGGATCAGCGCGGGAGGCTCACGGGCTCAGCGCGTGACTCGGAACGCGGCGATCTCGCTCCCCCTGGCCACGGCCACCGGCGAGACGGCGCCCCGTTCCACGAGCCCGGCGAGGACGTCGCGATGGGGCACGCCGCCGTCGGGTGCGCGCCGGAAGAGGTCCAGGACGATCCAGTCGGCGCGCTCGGCCACGAGGCGTTCGACGAGGTCGTCCAGGCGTTCCGAGTCCACGCCGTGGCGCTTGATCGCGCGCCCGTGGATGCCCCAGAGCGGGATGTCGACCGCCTCGCCGCCGCCCTGTCTCAGATCGCGGTCCGCATAGTACGCCACGAGCGGCTCGGCGAAACTGGCGACGCGCAGCGTGCCTGCGGCAGTCGAGCGTTCGGCCAGCTCCGCGCCGAGCTGCCGCGCGTCGAGCCCGCCGACTCCCGCCGGGCGCAGCACCGCCCGCGACGCGAGGGGAATGGACAGCAGGAGCGCGAGGACGAGCGCGAACCGGCGCCGCGACGTCACGCGGGGCAGGACGGCGCCGAGAACCGCCAGACCCTCTCCGGCGAACGGGAGCAGGAGCGCGGCGGACGCCAGGATGTGGCGCCCTCCTCCGTATCCCCACCCGGTCTGCAGTCGCACGACGAGCGCCCCCAGCACGGCGGCCGTGCCCGCGAGGAGCAGCCGCGGGGGGCGCGACCGTCGTCGCCGCCAGCGACGGAACGGCAGCAGGCCGAGGATGACGAGGAGCGCCACCGGGGCGGTGAGCGCGCTGTCGTAGGCTCCGATCGTGCCGCGTACGGCGTGGAGCACGGTGCGAGGCGGCGCCGTCGGAACCTCCGGCACCCCAGTCGCGATCTCTGGCACCCCTGCTGCGGGAATCGGTTGCGTCGTCGCCGCACCGACGAATCGGGCCACGTCCTTCTTTGGGCTGAGCGCGAGGCGACCACGCGCATGCGTGAGCAGTCCGGCGTACGGCAGCGCCAAGAAGAGGAACCCGGCCAGGAAGAACCCCGCGCGCCGCACCCGCGCCCGGCGGGCCGCGATGACCAGCGCGGCGAGGCAGGCGGGAGCGGCGATGAGGCCCTCCGGACGGCAGAGGTACGCGACGGCGGCGCAAAGACCGGCTCCTGCCAGCCTCGCTCCGACGCGACGTTGGCCCTCGAGAGCGGCGATCGTGAGGGCAAGCGAGCCCAGGAAGAATGGCAGGAAGAAGCCCTCCGCGAGCGGCACCGCTCCCGCTTCCACCGCCTTCGGCAGGGCGGCGTAAAGGATGCACGCGGCTGCGGCAGCGTGACGACCGCAGGCCCAGCGCGCGAGAGCGTGGAGGGGCCAGACCGCGAGCGCACTACCGATGAGGGAGAGGAGCGTCGCCACCAGCTCCGGATCGGCCACGAAGGACCCGAGCGCGATGAGAGTTGGCGGGAGCGGGTGATGGGGTAGCAGCGGCTCGACGAAGAAGATGGCCGGCCCCTCGACGACGAGCCGTCGCGCGGCGCGCACCAGGCCCGCGCTGTCGTTCAGGATGGCTGGGTTGACGAACGCCGCGGCACCGCGGATGACGAACGCGAGCAGAACGAGCCAACGCGTCTCGGTGGCAGCCCGGACCCAGCGGAGCGGCACGGCGACACTCGGCAGTCCGCTGACCGGCGCCGGTGAGGGTGCCGGTGCCGGCTCCGACGTCGTGGTCGGCTCGCCCGTCGCTTCGGAGACCACCTCCGACGGCTCGGGCTTCGCCGGATCGGTGTTGGCCGGATCGGTGTTGGCTGGATCGGTGTTGGCTGGGCTGGGCTGGGCCGGGCTGGGCTGGGCCGGGCTGGGCGTGGCCGGGTCGGGTTGGGCGGGGTTCGGCCCCTCATCCGGCTCAGTCGGGGTGGGAGCATCGTCCGTCGACACGGGCGGAGGTTACCCCACGCCGGGTCCCGATCGCCCTCTGTGCTGGCCTCTCGACGCGCCGCCACGCGCGCCGCCAGAATTGGCGCGACGATGGCGCGATTTCGCCAGTCGTGCTGCGCCAATGGGACACGGCGGACACTCGTGCGTGGCGGAACGCGCGGCGGCGGATTGGGCGTCTCCTGCGGATCGTTCGTAAAACCTTTTGTCACGGTTGGTTGTGGCTACGCTGAGTCGGTTCCGACGGACAATTCGACATGGCACGCCACACGCATTGGAACGACAGGGCCACGCCGAACGTCCAACGGAGGGAACGGATGGCGCGCAGGAGCGAGCGGAGGGCGGATCGTCGGATCGGAGCGCGTCAGCGCTGCGGTCGCATCGGCGTATGCGCACTCGGTCTCCTGGTTGCGACCCTGTTCCTCAGCTCGACCTTCGTCACGGCGGCGCCGCTCGCGGGGGCCTCGCCGCTCGCTGACGGTGCGGATGGCGACGTTGCGGACGCAGATGCGGCGGAGACCAAGAAGAAGGCCCACGTCGATGCCGCGGCCGTCTACTTCGGCAACGCCAAGCACTGGTCGAAGCCGGCTGAGGTCGATCCAGACCTCGTCTACGCAGAGATCCCGGAGTACCGGAAGATCGTCGAGGACGAGCTCGAGCCGGACGATCCCAAGTATCAACTGCTGCTCAGCAAGGCGAGCAAGCGCTTCCTCGCTGCCGTGGCGAAGGCGGCTCGCGATGCTGGCCACGACATGGTCGCGCGCTCGGGCTCGATTCAGAACGTCGAGGACGTGCCCGACCTGACGCAGAGCGTCATCGATCGGCTCTGAACCGTTGATACGCCGGGGAGCCCTGACGTCGCTCGCGGTCCTGGCCACGGCCCTGCTCGCGACACCGGGTGTCGCGCAAGAGGCGCCCGCCCCAGTGAAGCCCGCAACGGATCCCGTCGCTGAGCTCCCAACTCCCGCCCCCGAGTTCATCGACGCCGAGACGATCCGCAAGCCCAACGGGATGGTGGTCCGGTACTACCGCGTCAACGCGATCTCGCCGGAGCTGCTGCGCACGGAACTCGATCGCTGGA
The DNA here is from genome assembly GCA_021776825.1 of Planctomycetota bacterium. Lineage (GTDB taxonomy): Bacteria > Planctomycetota > JAJSAM01 > JAJSAM01 > JAJVHW01 > JAJFFG01. The sequence continues at coordinate 39,953 of JAJFFG010000028.1, forward strand.
AGACGAAGACGGCGTCGATCGTGGCGATGGGGCCGGGGTACCCGGCGGGCTTCAAGAGGTCGAAGGACGGCCGCAGCCTGCAGGCGGTCATCGTCCAGAGCCTCCTGCGCATCGAAGAGCACGAGGACAACTGGCCGGTCCTCCAGGGCGTGATCGACCGCGTCGACGTTCCCCAGCCGCAGGTCTACATCGAGGCGCGCATCGTCGAGGTCACGCACGGCGACGATCTGCGCATCGGTCTCGACGCGTCGAACATCCGCACCGACCGACCGGTCGGGGATCTGTTCTTCAAGCGCTTCGATGTCGAGTTCGAGAACAAACTCTCGTCCGGCGTCTCGTCGCTGACGCTCGGTAGCGCGGACAAGTTCGTGAAGTTCGACTACGTCCTGCAACTCGGCAAGGCCGGCGCACGGGCCGAGGTGCTCTCACAGCCCGGCATCGTGGCGCAGCAGGGCGAGCCGGCGGAGATCTTCGTCGGTGAGGACGAGCCGATCGTCACGCAGAACCTGAACGGCAACAACGTCACGGCGACGACCAAGTTCCAGCCGGTTGGCCTGACGCTTCGCGTCACGCCGCTCCTGATCGGCCGCGACACGGTCCGCGCATCGGTCGCCCCCGAGGTCTCGCGCATCTCCGAGTTCCGCACGACGGCCACCTCGACCGATCGTGACGTCATCAACCCGGTGATCGCCACGCGGCGAGCGAGCACGGTCGTCGACGTCCCGGACGGCGAGACGCTCGTGATCAGCGGGCTCACGCAGGAGACCGAGATCCAGGAGCGCAGCGGCATCCCGATCCTCATGGACATCCCGGTCCTCGGCCGACTGTTCGGCCAGACGACGGAGCGCAGCCAGCGCACCGAGCTCGTCTTCTTCGTGACCTTCAAGATCCTCCGCCCAGGCGACGGGCGCGTGATCGTCCCCCCGGTCGAGAAGCTTCGAACCGAGAACGGGAACGACTAACCGGCGCGGCAGCGCCGGTTCGTCGGGTACGGGCGGATCTCCTGATCCGCCCCGCCCGCCGGGGTTGCTCGGATACGGAGTCAGGACCGAGTTTCCGGAGTTCGTAACCGCTCGCGGTCCTCACGCTCCTCTTCGGACGTACGGCATGGCGCGACGAGATCGAGTGGACGAGCCTGGCTCCCGACGTCAGGGTGCGGCCGTTGAGGGAGCGAGAGCCGGGGGCGCGGAGCGGACGTGAGTGAACTCCGGAAGATCGGTCCTGACTCCTGTCTGACGGTATGACGCCAAGGGGGCTGATCGGTCGAGTCTGTTCGGGGTACCCCGACGAACGGTTCCTGACACGGTATTGCTCGTTCGACGGTCCGCGCGCCGCACTCGACCGGCACGAGCGCTGGATGGCGGCCTCGCCGCGCTACGCCGACGTCGTCGCCCGCGCGATCCAGAACGCCGTACGGCGCGCGCTCCCTGCTCCCTCGCATCCTCGCATCCTCGCATCCTCTCGAGTTGCCCCGCGTCATCGCGCGATGACCCGCCGCCAACGCAACCCGGAGCCTGATACGAAGTGGAGCGGCCAGCCCGCCGAATTGGGCCTGGTACGGTATGGCGGAGAACGTGCGGAAAGTGAAGGAACACGTGTTCCTCGACAAACACATGAAGGATCGATTCGCCCACATCGACGGCGAGAGCGTGGAGTTCGCTCGGTTCGACCCAGATCCTGAGCAGGCCCGGATCTGGAAGCGCCTTCAGAGCGGTCAGCACACAGCGGACGATGTTAAATGGATGAAGCACGAGATTGCCGAGCGCAAAGTGATGGAACTGTCCGCCAGCCGCAGCTACGACGCAGCCCACAAGGCAGCATCGCATCGATGGCCGTCTCCGTTGGAGGAGTAGTCGCAGATGAAGATCTACCGTCGCGGACAGTCCTACCGAGCAACCTTCGACAGCGGACTTCGTCACGTGTTCCTTGGCCTTGTCATCGCACCGTCATCGCCGTCATCGCCGCAGTTGATTGCGATGCCCATGATCCCGGACGGTCAGCCGCCGTCGGTCGATCCTCCGCGCGTGCGCCGCGAGGTCATGAGAGCGATCTCCGAGGTTGAGGCGAGCACGGGAATCGCGATCCCGTTGGAGTCGATCGAGTACGTGCCCAACGACTCGCCGTACTACGAGAAGTACTACAGCTTGGCGCTCGACTTGGCGCGTCACATTGTCCGTGGACATTAACCAATTGCCGCGGCGATGCTATGACGCTGGCAGCTGCCGTGTGGGGGTTCTCGGCGGCGCCCCCGGGAAGTGGGGACAGTGGAAACTGCAACAACTAACTCCGCCTCCGGCGCCGCCCACTCGGCCAGTTCGGCGGTAGTCTCCTACGTCTCAGCCGGGGCGCTAGTCACTCGCCAACTCGCGGCTGCCAGGGCGGCCCCGCCGTACGGCTCGGTGATCCGTCCCGATCCGCGCGACTGCCACGCAAGGGAAGTGTGAACTCAACGCATGATCTACGGACGCTCCGCGTTGGGCTGCTCACCTGCCTCTGGCAGCGCGCTCGCGTGGCGGAGCGAGTGCTCACCCGCGCGGCAGCAGTTGCCGCCGCGGTCGCTCCTCAGATTCGGGCTGAACTTCTAGCTGTAGGGTCGGATGACGCGGCGGAGCGAGACCGAGTCGCCGCGCTCGGATGGCGCTACGTGCACGCGGACAACGAACCGCTCGGCGCAAAGTGGAACGCGGGCATGGACTCGCTTCGCGCGCTAGACGTCGACGGCGTTCTCGTACTCGGCTCGGACGACCTGATCAACGAAGGACTGCTGTCCGCCTGGCGGACCGAACTGAAGGCCGGGACACCCCTCGCCGGCCTGCTCGACCTGTTTGTCGTCCGCCGCGGAGACTCGCGCGCGTTGTACTGGCCGGGGTACCCCGAGGGTCCGCGTTTCGGCGAGACGGTCGGCGCCGGACGACTCCTCTCAGCCGAGCTTCTCGATCGCGTGGACTGGCGGCCCTGGCCGGACGAGGTGAACCGCCGTCTCGATGGCGCGATGATGACGAGGCTGCGTCGCGTCGCTCCTGACCTGGTGGCGCGCGAGCGTCGCGTCGGCATGCAGGAGATCGGTGCCGTCTTGGTCGACGTGAAGACGGATCCTGACGTCGACATGAACCACTGGTCCGCCCTCGCCGAGAGCCCCGGGACGCAACTGATCGATCGAGAGCACGCGCTCGGGTTCTTGCCCGACGACGAACGGCGCGAGATCGAGTCCATCCTCGCGCCGATGCCGGGACCGTACTGGGCGCCGGAGGCCGCACCGCGCGTGAGCGCCGCCATCGTCATGCGGTGTGACGGCGCGCTCCACATTGAGGAAGCCCAGCGCTGCCTCATGTCGATCCGAGAACTCGTGGACGAGTGCGTGGTCATCCTCGACGCGCGATCGATCGCCGACGCCGATGTGATGCTCGCGAGGCTAGGCGCCGCGGTCCAACGACGCGAGTGGACCGACGACTTCTCGGCGGCCCGGAACATCGCAGCCGACCGGTGTACGGGAGAGTGGATCCTCGTCATCGATCGGGACGAGGAGTTGATCGGTCGCGAGTCGCTGCGCCAGGCGCTGGATACCGCCGGAGCAGACACGGACGGGCTCGTGCTGACGGTGCACAGCTACAACGGGCGACCGAAGCCCGAGACGATGTCCAGCGTGCGCGTCTACCGGCGAGGAAGCGCGTCCTACCAGTACCCGGTTCACAACCAGCTCGTCGGCTATCGCAGCCTTCACGACTCCGGCGCTCGTATCGTCACCTCGTACACGGGACAGATGGACGAGCGCGCTCAGCGCGCGCTACCGGTCCTCGAACGTCTGGTCGCCGAGACGCCCGACGATCCACACGGCCACTACTTCCTCGCGCGGACCTTCGCCGCCATCGGGGATGGCGCACGCGCGCTCGAACACGCGCGTCGTTGCGCCGCGATCGCGCCAGACGCACCTGCGTACGCGGGGAGTTGGGTCTGGATCGTAGCGATGACCCTGCAGCGTGAAGGGCCCGACGCCGCGGAGCGCGAACTCGCTCAGGCGCTCGCCCACCACCCCGAGCTACCCGATCTTCGGTACCTGCAGGTAGTCACCGCTTCGTGGAAGTGGGCGAAGACGATGGACGACATGCCGGTGCCGTACCGCTTCGTACCGAGCCAATGGGGGGAGCAGATTTCCAACCTCCCCGCAGTGGCGAAATTGCTCGGGATGCCATTCTCGTTCGAGCGAGTCGCGAACGACGACGAACGTGGCGATGCGTAGGTGAGGAGCGCGCGCACGACGCGACGATGTCTTGTGCGGGGCGCACCATGGGGAAACTAAGACCACGCGAGTGGTACGACGCTGCGTACACGCAGAGCGCGTCCTACCGACTGCCGGCCGACGAGGCGCCGTGGGGGCCTCTTTGGCGTGCGGCGCTGTCGCGAATCCCCGCAGACGCCCGCGTCCTGGACCTCGGATGCGGACCCGGCCACCTCGCCGAACTCTGGGCAGCGGCGGGACGCGCTGGCACTTGGTGCGGCGTCGACTTCTCGGAGGTCGCGATCGCGGCCGCGCGCCGACGCGTGGCCAACGCGACGTTCGTCTGCGCGGACGTGTTCTCGGACGGCGCAGAGTTGCTCACGGGCGACTTCACGTGCGTCGTCGCGACAGAGGTGCTCGAGCACGTCGAGGACGACCTCGGCCTCCTCGCGCGTCTACCGGCGTCTCGCAGAGTTGTGATGACGCTCCCGTCGAAGGACTCGGCTGGCCACGTGCGGCACTTCGACTCGGTTGCCCTCGTCCGGGCGCGCTACGAGCGCGCGATCGAGATCGAGGAGGCCGTGCGTGTGGGGCAGTGGTTCCTTGTCGCGGGGCGTATCCGAAGCGGCACAGAGTTGCTCCTATGGAGAGCTCTCCATAGGAGCAACTGGACTAAACCGCTTCGCGGTGGAGTAGGAGCGCGATCTCCCGCCGCTCGCACGCCGCTCGGTTGGCGAGCGTCCTTCCGGGCGAGCGTCGTGCGCACACCATCGATCTCCCGAAGAGCCTCCCGTGGCCGTCGTCGTG
>JAJFFG010000029.1 GCA_021776825.1 Planctomycetota bacterium
GGCCACGCAAGGCTGCGACCGAGGGGTCGGCTCTCGCGTGCGAGGTGACGCAGCCGCGGAGCCGACCAGCAATGACGCCTAGGGCACGGCGATTGCCACACCGTCGACGCGCGTCCACCAACGACGCGCGCCGCAATCGCCGTGACCTAGTTATGGTAGGTCTTCATCAGCCACTCGCGATACCGCTCGTCGAGCTCGGCCATCGCGTTCTGGTACTCGGGCTGAGAGAACGTGCCCTGACGGACGCTCTCCGTGTCCGCATCCTCTTCCTCGGGGCGCGGCGTGCCGAGCCAGTCCGAGTAGACGTCGACCACCGCGGCGGGCGTGCCGTGCGCGAGGGCGTGCCAGAGGAACTTCTGTGCCGTGGCGGAGTCGTTCTCGAAGAGGAACTGCACGAGCGCGTAGCCCTTCACGGTCTCGGGACCGCGCAGGTCGTTGATGCCCTTGCGCCAGAGCTGCGAGAGCGGAACGTCGTCGTCGATCTCGACCTGACGACGCGCGAGCAGTATCCAGAGATCCTGACCGGGCTTCGCGACGGTGGTCTGACCGTACTTGCCGAACGCGCCGCACGTCGTGAGCGTGGTGCCGGTGAGGCGGCGCGTGCAGTCGTACGCGACGCTCTCCTGGAGCCAGGACTCGATCTGGCCGGTGTTGCTGCCGATGCGGTTGCCGAGATCAGAGAGCGCCATCTGCATGGCGGCGATCGAGGCGGCGTGACCGACCTGGTGGATGACGCCGTCGTCAGCGTCGACGCCGGGGCTGCTCATCGTGAAGCGGATGCCGCCCGCGGCCGTGCCGCCGCCGAAGTACTCGATGAACTTCGTGACGCGCGCCGTCGGCCACTTGGCGCCCTTCTCCAGGTACTTCCTCAGCCCGTCCTTGCCGGCTTCCTGCGTCAGGACGTCGAACTTCCGGGTCGGGAGGCGCTCCTTCATGGCCTCGGGGAACCCGTAGCGCTCCACGATGTCGTCGAGGGCGCGCTCGGACCACTGGGCGAGGCGATCGCTGACGGCCTGATCGTGCGCCGTGTTGATCACCATGTGCGTCGACTTCGAGCCGACGCCCGTGATACCGGCATCGGGGATGAACCCGTCGGCGGGGATCTGCGAGATCTCGAAGGTCCGCGCCGCGATCTCCTCGCCGGCCTGCTTGCGCGCCTTGCGCTCCTTCAGGAACTTCAGCGCGAAGGGCGAGACGTACTCGCCGCCGTACTTCGGATGGTCGAGCGACTTGTGCGCCGCGCTGGCGTACTTGCCCTCGGGATCGGCCTCGAGGACACGCTCCCAGGCGCGCTTGGCGAGGGGCGCCCAGGCGGCGTCGCCCGTCTCGTCGCCGAGCTTCTGCGCCTTGTTGGCCAGACCGCGGAACCAGCCCGCGATCTTGCCCTGGGCCTTCGACACGTTCTTCGGGTACTTACCGGAGTTCGGGTCATCCTCGTCGACCTTCGCACGGAACTTGTCCTTGGCGCTCTCGTGCTGCATCCAACGACCGTCCGGACCCTTCTCGTAGCCGAAGTACTCGCGCAAGTCCCCGTCGTCCGGCAGGTAGATGAAGCCCCGACGCTTCACGTAGTCGGAGGTCCACTCGAGGTGGTTCTTGTTGCACCACTTCGCGAGCTTTCCGTACTCCTTCATCGAGTTCGTGAGCGTGCGGTCGTACTTCTTCTCCCAGTCGGCCGGAGTCTCCTCCGGAGCGACCGCGGCGAACGGCGCAGGCGCCTGCACCGACGCGACGCCGAGAGCGAGCGCGGGTGACGGCGCGTGGGCCGCGACGGACGTGACAGCGAGCGCGAGCGCGCTGGCCAGGGCGAGTGTAGTGAGTCTCACGGTTCTTCTCCTGCGCGCATCCTATGGGGCGCCGCGGGCGCGCCTCTCGATCGAAAACAAGACGGCGTCCGTAATGAGTCGAGAACGGGACGCCCACCCGCGCTGGGGAGCAGCAGGTCGCGTTCCAGCCTGGCCGAGCGTCGGACTGTCCTCGTCGGAGGACAGTCAGGGCCGGAGGTCGGCCTCGCGTGAGGACGGTCCGGGGGCGGGGTCACGTCGATTGCGACGGGCGACGCCGGTGGACGCTCGTCGGGGCATGCGGCAATCGCCGCGCCTCCGGTGTTGCCTGGTGTGTGCTCGGTCTCGTCGCGCGTCACGCGAGGGCCACCGGCATCGGTCGAGGACCTCCGCGCACACGTTCCCCGCGTCACGCTGCTTGCGCTCGAGCGCAACCAGCGCGCCGCGGGTGGAGATCCGGACGGGGCCGGGTCTCCTCCGTCGCAACGGGCCAGCATCGTCAACGACGCCGTAGGGGCGGACCCCCTGGTCCGCCCCGCGAGGCGGTCACGTCGATTGCTAGCGGCCGGCTGGTGACGCGCATCGGGGCATGTGGCAATCGTCGCGCCTCGCATGTTTCTGGTCGGCTCCGCGGCTGCGTCACCTGTCACGCGAGAGCCACCCCCTCGGTCGCAGCCTTGCGTGGGCCTCATTCCCCCGCGTCACGCTGCATGCGCTCGGGCGCAACCAGCGCGCCCCGAGTGAGGATCCAGGCGGAGCTCGCCCCCGCCAACCCCTCGCGATCGCTGTGACTACGGCGCCGTAGGGGCGGACCCCCTGGTCCGCCCCGCCCGCTGGGGTTGGCCGCGCGATGCGGGTCCGATGGCGCGCGGCGGACGACTCGCGTCACGCGGACGGCCATCGGTCGACGGCCGTGCTCCCGCTCGTCGCCGCATCTCGCCGCGCGTGCGCATCCGATCCCGGACGCGCGCCACCTCAACCGGGCGTACGGATCTCCTGATCCGCCCCGCCCGCTGGGGTGCGCTCGGGCGATGCCGGTCCGATGGCGCTCCGCGAACGTCCCCCGTCACCCGCGCGGCCATCGGTCGATCTCGTCGCCGCCCGCTACCGCGCGTCCGCCAGCGGGTCGCCGAGCGGCAGTCCACCCCCAGGACGCCACCAGGGCCAGTGCACCGACGGCTCCACGCGGTAGTACCCCTCGGCGCGATCGGCACCGGACGGGAGGTACGCCGCATAGCTCGGCGGGACGAGGCGCGTGAGCAGCCGCCGGAGCCCGACACTCCGCAGCGCGGGCGCAATACGGGACGCGACGTACTGCACATGCCAGGTGCCACCACCACCGACCTCGTCCAGCCGGACACCCACGACGCTCCCGGATGCCGCTGACCGCGCTGCCGCGAGCACCTCGGCGTGGGCGACCGGTGCCAAATCGGCTCGCCACCCGGGCACGGTCGCCGCCGCAACGAGAGTGCCTGCGGCGATCAGGAGGCGGCGACGGCGCGGTCTTGGCACACGCGCGAGGATAGCGAGCGCAAGTCACACGCTCCGTGTTGCCGATGCGAGAGCAGCATGCTCGCCCGCTTCGCCGTCCGTCTCGCCGCCCTCCTCGCGGTGGCATGGGGCGCCGGGATGAGCCACGCTGACGTCCTTCACCTGAAGGGCGGTCGGCGCATCGAGGGGACGATCGTCGACGAGGGTCCGTTCGTCCGCGTCGAGATCTCGGGCGGCTCGCTGACGGTGCCGCGCGAGCGCGTCGTGCGCATCGAGCGCGCGCTGCTCCCCGCCGATCGGATTGCCGCCGCACGCGCGGAACTGGTCGATGGCGACCACCTGGCCGCATTGACGCTCGCCGACGAGGCGGGCGAGCTCGGCCTGCTCCCGGAGCGCGGCGATCTCCTTCGCCAGGCAGCAGCCTGGGCCCCCGACGACCCGGCCACGGCGGAGGCGCTCTGGCGCTGGCAGGTCTTTGAGCGCATCCCGGACGAGGACCCCGACGCCGCCCATCGGCTCCTCGCCGCGTGCGGCGACGGCGCGCAGCTCTACCGCACGCAGCACTGGCGCATCGCGCACGACATGTCGCTCGACGACGCTCGCGAGCGCGGCGAGATGCTCGAGGCCGCGTGGCGCAAGTTCCACGAGTTGTCCGAGCGACTCGGGATGCCGCGCGAGCCGCTCGACGGTCGCCTCGAGGTCCTGCTCTTTTCCGCGCACCAGGACTGGGTGCGGGCCACCGGGCTGACGCCGATGCAAGTGGCCGGCATGAATGGGATCTTCCTCGGCTCGAGTGGGCGTGTGCTGCTCTTCGACACTCTCACCGCGCCCGAGGCCCAGGACATCGGGGCGGAGACGGCGGGCGAGCTGTCCGAACTGGCCCGCGCGAGAGAGGCGCTGAGCGCCCAGCAGGCCGAGCTCGACACGCTGCGCGGGGAGTTGGACGACGCGCAGCCGACGACGTCGAAGGAGGAGCGGGTACGGCGCACCGAGCTCGCCACCTGGATCAGCGGCTCGCTCGGCCGGATCGACGGCCACCGCGACGAGCTGTCCCGGCGCGAGAGCGAGCTGCAGCGGTACCGCACGGAGCTCGCGCGCTACTTCGCCCGAGAGTCGCTGGCCTCCACCACGCACGAGGCGTGTCATCAGCTGGCATTCGCGAGCGGGCTCGGCCGCCCCGGCGAGCCCCGCTGGCTCACAGAGGGTCTGGCCACGATCTTCGAGGTGACCGCGCGCACCGACTTCGTGCTCGAGGCACCCAACCGTGGCCGTCTCGAGGATGTCCGGCGTCTCTGGCGGGACGATCGTGGCGGCAACCTCTCGGTCCTGGTCACCGATGGGATCTTCGCGTCGACCACCCTCAACGCGGCACAGGCATATGCGGAGGCGTGGTCGCTGACCCACTTCCTCGCGATGCGCCACACCGAGGCGTTCGCCCGCTTCGTGCGGGAGGCTCCGCTGACGCCCCCCGGACCGCCCGGCGCGACGCAGCGTCTCTCCGAGTTCCGGCGCTTCTTCGGCGACGACCTCGAGGCACTCGAGCGCGCCTGGCAGACCTACGTCCGCCGCCTCTGAGCGCCGGTACCTCCCGGGCCTATCCTCTCCGGATGGAGACCGATCGGGCCATCTCACGCAAGGCGTTCGCCGCCGCCGCGCTCTTCGAGGGCTCGCTCATCGGCGTCGCGCTGCTGTTCGCGTCGCTCAGCGACACCCCGCTCCTGTCGCAGCTGAGCTGGCAACCGGCACCTCTGCTCATGGGAGTCGCCGCGACGGTCCCGACCCTCGGCCTCCTCGTGCTGTCGATGAGGGCGACCTGGCGGCCGCTCGCGCGGATCCGCGAGGTCGTCGAGGGCTCGCTCGCGCCGCTGTTCCGACACTGCTCCTGGGACGAGCTCCTCGCGCTCGCGCTGCTGGCGGGAGTCGGTGAGGAGCTCCTGTTCCGCGGCGTGCTCCAGACGTGGGCGACCGGCAAGCTCGGCCCGATCTCCGCGCTCATCCTGGCCTCGATCGTGTTCGGCCTGGCGCACTCGATCACGCGGGCGTATGCCGTTCTCGCCACCGGGATGGGCCTGTACCTCGGTGCTCTCCTGCTCTGGACCGACGAGTTGATCGTGCCCATCGTGGTGCACACGCTCTACGACTTCATCGCGCTCATGCTGGTGGTGCGGCGAGCCCGATCAGCCGATGAGGACGGGTGAGGCGTTCCTGATCTCGCGCGCTCGTCCGTAGCAGAGGCAGCAGCGACGATCGCGTATCGTGGATCCCCCATCGAGAACCGCTCCCCGTGACCGAACTCCCCGACGACCCGTCGCCCGAGCCTGAGCCCGACTTTGGGCCCGAGCCTGGGATCGACCCTCGGCCCCACGCAGCCTCCCAGACTGCGCAGCCCGCTCAGTCGGCCGCACCCGCGCCTCCGGACGACCCGACCCCCACGGCACCGATCGCCCACGACGCACCGGCTCCGGCGGCTCCCGACGATCGCCTCGCCTTCGAGGATCTCGTCGTCGAACTGCTCACAGCGGGGCCGTTGACCGCGTACGGCGTCGTGCGCGCGGTGGAGCGACTCTGGCCAGGGTTCCTGAAGGGACGCCGCGGGTACGTGCACCCGGTGCTGCTCGGTCTGTGGCGCACCGGCCGGATCGAGCGCACGTGGATGGACCTGCCCGTGGGCCGACGACGCGGCTATCGAACGCACACCGGCGCTGCCTGGGCACCCGCCGCAGGGTTCGTCCCGGGCGAACGCCCCGGCCCCCGCGCCGAGCTCCCGGAGCGTCTCGAGCGCCTGGTGGCGAAAGCCGCGCGCGGACTGAAGTTCGCGCCGATCGTGCGCGAGGACGTCCAGCGCGAGATCGCCGATCATCTGGCCGACACGCTGCGTGCTCTGGCTGACGACGGTGAGACCGACCAGGCCACATGCGTCGCGAAGGTCGCACGCGAATTCGGCGATGCCTGGCGCGTTCGGACCGATCTGCGTCGCACCGCCCGCGGACAGCGCACCGTGCTGTTCCCGAGAACGCTGCGCGAGTCGCTGCACGGAGCGCTGATCTACGACGCCGGCGTCCTGCTCTTCATCGTGGCGGTGATCGTCTTCGTCCGCGTCCAAGTCGTCACGGCGTACCACATCCCGACGCGCTCGATGGAGCCCACGCTCCACGGGCACCGCGTGCACGGAGACCGCATCCTGGTCAACCGCCTGGCCGGCGCTCCGGCGCGCTTCGACATCTGCGTCTTCGATGGCTGGGGCGCCGAGCGCAAGAACTACGTCAAGCGTTGCGCGGGACTGCCGAACGAGCGGCTGAAGATCCGCGAGGGCGATCTCTACGTGAACGGCGAACTCGTCCGGAAGGAGGGCGACGTTCTCGAGGCGCTCCTCTTCCCCCTGTGGGATCTGGCTGCGCTCCGCAAGCGCTCCGGCCAGGCGAACCCCGACGACCCCGAGTCGGCCGGCGAAGAGACGATGGACGAGTTGCAGGAGATGTGGGGCAACGTGAACGGCGAGTGGATGGTGGACGCGCTCCACGGTTTCCACGGCACGCCGCGCGCTGACGGCGAGGACGCAGTGCTTCGTCTCCACGAACCGCCCTCGGACGACATCGTCGATCTCGTCACGGGCGCCTCGGACACCGGCATGTACGACGTGCCCGACCTGCGCCTGACCGTCGACGTCACGCGCGAGGACGCCGCGACAGAGCTCGTCATTCGGCTGACGCGGGGCGCGGCGACGTACGACGTCGTCGTGGGCGGACAAGGCTCGCGGGACGACGACCCGCCGGAGTCGTACGACGTCGTGGTGGGCGACCAAGACGGCCGGGTGAGCCTGGTGGTCGATGGCGACGAGGTGGCCACGACCGACATGAAGGTGCCCACAGGCGCCACAACGCGCATCGTGTTCTCCCAGGTCGACCGCGTCCTGCGACTCGTCATCGACGACGTCGAGGTGCGTCACGACCTGCCGCAGCCCGCGTTCCCGCGCCGCTCGGCTCAGTCCGCATCGATCGAGTTCCGCATCCTCGGCGGCACCGCGTGGGTGCGTCCGTTGCGACTCGAACGCGACATCTTCTGGACGCCCGACTACGACAACGACGAGATCGAGCTCGGCCCCAACGAGTACTTCATGCTCGGCGACAACTCGGGGAACAGTCAGGACAGCCGTCGCAACGGGCCCGTGCATCGCCACCGCCTGGTCGGCAAGCCGATCTTCGTCGTCTGGCCGCTCGACAACATTCGTCGCCCGAGGTAGCCCGGACTTCTCACCAGGTCGGGGGAGTCGGCCGTCAGAGGGGCGTGCGAGCATGCACGCATGGCCGAGCTCTGCTTCTCGGTGACGCTCCGTCGCGGCGGTGCCGTCAGCGCGATCCTGGACCAACCCTCGTCGTTCGTCGCTGGACGGACGCCAGTGGTGGTGCTTGCCCACGGCGCGGGCGCCGACATGCGTTCCGACTTCATGGAGTGGTTCGCGACCGCCCTGGCGGAGCGCGGTTTGGCCGTGGTGCGTTTCAACTTCGCGTACATGGAGCGCGCCGGCGGGGTCCGACGTCCGCCCGACCGGATGGAGACGCTCCTCGAGTGCTACCGCGAGGTGCTCCTCGCCGCGGCCCAGCGCACCGGCTCCCCTCCTGGACCGCTGTTCCTCGGCGGCAAGAGCATGGGCGGGCGCGTCGCAACGGTCCTGGTCGCCCAGGGCAAGGTGAAGCCGTCGGGGATGGTGCTACTCGGCTTCCCGCTCCACAAGTCCGGCGATCCCTCGCAGCCCCGGAGCGAGCACCTGCGCGCGGTGCGCTCCCCCATCCTGTTCGTCCAGGGTGATCGCGACCCGCTGTGCGACGTCGACCTCCTGCGCAAGGAACGGACCCGGACCGGCGTCTCGGGCGTGCTCCACGTCGTGCCGGGTGGCGAGCACTCGCTGCGCCTCCCGGCGGCGAACCGGTCGCGACAGGAAGCCGAGTTCGAGCGCGCCGCCGACATCGTCCTGGCGTTCGTCCGCCGGGTCCTCTCGCGGTGAGCCGGCCCCCTTCGAGCCGGCCCCCTTCGAACGCGTTCTCTTCGGACAGGCTCCCTCCGAACCAGTTGGCGACGTCGCGCTTCCCGCGCATCGGAGAACGCGAGCCCGAGCCGTTCGACGCCGCCGAGTGGACCCTCGCGGTCGACGGCCTCGTCGCTCGGCCCCTGACGCTCGACTGGGCCGCGTTTGCCGCACTGCCACGCGAGGAGCGCGTCGGCACGATCCACTGCGTGACGCGATGGTCGCGCCCGAACACGAGGTTCCGCGGTGTGTCGCTCGCGACGCTGCTCGAGGACGCCGGCCAGCTGCCAGAGGCCCACTTCGTGCGGTTCGTCTCCGGGCGGGGTCACGACACCTCGCTACCGTTGGCGTTAGCGTGCACCGACGTGCTCATCGCCGACGCAATGGACGTCGGGGACGGCCTCGTCCCGCTGCCTCCCGAGCACGGCGGCCCGGTCCGCACGATCCTCTTCTCGCGCTACCTCTACAAGTCCGTGAAGTGGGTGCGACGCATCGAGCTGCTCAGGGAGGATTGCCTCGGCTCGTGGGAGCGCGGCGCGGGGTATCACAACGGAGGCGACCCGTGGCGTGAGGAGCGCTACGTGGTCCGGGACGTCGATGCCCACGTGCTGCGACGGCTGCTCGCAGCGCGAGATCTCTCGGGGCGCGACCTGCTCGGAGCCGATCTCCGCGGCGCCGACCTGACGGGGTTCCGCATGGACGGCGCCGCGCTCCGTAACGTCGACCTGCGGGATGCCCGTCTCGTCGGAGCCGATCTGCGCGCCGCCAATCTCTCCAACGCCGACCTTCGGGGTGCCGAACTGACGCACGCGCTGCTCGACGGCGCCGATCTCGACGGGGTGGACCTGCGCGGCGCCGATCTCCGTGGCGCCCGCGGCTCGCCGGGGTCGCTGGCGGCGGCTCAGTTCACCGACGGCGTGAAGGCGGCTCTCGTCGAGGGCCTCGACTGGTCGCAGACGCCCCTCGACGGCGCACTCGAGGCGCAGGTCGCCTTCCTGCGCGAGGCCGGTGTCCGACTGCCGGCCGACGGCTGACGCGCCGGTGGTGCGCGACGACATCGAGCAGGGCATCGAGGAGGCGCGCCGCGAGGGCGAGAGTGCACTCGGCGAGTGGTTCCTCGCTCGCCCCAATCGCTTCAGCGCCGAGCGTACGGGCGGCGATGCGCTGGCGATCGGCGCGCTGGCCCTCCTCTGCTTCGTCCCGATCGGTCCGCTCGCCGTCGTGCGCGCGCTGCGCTGCGCCGACCAGCACGACGCCGTCGGTCGACGGGCGCCGCCGGCCGCCATCGTCGGCGGGACGCTGGGCGTCGTCGCCACGCTCGTGCAGGTCGCCCTCGTCGCCTATCTGCTGTTCCTCTGAGACCGATCTGCTGTTCCCCAGAGACGGGGCAGTCTGCTGTTCCTCAGAAACCGGTCTGCTGTTCCTCTGAGACCGTCCAGGGGCCGCGCGTAGACTCCGCCGTTCGCATGACGCACCCCACCAACGAGCCCGAGACGCCCCTGATCATTCGCGCGCTGCGCGGTCAACCGACGCCGCGCCGACCGGTATGGCTGATGCGACAAGCCGGTCGCTACCTGCCCGGCTACCAGCGCGTCCGCTCGCAGGTCGGGTTCCTCGATCTGTGTCGCCGACCCGATCTCTCCGCCGAGGTCTCGCTCGAGCCGATCGAGCGCTTCGGAGTCGACGCGGCGATCGTCTTCAGCGACATCCTGCTGCCGCTCGAGGCGATGGGCCTCGACGTCGAGTTCGACGATCGTGGGCCGCTCATTCCGAACCCGGTCCGCAGCCGCGAGGAAGTCGCGCAGCTGCAGCCGTTCGACCCGACCGTGGGCACACCCTGGATCCTCGAGACCATCGAGCGGCTGTGCGACGCGCTCCCGCGAGAGACCCCCGTGCTCGGGTTCGCGGGGGCCCCGCTGACGCTCGCGGCGTACGCCGTCGAAGGCCGCATGTCCAAGAGCCTGGTCGGCGTGATGGGACTGCGTTGGCGCGAGCCGGATCTGTTCGCCGACCTGCTCGACCGGCTGGCCGAGGCCACCGTGCCCTACCTCGCGGCGCAGGCGCGGGCGGGAGCCTCGGCGTTGCAGGTGTTCGATACCTGGGCCGGTGCGTGCTCGCGAGCCGACTGGGAGCGCTTCGCCCTCCCGCCGCTGCAGAGGGTCTTCGGTGGCGTGCGTCGCGAGCTCGGAGCGGACTGCCCGCCGCTCGTCCTCTACGCGAAGGGAACCGGCGCCTGGATGTCCGAGCTGCCTCGCACCGGGGCCGACGCGTTCAGCGTCGACTGGCGCCTGCCGCTGGCGGAGGCACAGGATGCGCTCGGTGACGCACCGGTCCAGGGCAATCTCGACCCGACGGCGCTGCACGGCACGCCCGAGTCGGTGAGGGCAGCCACGCGCGAGATGCTCGACGGCGTCGCCGGGCGCGATGGGATCGTCGCGAACCTCGGCCACGGTGTGCTCGTCGGGACACCGCCGGAGAACGTGGCCGCGTTCGTCGAGGAGATCCAGCGCGCATGAGACCTCCGCCGGCCTTCGACCCGGCCGAACTGGGCCGTATCCCGGCCGAGCTGCTCGCGCGCTACGACGTCGCCGGACCGCGCTACACGAGCTACCCCACGGCCCCGATCTGGACGGACTCGTTCGGCGCCGACGACTACGAGCGCGCGCTGTCGAAGAGTGCCGCGGACGGACGCCCGCTGTCGCTCTACGTGCACATCCCCTTCTGCGAGTCGCTGTGCGTGTACTGCGGCTGCAGCGTGGTCATCACGAAGCAGCGCGAGCGCGCCACGGCCTACGTCGAGCACGTGGAGCGCGAGATCGTTCGCATCGCGGAGCTCGCCGGCGCAGCCGGGCGCGAGGCCGTGCAGGTGGCGTGGGGCGGCGGCACGCCGACGTACCTCCCGCCCGACCTGATCGAGCGTCTGCTCGACTCGATCCGCACGCACTTCCCCGTGGCTGACGGCGCCGAAGTTGGCATCGAGGTCGATCCGCGCGTCACGACACGCGAACACGTCGAGGCGATCGGCCGGGCCGGCTTCAATCGCATCTCGATGGGCATCCAGGACTTCGACCCAGCGGTCCAAGAGGAGATCCACCGCGTCCAGCCGTACGAGCTGACGCGGGACCTCATCGCGTGGTGCCGCGAGGCCGGCCTTGCATCGGTGAACGTCGATCTCGTGTACGGACTGCCGCTGCAGACGCTCGCCGGCTTCGACGACACGATCACGCAGGTGCTCACGCTCGAACCGGATCGAGTGAGCGCGTTCAGCTACGCGCACGTGCCGTGGCTCAAGCCGGCGCAGAGCAAGTTCCGGCCGGCAACGATCCCGGTCGGGCCGGAGAAGTTCGCGATCTTCGTCCGCCTGGTCGAACGACTCACCGACGCCGGCTACGACTTCATCGGCTACGACCACTTTGCGAGGCCCGGCAACGAGCTCTCCGAGGCGCAGCAGACGGGCGCCCTTTGGCGCAACTTCCAGGGCTTCACGACGAAGTCCGGCACGGATCTCATCGGACTCGGCGTCACGTCGATCGGCTCGTTCGATGACGCCTTCGTCCAGTGCGACAAGGACCTCGGGGCCTGGAGTGCGACAGTGCGCGACGGCGGCTTGCCCGCGAAGCGCGGCATGTGGCTGAGCGACGACGATCGCATCCGCCGCGACGTCATCCAGGACGTCATGTGCCGGTACCGCTTCGACCCGGCCGCGATCGCCGCACGCACCGGCATCGATCCCCTGACGTACTTCGCCGACGCCCTCGACGGGATCGCGCCGCTCGAGGCCGACGGGATGCTGGTGCGCGAGCCGGGCGGCGGGTTCGCTCTGACGTCGCGTGGACGCGTGTTCGTCCGCAACGTGTGCATGCTCTTCGACGCGCACCTCGACCCGGACGCCGAGCGTCCCGTGTTCAGCCGGACCGTCTAGCCCGGACTATTCATGACGACTCACGACGTGGCGGTCGTCGGCGGCGGGCTCTCGGGGCTGACGGCCGCATTCCGCCTCCGCGAGCGGGGCAGCGACGTCGTGCTCCTCGATGCCGGCGAGACTCCGGGCGGAAACCTCCGGACGCGACGCCGCGAGGACGCGAACGGCGATTGGCTCCTGGACCTCGGACCGAACTCGTTCGGCGACGGGTCGGCGGAGCTCATGGCTCTCGTGCGCGACGCGGGCGCCGCAGACGGTCTGCTCCCTGCGACCGGCGACGCCGGACGACGCTGGCTGTACGTCCGCGACCGGCTGCGCGAAGTGCCCGCGTCGCCGCCGAAGTTCCTGCTCTCGTCGTTGCTCCCGCTCTCCGGACGCCTGCGTCTGATGCGCGAGCCGTTCATCCGCCCGCGCCCGGCAGATGCCCCGGAGGAGTCGCTCGCCGAGTTCTGCGACCGACGTCTCGGCGAGCAGGCGCGCCGCACGCTCCTCACGCCCGTCGTGAGCGGGATCTACGCCGGCGACCCGGAGCAACTCGGCGCCGAGAGCGCGTTCCCGCGCATGGTCGCGCTCGAGCGAGAACACGGTTCCCTGATCCGCGCCGCGCGCGCAGGGTCCGGCCCCCCGAAGCGGGGTCACCTGCACAGCTTCGTCGACGGTCTGGCCGCGCTGCCCGCCGCGATCACCGCGCAATTGGGAGACGTGGTCGAGTCCTCCCGCCCGGTCGCCGGGCTTGCACGCACCGAAGACGGGTGGACCCTGGCCACCGCGCGCGGCCCGCTGACCGCACGCCACGTGATCCTGGCGACACCGGCCTGGGTCACGGCTGGGCTCCTGGCCCAGATCGCTCCGGCCGCGGCCCAGGAGCTCGCGGCCGTCGACTACGCGCCGATGGCTGTCGCCCACGTCGGTGCTTCGGCGGAGGACCTCGGGGCGTTCCCGGCGGGCTTCGGCTTCCTCGTCCCGCGCGACGAGGGACTGCGCGTTCTCGGCTGCATCGCCAGCTCACGGCTCTTCGCTGGCCGCGCGCCCGAGGGCTTCGATCTGCTGACCGTCTTCACCGGCGGGCGCCTCGACCCGAGCGCGCTCGAGGAGAGCGACGCCGCGATCGCTGAGTACGTGCTCACGGACCTCCGTCGGGCGACCGGTGGCTCGTTCGCCCGGGCCTGGGTGGAGGTCACACGCTGGCCGCGCGCCATCCCGCAGTACCAGGTCGGACACGGAGCGCGCCTGCGGCGCATCGCCGCCGCCACCGACGGCATCGCGGGCCTGACGCTGCTCGGCAACTGGAAGGGCGGCATCGCCATGCCCGACTGCGTTCGTCAGGGTGGCGAAACGGCTCTGCAGGTTGCGCCGGTCCCAGGCGTCTGAGACAAGGATGAACCGCATGCGCACTCGTCTTCTCACTGGCCTCCTCGCCGCTCTGCTCACGCTGCCGCTCGCCGGCTGCCAGTCCGGCGACGCCGTTCGCAATCAGAGCGCCCTGGCGGAGATGGAGTCCCGGGGTTGGACGCTGCACGGCACGGAGGCGCATGCGGCACTGCCGCCCGGGACCGAGATCGTGACCTGGGTGCGGGGGCGCGGGCCCGACCGAGAGCGAGCCTCGACCCTGCGTGTCCAGGGCGAGGACACGGCGATCGGCGACGTCCACGAGCTCGCCACGCACACGCTGGCGCTCGTGGACGGGAACGCCGCGCCGGCGTTCGCGCGTCTAGCGCACCGTCTCGGCACCCCCGGCGTCCCGGCGGCGGGTCAGGTCATCGAACCCGATGCCTCCCTCACGACAAGCGGGGGCAGCGGCCGCTTCGGCACCGCCGACGCCGAGTTTTGGGGCATCGACTTCGACGTCGCGCCGCGTCCGTACGCAGGCGGTTTCGTGGTCGACGTGCTTCTGCTGACCCCGCCCGTGCGCAACGATGAGCTGAACTACATCAGCCCGTGGCGCCTGGTTCGCGTCCGCGAGGTCGTCTACCCGGACGGCACGCTGCAGGCATTGGATACCAAGACGGTCACGAACGGTGACGATGCCGCCCGCTTCGCCCGGTACTGATCCCCTCACCCGGCTGTGCGCCGCTATCGAGGCGGAGGCGCGGCGCGGCCCGTTCGACGTCTGCGTCGAGACGTACGAGGCCGCAGGACGCGATCCGGCCGTTCCAATCGTCTGCACCGGGCGGCTGGACGCGAGCACGTGCCTGGTCGGTCGCGAGCTCGGGCGCGAGGAGGTCCACGCCGGAGAGCCGCTGGTCGGCATGGGCGGACGACGGCTACGACGCGCCCTGCACGAGGCGCTCGTCGGGCCGGCTCCGAAATCCGAGCGCCGCTTCGACTCCGTCCTCGAGCACGTCTTCTTCACGAACCTCGTCCCGTATCGCCCGGTCGGGAACAAGGCCTACTCCCAGGCGACCAAGGCGCGCTTCCGTCCGTTCGTCGAGCGGCTTCTGGCCGGGCACTGGACTGGCGATCGCGTGCTCGCTCTCGGCAAGACCTCGTTCGAGTGGTTCGCGCCGTACGTCGGGAGAGACACGATCCGGACCGCATGGTCCGACCCCGACACGCGCTTCTTGATCGACCTACCGATGGATCTCGGCGGCCGACAAATGACGCTCGGCTGCCTCCCCCACCCGTCTCCGCTCAGCCCGTTCAAGCAGGCGTTCCCCGGTCTCGTGCGCCAGCGCTTCGGAGGGTGACCTCCGCGTGACCTCGCACGACGACGGTCGCCGCGCCATGCGTCGCTTCCTGGTTCTCGTCGTCGTGTTCCTCCTGCTCGTGGTGGCGGCGTGGATCGCCCTGTCGGATCGCAACTCGTCCGGATCGACCACGTCGTCCCCGAGTGCCGCGAGCGCCGCCGAGACGAACTCGGTCGAAGCAGAGGAACCGCGCCGGCGCCGCGTGACCGCCGACTCGTCCACGCCGGGCGACACGCCCGCCGAGACGGCCCGCTCCGACGACTCCGGGCCGTCGGACGCCGACGACGCTCGCACGGGTCCCAACCTGATGCCCGAGGGCACGGTAGTCGACCGGCCGCGCCACACACTGAGAGGCCGCATCGTCGATCCCGACGGAGAGCCCGTGTCCGGCGCTCAGGTGCAGCTCCTGTCGACGTGGCTGCCAGGTGACATCGCGGAGTTGCTCTGGGACTTCGAAGTCGGAATGGAGCTCGTGCTCGTTGGTCCGCGGATGTCGGACGTGGTGGTCACCACCGCCGATGGTCACTTTGCGCTGCAGTACGTCGAGGGCGGTCCGCGCGCCCTGATCGTGCGGCAGATGGGTGAGGAGTCGGCCCGCCTGTCGGGTCCGTCGGACGACCGGGAGCACACGATCGTCGTCGGCGGTGCGTCGGGAGCGGTCGTCGGTCGAGTCGTGCACCGCGCGACTCGGGAGCCAGTCGTCGGCGCCGCGATCGGCATCGGGCGTGACGCCTCGCAGTGGCCCGCCAATATGGGAGCCTGGGTCTTCTTCAACGACAGTCCCTCGGCCACGACCGACGCCGAGGGGCGCTTCCAGCTCGAGGGACTGCCCGCCGGTCCGCACGTCGTGCACGCACACGTCGAGGGCCTCGCGCCGACCGTGGACGCGATGCGCGTGGCCGTGCCGGCGACGGGCGTGGTCGAGGTGCTGCTCGAGCTCGACGCGGGGAGCCCGCTGCGGGGGCGCTGCATCGATGCCGACACGGGACTGGCCGTCAGCGACGCCCGGATCTGGCGCACCTCGACGAGCGGCGCGGGCTTCTCCGGCGCGTCCGTGGTCGTCAGAGTCGACGAGCAGGGACGCTTCGAACTCCCCCACGCGCCGACGGAAGTGCATCGCTGGGATGCCTGGAACGCGTCGGGGACTGGGTACGCCAACTCGCACTTCATGGTGGGTACTCACGAGCACGGCGAGCTGATCGAGGTCACGGTTCGCCTACGTCGGATCGGATCGGTCCGGCTGCGTTGCGTCGACGCCGCCGGCGCCCCACTTGCCGGCGTCGCCGTCGCACTGCGATCCCCCTACATCGTCGCCGAGACCCCTATGCGGACGATCGCCGAGGAGCTCTCCGTCGACCGGACCGACGACAAGGGCTTCGTGCAGCTGGGGGACGTGCACCCCAGCGAGCTCAGCGCGCAGCTCACTGTCTGGGTGAACGGGCTTCCCGTTGTGGAGCGAGAGATCCCGGGCATCGCGCCGGGCGAGCTGCGCGATCTCGGCAGCGTCCGAGCGGTCCGCGGAGTCTCGCTCCGGGGACGAGTGACGCGGGCCGATGACTCCGTCCCGCCCGGACGAGTGATCGCATTGCCTGCCGAGGGGGATGCAGCGACGCGGTTGTCCGCACTCGCGATGGCCGTGCTGACGGGCGACGCTCGGACGGCCGATCTCGCCCCAGATGGAGCGTTTGAGCTCCCATCGCTCTCCGCCGGCGTGTGGGACGTCTACGTCGACGCTGCTCCCGGCCTCATCGTGCAGGGAGTCGCCATCCCGGCCGACGGGGAAGCGACCCCGCTCGATCTGACGCTGCGCCGCGAGGTCCTGCTGGAGGGCCGCGTCGTGCGAGCCGACGGGACGCCGCCGACTGCGGCGACGCTGATCGTGCATCGCAATCACCCGTTGCCGATGAACCTCATGGAGGAGTACGAGATCGACAAGGACGGCCGGTTCTCGGTGACGGGCTTCGGGCCGGATGCGAAGAACGTGCGTGTCCTCGTCGCGCTCGGCGCAGGCGACGATGCACCGCCCCCGCAGTCGTTCGACGTCACCCCGAGCGAGGGTCGAGCCGAGCTGCAGCTCGACCAGTGAGATCGCGTCCGTCAGGGACGCGCATCCCAGGGCGAGACGACGCCGACGATCGTCCGTAGCGCCGGCGCGTCGACGACGCCCAGCACGCCGGCCGAGATCTCCGAGTGAGTCAACCAACGCGCGCGGGACCGGCCGCGGACGAACCCGAGGATGATCTCCTCGTAGCAGATCCCGGGGAGGCCCTCGAACGCCGCGCGCGGTCCAGCGCCCTTGTTGGATGGGTCGGCGGCCGCACTGCCGCGCACGTGCAGGTAGCGGATCGTGCGCCCCTTCGCGACCTGGCGCGCGATGGCCAACGGCGCCTCCGTCGCCGAGCCGTGGATCCAGGCGAGGACCATCGTGACCGCGCCGCGTGCCGCGGTCGCCGTGTCGATCGCCTCGGTGAGAGCGTCGGCCTCGCGATAGTCTAGGGAGTAGGTGTCGACCTCGCCGGGCGCCTCCGCGACCACGCGCTCCAAGCGGCGTTCACGCCGGGACAGCGCCGAGACGACGTACCCGCGCCCTGAGACGCCGACGGTCGCGGCGCGCAGCATCCCGGTTCCACCGATTACGAGCGCATGCATGCGCCCATTGTGGTCACCCCGACGTCGAGGATGCCACTGCGTGGAACGCCAATGTGGCCGCGCGGGCGAGAACGTCCAACTCGGAGGCGCCGTGCGCCGCCGTCAGAAACGCAGCCTCGTAGGCGGACGGCGGCCAGTGGACGCCCTCGGCGAGTAGGGCACGATGCCAGATCGGAAAGAGGTCGGTCCGTGTGGCCTTGACGTCCTCCAGCGATCGCAGGGGCTGCTCAGGGTCTGTGAAGAACACCGTGAGCATCGAGCCGACGCGCTGTACGCGCACGGGCACATCGGCCGCCGCCGCCGACGCGACGAGAAGCTGCTCGACCGCCGCCCCCGTGCGTTCGAGTCCTTCGTAGACGCCGTCCTCGACCAGCGCGTCGAGCGTCGCGATCCCGGCCGCCATGGAGATCGGGTTCCCGGAGAGCGTTCCCGCCTGATAGACGGGTCCGGCCGGCGCCACCTGGTCCATGATCGCGGCCGGCCCGACGTACGCGCCGACTGGCATGCCCCCGCCGATCACCTTCGCCAGACACGTTAGATCCGGCTGCACGCCGAAGCGCACCTGCGCTCCGCCCGACGCCACGCGGAACCCGGTCATGACCTCGTCGATGACGAGCAGCGCGCCGCTCGCGCTCGTGATCTCGCGCAGTCCCGCAAGGAACCCGGCGTCCGGTGGGATGCAGCCCATGTTGCCGACGACCGGCTCGACGATGACCGCGGCGATCTCGCCGTCGTAGCGATCGAAGAGCGCGCGCACGCCGTCGAGGTCGTTGTACGTCGCGGTCAACGTGCACGCGGCCCAGGACGCGGGCACACCCGGCGAGTCCGGCGTCCCGAGCGTCAGCGCGCCGGAGCCGGCCGACGACAGCAACGCATCGGAGTGGCCGTGATAGTTGCCCGCGAATTTCACGACCAGGTCGCGCCCCGTCACTCCGCGTGCGAGCCGGAGCGCCGACATGCACGCTTCGGTGCCCGTACTGACGAAGCGCACGCGCTCTGCGCCCGGGAGCGCCGACAGGATGCGCTCCGCCAGCCGCGTCTCCTCGATCGCCGGAGCGCCGAACACGGTGCCGAGCGCCGCGCGCTCCTGAATGGCCGAGACCACGCGCGGGTCGGCGTGGCCCAGGATCTGGGCGCCCCAGGCCGACACCATGTCGACGTACTCGCGGTCGTCGGCATCGTGCACGCGCGCGCCACGGCCGCTGACGATCGTGGGCGGCGTCCCGCCGACCGACCCGTACGCGCGCACCGGCGACGACACGCCGCCCGGCATCACGCGCTGCGCCTCGGCGAACAGTTCCTCGTTGCGACTCACGCTACGTGACTCCCGTGTCCCGGTGACGGCGCGCCAGGTCGAGCGCCGCATAGGTAATGACGATGTCGGCGCCGGCGCGACGGATGCCGCGAACGGACTCGAGCAGCGCGGCGTCGGCGTCCATCCACCCGGCAGCGCCGGCGGCGCACACGCTCGCGTACTCTCCGCTGACCTGATACGCCGCAAGCGGCAGATCGGTTTGGGCGCGCACACGCGCGATGACGTCCAGGTACGGCCCGGCCGGCTTCACCATCAGCATGTCCGCGCCCTCGCGCTCGTCGAGCGACGCCTCGCGCAGTCCCTCGCGGCCGTTCGCCGGGTCCATCTGGTAGCCACGACGATCCCCCTGTTGCGGCGCGCTGTCGGCCGCCTCGCGGAACGGGCCGTAGAACGCCGACGCGTACTTGACGGCATACGAGAGGATCGCCACCTGCTCATGGTCCGCGCCGTCGAGCGCGGTCCGCAGCGCAGCGACGGTGCCGTCCATCATGCCGCTCGGCGCGACGATGTCGGCGCCCGCCCGGGCGTACGAGAGCGCGGTGCGCGCGTAGAGCTCGAGCGTCGGGTCGTTCAAGACCTCGCCGTCGCCCAGCACACGCCCACTCAGCACACCACAGTGCCCGTGGCTCGTGTACTCGCACAGGCAGAGGTCGCACACGATCGTCAGATTCGGCGCGGCCTCGCGGACGGCACGCACCGCGCGCTGGACGACGCCGTCGTCGGCCCAGGCGCCGCTGCCCGTCGCGTCCTTCTCGGCGGGAATGCCGAACAGGAGCACAGCGGGGATGCCCACCTCGTCGCAGCTGACCGCGATCTCCCCCACCGTGTCGGGGGACCAACGGTGCTGGCCGGCCAGCGAGCTGATCGGCCGCCGCACTCCGGTTCCCTCTTCGACGAAGAGGGGCTGGATGAGATGCCGCGGCAGAACGTCGGTCTCGCGAACGAGGGCGCGCAGAGAGGCCGTGCGCCGCAGACGCCGAGGACGGTCGATGGGAAACGTCATCGAGTTCGAGTACTCCTCCGCAGC
Source organism: Planctomycetota bacterium (assembly GCA_021776825.1). Taxonomy (GTDB): domain Bacteria; phylum Planctomycetota; class JAJSAM01; order JAJSAM01; family JAJVHW01; genus JAJFFG01. The sequence goes on from JAJFFG010000029.1 coordinate 19,899, forward strand.
CTGCGGCGTGATCGAAACTGGAGCCCTCATCGAGTGCCACTCACATGCGCTCGACAGGCTGAATCGTCGAGGTTACCGTGATGCTGGTAACCATGGCAGATCGCGTCGATACCCAGCCCACGGCCGAGGACATTTCAGCCTCGAACAGCGACGTCGTCGACTCGGGTCGAGCGCTGGTCCGAGTCGCCGAACTCACCTATGCGCTGAGCCTGCTCGCTGGCGGATGTGTCGTCGGCGTGTTGGCTCTGTCCGGGGTCGTCGTGCGCGTACTCTGCCCGACCAGCGCGTGGGCAAGAGGAGTGGTCAACGAGGGCCTGACAGCACTTGAGCGACTGTCGAGTGCTTGGCCAGCATTACTCATCCTCCTGAGTCCACTCTTCTACCGAGCACTGCTCGATCTCACACAACGAGTCACCAAGGTTGGATCGGCGGAGTTCTCTCAGCCGATGTATCCTTCGGAGGTCGAGATCGCTACAACGCCGACCGCACCTGATGCCTAGCACCAAGTCCATCCCGCCGGGTTCCCACCTCCGTCTCAGGTTCGAGGCTCCGCCGGATGGGATCATCGAACTCAACGTGGAATCCGATCCGGCGATTCGCGTGCTCGCGCTGACCCCCAAGGGTCTCGACGCCTTCTACAAGCGAGACGCGGGCGGGCTCGCTGCGGTGTTCGCGCCGCCGCGACTCGTGGACCGGAAGGACGTTCGTGTCGCACACGAACGATTCAGCGTGCCAGATACGGGCTGGTGGTACGTCGTCCTCGTGAACGAGTCCGACACCGAGTGCAGCGTCTGGTGGGACGTGCGCAACGGCAAGCGGAAGAAGATCGGCCTCGACTTCCTCGCTTCATAACCACGAGGAACTCTCACTTACCGTAGTGCTCCGGCGACGGCGTCCGCCACCTCGTCGGGCGATGGCCGCGCGGCCACCGCGCGGGGCGTCCAACCCAGGTCGCGGAGCGCCGACGCCGTCGCGCGGCCAATCGCCACCACCGGCGGGCGGTCGAGGAACAGCTCCGCCGCTCGGACGGCCAGGCGCGGGCTGGTGACGATCACCGCGACGAACGTCCCCGCGGCCGCGCGCTCCCCAATCGGGTCGGGGATCATGCGATAGACGGGGGCGACGATCACGGCCGCGCCCGCGGCCTGAAGCGCATCGCGCAGGTCCGGACGCGCATCGGCGCCACACGGATGCAGCACGACGCTCTCTCCGCCCACTCCCCGGGCGACCATCCGCGCCGCCAGCGACGCGCCCCCCGCATCGCCGACGATCTCGGCCGCGACTCCGATGGCGTGCAGCGCCGTGGCCGTTCCCGATCCGACGGCCGCGACGCGTGTACCGCCGATCAGATCTCGCGCCATCGCGAGTGCGGGCACCGCGTGGGATGACGTCACCGCGAGCCAGTCCGGCCCGGCCGTCAGCGCACCGCTGAGTGCGGCCTCGCCGCCGGGGATGCTCTCCCGTCGAAACGGCGACACGAGGACCGGTGTCAGCCCGCGTCCCTGGAGGGCACCGACGAACTCGTCGGCGCGGCCGGCGCTCTTGACGAGGGCGACGCGTCTCACGCCGTCCCCAGCAGTTCGGCCGCCCCGGCGGCTCGAAGTCGCTCGCCCAGTTCGGCGCCGATGGTTGCGGCCGAGGCCTGGTCGCCCTCGCCCTGTTCCTCGATCGTCTCCAAGCCGTCCGGCGAGACGACGCGCGCGCAGAGCGTCAGGAGGCCGTCGCGCACGCGACCGAGGACGCCCATCGGCAGGTGACAGCCCCCCCCGAGGGCCGCCAGCGTGGCGCGCTCGGCCGTCACCTCGGCGCGCGTCGCTGGATCGTCCAGGCGCGCCACTGCGGCCCACGCGTCGTGCGCATCCTCGTGCACCACGATCGCCAGCGCGCCCTGTCCGGCCGCGGGCACCATCTGCTGCACGGTCAGTGTCTCCGCCGCCTCGTCGGCGAGTCCCAGTCGCACCAGACCGGCGCGCGCGAGGAGCGTCGCGTCGACCTTGCCGCCGCGCACGTGCTCGATCCGCGTGCCGACGTTGCCACGGATACCCGTCACCGTCAGATCTGGTCGCAGGCGCCGTAGCTGCGCGCTGCGGCGCGCGCTCCCCGTGCCGACGACCGCTCCGGCCGGGAGCGCCTCGAGTCTCAGACCGTCGCGCGTGACGAGGCAGTCGGCCACCGGGGCGCGCGACGGCACTCCGGCCAGGACGAGTCCCTCGCGGCCCTCTGTCGGCAGGTCCTTCAGGCTGTGGACGGAGATCTCGAACGCGCCGTCCCGCTGCTGCCGATCGATCTCGCTCGTGAACGCGCCGGCGCCCCCGAACGACGCGAGCTCGGAGGTCTGATCACGGTCTCCGGTAGTCCGGACGATCAAGATCTCGGGCGCCTTGCCGAGTAGAGCTCCGAGGCGGGCGGCCACCCAGCGCGACTGGGCGAGGGCGAGGGCGCTCCCGCGCGTTCCGATCCGCAGTGTCACGTCGTCTCCCGGGGTTGATCAGGGCCAGTGTGATCAGGGCCAGTGCGATCAGGGCCAGTGTGATCAGTATCTGTTCGGTCAGTATCTGTTCGGTCAGGGGTCTCAGGGCCATCGGGCGCTTCCGGACGCTCGATGCCGAGCGAGTCCAAGAGGACGGCCGGCGGGATGGTGCCATCCTTCAGCCGCGGTGCGAGGCGGCGCATCAGACGGTCGACGAAGTGACCGGTCAGGCGTTCGACGGTGGCCCGCTCCGCGTCGCTGAGGTCGCGGTCCGCCTCGATCACGTCGGAGCGCATCGTCAGCAGGCCGTCGAGGAGGGCACGCAAGGCGGGCGCGGCCTCCAACGAGCGCCGGCGCCGCCGGAACTCGGTGACGGCCGAGGTCACGATCGCCTCGGCCCGCGGCAGATCGGCCGCGCGTTCGTTGCGCCCACGGTCCGCGATGCCCTGCAGGTCGTCGAGCGTGTAGAGGTAGACCCCGCGGCGGCCGGCGATGGCCGGATCGACGTCGCGCGGAACGCCGAGGTCCAGCACGACCAACGGCCGAGCACCACGTCGGCGCAGTAATGGCGCGAGATCCGCATCGCGCAGCAGCGGGACGGCGGCATCGGTCGCCGCGACGACGATGTCCGCCTCGGCGGCGTACCGAGCTGCATCCGCCAGCGGCGCCGTCGTTCCGCCCAGTTCGGCCGCCAAACGCTCCGCGCGCTCCGGCGTGCGGTTCGTCACGACGATGCTCCGCACGCCCTTGCCGTGCAGCGCCCGCAACGCGGTCGCGACGGTCTGCCCGGCGCCGATCGACATCACCGCGCACGACCCCAGGTCGCGGAAGGCACGCACCGCGAGCCCGATGCCCGCGCCGGCGACGCTCGCGATCCCCCGGGCGATGCTCGTCTCTGTCCGCACGCGCCGCCCAACCTGCAGAGCGCGCGGCACGACGCGGTGCAGCAGCGGTCCGGCCGTCCCGGTGGAGCACGCCAGCGAGTACGCGCGGCTCACCTGGCCGGAGATCTGGGGCTCGCCCAGCACAAGGGAGTCCAAGCCGGCGGTGACGCGGAACAGGTGCCCCACCGCCCGCTCGCCGCCGTGGACGTAGCCGTGCCGACGGAACGAGCCCTCCGCACCGGGGCGGAGCTGTTCGAGCGCGGCCATCGGCCGCTCCCGGTCGACGCCCTCACCGAGGCGTCCATAGACCTCCGTGCGGTTGCACGTCGACAGCACGAGCGCCTCGCTCAGGCCACCGACGGTGACGAGTCCGTCGAGCGCCCGCGGGAGCTCCTCGGGACGCAGCGCGACCCGCTCCCGCAACTCCAGCGGCGCGGTGTGGTGTGACAGTCCGGCGACGATGAGTTCCATCGGGCTACCCGGGATGCACCGACGAGAACGAGTCCACGATGAGCATGTTGCCGACCGCGACGACGAACAGGACGATGGCTCCCCAGGCCGACGCGGCCGGCCGCATCCAGTGCAGTCGCCGAGAGACCACGATCAGGACGGCGCCGAGCCAGATCATGTTCGTGAACATGATCTTCGGATCGGAGTACGCGAACGCGAGATCAGGCGCCGTGCCGACCACGTGGCCGAAGCCGATGGTCAGCGTCAGGAAGATGGCCGCCGCGACGAGCGATCGAACCGAGAACTGATCGAGGAGCTCGAGCGACGGCAGTCGCTGCCAGAGCAGCCCGAAGCGACGAGAACGCATCGCGCGTTGTTGCATGAGGAACAGCGTGCCGTACAGGCTGGAGAGCAGCAGCCCCGCGTACGCCAGAATGGCCCCGGCGACGTGGACGGCCGTGCTCCACCGCGGCAGATCTGGTGCCGGCCCGAGCAGGTCGAGGGCGCTGGAGACCACGACGAGGACGAGTACGATCGACGCGGGGAACACGCCGGTCGTGCGACTGCCGACCCGCCCCTCGAGGACGACGTGGACCAGCGCGACGGAGAGCCCCACCGCGGAGATCAGAAACGCCGGCGACGTGAACGCGGTGTGCGCCGAAAGTCCCACGAGCACGAGCAGCACGGTGTGCGCGGCCGCCGCGCCCACCGCCAGCGGACGGCACCAGCGATCGGCCGGCCGCTCGCCACGCAGGAAGACGAGCAGGTACGCCGCCGCGGCAGCGGTCCACGCGACGGGCAGCGCGGCTTGGAGCAGTCGGGCAAGAGATTCCATGGGGACCCCAGATCGTACCCTCGCAGAGGGTCCGGAGCCGCGTCTCACACGCGCGTCGACGCACGCTGTCCGACCACCCCCGTAGACTCCTCGGCCCGGCTCGACGGCCCGTCCACGAGATGCCGCCGGCGGGCTCAAGGGACTACATCTGGCGTAGCCAGGTACCGATCGCTACCATATCTTGGTGTTTGGGCGTTGAGACGCCGCGATGGGCGAAGCCCCCGCGGAGGCCCTCGAACGTCGGGGAGAGCACGGCGCGACGTCGTTCACGACGGGGCGCTGTGCCGACTCTGCGCGTCCGACTCCCGTGTGGTTGTGAGCAGGGTGTCGGAGAGCGAGTGTCGGAGAGCGAGTGCTGGAGATCGCAGTCATCGAGATCGCCGTGCTGGAGATCGCCGTGCTGGAGATCACTGTGCTGGGGATCACTGTGCTGGGGATCGAGGGGCGAGAGGCACGGCGAGCGAGAGAGATTGGGAGGGGTCCGCGAACGCCGGGGGGCGACGGTGGGCTCGAGCGGTTGGGAGACGGCGACCGGAACGGTCGTCGGATACGCGCAGGAGGACTTCGTGAAGATCCAGAGGCGATTTACCACGGCAGGCGACGACGCCTACGCCGGGATCCGGTTCGTCAAGAGGACGTCCGAGATCCGCAACCCGGACGGCTCCACCGTCTTCAAGCTCGAGGGGATCGACGTCCCGGAGGGCTGGTCGCAGGTCGCCACGGATATCATCGCGCAGAAGTACTTCCGTAAAGCCGGTGTGCCACAGCAGGACGACGAGGGCAACCCGGTCGTCGACGCGGACGGCAAGCCCGTGCTCGGCACCGAGCGCGACAGCCGCCAGGTGTTCGGTCGTCTCTCCGGTTGCTGGCGCGCGTGGGGCGAGAAGGTCGGCTACTTCGACACCGCCGACGACGCACAGACCTTCGAGGACGAGCTGGCCTTCATGCTCGCGTCGCAGATCTGCGCCCCGAACTCGCCGCAGTGGTTCAACACGGGTCTGAATCACGCCTACGGCATCTCCGGTCCCCCGCAGGGTCACTGGTACACCGACGAGTTCACCGGTGAACTGAAGCAGGCCGAGTCGGCGTACGGTCGCCCCCAGCCGCACGCGTGCTTCATCCAGTCCGTCGCCGACGACCTCGTCGGTGAGGGCGGCATCATGGACCTCTGGACGCGCGAGGCGCGTCTCTTCAAGTACGGCTCCGGCACCGGGACCAACTTCTCGAACCTGCGCGCCGAGGATGAGCCCCTGTCGGGCGGCGGCCGCTCGTCGGGCCTGATGTCGTTCCTGCGTATCGGTGACCGCGCCGCCGGCGCCATCAAGTCGGGCGGCACCACGCGTCGCGCGGCCAAGATGGTCTGCCTCGACCTCGACCACCCCGACATCGAGAAGTTCGTGTCGTGGAAGGTGCACGAGGAGGAGAAGGTCGCAGCGCTCGTCGCCGGCGCGCAGCACTGCAAGGTCAAGCTGAACGCCATCATGGACGCCGTCGTGGTCCAGTTGGACGACGGAACGGCGACGCGCATCGTCGACCCGACCGAGAACGCCGGCCTGCGCAAGGCGATCCGCGCCGCCCGCAAGGCGCTCGTTCCCGAGCCCTACGTCCAGCGCGCGCTGCAGCTCGCCGAGCAGGGTTGGACGACGTACCCGTACGCCACGTACGACACCGACTGGAACGGCGAGGGCTACGGCACGGTCGCCGGCCAGAACTCGAACAACTCGGTGCGTATCCCGAACTCGTTCTTTGACGCGCTCGACGCCGGTGGTGACTGGAAGACGACGCGCCGCACCGACGGCGAGGAGTCGCGCGCCATCCCGGCCGACGAGCTCTGGGAGAAGATCTCGTACGCCGCCTGGGCGTGCGCCGATCCGGGCGTTCAGTACGACACGACCATCAACGAGTGGCACACCTGCCCCGAAGACGGTCGCATCAACGCCAGCAACCCGTGCAGCGAGTACATGTTCCTCGACGACACGGCCTGCAACCTGGCGTCGATCAACCTGGTCAAGTTCCTGAAGTCGGATGGCAGCTTCGACATCGACGGCTTCCGCCACGCGATCCGTCTCTGGACGATCGTGCTCGAGATCAGCGTCATGATGGCGATGTACCCGAGCAAGCAGATCGCCGACCTCTCGTACGTCTTCCGCACGCTCGGACTCGGCTACGCCAACCTCGGCACGCTCCTCATGCGCAAGGGCATCCCCTACGCCAGCGAGGAGGGCGTTGCGATCTGCGGCGCGCTCACGTCGATCCTCTGCGGCGAGTCGTACGCGACGTCCGCCGAGATGGCGGGCGAGCTCGGCACGTTCGCGGGCTACGACCGCAACCGCGACAACATGCTCCGCGTCATCCGCAACCACCGTCGCGCGGCCTACAGCGCGAACGCGACGGAGTACGAAGGCCTGTCGGTCGCGCCGCGCGGCATCGACGAGCGCTTCTGCCCAGACAACCTGCTCACCGCAGCGCGCTTGGCGTGGGATCGCGCCCTGACGCTCGGCGAGAAGCACGGGTACCGCAACGCACAGGTCACGGTCCTCGCCCCCACCGGCACGATCGGCCTCGTGATGGACTGCGACACGACCGGCATCGAGCCGGACTACGCGCTGGTCAAGTACAAGAAGCTCGCCGGCGGCGGCTACTTCAAGATCATCAACCGCAGCGTTCCGTTCGCGATGGCCAACCTCGGCTACTCGCCGAGTCAGATCGAGGAGATCGAGCGCTACATCCTCGGCGCACAGTCGCTTCGAATTGCCCCCGGCGTGAACCACCGGACGCTCACGGCGAAGGGCTTCACCGAGGAGAAGCTCGCGCACATCGAGGCGGCTCTCGACGGCGCGTTCGACATCTCGTTCGTGTTCAACAAGTTCACGCTCGGCGAGGACTTCTGCCACGACGTGCTGGGCATCACCGACGAGCAGATGTCCACAGTGGGCTTCGACCTGCTGCGCACCATCGGCTTCACCAAGTCCGAGATCGAAGCAGCCAACGACTTCTGCTGCGGCACGATGACCGTCGAGGGTGCTCCGCACCTGAAGGACGAGCACCTGCCGATCTTCGACTGCGCGAACCGCTGCGGCCGCAAGGGCCGTCGCTTCATCGCGTACGAAGCGCACATCCTGATGATGGCTGCCGCGCAGCCGTTCCTGTCGGGAGCGATCAGCAAGACGATCAACATGCCGGCGGACGCGAAGCTCGCCGACGTGCAGAACGCGTACCGGCTCGCGTGGGAGTCGATGCTCAAGGCGGTCGCGCTCTACCGCGACGGTTCCAAGCTCAGCCAGCCGCTCAGCTCGGTGAACGAAGACGACGAGGACGAGGACGAGTTCGAAGAGGCCCCGGCCTCGCGCCACGAGGAGATCAAGACGGTCACGGAACGCGTGGTCGAACGGGTCGTCGAACGCGTCGTGATGAAGAGCGTCACCGAGCGTCGCAAGCTCCCGTACCGACGCCGCGGCTACACGCAGAAGGCGGTCATTGCCGGGCACAAGATCTACCTGCGTACCGGCGAGTACACCGACGGCAAGTTGGGCGAGATCTTCCTCGATATGGCCAAGGAGGGCGCCGCCTTCCGCAGCCTGATGAACAGCTTCGCGATCGCCATCTCGCTCGGCCTCCAGCACGGAGTGCCGCTCGATGAGTTCACCGACGCATTCGTGTTCACGCGCTTCGAGCCGAACGGCATGGTGCAGGGTCACGAGGCCGTGAAGATGTGCACGTCGGTCATCGACTACGTCTTCCGCGATCTGGCCATCAACTACCTCGGCCGGACCGATCTCTGCCAGGTGCTCCCCGAGGATCTGCGCAATGACACCGTCTCGCCGGTCCGGAGCGACAACCTGCCGCTCTTCAAGGGCGATGACACCAACGCACCGGCCGCACACGCCGAGGTGCGCACTTCCGACGTCAGCACTCCCACTGTGCCCATTTCCACTCCACCAACGTCCACTGCGCCGACCTCCCTCGCGCACGGTGCGGTCTCGAGGAGTGGCATCTCACTCCCCGACCCCGACCTGCTGGCGCAGAGCCGATCCGGTCGTAGCGGCGGGAATGGCAACGGCGGTGGATCCGGCAGTGGATCTGGCGGTGGCGGCAACGGCAGCGGCAATGGCAGCTCGGGCGTCGCGTACGAGTCCACCACCGCGGTCTCCACCGTCACCCAGACGAACCGGCTGGCAGTCGGCAACGTCTCGCTCGCCACGGCGATCCAGCAGGCCCGCATGAAGGGCTTCGCCGGCGACCCGTGCTCGGACTGCGGACAGTTCATGCTGGTCCGCAACGGCACGTGCCTCAAGTGCGTCGGCTGCGGCGCCACGACCGGCTGCTCATAGACACCCGCTGAGCTACGATGGAGCGGGCCCCGCACGCGGGGCCCGCCGCATGACCATGAGCACCACCGACACCGTGACGAACCCCCAGGAACCCGCCCCGGCGGCCGCTCGCTCTCCGGGCGGCCAAGGCAGCCTGTTCCCCGGTATCGCGCCGGCCTGGACGTTCACGACGGGTGTCCTGCCGCGGCAGGACATCGCGATCCTCCTCGAGGACGGTTCGATCGCCGCCGCCACCGAGATCCTGCCCCGCCAGCTGCAGCCGGCGAGCCTGGACCTGCGACTCGGACCGCGCGCGCATCGCGTGCCGGCGAGTTTCCTCCCCGGTCCCCGATCGACCGTTCGCGAGAAGCTCGAGCGCCTGACGATGCACACGCTCGACCTAACCGAGGGCGCGTGCCTGGAGGCCGGCTGTACGTATGTGATCCCGCTCGAAGAGTCGTTCCGGCTCCCGCGCGACACGTCGGGCATCACGACCCCGAAGTCGACGACGGGCCGACTCGACGTCTTCACGCGACTCATCACCGATCACGCGACCGCGTTCGAGCGCATCCCGGCCGGCTACACGGGCCCGTCGTACGTCGAGGTCACACCGCGCACGTTCAGCGTGATTGCCCGGCGCGGCGACTCGCTCAACCAGGTGCGGCTACGGCGCGGCAACCCCAAACAGACGAACGCCTTCCACGAGCGCGTGCACTCCGCAGACCCACTCGCGTTCGGCGGCAACGACGGCGCGTCGGCGGGCGTGATCGAGGATGCCAGCCTGGTCCTCTCGGTCGATCTCGTCGGCACCGAACCGGGCCGCCCCGTCGTCTACCGCGCACGACGCTTCGCGCGCGAGGCCATCGACCTGCGCAACCTCGGCCACTACCCGTGGGAGCGCTTCTGGGAGGCCATTCCCGGGCCGCTCACGAACGGACTCATCCTGCGGCCGGACGAGTTCTACATCATGGCCACGAAGGAGCGCGTCCGCGTGCCCCGCAACGTGAGCGCCGAGATGGTGGCGTATGACACCGCCATGGGTGAGTTCCGCGTCCACTACGCCGGCTTCTTCGATCCGGGCTTCGGCGATCACGATGCCGACCTGGCGAACGGCATCGAGCCGGGCACGCGCGCCGTGCTCGAGGTGCGCAGCCACGACACGCCGGTGCTCCTCGAGGACGGCCAACGCATCGGTCGGCTCGTGTACGAGCGACTCGTGAGAACGCCCGACGTGCTCTACGGCTCGGGACTCGGCAGCAGCTACGCCCGCCAGGGTGTCAAGCTGGCCAAGCAGTTCCGCGCGTAGCCGCTCGCGTTCGGGACATCGCTGGATGTGATGCAGGGACCGCGCCGTTCCTGACGGTGCCGTTCCCGACCGCGCCCTTCCTGACGGCGTCGTTCGCTACCCTGACCGATGGAGGACTCCCATGCCGCGCATCACGAAGGTCTACACCCGCACCGGTGACGACGGGTCCACGGGGCTCGGCGGCGGTCAGCGCGTCGAGAAGGACGCGCCGCGGATCGAGGCGTACGGCACGGTCGACGAGCTCAACTCAACGATCGGCGTCGCCGTCGCCGGCGGCCTGGACCCGCGACTCGACGCGATGCTGCGCCGCATCCAGAACGAGCTGTTCCACCTCGGATCGGACCTCTGCATCCTCGAGGAGGACAAGGAGCGCATGCCGGTCCCACAGATCGAGCCGCGCCACGTGCTCGCACTCGAGGGCGACATCGACGCCCTGCAGGACGGTCTCGCGCCACTCACGAACTTCATCCTGCCGGGCGGCTCCCCCGGCGCGGCCGCCCTGCACGTCGCGCGCACCGTCTGCCGCCGTGCAGAACGCCTGCTCGTCACGCTCGCCCGCGCCGAGCCCGTCGGCGCCCACGCGGTCCAGTACACCAACCGTCTCTCCGACCTGCTCTTCGTGATGAGCCGCATCGAGAACGCCCACCGCGACGTCGACGACGTGACCTGGGACTCGCGCGCCTAGCCCGACCTTCGCACCACGTCGCCACGCCTGACACATCGCGGGGACCACGATCTCTGCGTTGACACAGCTCGTTGGGGGATCAGCCCCTGACCACGCAGCGTCCGCCTCGATCTCGCGGCCCCCACTCGGTCAGGACACGCTGTCGTGGGTCCAACACCAGCGTTCACGTCGTACACCCTCGTACCTCCGGCGTTCCGGCCGCAGGCCGCGCCGACGTGGTGAGAAGTCCGGGCCTAGCCGGAGCTACTCCTCCGCGAGCATCTCCGTCAGGTCGTCCACGTCCTCGCGCCACCAGAACTTCGCCGGGAGGACCTCGGGAGAGCGTTCGAGATCGGTGGGATGGACGAGGAGTGGGAGCAGGCAGCGGTCGATGTGCTTGCGCGGAAGGGCAGCGACCTCGACGAGCACGTCGACGACCCAGGTATCGGGATGTCCGCACCAGGACTCGGGCAGCGGACGGCGCTTCCAGCGGGGGACCTCGTCGGTGAGGGCCTCGGCAATGTCCTGTACCTCCGCTGGCACGGACCCTGGGGGAGCGTCTTTCAACTCGGCACCCATGCGGCGCGCGATCTCCGCCAACTCGTCGGGATCGGACTCGAGCTCATCGTCGAACGTGACGACGTAGAAGGCCGGCAGGTTCTCCTCGTTGTCGGTGTCGAACAGGCGCCCATTCGCCTGGACCATGGCGCCCGGGAGGACCACGCTCTCGCGTCGCGCGGTGCGCAGCGCTCTGGCGTTCTTCTGGAACCGGGATCGGACGACCAACGCGGCCACGACGGCCGCGACCAACAGGCCGATGGAGGTCGTGCAGTCGAAGAACACGACGACGAGCGCTGCGATGCCCAACACCACGGAGGCGAGCATCACGAAGAACACCCACGTGTCGCCGAACTCCATGAATGGCGGCTCCAGACAGGCATCGTCCGGATCGAGCTCGCGGGCTTCCTCCCGGCGTCGATGAGCGGCGTTCAGCACGTCGACGAAGTCGTCGAAGTCGTCGGTGAGCGGCGGCAGAGTTGCCATCGGACCTCCTGGCGCGGACCATCGGCGCCCATGAGCGAGGCAAGAGCGTAGTGACCACTCCCGGCGGGTTCACGGATGCGGCGGCGATTCGGGCCGAGGCGATGGCGGCGGGGGCGCACGCCGAAGCCGTCACGCCGCTGAGCGAGTCCGACGTGCGCAAGCTCTTCGGGCCGCCCGTCGAGCCGCCGCGACCGCCCATCGCCTACCGCCTGGGCCTCCTGTTCGTGGCAGTTGCCACGGTGGTGCTGCCGTTGCTCTACGTCGCGCTCGTCGCGAGCGTGGTGGCGCTCACCCTGTGGTTCGCCGTCGCGACCATCGACACGGTGACCACAGGATTCAGTTCGATCCGCAACTACGTCGGTCGCATCGTGGTTGGCAGCCTCCTCGTCGTGTTCCTGGTGAAGCCGATGTTCGCCAAGCGGCGCCGCACGGTTGACGCCCCCTCGCTCTCGCCCGACGAGGAGCCCGTCCTGCATGCGTTCGTTCGTCACGTCTGCACGGCGGTCGGCGCGCCGCTGCCGACGCGGATCGACATCGATGGAGAGGTCAACGCATCGGCGTCGTTCCGCCGGGGATGGCGCAGCTTCTTCGGGACGGACCTCGTGCTCACGATCGGGACCCCGCTGTTCGCCGGAATGACGGTGGCGGAGCTCGGTGGCATCCTCGCGCACGAGATGGGCCACTTCCGCCAGGGTTGGGGCATGCGACTCAGCTTCGCGATCCGCACGACGAACGCGTGGCTCCATCGCGTCGTCCACGAGCGCGACGGTTGGGACGAGAAGCTGAAGAACGTCGGTGGCTGGGTCTGGGCCGCGACGCTGGCGCGCGGCTGCATCTGGGTGACGCGCCGCCTCCTGTGGCTGCTGATGCGGATCGGACAGTTCCTGGCGTCGACGATGTCGCGGCAGATGGAGCTCGACGCCGACCGGCACGAGCTGGCCCTTGTCGGGCCGACGGTGCTCGTCACGTCGCTGCGCAAGCTCGTGCTGCTCTCGGAGACGCAGGATGCCGCCTACGAGACAGCCAGCGCGGCTCTGCGCGACGGCATGCTCCCTGACGACCTCACGACGCTGACGCTCGACTTCCGCTCGCGCATGAAGGACGACTTCGCGCGGAAGCTCCTCGAGTCGGCGCTGGAACGCGACACAGAGGCACTCGCCAGCCACCCGGGGACGCGTGATCGGATCGCGCACGCCGAGGCACACGGCGGATCAGGCCCGCTGCGGTGCGACGTGCCGGCGACGGCGCTGCTGGCAGATCCCGTCGCGCGCCAGCGTCAGGTCACGCGCGCTCACTACGAGGTCGTCGCGCCCGGCTCCCTCCCCCACGTGGCGGTCGTGCCGACACAGAGGCTGCTGTCCGACAATCGCCAGGCGCAGGCGGATCAAGAGATCAGCGCGCGCACGTACCGCGACACCGTGGCGTACGTTCTCCCGCTGCGGCTCGACACGTTGCCGGAGGTCGCGACGGACGTTCCATCGCTCGTTGAAGCACTCGGTGAGGCCCGCACGGCATTCGAAAGCGCCTCGTCGGATGCGCAGCGCGCGCTCTCACGCTTCGACCAGGCAGACACGCGCATCGCTCACGCCCACCGCATCGAGAGCCTGCTGGCAGCGGGCGGAGATCCGGACGAGCTCCACGACCTCGTCGTCGACGACCGGACAGCCGAAGGCGCCGTTAGCGCGCAGGTCTCCGCTCGTGCCGGGCAGCGGCGACCGCGCGAGACAGTCGAGCTGGCTCACGCTGCGCTACGACGTCGGATCGCGTGCGCCAGCGCGCTCGTGCACGAGCACCGCACAGAACTAGGCCTGGACGATCAGCTCGCTCGACGCTTCGACCGGGCGCTGGGGGCGCTCCGGGCGCTCTCGGGGCAGGTCGACCTCCTCGACGAGATGCGCTTCGACAGCTACGCCCTCGTGGACCTGGCGAAGCACCGCGCGGGGAAGGACGACCTGAAGGCGCGCGATGCCGTCGCGCAGGCTGAGCTAAGCGCGCGCAAGCGCTTCGCGACGCTCCAGACCGACCTCGCCGACGTCCCCCATCCGGTGGAGGCCGATGCGCTCCTCATCGACCGACTCTTCGCCGATCGTGCCGGTGCAGAGGCGCGACCGCTCGACCGCGTCGGGCCGCTGCTCGACGACGTCTGGGTGCTCTACTTCCGCGGCCTGGACGTGCTCGCGCGCGTCGTGGATCGGGTCGAGGCAGCGTGTGCGTCGATCGACGACGCGACAGAGACCAACTAGCAGCCTGTCGGAGTTTCGGCGTCGCCGTCCGGAAGACCGTCGGCGCGACAGGCTGCTAGTTAGACCGCCCGCCGGGTGCCAGATCGTCATCGCTGTGGACGATGATCTGGGCGCCGCGAGGACGTGAGCAGCCACTTCGAGCCGGACTCGGCGAGGGATCCGATCCACACCGCCCGCATCGGCGCGTGGCGCCGGGATCGCGCCGCTATTCGCCGCCGCTCGCCACCCAGTCGGCCGATGGCTAGCAGGCTGTCGCGCCAACCTGCGTGGCCCGTCGAGGCCGAGAGTCCGACAGCCTGCTAGTCCTCGAGCGAGTCGATACGCCGCTCCAGGTGCGCGAGGTCCTCCGACAGCGCGGCGCCCTTGCGGTGCGTCACGAAGAGATAGACCAGGATGCAGACGAACACCAGCGAGCACCCGGTGTAGACCGCCCAGCGGTAGTCCGACGACGGCGCGTTCCCGGCACCCTGCGCGAACGCGGGCGCGGCGAAGATCGCGAGGAGCGCGGCAACAGTGGGGACGGCAATCCGTGGAGTTCTCATGACGTAGCGCCTCTCTCTTCGATTCGACGGATGCGCCCGAGGGAGTCCTCGAGACGGTCTGCGCGACTCTTGCGGTCGAACGTCCAGCGGTAGATCAGCAGGTAGAAGACGAAGAACGCGGCGACGCCGTACCACCGAGTGGCCACGACGGACGCATCGGACAGAGCATCGAACTTCATCGGATGGCTCGCCTGCCCGAACAGTTTGATCGAGTAGTGCACCATCGGGATGTTCAGGAACGCGAGCGACCCGTAGACGCCGGCGACCTGGCGGCGCCGAGCCGGCTCCTCGATCGCACCGTGCAACATCAGATAGCCGATGTAGATCAACGTCATCACCGCCGCACTCATGAGACGTGGGTCGTTCCACACCCACCAGGCGTTCCACGCCGCCTTCGCCCACGTCGAGCCGGTCACGAGCAGGACGGCGTTGCAGAGGATGCCGACCTCCGCAGCGGCCCGGGCGCGCCGGTCCCAGATCGGATCCTTCGTCTTCAGGTAGAGCACGCTCGCGCCCATCAGCGCGCCATAGAACACGAAGACGTTGATGGCCGCGGGGAAGTGATAGAAGAAGATCAGGTACGAGGAGCCGATGCCCTTGATGGCGAGCGGCACCTCGGTCACGACGAGCCAGTTCAGGAAGAGCAGCGCAGCGAGCGCCAGCACGGCGTGAACGCCGAAGCCGCGCGCTGGCGAGCCGCCGAGTCTGGGGAGCGCCCCGGACGTCCTATCCACTCCGGTCGTCCTATCCGCGCTGTTGATCGTGCTCACACGTCGCTCCCTACATCCTTCACAAGATGTTCGAACAGAAGGTGCCCCGCGCCCAGGAACGTCAGGTCGAACGCCGCGAGCATGAGGAGCTGAGTCGTCGAGAGCGCCTGGCCCTTGAACGCGCGGTCCGCCGAGGCGACCGCGACGTTGAACACCGGCAGCAGCATCGGGAATAGCAGGATGCGCAGCAGGACGTCGCCGCCGGGCACCGACCACGTCATGGCGCCGATCATCACGCCGACCGTCACGAAGCCGAGATCCGTGGCGATCACGGTCGCGATCAACGTGATCGCACCATCGACGTTGAGCGACTGATTGAAGAGCACGAGGAACAGCACGCCGAGTACGAGTTGCAGTCCGACGACGAAGACGAACGTGGACGTGACGCGTGCGTAGAAGAGCGTCGCGCGCCGCACCGGCGCGAGGAGCAGGCCCTGGAGCATCCCGGAGCGGCCGTCGGCGCGAAACGCCCGGTCGATGCCGATGGTGGCGGCGAACAGGAACGTCACCCACAGGATGCCGGCGCGCGTGTCGAGCAGAACCTCGCGCTCGGGCGGGATCGCGAACGAGAAGAGGAAGAGCGTGATGAGGCCCATCACGCCCATGCTGAGCAGCGTGGTCTTGCGCCGCATCTCACGCGTCCAATCCCAACGCACGAGCGTGCAGTAGGACTTCCAAGGTCCCGGAGGGGTCATCGCGACGCCTCCGCAGCCTGGGCCGCGGCCTCTTCGCCAGCGCCGTCGAAGACGACGCGGCCGTGGGCGAAGACCACCGCGCGATCAGCGATGCTCGCCGCCCGTGGCAGGTCGTGGGTCACGACCACGATGCTGCCGCCCCGCGCGCGGGTGTCCGTGACGACGCGCTCGACGATCCGCGTGCCACCGGCATCGAGGCCCGTGAACGGCTCGTCGAGCAGCAAGACCTCGGGCTGGTGCAGCAGCGCGCGACAGAGCGCCGCGCGCTGTCCCATCCCGCGCGAGAAGGTGCGGACGGGATCACGCAGCCGCGCGGTCAACCCGGTGAGATCGGCGAGCATCTCGATCCGTGCGGTGGCGTCGACGAGACCGTAGAGGTCGGCGTACATGCGGAGCGATTCGCGCAGCGTGAAGTCCGCCACGAGCAGGTGCCGATCGAGCACGACGCCGATCTTCGAGCGGACCTCGTGCGCCTCGGCCGGGAGCGGGTGGCCGAGCACCTCGACGTCGCCCTCGGACGGCTCGCCGAGCGTCGACAGCATGCGGAGCAGCGTCGTCTTCCCGGAGCCATTGGGACCGAGCACGGCGAGGCACGTGCCCCGCGCCTGCTCCAGCGTCACGCCGGCCAGCGCGTCGCGGGCGCCGAAGCGCTTCCAGAGCCCGGTGACGCGGAACGCGGGACCGCTCATCGGCGGTCGAGGAGCTCCCGCACGATCTCGGCCAGCGTCTTCACGTCGGCGCGCAGTTGCTCCGGCGTGGCGTCGGTGCTTCGCGCCGCGATCTCCTCGAGTCGTGCGCGTGTCCCCGTGGTCGCCGCCAGTGGCGATGCCGGGGTCGACGTCGGTGCGGTGGGCTGCGCCACGGCATCGCCCGCGAGCGCAGCCTTGCGCACTCGGTGCTCGACCGTGGTCATCTCACCCGCGGCCAGCCGGCGATCCAGCTCGGCGACGGCGTCCTCGCTCGAGACCGTGCGCGTGGCTGGTACGGACCGGTCCATGCGCCGCGAGAGCGCGATGCCGAGCAGCGCGGCGCCGAGCGCGATGAGCACGATCATCGCGATCCAGAGCACGGCGTTCCAGGGGAAGACCTCGCCCATCTGGAAGCGGACGCCGATGTTCGAGTGAGGCGCGATCCCGCTCTCGGGGCCGCCCCACGCGTGGGTGACGATCTGCGTGTTGCCCATGGGCGGGTTCTTGCCGCCGTCGGTCAGCGGGACGTTGCCGTCGGCGGGGACATGCGAGAGCACGCGATCCTCGAGGTTCGCCACGAAGCTGTCGATCGCGAACTCCGTGTGGAACGACGTGTCGAGGATCTCGCCATCGACATACGGAGCGATCGCGATGACCGAGAACATGAGCGGACCGTCACCGCCCGGCACGGTCGGGAAGATCGGCGCGCGGAACAGGTACGCCGTGCCGCCGTGACCGGCCTCGCCCCGCTCGGGATCGACCTCCTGCCGATTGACGTTCACGCTGCGGAGCTCGAAGCCCTTCGGGATCGGGATGTGGAACGAGGGGATGCCGTTCTGCGGGCTGCCGAACCAGACCTTGAAGCTGACGTTCTGGAGCAGGCAGTTGTGGCGCAGTTGCACGTTGAGCTCGCCGGGGCCGCGCTCGTACGTCGTGATGACCTGGATGACGTTCGTCAGGCGCAGCACCGACGGGGAGTCAGCGACCTCGTAGAACTTCACAACGTCCATCGGCTGGCCGTCGTCGACCGCCCAGGTCCGAGCGAGGTAGCCCGGCCGCGCTGCGGCCTCGTCCGCCGGGATGAGGAAGTCGATGAACGCGCCCGGGGGGAGCTCGCCGAGCTCGGCGCGAACGAAGCCGAACTCATCGGTGCGCGTCTCGACCGAGTCGGTCGTGAAACCGGGGCCGCTGACGACAACCCGCACCGGGACATCGGCGAGCGGCACCTTCATCAGCCCGTCCACGCTGCCGTGGCCGCTCCGCAGCATCTCGGTGTAGTTGAGCGCCACGGCTTCGATGCGGCCGGCCTCGACCGGCACCGCCGGATCCACCGCCGGCGCACCGTCCTGCGCGAACCCGATGGCGGGCGCTGCGAGCACGAGTGCGACGGCCAGGAGAGCGCGTCTCATGCGAACACCTCACCCACGTCAGCCGACGGATCGACCCCCGTGAGGCTCGCGATCTCGCGGTTCAGCGCGATGGCCTTTCCGAGGTATTCGCGCCGTGTCTCGTCGTGGTCGGCATCCGCCATGAGTCCGGCGTCCCGCTCCGCGTCGATGTCCTTCAGGAGGCGGAGCACGCGCGTCTTCTCGGCGAGCAGCTCGTCGAGCCGCGTCTCGGCGTTCGGGAGCTGCCATGAACGCTCGCCGTTGAGCAACGGCCAGACGACGGCCGCGATCGAGGCCGTGATGGCGAGGATGAGCAACGCGATCCACATGGGTCAGTCGATCTCCCCGAGCTCGTGCTCGATGGCCGCCAGTTCCTGCTCGCTCGCGTCGGTGTCGGCGAGTTCGAGCATCTGCGTGTCGGGTCCCCCGCCGCGCCAGCGCAGCAGGACGAAGACCGTCAGCATCGCTGCCCCGGCCAGCGCCAGGAACGGCAGCACGTACGTCAGGACGTCGTCCGGTGCGCCGATCGCCTTGTCTCCGTAGCGCGAACGTTGGTACGCGAGCACCCTGTCGTCGTCCCAGCCCTGCGCGACCTGCTGGAGGACCTCTTCCTTCTGGGGGTCGGCGCAGGCGTCGGGGCAGTTCGTCAGCGTGCGCGTCCAGTTCTCGCGCGGACACGCGCAGACGACGGTGCCCCACAGATCGCGCACACGTCGACGCAGACCGGAATCGAGATCGCCGAGGACGACGGCACCCGCGGCGTCGTGGCCGTGGCCATCGTCCTGCGCAACGGCGGGGACGGTGAACGCTGCCAGCAGCATCGCGATCAGCAGAAGCACGCTAGCCCGCAAGGCCGAGCCTCCGTTTCGCGAGCGGCGCGGCAGCCCAGAGGCCGCCGGCGATCATGATGATCCAGCCGAGCCAGACGAGTGAGATGAGCGGCGAGCGGAAGATCGTGAACTTGTAGTCACCGCCATCGGCCATCCTCTCGAAGTAGACGTAGAAGTCCTCTCCGGGCCGACGCAGGATCTGCACCTCGGTCGTCGTGGTCGGCTCCATGCGGAAGCCGTTCACGGGGTAGAAGCGCTTCTCCGGCGTGAGGGTCGCAAGATGCGAGCCGTCGATGCTCACGTCGAGCGTGACAGCCGTCGACAGGTACGCGCTGACCGGCTTGTCGATCTGGATCCCGCGTACGTCGAGTCGGTACGGTCCGACGTCGGCGCTGGCGCCGTCGGCGATCCGCACTTCGGTCACCACGCGGTACATCGACGAGTTCACGACGCCGATTGCCAGCATCGCCAGCCCCGCGTGCACGATGTAGCCACCGTAGCGACGGTTGGCCTTCGTCATGAGCCGGAGGAACGCCGCGGCCGGCGCGGCCCCTGTCGCACGCGTGACGTTGCGCACGGTGCGCACGATCTCCCACGCCAGCGACGAGATGATCAGCCAGCCGAGGTACGTCACGATGAACGTCGGGTAGACGTGTTCGATGAAGGGCAGCGGGTCGACGCCGTCGCCGCCGCGGATCACCTGGTACGCCAGGTATTGCGTCCCGACCGCGAGCGGGATCGATGCGAGCGCCGGCAGGAGCAGGTTCTTCGAGAGCGTGCGCCACGACGTCCGCACCCAGGCTGTGCCCGGACCGATCGCGGTCAACGCAAGCAGCAGAATGAAGAACGGCGTGCAGACCAGGTTGTAGACCGGGACCTGGATCGAGATGCCCTTGCCGAACAGCTCGAACGAGATCTTCGGCCAGAGGGTGAGCACGACGATCGCGGCGGCGATCGAGACGAGCACCATGTTGTTCAACAGGAACACGCCCTCGCGGGAGAGCGCCGAGTCGACGCTGTTCGCGGAGCGCAGCTTCGTCATGCGGAAGAAGATGAAGAACATCGACATCGCGATCAGGAACATCAGGAACCAGAAGAACCACTCGCCGACGTCGCCGCTCGAGAACGCGTGCACCGACGAGACGATCCCGGAACGCGTCAGGTACGTGCCGAAGATGCTCAGCAGGAACGTGAGCGCGATCAGGAACGCGTTCCAGACGCGCAACATGTCGCGACGCTCCTGGATCATGACGGAGTGCAGGAACGCGGTGCTCGCGAGCCACGGCAGGAACGATGCGTTCTCCACCGGGTCCCACGCCCAGTAGCCACCCCAGCCGAGGACCTCGTAGGCCCACAGCCCGCCGAGGATGACGCCGTTGGTGTTGAAGAGCCACGCGATCATCGTCCAGCGACGCGTGGTCCGGATCCAGTAGCTCGTGAACTCACCGCTGATCAGCGCGGCCATCCCGAATGCGAAGGGCACCGTGTACAGGATGAAGCCGAGGTAGACGCTCGGCGGGTGGATCGTCATCCAGTAGTTCTCGAGCAGCGGGTTCAAGCCCGAACCGTCCATCGGCATGCCTGTCGTCGAGAGCAGCGAGACGCCCGACTCCATGGCCCGCGAGTAGAGGCTGTCGAGGATGCGCTGCGAGATGGGCTCGAACGGGTCCTTCACCACGCAGATCACCGCGAGGAAGAACGTCTGCACGGTCGCGAACACGATGTAGACGAACGGCTCGAGGCGGCGACCCGAGGGGTCGAGCCCGCGCTTGCGGAAGCTCCAGCCGAGCACCGCTCCGATCGACCCCAGCAGGCTGGCCCAGAACAGGATCGAGCCCTGTAGACCGGCCCACAACCCCGCGAACTTGTACGGCGCTGCGAGCTTCTTCTCCGAGTAACTGAAGACGTACTCGAGCCCGTACTCGCGGTTGAAGAAGCAGACCACCAGGATCGTCGCGGCACCGATCGCAGCGAAGCCGCCGCCGATCAGCGCGTGGCGGGCCGCCACGACGAAGCGTCGGTCGCGCGAGAGCACGGCCCACAGCGCGAGCAGGACGGTGGCCACGGCGAGGCCGAGTGCCAGACGTTCGAGCCCTCGGCCGAGATCGATGTAGTCCATGTTGGTGCGCCGACTACTTCGGCATCTTGGCGGGCGCTTCGACGACCGGAGCCCGGCCGAGGCCGAGCTTGTCCTCGGCCTCGTACTTCGACGGGCACTTCGTGAAGATCTGATCGGCCTCGAACCGCCCGGACTCGGCGTTCCAGCGACCCTGGACAGCGACGTCGTAGGTCTCCTGGAACGTGTCCGGGCGCGTGCGATCGCAGTAGACGTCGAATGTCTGCGTCGGGTCCTCCTTGTCGGAGACCGTGAAGCGCAGCGGCCGCTCGGACGAGTGGATCTTCTCGAGGAGGCCGTGGACCTTGACGACGCCTTCCGGCTTCTCTCCGACGAGCAGGTCCGCGACCTGCATCTCGGGGATGCCGCCCTGCACGATGCCCATGACGATCAGGCCGATGAGGCCGAGGACGATCAGGGCGATGGGTGCGACAAGCTTCATGGTGGGTCTCCGAGGAGAGGGCGTTCCGTCCATCATACGGACGTCGCGACCGCTCCCTATGACTCGATGCTGAGATCCCAGTCACGCAACGAACGTTCCGGCGAGAACTGTCTCGCCGGCAACACTCGTCACATGGAGGGGTGCTTCACGTACTCGAACTCTGACGCGTTCTTGTTGATGCCCTTCATCGGCGGCGCGATCCAGCCGGCCATCTTTCCAGGCTCGACGACTGGGTGCATCATGCTCTTGACGAAGTCCAGGTCGGCCTGCGTGAGCAGCCACTTGTCCCGGTTCAATGTCCAGTCGTGCTCCGAGATCAGCTTGCCATCGGTGTCGAAGCGCGACTCCCCGAACTCGCCCGAGGCGTACTCGCCGACGCGGCGGTTGAAGCGCCGGTGCGGCAGGTAGAGACGCTCGGAGCGCCCGGCCTTCTCGAGCACCTTGTTCCAGCGCACGACCGTGTTCTCGCAGTCCTTCACGTACTCGTCGCGGAGGAGCTCGTTCATCGCGACACGCAGCGGCACGTCCTCGACGCCGATCGACCCGCCCGAGACGACCGGCAACTCGTAGTGCCCCTCGAGTGCCACGTGGTCGTAGTCGCGTGACGCCTCCATGAAGCGACCCTTCAGGCCGGTCGCGAAGAACGTCGCGGCGTTGCTCGAACGCTCGCCACCGAACAGGTCGAGCGAGCTCGAATACCAGAAGTTCAGGTACTTCTGGACCGTCTCGAGGTCGATGCCGCCGGCGCCGCGGACGGCGGCGGCGTCCGGTCCGACCTCGTCCATGATCTCGGCCGTGCGCCGGCAGACGCGCTGCACGCCGGTCTCGCCGACGAACATGTGGTGCGCCTCTTCCGTGAGCATGAACCAGCACGTGCGGGACAGCGGGTCGAAGCCCGACTGGGCCAGCGCGTGCAGCTGGAACTTGCCGTCGCGATCCGTGAACGTCGTGAACATGAAGAACGAGAGCCAGTCCTCGCACGGATCGTTGAACGTCGTGAGGATGCGCGGCTTGTCGGCGTGGCCCGAGCGGCGCTGGAGCAGGTCCTCGGCCTCCTCGCGACCGTCGCGACCGAAGTACGTCTGGAGCAGGTAGACCATCGCCCAGAGGTGGCGCCCCTCCTCGACGTTGACCTGGAACAGGTTGCGCATGTCGTAGAGCGAGGGCGCCGTCTTGCCGAGCAGACGCTGCTGCTCGACCGAGGCCGGCTCCGTGTCCGCCTGAGTCACGATGATCCGCCGCAGCATGTTGCGGTACTCACCGGGCACCGACTGCCAGACGGGCTGGCCGAGCGCATCCCCCATCGGGATCGTCCGATCCGGGATGCGGTCGTTCATGAAGATGCCCCAGCGGTAGTCGGGCATCTTGACGTAGTCGAAGTGCGCCCAGCCGTCGCGGTCGACGCTGACCGCCGTGCGCAGGTAGATGTCGTCAGCCTGGAAGCCCGCCGGCCCCATCTCCATCCACCACTCGATGAACTTGGGCTGCCAACTTTCGAGCGCCCTCCGCAGGCGGCGATCCGAGTTCAGATCCACGTTGTTGGGGATCTTGCCGGAGAGGTCGGTGAGAGACATGTGAGCTCCTGGTCGGTTGGAAGGAGGTTCGCCGGTGAGGCGGCCGGAGGCTGCGACCGAGGTCACACGTACCGGCGCTCTCGTGCGTGGGCTAGGTACGGGTCCAGTCGAAGACGTGCTGCTCGGGCTGGCCGTAGCAGGTGAGCGCGCCGCGCTTGCCCACGGCGTTGGGGCGCTGGAAGATCCAGTTCTGCCACGCGGAGAGGCGCCCGAAGACCTTGGTCTCCATCGTCTCGGGACCCGCGAAGCGGAGGCTGGCCTCCATTCCGGTCAGCGCATCCGGCGAGAGGCTCGCGCGCTCCTCGACGGCGATGCGGACCTCGTCCTCCCAGTCGATGTCGTCGGGTGCGTACGTGACGAGACCGGCAGCGAGCGCGGCCTCGGCGTCGAACGCCCCCTGATGCGCCATCGCGGCGACGGTGAGCTTCGGATCGTGGAGGAAGCGCGTGTCGAGGCGCGAGATCCCGTTCGACATCGGGTACGCGCCGCCGTTCAGCTCCGAGAGGCGCAACGTGTTCCGCGGCGCAGGGTCGCCGAGCCCGGGCTCGGCCTCGTCCATGTACTGATCGTCGAGCATGTAGATGCGATCGCTGGCCAGCGCGAGTTCGAGGAGCGAACCGGCGAAACAGTTCCCGGGCTCGACGATGGCGAAGGCACTGCGGGCCGTGAGGTCGAAGCGCTTGAGGACACGCTTGATCTGATGGCGCACCTCGCTGACGAACCACTCCTCCGCGTGCTCGCCCAGGGCAGCGTCGATGTCGACGATCGCCTCGGGGTCGCCCTCGCAACGCAGCAGGATGAGCCCCACCTCCGCGCGGTTGAAGCGCAGATGAAGGAGCGCGTCGTCGAGCTCACGGAACGCCCGCAGAGCCCACCACTCACAGCCCTGCTCGCGGATGTCCTCTAGGCGCGTCACGGCCTCGGCGGGACCGCGGATCGTGAGTTCGGCCACGCGCGCCGCGGCGTCGACCACGAGCGTGACGTGCTTCCAGGTATAGGTGTCGGCGTCGCGCTCGTGCGTGATCTCGGCCAGCGTCACGCCGGGGGCCTCGCGGTCCGGGCGCTCGGCGGCGGACTCGTCCGCGAGGATGCGGGCCCGACGGGAGACCGCCTCCTTGAACTGCGAGGCCGCCACGACCTCGTCGACCAGATTCCACTCCTCCGCGCGACGCCCTTTGACGCCCTCGGCGAGCGTCGAGAAGACGTCGGCGAGATCGCGCCGGACCATCCGCTTGTCGACGAGGCGCGTCAGGCCGCCCGTACCGGGCAGCACGCCCAGGAGCGGAACCTCCGGGAACGAGACGGCGGTGTTGCCGTCATCAGGGAGCACGATCCAGTCACAGGCGAGCGCCAGCTCGTAGCCACCGCCGGACGCGGTGCCGTTCACGGCGCAGAGCGAGCGCAGACCAGAGGCACGCGACGCGTCCTCGATCGTGAGGCGCGTCTCGTTGGTGTACTTGCAGAAGTTCACCTTGAAGGAGTGCGTCGAGCCGCCCAGCATCGGGATGTTGGCGCCGGCGCAGAAGATGCGCGGCAGCGCGCTGTCGAGGATCACGACGCGCACGGCCGGATGCTCGAAGCGGAGCCGCTGATACGCGTCGGCGAGTTCCATGTCGACACCGAGGTCGTACGAGTTGAGCTTCAGGACGGTGTCCGGGCTCAAGCCGCGATCCTCCTGGACGCTCATGCTCAGCCGGGCGATGTCGCCATCGATCGAGAGCTTCCAGTGGGCGTAGGAGTCGGGGTGGCGTCCGAACGTGAGCTCGGGGCGAGTCGGAGAGGAGGTCTCGGCCATCGTGCGCATCCTGCTTGCGGGAATCGGGGAGTTACGGCGGAGCGCCGTGTCGAGCCCAGGAGCCTATGCGGGACCTGGATCACGCCCAAGCAATATATTGCTACTCCGCAGCGATCAATGCGCACTATAGTTCCGATGTGGACGCACACGAACAGGCCTTGGTCCAAGCGCTCGGGAAGAACGTCCGTGAGCGGCGTCGGGGTCGCGGGCTGACCCGTGCGGCGTTGGCCGAGCGGAGCGGGCTCTCCGCCCGCTTCCTGGGAGAGGTCGAGGCCGGTCGCGCGAACATCTCGGTCGTGAAGCTCTCGCGCGTGGCCCGGTCGCTGGGTTGTACGGCGGCCGACCTGCTGCAGCTCCACGACGCCCCCACCGTCGCACTCCTCGGGCTGCGCGGCGCCGGGAAGAGCACCGTCGGTCCCGAGCTCGCGCGTCGCCTTGGAGTGCCCTTCGTCGAGCTCGATCAGCTGGTCGAGCAGCGTGCGGGTCTGCCGCTCTACGACGTGTTCTCCGTCCACGGCGAGAGCCTGTATCGGCGCCTCGAGGCCGAGGCGCTGGCGGACTTCCTGGCCCGCGCGGAACCGGCCGTGCTCGCCACCGGCGGCGGGATCGTCAGCTCGCGTGAGACGTTCGACCGTCTGAAGCGTGCCTGCGTCACGGTCTGGCTGCGCGCCCGCCCCGAAGATCACATGGGCCGCGTGGTGGCCCAGGGTGATCAACGGCCGATGCAGGCTCGCGAGGACGCCATGACCGAGCTCCGCCAAATCCTCGGCACCCGCGCCCCGCTCTATGCCGAGGCCGACCTGGTGGTGGACACCTCGGGCGCCTCACCGCGCGAGGTCGTCGAGCGCGTCTCCGACGCCCTCCGCCGCGCCGGTCGCGCCGCGTAGGCTCGCCGACGCCGCTGCGACGGTTGAGTCGCGCTGGGCTTGGTCTCGATGGGTTGTGTCTCGGTGGGTTGTGTGGCGGTGGGTTGAGTGGTATTGGGCAACGATCCGATGAGAATGAGTCCATGCACCGTCTCCGCGTCTCCCGACACGGCCAGCGCGTCCGTGAGCTCGTGCTCCACGGCGAGTGCTCCGTCGGTCGCCACCCGGAGAACCTGCTCTATCTCGCCGAGGGGTCCGTCTCGTCGTACCACGCCAAGATCGAGGTGCGCCACGGGGGCTGCGTGCTGCAGGACCTCGGGTCATCGAACGGGACGCTCGTGGACGGGCAGCGCCTGGACGCACACGACCGCGTGATGCTGGAGGGCGGCGAGAAGATCGGCATCGGCCCCTTCAAGCTCGAGTACGTCGCGCCGCAAGTCGCCCACCACGCCGAGGACTTCGCGAGCACCGCTTGGTCTGATCGTGAGGAGTCGATCCTCGCGGAGCCCACCACGCCGGGACAGCAGAGCGCCCCGGACTGGCTGAACGTCACAGCGCTGCTCGCGGTGATCGCCGCATTGGCGGTGGTCGTCTTCGCCGAGATCCTCTAGCCGGGCATGTCGTACGATCCGGGCATGACGTACGACCGGGCCTCGGTGGGCGCGCGACCGCCGGACGATCTCTATCCCGGGCGCCGCCAGCTCGACACGCTGCTACCGGCAGACCTCTCCGCGGCGGGCGTCTGGTGGTTCCCCCCGCCGGACGGGCACCTGAGCGGTCCCGACGCCGGCACAGTGATGCCGCTCGACACGGACATGGCCGGAGCCGACGGCTCGATCGACTTCCCGGAGGGCCGCTTCCTGCTGCGCGTGCGCTTCACGCTGGCCGACCGCGCAGAGTTCGACGGGCACTTGACCTTCGCCGTGGACGATGACGGCGGCCTGCGCGACCGTGAGCCCACGCTCTGCACGGAGCACGGCCAGGTGCCCCTCTGGCACGGGCTGCTCATCCCGAGTGACGAGCAGATCGCCGAATACCTCGGATGGCTGGGACGCCCTCGCGATGCGGTCTTCCCGCTGCAGTGGCAGGCGGTCTTCCATCCGCCGGCCGACCATCTCGCCGGAACTGCAGCGGGCTTCGTCGTCTGGCGCGGCGACGAAGTCGACGTCGTCTAGCCGGGCCTCGTCGAACCCGGCCTCGTCGAGCCAGGCCTGACGGACGACCCGGATCAGTCGTCGACGATCGAGACGCGCTTGAGCGTGTCGCCCACCGCGATCTTGTCCACGACATCGAGGCCGGCCGTGACCGACCCGAAGATCGTGTAGGCGCCGTCGAGGTGCGGGAGGGTCGAGCGGCAGATGTAGAACTGCGAGCTCGCGCTGTCGATGCGCCGGCCGCGCGCCATGGCGACGGTGCCGCGCACGTGCTTTCGGTCGGTCAGCTCCGCCGCGACGGTGTGTCCGGCTCCGCCGGTGCCGTCACCCTTCGGGCAGCCGCCCTGGATCACGAAGTTGTCGATGCAGCGATGCCACTCGGTCTTGTCGTAGAAGCCCTGTCGCGCGAGCTTCACGAAGTTGGCCACGTGGTTGGGCGCCCCGGTCTTGTGGAAGCGGAACGTGACGTTGCCCTTGGTGGTCTCGAGAACGGCGTGCATCGATGGCGTCTCCGGGGGTCGGCGCTGTCGCACCGGACTTGCGGCGGCGCGCGCGAGCGAAGCCGAGCAGTGTATGGGTCCGAGTGCGTGCGGCAGATGGCTTTCGGCGGGTGCCGTCGGCGCGCGCTTTTCAGCCTCCAGGCGTGAAGCCCAGGTCCCGCCAGGACCGGGCTGGTCAGGACGGGGCTGGCCGTACAGGCCCGCTCAGCGCATCCGCGCTGACCACCAGTTGCGGATCTTCCGCACAGCCTCGGCGTACGCCTCGCCACCGAACGTCGTCGGATCGAGCCCGCCCAGGAACGCCGGTGGCTCGTCCGCCAGGGTGAAGAGGGCAAGCTGCGCCGCCGTCCGCACGTCGAGATCGTCGTGATCGAGCAGGTCCAGCAGCCGGGTGCCGTGCGCTGTCTGCCCGGACGTCGCCGACGCACGGGCTGCAGCAGCGAGCACGTGCGGCGGAGTGTCGGTCGTCAGGAGCGCCGGGAGCAGTTCCGGCGCGAGTTCTCCCACCGCCTCGGTGGCCGCGCGTCCGAGCGACTCGGGGAGGTCCCGATCGCGGGCGACGGCAAGGGCCGCCTCGCCGGCACCATCGGGCGCGGCGATGAGGAGACGCTTCAGCGAGAGCATGCGGTCGCCCGGCTCTCCGTTGGCGTCGCCCAGACGTCGTACGTCGTCGGCAAAGTAGGCCGCATACGGGATCGGCTGGTCGGCGGCGAGGATGCGAAGGCGCTGGGTGGCGTTGACGCGGGCTGCGGACTGTCCCGACATCGCGGACTCGATGCACTCCTCGAGCGACGGCGGCGCGGGCCCGGGAGGAGACGCGAGCACCCGCTCTGCGTCGCGCGCGATGCGTGGCGAGATGTCGGCGGGCAGCGGTCCCTCGTACGCGGCGACGTAGTCACGGCGTGCGCCCTCGACGTCGCCGAGCGCGGCGCGAGCGAAGGCGCGTTCGGCGCGCGCCTCGAATCCGCGCGGGTGGAGACGCGTGGCATCGGTGGCCATGGCCACCGCCTCACGGAAGCGCTCCGCTCGATTGAGGATCGTCGCCAGCAGCGTCGGGACGACATCTCGACGACGTTCGGTCGTGAAGCGCAACGCCCCGCGCAAGTGTCGCTCGGCCTCGCCGAGCTCACCGCGCTCCGCGGCGCCGCGGGCCCCCTCGACGGACCAGTAGTGCTCGAGCCGCTCATAGGCGCGCAGCACGGCGGGGTCATCGGGATCGATGCTGACCGCGTGTACCAACGCGCGGCGTGCGGCTGAGAGCTCGTCGACGGCGGCTTGCAGTTCATCCACGCGCTTGTGGAGCTTCGCCTGTTCCTGACGTCGATCGGCTTCCAACAGGAGCGTCGTGACGAGCCGTGCGCTCTCGTAGCGCTCGACCAGGTCGTCATCGCCGGCGGGGATCACCACGGGCAGGTTGTCGAAGCTGCCCTGGAGCTCTTCCATCGCCTGCAGGTTGCGCCAGAGGTGGGTCGGCGTCGCGTTGAGCGGGATCGGGTGGAACTCGAGGACGGGGTTCTCGTCCGTCATCGCCGGCACGTCGCCGAACGCGGCCAAGACGTCACCGGCCGCGACCAGCGTGCCGAGCGCCCGAACGGGATCGTCGTAGCCGATGGCCGCGAGGTCCGCTCGAACGTGCTCGGTGCCGAGACGCTCCGCCACCTGCGCGTGGTCGAGGACGACCGGCTCATGCCCGCCGATCAGCGCAACCGCGCCATCGGCGTGGAACATCGCCGCGCCCGGGAACGCGTTGACGAACGCGGCGACGAGCTGCCGGAGGTGAGGTCGCGACATCCCGTGGAGCGGGATCCACTGACACATCAGACCGCCCGGCGCGAGCCGCGGCAGGCACTCGCGGTAGAAGTCTTCCGTGTAGAGGTGGATCGCGGCCGGGGTGTACGGCATCAGGGGCTCGAGCGAGATCACGCCCCACTGCTCGCGGCTCCGCAGCACGAAGTTGCGGCCATCGTCGATGTGCACGTCGACGTTCAGGTCGTCGCGCCCGCCCCCGCGCAGGATGCCCTTGTTCGCGTACTCGAAGTGGTGAGCGACCTCGAGCACCTGGGGGCTGATCTCGACGATGTCGAGCTGCTGCACCTCCGGGTGCGTGCCGGCCGACCCCGCGGTCGTGCCGGTCCCCCAGCAGATGACGAGCACGCGCGAGGGGTCGTCTGCCAGAGCGACCGGAAGATGCGCCAGCAGGCGCATGTAGCGGTACTCGGGCTTCGTCCCGGCCGCCTCGAAGTCGTCCGTGTAGAGCACGTGGAAGTCGTCGCGTTCGTTGCGGACGACCGACACCTGGCAGACGACGCCGTCACGCGTCTCGACGAGGGCGTTCTCGCGGGCGCGCGACGCCTGGAAGACGTGCGAGCGCTGCAGGAACGGGACGTTCGGATCGGCAGCGACGAGACAGGCGGCGGCGAGTCCCGCACCCCCGAGCGTCCAACGCAGCGGGAACCCGCCGTCAAGCGTCGCCAGCCAGAGCACGACCGCCCCGCCGATGACAGCGGCGATGGCGACGATCGCCGCCGACCACGTCGGCCCGACGAGCGGAGACAGCACGAAGCCCGCGAGGAGCGACCCGAGAACGGCACCGACGGTGTTGACGGCGTACAGCCGCCCGATGCGCGCACCGAGATCGCCCAGACCTCGCTGATAGACCGCGCTGGCCAGCGGGAACACGCCGCCCATCAGGAACGCCGGCGGCAGGAGGACGGCGGCGCTCGAGAGCACCAGCGTGAGCACGTACCGCTCGCGGACGGAGTCGACGAGGCCCGCGTCGTTGACCCACATCCCGATACCGAGCGTCAGGTGGTAGTGGTGCGAGAGCATCCACAGAACGCCGGCCGCGACGACGCCGACGGCGATCTGGAGTCGCCCCATGACGACGGCCGGGCGCGACGTGCGCAGCGCCACGCGACCGAAGACGAAGTTGCCGAGCGCGAGCCCGAGCAGGAACACGGCCAGCATCGCGCTGAACGTGTAGGTGAAGCCTTGGAGGAAGAAGACGAGCAGGCGCGTCCACACCACCTCGG
Source organism: Planctomycetota bacterium (assembly GCA_021776825.1). Classification (GTDB taxonomy): domain Bacteria; phylum Planctomycetota; class JAJSAM01; order JAJSAM01; family JAJVHW01; genus JAJFFG01. Next base: position 50,498 of record JAJFFG010000029.1, read on the forward strand.
CGGCGAGACCGACGAGCCCGCTCGCGAACGCCGCGACGAGCGCTGCAGTGGCCAGCCGGCGACGGGTACGCACGCTCTCGCTCGCCAGGTCGGGGGCGGCTTCGGGGGCCGGCTGCCGATCCGCGAGCCGCGGGACGAGCAGTGCCAGCAGTGCGATCAGGATGTTCGTCGCGGCGGCCCAGCGCGTCGATCCGAGCACGCCGGCCGCCTCGATCAGCCAGAACCCGGTGATCGCCGTGCCGGCCACGGCCCCGACGATGTTCGCGCCGTAGAGCATCCCGACGTCGCCGCCGGTGCGATCGGAGTCGCGCACCGTCGCCTTGACAAGGAGCGGGAGCGTCGTGCCCATCAAGAAGGTCGGAACGAGCAATACCGCGAACGCGCCGACGAAGAGCACGGGGGTCGCACCGGAGCCGAGATCGAGGTAGCCGCCACGAATGAGATGGGCCAGCGGGGGGAACGCGAGCGCGTACAGGCCGATCAGGGCCTCGAACCCGGCGTACCAGAGCACCGGCCGTCGAACGCGATCCGCGAGGCGACCGCCGAACTCGGAGCCCAGGGCGAGTCCGAGCATGTAGGCGGCCAGGATCAGCGCGACCGCGCGCGTGGTGTTGCCGAAGACGAGCACCAGGTGACGTGTCCACGCCACCTGATACGCGAGGGCGGCGGCCCCCGAGAGCACGAACAGGATCACCACCAGCGCGCGGCGCATGCCGGGATCGTAGGGGACGAGGGCGAAGGAGCCAGGATCGGGCCGTCCTCCGCGACGATCGAGACCATGTGCCCCACGCCGTATGTCTCGCGTAGTGCTGCTGGACGGATGCCGCCACCTCGGAGACCATCCTTCACCGGTTCGCGCGAAACCCCGGCACACGGCAGGGGTTCCAGAGGCACCGGCAGCGATCTCCCGTTCGTGCCCGACGCCGACCCCGACGCCGACCTCATGCTCCGGTTCCAGGGGGGCGACGAGACTGCGTACGCCGAGCTCGTCCGCCGGTTCCAGGGGCGAATCGTGAGCCTGGCGTACCGCTACCTGGGTTCCTCGGCCGATGCCGAGGACCTCGCGCAGGAGGTCTTCCTGCGCATCTACCGGGCACGGGAGACCTACGAGCCGCGAGCGCGGTTCTCCACCTGGGTGCACCGGATCACGGTGAACGTCAGCCTCAATCTCATTCGCGGGCGGAAGGTCCGGCGTCACCTGAACGCCGCGATGCCCCGTTCCGACGGCGGGGACGGCGGCGCGGTCGACTTCGAAGACGCGGGCGTCGTTGCGCCGGGTGACAAGGTGGAGAAGGACGAGCTCGCTCAGGTGCTGCGCGAGATCCTCGATGGGCTGCCCGAGCGGCAGCGGATCGCGATCCTGCTCAACAAGTACCAGGGCCTGTCCTACGAGGAGACCGCGGAGGCGATGGAGATGTCGCTCTCGGCCACGAAGAGCCTGCTCACGCGAGCGCGGGTGAAGATCAAGGAACAGCTGGAGCCCTACCTGACCACCGGTCGGGCACCGGAACGTCGAGATTCGAGCACACGGGACTCATGACGATGAACGAACACTGCGAACGACCGATCGACGAGCTCGTCGCCTACACGGACGGCGAGTTGCAGGCCCCTGCGCACGGCGCGCTGGAGGCACATCTCGACGTCTGCGCGCGCTGTGCGCGCGAGGTCGATCTCCTGCGCCGCTCCGGCGCTCTCGTCGCCGAGCTGCCGGGGCTCACGCCGTCGGCCGGGTTCGTCGATCGCGTCGTCGCGGCCACCGCCGACGTGCGTCGCCCGCGCGGCCGCCTGCTGCGCCTCCTGCCGGCCGCGGCGGCCGCCGTCCTGATTGTGGGCCTCGTGCTCGCTCGCGCCATGCGCGACGACCGGCCGAGCGACGAGGTGGCGCTCTCGCGCGCCGAGGAGCGAGAGATCGCGCAGGACCTGTTCCTGCTCGAGAACCTCGATGCGCTCGCCGACGAGGACCCCGAGGCGCTCATCGCCATCATCGAAGACCTCGACCTGATCGAGTCGGTCGAGCCCGAGGCGTTCGGGATCTTCGACGGCGAGGAGGGTGGGTAGTCATGCGCACGTTCCTCACCGCCCTCTTCGCCGCGCTGATCCTCGGCCTCGCCCTCACCGTCGCGCCGGCTGTGGTCGTCGCGCAGGACGCACCGACGAACGATCTCGAGCGTCGGATCAAGCTGCTGCGCAAGAAGGACCCCGCAGCGCGCCAGCGGCTGCGCAACGCCCTCGAGCGCTTCAAGCAGCTGGACCCCGAGAAGAAGCGTGAGCTGCGACGCCGGGCGAAGAAGCTGGGCGAGGAGCGGCTGGCGGTCCTCGCCGATCGCGACGTCAAGAAGATCAAGAAGAAGCACGCCGCGATCGAGAACGAGAAGCAGTCGATCTGGCGCTACATCGGTGAGGAGCGGCTGGCGCGGCTGACGTCCGACGAACGGCGCTACGTCGAGGCACACGCCACGCGCCGCTTCCAGGCCTACATGAAGCGCAAGCTCCTGGGGCTCGCCGGCGGGGGAGCGCTCGAGGACTTCCAGGCGCTGGCCCCGGATGAGCGACGCACGGCCATTCGAGCTGCGATGAAGACCGTCGAGCAGAACCTGATCGCGGAGCAGCCGGCCCAGTACCGGGAGCGCCTGAGCACGCTACCGACCGGCAAGCGTGCACGCGCCGTGCGCGAGCTGCTTCGCGACTACCGCACGCGCGAGATCCCGCGCTTCGTCAGTTTCTTCGATCACGCCTGGCTGACGCCGTTCCTGGCCACGTCGACCGAGCTCCGGTCCCGCGAGGTCGATCGCTGGAAGCAGCGCAAACGGTGGTTTGAGGTCCGCAGCGTCTTGGAGCACGAGGTCGGCATCTCGACCGAGCATCTCCGGATGCTGCGGGGACTTCACGCCGACGAGCTCGCTCGCCTCCGCGACGTCCTGGGGACTGTCCGCGACCTCCCGTCCGACGAGCGCCGACTACGGATCGAGGAGGAGATCCGGCGGCTCGACGGCCAGAGTGCTGCGGACCGTGAGCGGCGCAAGCGGCGGAAAAAGAAGAACCGCGACAAGCCTCGCCGCAAGAAGCCGGAGTAGGCGCTCGTAACCTCCGGCGCTGCCACACGTCCTTCTTCTGGTGGAGTGGTGTTCGGCACCCATCCTTCTGCGGTTCCCTCCCTTCCGTCCCCCGCCGGCACCCTCCACCACTTCGCTCGAGGCGTGAGCCAGCCAATTCGGACGCGACGAGGCCGAGCGGTGTCCAGGCGGACGAACACGCGGCGTTGCGCTGCCTGAACCTGTCTCGCAAACCCGACGGGCTCTGTGGCACGCACGCGACATTCGGGCATGGTGCACCGTCGAAGCGCCCCCCGGTCGCGGCAAGTCATCGCGCAGAAGACACTCGAAAGTTTCCACTTAAGTCGCTGTAAAACAACGACTTGCGACGATCTTAAGTCACATCGAGAGCCAATTCTCAGAACGACGGTTGACGGTCCCTCAGGGTGGGATACGTTTCCTTCGCCTCCGGGAGAGGAGGCGCGCCGGACGACGATGGGTCGCCAGCACTTTGAGAGCGCAACGGACCGAATTCAGGGCAAACCCACCGAAAGGTGGCGACGCAAAGCTATAGGGCCTCGGTCCTCCGCAGTGGAGCGGAGGGCGTGGCAGCCAGCTACCGGTTAATCGAGAGGCCTTGCTCCGAACGCAGGGGCACCTCTCGAGTCGCGAGTGAGCGCTCGTGAGACCTCCCCGACCGCGGTCCGATGCAGACCGGGAGAGGTGAACACGATGCGGATCGCTGACGCTGACATGCGCGACATCTGGACTCAGTACAAAGAGAGTCCGAACCAGGATCTTCGCAACATCCTGCTCGAGAAGTACCTGCCGCTCGTCCGCTACGTGGCCGAGCGGCTTTCGCATTCTCTGCCGTCGTTCGTCGACGTGGACGACCTCGCGAGCATGGGCATCTTCGGCCTGTTCGACGCGATCGACCGCTTCGACCCGACCATGGGCGTCAAGTTCAAGACGTACGCCATGAACCGCATCCGCGGCAGCATCCTGGACGAGCTTCGCAGCCTCGACTGGGTCCCGCGTCTCGTCCGCATCAAGGCCAACAAGATCGACAAGGCCTGCCGGGCTCTGCACCGCACGCTCGGCCGCGAGCCCACCTTCTTCGAGATGGCGAAGGAGTTGGGGATGCACTTCGATGAGTACAACCTCATGATCGAGGGCGCCGCGGCGACGGCGATCATCAGCCTCTCCGAGGAGTGGACCGATCAGGAGGACAACCACGGCAACCGCAAGATCGACCTCCTGAAGGACGACGACCGGGGCGCCAACCCGACCCACGCTCTTCAGCTCGGCGACATTCGCGGCGTGATCGCGAACCACCTGACCGAGAAAGAGAAGATCATCGTCACCCTCTACTACTACGAGGGCCTGTCGATGAAGGAGATCGCCCACGTGCTGAACCTGACCGAGTCGCGCATCTGCCAGATCCACGGCAAGGTGATCACGCGCCTGAAGGAGCAGCTCGACCGCACGCGCAACAACCTGTTCGCGTAGGCGATCTGGAGAGAGAGTCGCGGGGGGGGGGGGGGCCCCCCCGCGCCGCCCCCCCGCCGCTGCCGCCGGCGCCCCCCGGGCCCCGGGCCCCCCCCCCCCCCCCCCCGACTCTCTCTCCAGATCGCCTACGCGAACAGGTTGTTGCGCGTGCGGTCGAGCTGCTCCTTCAGGCGCGTGATCACCTT
>JAJFFG010000030.1 GCA_021776825.1 Planctomycetota bacterium
GCGCAGGCGAGTCGACTCCGAGCGCGTCTCCGAGCCTGAGCGGTGCGGCAGACGGCCCACCCGGGCGCGGTCGGGCCGGGATCCCCACAGCACGTTCCGCCGCCTCACCGGCGCCGCGCGGAAACTCCGACAGGCTCTCAGCGCTCCCAGTCCCAGACGCGAAGGAAACGCGTGCCGGCGCTGTTCTCGGGGAGCGTCTCTCCGATGAGGACGATCGACGGTCGCGGGTTGCCCGCGAGATCGGGAACGAGCACGAACTCGTCGGCCTCGCCACTGTCATCGGCGAAGGCGGGCAAGAAGTCGGTCGCACGAGCGAACCCGATCGCATCCGGCGTCCCAGCGAGGAGCCGCGTCGCGCGCAACGCAGCGCCGTCGTTCTCCTCCGGGCCGACCACTGACCCGATGAGGATGTCGGGGGCGCCGTCGCCGTTCAGGTCCTCGACGACCAGCGCGTCGGCGCGCAGGTTCTCGTCATCGGCCAGCGTCAGGGCCGGAAGCGCGGTGACACTCACGAAGCCGCCGGTGCCGAGCACCGGGTCGTGGTTATTGCGCAGCACGCGCAAGGCCAGGCGATTGAAGTGCGGCGTACCCAAGTGAGCGTCGAGCGCCACAGCGTGGGCCAGCACGAGGTCGGGGTCGCCGTCGCCGTCGAGATCGCGGAGCGCCAGCCGGTGCGCCTGGAAGTACTCCAGCGAGCCGCCGGCAGGCAGCCAGGTCGACGTCGCGTCGGTGAACTCACCGTCGCCGTCGTTCAGCAGCACGCGCGTGGCAACACGCTCGGTGTCCGTGCCGCTGACAAGCCCGGACGCCGTCACGGTCGTCGGATCGTGCCACGTGAGCACGAGATCGAGATCGTCGTCGCCGTCCAGGTCCGCGAGGGCCACGTCACGGGCGTGGAACGCGGGGAGTCCGGCGTTCTCGGCGTCACCGGCTGCCGGCAGCACGCTCTCGGTGACGTCCACGAGCCCCTCGTCATCGTCGATGCGGTTCTCGAGGATGCGGGTCGCCGCGAAGTAGCGCGTGGAGTCGACGGCGAAGTCCGTGGCGTTCTCGGCGGTCACGTACGGCGGCGTCGCGCCGAAGTCCACGACCGCCGGATCGATGCCTACCGAGACCGACTCGAAGCGATCGCGGCCCACGATGACGTCGAGGTCGCCGTCTCCGTCGAGATCTCCGAGAGCGAGGCTCGTTGGCGCCCCGCTCGGCGTACGAACACCGAACACCTCGTGCAGGACGAAGTCCTCGTCCTGAGCATCAACGGAGATCGCATACGTGCTCGCCGGCGCGACGTCCTCGTCGAGGGCGAACCCTCCGTCACCGTCGTTGAGCATCACGCGGAGGTCGCTGACGTCGTTGGCGTCCGGCGAGACACCCGCGACGAGCACGTCGAGATCTCCATCGTCGTCCACGTCGCCCAGTGCGAGCGCGCGACCGCTCCAGTCATCTAGCCCGGAGCTGTCCGAGCCCGTCGCCGGGACGCTGGTGGCCGTGACGTCCGACAGAGCACCCGTCGAACCGCCGAACAGCACGCGCAGGCGTTGTGTTCGCGTTCCGGGAGCGGAGCCGGCCGAGACGATCACGAGGTCATCCGCGTCGCCGTCGCCGTCCACGTCACCGGCTGCGCCGCGCAGCGCCGAGAAGTCGTCGCGATCGCCGCGCCCCGGCATGCGGGAACCTGTCGCATCGGCCGCTCCGGTCACACGGAGAGCAGCGGCAACCGTCACAGCCTGCCCGGCGGCATCCGTAACCACGACGTCGACCAGCCCGGGATCAGCCGCTGCGGTCACCACCTCGAGGCGTGTGACGAGGGCGGTCGCCGTGGTCGCGGCGACTCCCGCGAGGGCCACCACGTCGTGAGCGTCGAGCGACTCGCCGTCGAGGCGCACGCGCGCTCCACCGTGGCGCGAGACCTCGTCGGCTCCGATGCGAGCTCCGTCGATGGCGGCGATGGTGTCGATGACTCCAACCGGCTTGATCCGCAGGTCCGGAGCACGCGTGCGCAACCCGAAGCGGTCCTCGATCTCCACCACGTAGAAGCCGTCCGGAGCGGCCGGCGGCTCGAAGCGAATCACGCCGCTGCCGAGGTGCGTGTGGGCGATCGGCGAGCCGTTGAACAGGACGATGTCGGTCGGCTCGAACGAGATCCCGCGGACGACGATCTCCCGGCCGCCGTCCGCCGGCGCGACCGCCGGAAGGTAGGGCTCCGCGAGGAACATCGGCGGCAGCTTGTACTCGAAGTCGAAGGGCGACTCGACCTGGTGCCCGAACGTGTCGAACACGACGACCTTGACGAACCCGGCCGGTCCGGCCGGGGTCGAGAACTCCAGTTCCGGTCCGCGCAGGATCGGGATCACGAGTGGCCCCTCACCGAAGCGAATGAGCTGCCCGCTGGCGAAGTTCGTCCCCCGAAGGCGGACGCGCAGACCGCCCTCGGTGCTGCCACCGGTGATCGGTGTCCCGTCGAGCAACGTGATCGACTCGATCTCCGGCGGCGGCACGTACAGGAAGAACTCTGGAAGTCGGTGGGCCTGCAGATCCGGATTGATGATGGTCACCGGCACGCGCACGCCCGACGGGCCCGGTGGGACCACGCAATCAAGGAAGCCGCCCGACGGATCGACGACGACCTCCCGCGCAGCGAACTCCCCAATCAGCACCAGGGGCGCGCGATCGGTCGAGAGGTTGCGGCCGGTCAGCCGAAGTTCGTCGTCCTCGACGCCCCGGACGAGTCCCTGCGGCGGCGCATCGAGGAACGGCTCTGCTGATGGCAGTTTCACCACTCGCTTGCTCTTCGGGCGCCCTTGTGGCACCACACGCACGGTCAGGTCGTAGCCGGCATCCTCGGCGTCGGTCGCGACGCGGACCGCGTAGAGGCCGTCGGCCGCTGGCAGTTCGAAGTCCTCGAGCTCCGCCTTCCGTCTCTTGGTGACGACCAGGTCAGCGGCGCGATTGCCGTCGCCGTCGAGCGCTTCGGCGCCGCTTGGGGCGCGGACTGAGTCGATCGTGACGAGGGCCGTTGCGCGCTTGGACGTCACCTTCACATCGAGGAGTGCGCCGCCGACGCTCTCGAACGTGTGATCGCGCGTGTCTCCGGCGCTCCCACCGAGCGAGAGCTTCTTCTCGCGTGCCTTCCCTGGCGTCCCCACCTTGAACGTGACGGTGAACGGTCCCTCGGTCTCGAGGAGGCCCGAGATGCGCACAGTCCACTGCCCGGTCACGTCGATCGGGAAACGCTTCACCCGCAGCTTCTTGCGACCGCGCGAGTCGCCGAGGCCCGCCTCGTCGGACCGGTCCGCTCCCGTCGGATCGAGTAGTTCGACCTGCGGGATGAGCGGCGACTGGAAGCCGCTGATGACCGTGACGGAGAGCTGCTCGCCGGCGAAGAGGCTCGCGACAAAGTCGTCGACGTCCGGTTCGTCCGGGCCGGGCTCGATGTGGGCCTTGTAGCCGTTGCGACCGATCGGGGGACCCACGTTCTCGTCCGCGCGTCCCCACACGGAGAGAGCGAGGAGCACGGGGAGCGCAAGCGCTGCCAAACGGCTGGCGGGCGACGGTCCGGGGCTCATGCACTCCTCCGCGACGCCGCACCAGAACCCGTGGCAGACCGCGTCCCAATCCGCGGCCACCAGCGTCTCCCAAGCCCCACGGGCGACGCACGACGGGCCCCGCACGCGGCGAGGTCCGCCCACAACCTAGGAGCGTGTGGCACGGGCGTCAAGGGGACCGGGTCGGCACGGCGCTCGACCTCCGCCCTCACGCGCACGCGGCTACTGCCCCCTCTGCCACTCCTTGATGCGCAGGTGCTCGCTCCCAGGGCTCGCCCCGGGGTCGAGTTCCGTCGTCTGCACGATCTCGAGCACGCCGTCACGATCGATGTCGGTGAGCAGGATCGTCGAGGCCTCGCCGGTGTCCACCACGGTGCCCAGGATGAAGTCGTCGTCGAGGGCCCAGGTCAGACCGGTGCGCCCCCAGAGGATGCGCGTCGAGGGCACCACGCCGCCCGCTCCGTCCGTGAGCACCTCGGCGGCGCCCACGACGATCTCGGGGAAGCCGTCCTTGTCGATGTCACCGACCGCCAGCGACCGTCCGCGGAAGACACCGCCCGGTCCACCGGGCAGAGGTGGAAGAGCCGACGACGTCACGTCGACGAACCCACCCGTCAGGGTCTCCGGGTCGTAGTCGTTGCGCAGGATGCGCAGCGATGACCGGTCGTAGACGGCGTTCTCCTGCTTGTACTCGTTGAGCGCGCGGCGATGGCCGATGACGAGATCGAGGTCACCGTCGGCGTCGAGGTCGAACAGCACGATGCGATGGCCCTGCCACCACTCGACGCCGGAGCCCGAAGGCATCCAGGTCGCGGTGCCGTCGGTGAACCCGCCGCTCCCGTCGTTCAGGAGAACGCGCGTCGCCACCGCCACGGTCGCGGTGGTCGAGTCGTAGTAGTACGCGTACACGCCGTACGAGTACGGACGGTAGTACCCGAACGAGTTCTCGACGGACGAGGGCACGTGCGAGGCCGGGTTGTTGAACGTGACCAGCATGTCGAGGTCTTGGTCCATGTCCACGTCGCCGAGCGCGACGTGGCGCGCGAGGAACGCGGGCAGGCCCTGGTTGGTCGGCGAGCCGACCGAGGGCAGCCAGGTCTCGCTGACGTCGGGGAAGCCGTTGCCGACGTCCACCTGGTTTTCGAAAACGCGCGTGCCCGAGAAGTAGTAGCCGGCCTGGATGTAGTTGATGTCCGCCGAACTGATGTACGGCGGGTCCTGCGTGTAGTCGACGTAGCTCGCGTCGAGGTTCACGTAGCGATAGCCGAAGCCTGCCTGTCCGGCGACGATCTCGTTGTCGCCATCTCCGTCGAGGTCACCCAGGGCGAGCGTGACCACCGCGGTCGGCGCCGAGCGCTTGCTGCTGATGTTCCAGATTCCAGTGAGCACGGGATCCTCGTCCTCGGGATCCGGCATCACGTACGTCTCGTCGAATGCCGTGACGGAGTACTGAACCGGCGATGTCGGCCACAGGGTCTCGGCGAGCGCGAACGAGCCGGAGCCGCTGCCCGTGAGGATGCGGACCTGCGCGAAGTTCTCGGTCATGTCGGTCGGGCCTTTGGACCCGCCGATCACGATGTCAATGCCGCCCATTCCGTCAATGTCACCGAGGACAATGGCGCGGGCGTTCCAGTCGTCGACACCACGCGTGTCCGAGAGCGCCGACGGGATGTCCGATGCCGTCGTGTCGGTCTGCACGCCGTCCTTGTTGCCGTTCCACGTGCGCGTGTACTCGCCGCGCGCGCCGATCGAGTTGTTCGTCTTCTCGAGGAACGCGTAGCCCTGTCCGGGATTCGGGTAGTAGAGCGGGTATGGACGCGACGCCTGGTTGTACGTCGCAAGCACCATGTCGTTGATGCGGCCATCGCCGTCGAGGTCGCCGACGGCGATGTCGTACGCAGACCGATCGTCGGTGGCCGTGCCGGTCGGGAACATCACCGATGTGATGTCGTCGAACCCGACGTAGCGAATCACGCTCGCCACAGTCTGCACGCGACCGAATTCGTCGGTCAGTTGGAGATCCGCGAGACCGGCGGTGCCGACCGGGACGGTGACCTTGAAGCTCGTGTCGGTCAGGTCCGACCGCACGGCCACGTTGCCGCCGATCTTCAGCGCGTCGGCACCGAGGAAGTTCAGCCCCGTGACCTCGATCACCGCCCCACCGGTCCGCAGCACCTCGTTCGTGTTGTGAATGGGGCCCTGGATGATCGCGGCCTGCGTGATCACGGCCGCGGCGACGTAGATGATGTACGTCTCGTGGAACGTGCCCTGGCCGTCCGGGTTGATCACGAACAGGCTCTGCGTCGAGCCGTCGGCTCCCGGGGGAACGACGACGTCGATGTAGTCGCGGGCGGGGCCGACCTCGACCACGTCGGCCACGAACGGACCGAAGCGGACGGTCGGGATCGGGTTCGTCGAGAAGTTGCGCCCGAGGACGCGCACCGGCTGGCCGGCGGCGCTACGCACGGGGATCGGCTGCGCGACGAGCTGGGGGTCATTGATCGACGTGATCGTGGCCTTCTTCGAGGGCGCACGCGGGGGCGAGGTGAGCTTGATCGTCACGTCGTAGAGCGCGTCGTCGGAGGCGATGCCGAGATCGAGCGAGTACGTGCCGATGCCGGCGTCGAGCTCGTGCTTCTTCAGGAGGACCTTCGAGCCCTTCTCGATGAGCGCCACGTCCTCGTCGCCGAAGATGCCGGAGACCTGGCCGTCGGGCCCACGCAGGTTCAGCACCTTGACCGAGGTGCCCTTCTTCGTCTTGACCTGGATGTCGACGAGCGCGCCGTCGACCCCGCCGAACGTGTGCGTACGAACGGCCGGGTCGGCGCCGCCGAGCGTCTGCTTCTTGGCGGCGGCGGTCGCCGGCTTCTTCACCTTGAACGTGACCGCGTAGTCACCCTGGGTGTCGTTCAGCCCGGACACGCGAACCGTCCACTGCCCGGTCTTGTCGATGACGAACTTCTTGAAGAAGGCCTTCACGCCCTCCTTCTTCGTGTTCACGCCGACGTTGGCAGTGCGATCGAGCCCGTCCGGGTCGACCACGGTCAGTCCGAGGCGAACGTCGCTCTTCTTGGCCGACGTCGCGATGACGTCGAGAAGCTCGCCTTCCATCATCTCGCCCACGAAGTCGTCCGTGTCCGGACGGTCCGTCAGCGTCCTGATTTCGGCGGTGTACTTGACGTTGCCGATCGGCGGGCCGGCGAATTCCTCTGCGTGCGTCGCGGATGCGAGCGCACACATAGCCAGCATTGCGCCGAAGCGCACAAGATTGGAAGTCATCAATGCTCCCCGTGGCGTCCGGTGACCGTCGGACGCGGCATGTGGTCCCCTAGCAAACTGCGTGGTCGTGACGGAGGACGGACTGAGCGTCGGCGTGGTTGCACCGAAGCGGCCCTCTCCGCTCGACTGGCGCCATGATAGCCCAGCGATGCACGCCGGGCGTGGCTCGGACGAGCGCGACCTACTCCGACCAGTCCTGAACGCGGAGGTGCTCGGTGCCCGGACTCGCGCCGGGGGCCTTCTCCGTGAGTCGGATCAGCGAGGGGCGCCCGGTACCGGCCAAGTCGCCGAGCAGGAGTTCCTGCGCCTCGCCGGAGTCCGCCGAGGCTGCCGGGAAGAACCCTGTCGCCAGGCGGAATGTCAGCCCGGCCTGACCGAGCAGCAGTCGCGTCGACGGGCGAGCCGCGCCACCGCCGTTTGGCACGAGGCTCGACGTTGTTCCCACGAGGATGTCCTTGCGACCGTCTCCGTCGACGTCGCGCACCGCGAGTGCACCGCCGCGCAGATTGTCGTTCGAGTCGGTGGGCAGCGCCGGGAGGGACGACGACGTCACGTCGACGAAGCCGCCGGTGCCCGCCACCGGATTGTGGTCGTTGCGCAGGATGCGCAGCGCGTGGCGGCCGAACGTGGCCACGCCGAGGTACGCGTCCACCGAGAGCTCGTGCAGGAGCACGAGATCGCGATCGCCGTCGCCGTCCAGGTCCTCGAGCACGAGACGGTGCGCCTGGAAGAACTCGGGCTGGCCGCCGGCGGGCAGCCACGTGGCGGTCTGATCCGAGAACACGCCCGTCCCGTCGTTCGTCAGGACGCGTGTCGCGACGCGGGCCGTGTCACTGCCGGAGTACAGGCCGTACGCCGAGACCGTGAGAGGGTTGTCCCAGGTGACGACCATGTCGAGGTCGCTGTCGCCGTCGAGATCGCCCAGGGCCACGTCGCGCGCGTGGAACGCGGGCGTGACCGCGCTGGAACTGGTGCCGACGACGGGCATGTTCGTGCCAGTGACGTTCGACCAGACGCTGCCTGTGTCGGTGCCGTTCTCGAAGACCTGCGTCGCCGGGTAGTAGAAGAAGAGGTAGCTGAGATACGAGCTGGCGTTCGCGTACGTGACGTACGGAGGCGTCTGCGAGAAGTCGACGTTCGTCGAGTCCACGTACTCGTAGGTCGCGTCGTACATGTCGCGCCCGACGACGAGATCGAGATCGCCGTCCGCATCGATGTCGCCGAGCGCCATCCCCGTCGGAAGGCCCTGGACGTAGCGCGGCGTGAACACGAGATGCTGCGTGTTGTTCTCGTCGTACGCGTAGAGCGCCGGAAGGTACGTGCTCGGGATCGGGTTGACGGTCTCGAGCGTAAACGTGCCGGAGCCGTCGTTCGCGAAGAGCCGTACGTCGTTGTAGTTGGTGTAGTCGGGTGACACACCTCCGACCGCGATGTCGATCCCGTTCGTGTTGTCCACGTCGCCGATCGTGACCGCACTGCCGTTCCAGTTGTCCAGCCCCGTGGTGTCCGATGCGGCGGCCGGGAAGCGCGTGGCCGTCAGGTCCTGCAGCTTCCGGTTGGCGTCCCCGAAGAGAACGCGTGTGTACTCGGCGCGCGTGCCCGGGAGGTTGTAGATCCCGGTCGTCGTCGAGCGAGCGCCGCGCGCGACGTTCTGGTGGTAGTAGTCGTACGAGACGATCACGAGATCGTCCGCAGCGCCGTCGCCATCGAGGTCACCGAGCGCTCCGCGATATGCGGAGAGGTTGTCGGTCGCGTTCCCGGCCACGACGCGGGTGGCGGTCTGGTCGACGTAGCCCGCGCGCGAGAGTGCGTCGGCGAGCGTGCCGGACTGCCCGCGCGCATCGGTCACCACGATGTCGTCGACGCCGGCCGCGCCCGAGGGCACGGAGAAGCGGAACGAGTCGAGATCGCGAGCCGTGACGGTCACGACGATGCCGCCGAACGTCACGGTGTCCAGTCGGTGGAAGTGGTTCCCCGCGGCCTCGACCACGGTGCCGCCGTGCAGCGAGACGGTCGTTCCCGCGGACGCGCCGCTGACGATCGAGACGGAATCGAGCTCGGGCGCGTTCTTCACGACGACGTCGGGGCCGATCGCGGACGAACCCACGCGATCGATGAGCTCCGCCGAGTATGCGCCGGCGGCGAGCGCCGGCAGGTCGAAGCGGAAGCTCGAGGGGGTCAACGATGTGAACGGGTGCGGAGCCCCGTCGAACAAGAACGTGTCGGTCGCTCCGAAGGCGATCCCGGTCACGGTGACCGTGACGGCCGTCTGCACGTCGACGAACGACGGGTCGTACGGGTCGGCGTCGAAGAGCGGTGCGACCTTGTATTCGAACGTTTCGGGAGCGGTCGATCGACGCCCGAACGCGTCCTCGACCTGGATGCCAATCGTTCCGGCGGCCGCGGCGGGCGAGGTCACGCTGAGCTCGTCGCCGCCCGCGCCGAGCTGAACGGTGGCGATCCCAGGTCCGAACCGAACCGTGAGATCAGGGGTCAGGTTGCTGCCCTGCAGACGGAACGTCTGACCGCCCGCTGTGTCCCCTCCCCGCGCCGGCGAGCCATCGGCGCGCAGCACGGAGTCGAGAACTGGAGCCGGTGCGTAGAGGAAGTAGTCCGACCGCGTCACGGCCTGGCCGTCGGCGGCGATGACGGTCACGTCGACGGTCTCGCCGTCGACTCCCGGCGGCGGCACGACGCTGAGGGTCGTCCCCCCGACTCCGACAGTCGTGCCGGTCCCGAGCGTGTCCCCGAAGAGCACCGTCGGAGCACCGCCGACGTCGAAGTTCTGTCCGCGCAGTTGGACCGCGACGCCGGCCACGCCGCGGAGCGGAGCCCCGAGCACGATCAGGAAGGGCTCATCGTCCGTCAGCTCGATGCTGCGGCGTCCCTTCGGGCGATCCTGGGGTCGGACCTTGGCGATCAACGTGTAGCGCGCGCTGCCCTCGTCCAGTCCGAGTCGGACCACGTAGTCACCGTGACCGGAGCGCAGCGTCGCGCCCTTCAGCGACAGCGTCGTGCGCTTGACGGTCGCGTCCGACGACAGCGGGCCCGCGAGGCCGGGAACGGCGTCGCCGGCCGGGTCCTCGATCGCCCGCAGGGTCGGCGCCGAGTCCCTCTTGCCCCACTTGACGGTCAGGTCCAGCAGAGCGCCCTCGATCGACGGGATCGCGTGCGCGACCTCGAGCGGTGCGGCGCCGCCGAGCTCCTGCTTCTTCAGCTTGATCGTCGGCGCGGACTTGAGCTTGAAGACGATGGAGTACGCGCCCTCGGTCCGATCGGCACCCGCGACGCGGACGCTCCACACCCCTGTCTCCGGAACCACGAACGAGCGCAACTGCACGAGCGACCCGCCGCGCTTGCGCACGACCTCGGGCTGCGACTCGAGCCCGTTCGGCGCGACGAGCGTCAGCCGCGGCTCCAGCGAGGACCGTTTGGCGGCCGCGACGGTGACGTTCAGGCGCTCGCCGGCGATGAGAGGCGCCACGTAGTCGTCCGTGTCCGCGACGCCGCCGATCGATTGGATTCCGGCGGTGTAGCGGTTCGCACCGAACGCGGGCCCGTGCGGGGCTGCCGCGGCGGGACCGGGGACGAGGAAGAGCAGGGCCACTGCGGTGAGGCCCAGGGCCATCGGCTTCCAGTCCATCCGTCCTCCGACGACCGTCGAGCGGTCGATCTCACGCCGACCGCGCACGGTCCCCTGACTCGGCGCGTCGCACGCTCAGCGTAGGCGCGCCTGTCGGGGTGGTCAAGGGGGCCGAGTCGCCTCCTGCGGCGGTACAGTCCGCGTCGTGGACGACACCGCCGCCCCGCCGACATCCAGTCCGCCTGACAGCGGGACGCGCTCGCGGGCGTACTCCGTGGTGGAAGGCCTGCACCTGCGTCAGTGGCTCGTCCGGGGAGCCGCGCCGATCGCGATCCTCGCCACCAACGGCACCGGCTGGCTCGAGATCGACTGGCTGCCGACCGTCGACGCGGTCACGACGTCTCCGAAGGCGGTGGAGTCGGCGTGGATCGCCGGTGCGGTCCTCACCGTCCTCGCTGCGATCGTGCGTGTACTCAGCAAGGGCGTGCTCGTCCGCAAGACGACCCTCACGACCGGTGGGATCTACCGTTGGGCACGACATCCCTTCTACCTGGGGACGCTGCTCGGCGGCGTGGGCGTGCTCGTTCTGGCCGGGCCCCTCGGGGCGTGCGTGGCCGTGGCGTGGCTCGTTGCCGCCGCGCCGGTCTTCGGCATCACGATCGCGGGTGAGGAGGACGGGCTGCGGCACCTCTACGGCGACCGGTGGGACGCGTTCGTGGCCGCCGTTCCCGCGCTCGCGCCACGGCCATGGCGCCGCGGACCGGCGCCGATCGAGCCCGTCACGGTCACCTGGGCGAACCTGGTCGCGGAGCGCGAGCCACCGCGGCTCGCGCGCTTCCTGGCGGGAGCGGCGCTGGTCGCGATCTGCCGCCTCGGCGGCGAGCCCTCCTCGCTGATCCTCGCCGTACCGGTTCTGCTGCTGCTCGGCTCGTACGTCCTGCCGGGTCAGCGACGCGCGTCCTCGCGTCGCGCGCGCTGAGTTCTTCTCGCGCGCAGTGCTGGTCTCCTTCCTCGCACCGGGGCCTGCGCGCGACCGGAACTTGGTGCGGCGCGCGCGACGCGGTCTGCTCGGGGCATGCGCACGCGCGTCCTCGCCCTCGGCCTCGCAGCGGTGCTGTCCGCTGCGGCCTGTCGAACCACCCCCGACGAGCCGGTCGAGGCTCCTCGCCCGCCGTTCCCGGACGGCTGGCGGGTCGTGGACCTCACGCGTCCCCTCGACGCCGACGCCCCCTTTCTGGCCCAGCCGGACGGCTTCCCGTTCGAGCTTCTGCCGCTCTCGGACAGCGTCGCCGGCCGACGCGTGAACGCGTTCTCGATGCTGGAGACGATGGGGACGCACCTCGAGGCGCCCTCGGCGCTGCGCGAGGGTGGCGGCGACGTCCGCGCCCTCTCCGGCAGCCAGCTCCTCGGAGATCTGATCGTGATTGATGCCCCGCCGGTCACGGCCGGCGGCGCGCTGACGATCGGGGAGACGGCCGTGCGCGCCCACGAAGCGATCCACGGCACGGTCCCGCGCGGATCGGTCGTGATCCTGCGGACCGGGCGCGGTGCCGCTTCGGCGCGCTCCCTGGTGACGCCGACGGACGCCGCGAAGGGCACGTTCGACTTCCAGGGCTGGAGCCCGGATGCGATCCGGTTCCTGGTCCGAGAGCGCGGCGTGCGGATCGTCGGGACCGACGCACCGGCTCTCGACGCCGGCCCGGATGTCCCGAAGGCGCCGGCCGCTCGTGCCGCCGCTGACGAAGGCGCGTGGGCACTGGTCTCGGTCGTCGATCTCGTCGGGCTGCCCGAACGCGGAGCCTACGTCGCCGTCGGAGTCCTGCCGCTGAGCGGGGCTGGCGGTGCGCCTGCCCGCGTGCTGGCGTTCGTTCCCCCGCCACGTCCCCGCCCCGCTACGTCCGGCGCAGCATCCGGCCCGGCGCCGTCGGGCGCCGCATGGTCGAGCCCAGCGTCCGGCCGACGGCCGTGAGCGACGGCGACGCCGAGCCGACCTCGCGGCGCATCGCCGTCGAAGTTCTGGTCTTCGCGTTGCTGTTCCTGGTCGTGGGCGCCGCGATCGTCACGCTGAGGGTCATGAAGGACGGTCCGCAGGTGCTCGACGTGCAGCCCCACCGATCGCGCGCCGCGGACCCCCGGTAGCCACCCAGGGGGGCGTGCCGCGGCCTGGGGCATAATGCCCGGGGTGCCCGGGACCGGGTCGACGACGAGGGGGAACATGTCGCACGCCACGAGTTGGCTCACGCTCAGCGTTCTGATCGCCGTGGGCGGCGCTCTGGGCATCGCCGTGAAGGCCGGCGCCGAGATCGAGCCCGCAGATCCGTGGACGGCAGCGGCGGTTGCCGAGCGGTGGCCGGACCCGGACGCGACGTCATCGGCCGCCGACCGCGTCGGCAGTGCCGTGTGCGCTCCGTGTCACGAAGATCGATCGAAGAGTCTCGCGACGTCGTTCCATGCCGAGCTCCTCCAGGACGAACTCCTCCATGACGAAGCCGCCGGCTGTGAGGCGTGCCACGGCCCCGGTCGCAAGCACGTGCCGGACGACGGCGAGGGGCCCATCCGTCACCCGTGGGACGCGCCCGCGGCCGAGATGGTCGGGCTCTGCATCCGCTGCCACGCCGAGGTGCTGACCAAGCCGGTGCGCGGGCATCGCACGTGGACCGCCCCCGCGGGACCCAACGAGAAGCCACGCGCGTGCACGCAGTGCCACGAGATCCACGTCGATCGGAAGGCACCGCATCTCGCGAAGGACCTCAGTCGGCCTCGTGACATCGCGGAGTTGGCGAAGAATGCCGAGTCGATCCCCGCTGAGCGCTGCATCGAGTGCCACCCGGGCTTCCACCCCGAGATGGCCCGCTCCGGCCACGCAAAGTTGATCCAGACCGACGACGCGTGCGGGACCTGCCACGGCCCGGGCAGCCTCCACGAAGAAGCCGGCGGCCGCGCCGAGCTGATCGTCGACCCGCGGCGCCAGAGCGCGAAGGCCGTCAATGCCGGCTGCAACAGTTGCCATCGCGACGGTGAGTCGATCCAGCGGTGGACGTGCGCGGAGCACTCGAAGGAAGGCGTGGCCTGCACGGCCTGCCACGACGCCAACGCCCCGCGCGGTAGGACGCTACGCGGGTCCGAGCTCGATCTCTGCGGGAGCTGTCACCTCGACGTGAAGGCGAGTTTCCGGCTCCCCAACGGGCACGACGTCGAGAAGGGGCGCGTCCTCTGCAGCGACTGCCACGACCCGCATGGCAACCGCGATCGCGTCCGGGACAAGGACGTCCGCGTGACCGCTTGTGCGACGTGTCACGCCGAGAAGGCCGGTCCATTCCTGCACGATCACGGGATCAAGCGCACCGAGGGGTGCATCGCGTGCCACGTCCCGCACGGGTCGGTGAACCGCCGCCTCCTCAGTCACTCCCGCGTGCGAGGCATGTGTCTCTCCTGCCACCCGGAGACAACGCACGACCTCCTCGATCGGACGTACCGCAACTGCATCGACTGCCACGTGGAGATCCACGGCAGCGACCTGGACAGGCTGTACCTGCGATGAGACTCCGTACGCCACTCATCGCGTTGATCCTGTGCGCGTCGCTCGTCCCAGCCCGCGCGGACGACGACGACGAACCGGGAGTCCGCTTCGACGGTACGGCTCGTGTCGGCTGGCGATTCCTCTCGGACCGCGGCGAGGGTCGCTTCCTGCAGGACGTCGGCCTCGACGACGGGCTGCGCCTGTTCGACCTGGACCTCGAGCTGACCGACGAACGCGACGAGCGCCGCTTCGAGGAGCTGAGCGCTAGCGTCCACGACATCGGGGGGCGGGAGGGCGACGGCAGCCTTCGCTTCCGCAACGATGCCGGCGTCTCGCTCAATGCGGGCCTCTCGCGGGACGTGCTCTCGTACCGCGCGAGCGGTGACCCGTTTCCGGTCGACACGACACGCGACCGCGCCTACACGCGCCTGCGGTTCGCGCCGCGCTCCGGGCTGACCGTCCGCCTCGACTGGGACCGCAGCGAGCGCGACGGCGTCGGCTTCGCGTCGCAGGACACCGATCGCCGCGAACTCCCGCAACCCGCGGGCGTGAATCCGGACCTCGTCGCGACGCGGCGACCGTTCGACCAACGCTTCGACACGTTCACGGCGGGTGTCGACCTCACCTCCGGCGCCTGGCGCTTCGGGCTGACCGAGTCTGTGCGACGAGGTCGCGTCGTCGACGAACGCCTGTATGACGTTCCCGCTGCCAGCCGCGGCACGGACCCCGTGCGCGAGCGCTTTCGCCGCAGCACAACGAGCCAGTCCACGACCACGGTCGCCAAGATCGGTCTCACAGCGCTCGACGGCGATCTCGAGTCGACGCTGTTCGTCAGTCACACGCGTCATCCGGTCGACGCCAAGATCAGCGGCGACGCCGCGGGGTTCGACAACGACTTCTCCGGCGCGACGCCCAAGGGCGCATACGAAGCCGTGTTCTCGGGCCGCGCCGACGTCGATCGCGACGTGGATGCGTGGACGCTCGAGACGGTCGCCGAGCCGCTCGACGACTGGGAGCTCATCGCGTCGCTGGGTCAGGAGGACACGATCGACGACGCGACGCTGCGACTCGTCGAGCGCCGTCGATATGCGCGCGCCGATGTCGGACGGGAGAACGTCCTCACGGGCTCCGGTGGACGCACGACCGATCGCACGGATCGCGCATCTCTCGAAGCGCTGTGGGACGTGGCGGACGACGTGCGACTACGTGCCGGCCGCGAGCTCTATCGCCAGGACATCGAGGCACCGCTCGAGACGCGCGGCCAACGGCTGTTCGGCTCGGAGGTTCGCGGTGAGACATGGCGGTGGATCGCCGGCATCGACGCGAAGCCGGCGAAGCGCCTGAAGGTGTCCGTCCTCGCCCGCCGAGCCGAGGAAGACGAACCCCACGCCACCACCAGTGCCGAGAACGCCGACGAAGCCGTCGCACGCATCCGTTGGAACGACGGCGAAGCGCTCTCGCTCTCTGGCGTGTACCGCTACCGCGGCTTCCAGACGCGCGAGGCGTTCGACTCGACGGCCCGCGCCGAGAGCGCGTCGCTGGCGGCCACGTGGGCAGATGGTCCGTGGACGTTCGAGGGTTCGCTGTCGCAGCAGACCATCGACACGCGCGCGGACACCTCGTTCTTCGTGTTCGACGGAGTCACGTTCCGCCAGATCGCGAAGGAGATCCAGCACCGCACGCGCGACTCGTCCGTCACGGCGTTCGTGGAGCGTGAGTTCAGCTCGACCGTGCGCGCATCGTTCGCCGGCTCGTACGTCGACACGTCGGGCGACATCGAGCTGAGCTCGCACGAGCTGCGTCTCGCCGCGGAGTACGACATCGCCGAGGACGTCACCCTCATCGCCGCCGTCACGTCGTGGCGCTACGCCGAGCACGGTCGCAGCCGTGACGACTACGACGCCGAAGCGCTCGAGCTGAGCGTCCGCTTCCGGTTCTGAGAGCGACCGCTCGACTGAGCGCGCGCTTCGGTGCTCAGTACTTCAGGGTCGTCTTCTTCCGCACCATCGGGAGACGAACGATCGGGCTGCTCGATCCCACATCGATACGGATCTCCATCGGGACGATCGGCCCCACGTCCAGCACGCCGAGTTCGACGCGCTTGGCCTTGCAGGTGAACGCGCGGAGCGTCGGTTGCGCGGTCGAGGCGGTTCGCCCGCGTGCGGTGAGACCTGACATCTGCAGCATACCCCTCGTTTCGGGGAGTCACCACCGACAGGGCACGCTCAGTCGAAGTCCCACTCGGCGGCGGCGTAGCTCAGCCGGAGACCTGCGGAACGGCTGGCGAGGGCCAGGATGTCGCGCCGCAGGACGAGCGGATCCTCGCCGTAGAGGTCGAGTCGTACGCGCAACGGCGCCTCGAGCGGCGAGCTGAAGGTGAGCCAGGAGAGCACGCCTTCCGCCCCCTGCATCGTGCGGATGCGCGGCGTGGTCGCCGGGCTCGAGATCTCGACGGCGAGCCCCCACGGCCCGGCGGTCCGGAACAAGACGACCTCGTCCCAGCTCACGAACCCGAGGCCCATCCAGTGGTCGACGAATCCGTCGGAGCGGAGTTCCAGCAGGGGCTTGCGATCCAGCGCCCACGGCAGGACGAGAAGCGGCGGTGGCGGGACGCTGGAGACCGCCCCGATCAACGTGTAGACGGGAACGATCAGGCAGAAGAAGCCGGCTACCACCCACCACACATCCCACCGCCAAACGAGGACCGACACGAGCACACCACCGCCCAGAACCGCCTTGTCCCCGAGACGCCACGCAATCGACCGCAGCGTCAGTCGAAGGTCCGGCACCAGTGCCCTGTACTCCGGATCACTCCGCGACTCCGTTGGCGGCGGCCGCGGGGCGCGGTGTCGCCGGATCCGCCGTCCCGCCAGGCCGTTCCACGCAACGTGCGCGGCGGCGTACGCCACGACGCACGCCGTGGCCAGGCTCCAGCGCTCTGCTCCCGTGTGCGACGTCCACCAGTGGACAAGTCGCACCAGGCACGCCAGGGCGACCGCATACGCGAAGAGCGCAGGGCCACGTCGCACGAGATAGTCCCGGACGGCACGCACGGCCGCGATCACGACGCGCCGTGCCGCGGCTCCGCAGGATCGCGGGGCGTCCAGTCGTCCGGGTGCTCGACAGCAACAGGCCACACCTCGGACGCCGCACGGTTGAACTCCGCCCAGTCGGGCGCTTCCTCGGGTGAGTCGACGATCGCACCGACGGGGCACTCGGCGAGGCAGCTACCGCAGTCGATGCACGTCTCGGGGTTGATCACCATGAGGGGCGCTCCGTCCTGCGTGCCGAAGTGGAAGCTCCCGCACGGACAGACCTGGGCGCAGGCAGCGTAGCGCTCGCCGATGCAGCGTCCGGTGACGACGTAGGCCATATTCACCTCCTGTGTTGGGTTGACACTCTGTCTTGGGTTCTCTCTGGGAAGCGTAGGACGCACACGCCATGACGAGAATGACCTCTATTCATCGTGATTGATCTATGCTTTAGATCAATGGCCGACGTGCGTCAGCTGAGCTACTTCGTGGCCGTGGCCGAAGAACTCCATTTCGGTCGGGCCGCCGAACGCCTGCACATCTCGCAGCCGCCGCTCAGCTATGCGATCCGCCAGCTCGAGGACTCGCTCGGCGTGCTCCTCCTACACCGAACGACGCGTCGCGTCTGGCTGACCGACGCCGGCGCCGCCTTCCTCGACGACGCACGCGACGTGCTCGCGCGACTCGAAGCGGCTGAGCGACGCGTGGTCGCCGTCGCCTCAGGCGAGGAAGGACGACTGCGCGTCGGCACGATCACACCCGCGCTCGACGGCTTCCTGCCGACCGCGGTGCGTCGCTTCCGAGATCGCCACCCGAACATCGCCGTCGAGCTCGCCGAACAGCCGACCGACGCCCAGCTCGACGCACTGCGCGCGGATCGTCTGCACGTGGCGATCGTGCGGCTCGTGGATCACGATCTGCACGGCCTGGACACACGCCTCGTCCACCGCGAACGGTTCGTCGCGGCGCTGCCCGCGGGCCACCCGCTGGAACGGATGAAGCAGGTCTCGCTGCGACGGCTCGCCGGCGGCCCGCTCGTCAGCCTTCCCCGTCACATCCAGCCAACGCTGCACGACCAGATCACGCAGAGATTCGCGGACGTTGGCGTCACTCCCACGATCGTGCAGACCGCCGCGACCGTGCACGGCGTGATGGCGCTGGTCGCTGCGGGGATCGGTGCCGCGCTCGTACCGGCGTCGGTGGCAGCCACGGGGCGCTCGGGTGTGGTGCATCGGCCCATCCGTGACGCACTCCCGCGCGTGGAGATCTCCGCCGCGTGGCGCCTCTCCGATCAGTCGCTCGCGCTGCGTCGCTTCCTCGAACTGCTCACGCGCCCCGCAGCCGCGCCAGCAACGCGGCGTCGACGCGGTCCTTGACCGTGCGGCGATCGACTCCGAGGCGCTCCGCGGCCCGGACGTAGCTGCCTGTCTCCGCGTAGACCAACGTGCAGTAGCGTCGCAGGATCTCGCCGGCAGGAAGCTGCCCCGAGATGAACTCCGCGGCGAGCGCCTCGCGGGGAGCGCTCGGCGAAGGGAGCGAGGCGGGTCGGTAGTCCCGGTGGATCATCACGTTGCTGACACAGTGACTCAGTTCGCGCACGTTCCCCGGCCAGGCGTACTCGGGGCCGAGGTTCTCGTCGATCCAGTTCACGGCTTCGCGCGTCAGCGTGGGCGCCTCGGACTCTCCCACCAGGCGCTCAGCGAGGAACAGCACGAGCGTCTCGAGCTCGTCCGGACTGTCGCGCAGGCGCTCCCGCAGCGACGGGGCCACCACCGTGTCGGCGCACAGCCGGTAGTAGAGGTCCTCGCGGAAGCGGCCCTCGCGCATCTCGACTCCGAGGTCACGATTGGTGGCGGCGATGATCTTGCCCTCGAAGCGCAGGTCGTCGCTCGAACCCAGCGGCTGGAACCGGCGCGACTCGAGCACGCGCAGGAGCTTCACCTGGATGCCCGCATCGATCTCGCCGATCTCGTCGAGGAACACGGCGCCTGTCGGCGGGCAGACCTCGAGCCATCCCTGGCGATCGGCCACCGCCCCGGTGAACGCACCGCGCCGATGCCCGAAGAGCTCGGATTCGATCAGCGTCGGTGAGAGCGCGGAGAGGTTCAGCGCGAACAGCGAGGTGTCGGTCCGCGCCGCGAACGTGCGCGACGCCGCGTCGAACGGCACGTAGCGCGAGAGCGCCACCGCCCGCGCGACGAGTTCCTTGCCGGCGCCCGACGGCCCGGTGATCAACGTCGTCATGTCGCCCATGCGGGCGTAGAGCGAGCGCTGATACCGCTTCAGGTCGTGGGTGAAGATCGACTGCCACACCTGCGCGCGCAGTCGCGCCGCCGGGAGAGAGCCGCCGGCGATCCAGAGGAACGTGTGCTGGAACGCGCGACGCACCTGGAAGAAGCACGCGAAGAGGCGCTCCGCCACCTGCCCGTGCGGCAGGCCCACGCCCGGTGCGATCAGCAGCCGTTGCAGTTCGCTCTCGAACGCACCGTAGGCGGGGACGCGTGGAGTGCCGTCTCCGCGCGCCTCGCGATCGAGCAGGTCGACGAACGCATCGCGGCACCCGTCGTAGAGCACGTAGATCGCGAGATCCTGGTAGAGCGCGCACTCGGCCGGTGTCGGCTGCTCACCCGCCAGTAGTCGGGTGCGGATTGCCTCTGCGAGGGAGCGCGCCCGTTCCCCCAGGGCGTTGAGATTCGGGTTCGCATCGGCCGGATTCCCGCGCGGATGCCAGACCACGTCGCCCGCCACGAACACGTCGCCGAGCACCTGCCGCTCGAGGTCCACGCGTTCGGCGAGGAACGGATTGCAGTAGGTCAGCCGAGCCATGGCACGGACTGCGGGAAGCTCGTCGCGGGAGATGACCGACATGTACGCAGAGTGTACATGCCGTGGACACACACTGATCAGACGCGCCGCGGCTCGCGCGAGGCCGAAGGGAGGGATATCGATGTAACCTGTTTATTAGGCAGCACTTAATGAGTTCGCCCGCGAGCGGCACGGCCCTCGCGAAGGGTCCTCCGAACACGCGCCGGGATGGCGCTGAAGAGGAGGTTCACATGGTCAGCCACTCAGAGAGACCCCGTTCGCGCCGAGTTCGCCCCCCGTGGCGACAGCTCATTTCCGCGGCGGCAACCGCACTCGTGATGACGGCCTCGATGGCGACGGCCGAGGCCTCAGGGCTGCTCGTTGCCGACGGCGGCTTCGGCGGTGTGCTCGAGATCGCCGAGCACGAGGTCGAGGTCACGATCAACAACGGCATCGCCGTCACCGAGGTCACCCAGGTCTTCCGCAACACGGAGGATCGGCAGCTCGAGGCGCTCTACACGTTCCCGGTCCCGCGCGGCGCCTCCATCTCGGAGTTCAGCATGTGGATCGGCGGCAAGGAGATGGTCGGCGAAGTCGTCGAGAAGCGTCGCGCTCGCGAGATCTACGAGAGCTACAAGCGCCGCAACATCGACCCCGGCCTGCTCGAACAGGTCGACTACAAGACGTTCGAGATGCGCATCTTCCCTGTCGCTCCCAACGCGGAGCAGCGGGTGCGGATCGTCTACTACCAAGAGCTCGAGATCGACGCGGACTGGGCCACGTACGTGTACCCGCTCGCGACGAGCACGCGCACCGCGATCGACAGTCGCACGCGCGGTCGCTTCGCCATGAACCTGACCGCGCGCTCTGAGATCCCGATCGTCGAGATCGAGAGCCCGAGCCACACCGACGACTTCGTGATGGTGCAGCACGCGGAGCACCAGGTGCAGGCGAGTCTCGAAGCGACGGGCGGCGATCTCAGCCGTGACGTCGTGCTCGCGTTCCGCACCGAGCGCGCGCGCACCGGGGTCGATCTCGTCGCGTCGAAGGAGCGCGGCGAGGACGGCTACTTCCTGCTGACCCTCACCGCGGGTGACGAACTCGCGAAGCAGGACGAGGGCATGGACTACGTGTTCGTCCTCGACATCTCGGGAAGCATGCGCGACGCGGGCAAACTCCAGGTTTCGCGCGGCTCGCTCGACGCCTTCATCCGCGCGCTCGGACCCGAGGACCGCTTCGAGGTGCTCGCGTTCAACGTTGCGGCGAACCCACTCTTCCAGGGTCTGCGCCCGGCAGAACGCGGTGCGATCGACGAGGCCGAGGGCTTCCTCGCGAGCCAGAAGGCACGCGGCGGCACGGTCCTGGAACCGGCGTTGCGGAGGGCCTACGGATACAAGGATCCGGACCGGCTCCTGAACGTCGTCATCCTGAGCGACGGCATGACCGAGCAGGCCGAGCGACAGACGCTGCTGCGCCTGATCGGCGAGCGTCCCAACTCGACGCGCGTCTTCGCGATCGGCGTCGGCAACGACGTGAACCGTCCGCTGCTCCAGCAGATGGCGGAGGATGCCGGCGGACTCGCGGCGTTCCTCTCGCGTGGCGACGACTTCGAGCGCAAGGCAGCCGCGTTCCGACGCAAGTTGCTGCGGCCAGCAATCAGCAATCTCGAGATCGTGGCCGACGGTGGCGGCGTCTTCGACGTCGAGCCGCGCACGCTCCCGAGCCTCTACCACGGTCTGCCCGTGCGGATGTACGGCCGCTACGAGAAGAGCGGCCCGGTCACGCTGACGATCCGCGGTGACATCGGCTCCGAGCCGTTCGAGAAGACGATCGAGATCCAGCTGCCGAAGGACGGCGTGGAGAACCCCGAGGTCGAGCGCATGTGGGCCTGTCACCGAGTGCGGCGACTGCTCCAGGACGGTGATCGAGCGGGCTCCCGCGACACGGTCGCCGAGGAGGTCGTGCGACTCGGCGAGGGCTACTCCATCGTCACGCCGTACACGTCGTTCCTCGTGCTCGAGAACGACGGCGAGTACCAGCGCTGGAAGATCGAACGGCGCAACGCGACGCGCGTTCAGCGAGACCGCGCGGCGCGGGAGCGACTGCGCGAGGAGCTGACGGCGCTGCAGAGCGCCGCAGCAAACGAGCTCGGTCCCATGGCTGAGGGCGCGCGGAAGAACCGTGCGCCGAACACTCCCCAGAACGCTGGCGGCTCACAGCCCGCGAACCGCACGTCGGGGGCGCCTCCTGCGCCACAGCCCTCCACCGGGCGCGGCTGGGACCTGCCGCTCAAGAGCAACGGCGGTGGCGCTCTCGACCCGTTCAGCGTGGGCCTCGTGCTCGGGCTGGGCGGCCTGGCCGCAGCAGCGCGTCGACGCCGCCGCGACGAGAACGAGAACGAGCGTGCGTGACGGGGTGGTCCCGTCGGCATTCCTCTCCCGGGCGGGGCGCTTCGGCGCCCCGCCCCTCGGTCGTTCGTCTCGCGGACTTGTGCGACGACGCATGCCAGCGCTCGCCGCCGCGACGCTCCTGACGTTGCCGGCACTCGTGGCGCTCGTCTCCCCCGCCGTCGCGACGGCGTTCGAGCTGGACCGCGCGCGCCTCGCGTCGGGCGAGTTCTGGCGCGTCGTCACGTGCCACTGGACGCACTGGTCGCTCGATCACGCAGCCTGGGACCTGCTCGCGTTCGTCGCCGCGCTGACCATCGGCTGGACGCAATGCCGAGGTCGCGTCCTCGTCACGCTATCCACCGCCGCGCTGGCGATCCCCGCGGCGCTCTGGTGGCTGCAGCCGGAGATGACGCACTACCGCGGTCTGTCAGGTCTCGACTCGGCGCTGTTCGCGTTGGTGGGCATCGTGCTTCTGCGACGCGAAGCATCAGGCGGGTCCCGCACTCTCGCCGCCGGGATCGCCGTCGCGCTCGCGGCATTCGTCGCCAAGATCGCGTTCGAGCTCGCCAGCGGCGGGGCCGTGTTCGTCGACGCAACCGGCTTCGTCCCCGTGCCGCTCGCCCACATCGTCGGCGGCGCCGTGGGGGCCGCCGTCGCGGTTCTGCCGCGCTCGCCTGACGCGGGTCCGTCAGCCCTTGGCTAATCCCGGTTCGCGCCGAAGACGCGGCCGTAGCGAAACGCGATCTCGGCCGCCAGAGTGAGCAACGCCGTGGTTCGGAGGCGCCCCTCGGACTCCTGCGCGGCGAGCTGCGGCGTCCACGATCCACAGTCATGATGCCCGGGGTCCGTGTCGCGCGCGGCCGGCGTCGTGAACGGGTCGCGGAACGCCTTCAGCCATGGCTCCTGATCGACCTCTCCATCGGCGTCTGCGTCGGGCGAGTGCACGGCGACGATCGCGGAGAAGTACGCCGCGGTCGGGTCCATCGTCCGCCCGCTGGCCGGGTCGACGGCCGCCACGCGGTTCGCGGCTGCGGCGAGGTCCGGGGAGCCCGCTAGCGTCTCGCCGAGTGCAATCCGCGCACCGGCGAGCAGCACCGCGTCGCGATACGGGAGTCCAGACGGACTACCTAGGGCGCGCAGATCGACGAGCGGCGGCTCGGGCAGGTCGACGTTGAGATCTGCTACGCGCGCGGCGTGCAGCGCGCACGCCGCCCAGACGGTCGTCTCGAGATCCGGGCTGCGCCCTCCGGACGTGGACGGCCAGCCCGAGCTCTCGGAGCGCATCGCCGCGAGCGCCGCCACGGAGCGCTGTGCCGACGGCTTCCAAAGTCGGCTGCCCGTCAGCCCGTACGCCTCGCACATGGCCAACGTGGCGACGGCGTGAGTCCGGACGTCGGTCGAGTCGAACGCACCATCCGCTCGCTGCAGGCCCTTGAGGTGCCGCAGGGCGGACCACATGGTGTTGTGGTGCTGGCCGGAGAAGTGCGTCTCGCCGAAGCCGAGCAACGCGAGGACCACCAGGCCTGTCGTCTCGACGTCGTTGTGCCCCTTCGCCGCGGGGTCGCAGCGAGCCTCGCCGCAAGCGGCGACGAATGTCTCAGCGGAGAATCCCCCGTGATCCTCCTGATGGCGCGCGAGCCAATCGATGGCGGTGTCGACGCCGGCACGCCCCCAGCGATTCTCGCGGCACTCGCAGCGCGTCTGTCGCGACGCCGCCGCCCGTTCGAGCACCGCACTTGCGTCGACGACCACGGTCTCGCCGGGGAGTACGCCGACGGTGTGGGTCTCGCCCCACCGACCGATCTCGAGACGCACCTCGTGTCGACCGGCGGCGACGACGGCAGCGCCGTAGCGGGTGTCCCCGTCGACTCGTACCCGCATCCGACCGATCCGCGGGGCGACATCGAGCACACCGTCACGGCGGGCGTGGTCTCGCGAGCGGCGTATCGGGATCGGAGGATCGGTCGCTCCATCGGTCACTCTCGCGTCGCGAGCGTCGTCGGCCCCCGTCGGAAGTTCGCCCGTGTCCGACGTCTCGACGGCTTCTGGTCGGGCCGGCTCAGGCGACCTCGGCGCGCAGAGCGCGAGGCCGGCGACGACCGCCACGACGAGGATCAACGGGAGGAGGAACCGACGCACAGGACGACGGTAGCCGCCGTCGTCGCTCCGAGACGCCATCCTGCCGCGAGCATCCCGGGATCGTCCTCCGCTACCCTGCGCCGGCGGTCGCGAACGGCTGCATCATCCGAGGAGGCGCGAACGCGAGTGGACGAGATCCCGGAGCTGTCGTGGCAACGTCTGCGCGCCGCGCGAGCGCGTGTGGCGAAACGCTGGCCGTCGCCGTTTCGGCTGCCGCTGGTCAAGCGTCCGTCCGACGTCTTGTACAGCCTGCTCACGGGCGATGCGTCGCTGCTCGACATCGGCGCCGGAGACGACCGCCGCCGCGGTCGAGTAGCGGTCCGCTTCCCCCAGGTCTGCTACGTCGCGGTCGACCCGGACCCTGAGGCTGGCGCCGACCACGCCGCGCTCGATCAGGTGGAGGGCAGCTTCGACGTGGCGAGCCTTCTAGAGGTCGTCGAGCACGTGCCTCCGGCGGTGGCCGTCGAGGTCCTGCGGGGCGCGGGCGCGCGACTGCGTCCTGGCGGACACGTCGTCGTCTCGGTGCCCTGCACCCATACGCCCGGTCGCTTCCTGCGCGACTGCACGCACGTCACTCCTTGGGCTCACGATGAACTCGGCGCGGCACTGGACCTGGCCGGTTTCGAGGTCGTCAGCCTCCATCGCACCTACGCGGCTCCCGGGCTCCAGCGCCTCCTGCGACGCGCGCTCCTGGGCCCGATCGGGCACCTGTTCGGCCTCGACTACGCCCAGAGCGTGGTCGCCGTCGGCCGTCGGCCCTACACCCCCGCGGGCTCGAATTCCGATGAGTACGGGAACCCACCCGCGCGCACGTAGGGAGGCTCCCGTGCAGACATCCGACACGACGACATTCACTCGATCCATCCTCGCCGCCACGCTCCTCGGAGCGCTGGCGCTGGCATCCGCCTGCGGGCGTTCCGCCGAGGAGCTCGAGAGCTACGCCAGGCTGTACGACGAGCGCGGTGACCACGTTCGGGCCGTCGTCGAGTGGACGAACGCCCTCGAGAAGGCACCTGACGACGCCGATCTCCTGCTCGGCCGCGGTCGCTCCTTCCTCGCGAGCAACCAGTACGCCGCCGCGCGTGCCGACTTCGACCGCGTCGTCGAGTTGGGCCAGCACGGAGTCGAACCCCGCTTTCTCATCGCCGAGAGCTGGTCCCAGGAGGGCGAGTTCGAGCGGGCGTTGCAGGCGCTGCAGGGTCTCGAGGCCACCGACCCCGTCCGCACCCGACGCCTGCAGGGCGGAGTGCGGCTGGAGCGGGCCACGTCCGTGCTGCGCTCGATGCTGCGCGATCTCGCCTCCCTCGCACCGGACGATCCCGACACGATCTGGCGTGGGCTCGCCGCCCTCGACTTCGCCACGGCCCGGGCATACCTCGAGGATCCGCGTCACTCGCCGGAGGTGCGCGCACTGCTGACGCCGATGTCCCAGGCGAACGAGGACCTGCTCGCGGCAGCGGAGGACCTGAGCGTCGCGGCTGCGGCGACGGGCCCGGAGGCGGCCGAGGCAGTATGCGATCTGGCCGAACTCGATCTCCTCTATCAGCGTTTCCCCGCGGCGATGACGCGGCTACACAGGCTGCTCGACGACCCCCTGCAGATGTCCACGGAGAAGCGCGCTCGCGGCCTCCTGGCCGACACCCTCGAACAGCGCGGCGATCTCGAGGGCGCGCTCGACCAGATGGCGGCAGCGGTCACGGCGCACCCGAGCGATCTCGATCTCCGGTTCGCGCGCGGCATGCTCCTACTCAAGCTCGGCCGACTGGACGATGCGGGCCCGGACGTCGAGGCCGTGGCCTCCGATCCGTACCGCGGCGTCCAGGCCAAGCTGCTTCAGGGCATCCTGAAGCTTCAGGGCGGCGACTCGCACGGCGCTGTCGCTGACTTCCAGTACCTCGCCGCGAACGCCTCGGGAACGCCGATCACGCACCTCTGGCTCGGGCTCGCGCTCGCCGCCACGAGCGACGACTCGAGTGCCGCGATGGCCGCATTCTCTCGCGCCGTGGAGATCGATCCGCGCTTCTACACCGCGCACCTCGCCCGTGCCGGCACCGCCCTGAAGACCGGCTGGGCCGACGTCGCCGTGCAGCACGGACGACGCTGCACCGAGCTCGATCCGACGAACGCCGCCGGTTGGCTGGTCCTCGGCGAAGCGCTGGTGCGACGCGCTGGGACGCAGAAACGGACTCGTGCGCGCGAAGCCGACTTCACGGCCGCCGCGGAAGCCCTCGGTCACGCGTTGCAACGCGATCCGCGCGGCTTCACCGGCCACGAGGCCCTCGTGATGCGGAACGTGATCACGGGCAAGCTCTCGGAGGGCATCGCCTCCCTGCGCTCGGCGATGGCCGATAGTCGGGAGCCCGACCTACTCGCGACGCTCGCCGAGCTGCTCTTCACGGACCACCAGACCGCCGAGGCGCTTCTCTGCCTCGAGGAGGCCGTAGGCGTCGATCCCGGCCACCTCCGGAGCGTGAGGTCGTTGGCCGCTGTCTATGCCGAACAGCGCCGCGATGCCGACGCCGTCCGTGTCCTCCAAGCGGCTCGCAATGCCGCGGGCGCCGACGGCGAGGCCTCGGTGCTCCTCGCGACGCACCTCGTCGATGGCGCTGAAATCGCCGACGCACGCCGCGTCATCGCGGAGTCCGTCCAGGCCTACCCACGCCACCGCGGGCTCGCGTTGATGCGCGTGCGGCTGGCGATTCAGGATGAGGACCTGCTCGACGCCGAGGCCGCGTGTCTCGCCGGCCTCGAGGTCGCACCGGGGCTGCGTCCCTTCCACCAGGCTGGTGCCCTGGCCGCGCTGCGCGGGGACGACGCAACGGCAGCGGAGCGCCTTGCCGCGTCGCTGCAACGCCATCCGTCCGACGTCGCGCTCCTCGCGACACAGGCGCTCGTCGCAGCTCGCAGCGGGGATCAGGCGACCGCGCTCATCGCAGCGCGGTCCACCGCCGAGCGGGCGCCGGGAGATCCGTACCTTCTCGCCGCCGCCGGCATCGCGATGCAGCTGGCCGGCGATAGCGCGGGTGCGCGTGCTCTGGCGCGGGCCGCCAAAACCCTGGCGACGCCGGCGCGCGACCTCGTGCTCCGCCAGCTCGATCACGCCGCGTCGAGCGACGGCGCGTCGCAGACGTTGATCGGTCTGCATCTCCGAACGCTGGCAGCCGGACCGGGCGTCCGGGCTGGTGAGCCGCCGATCGAAGAGTCCCGCGCCGCGGAGCTTCTGGGCGGCAGCGGATCGCGAGACGGTCTGCTCATCGACATGATCGCGAACGCACACCTCGCCCGCGGCGATGCCGCCGGCGCCGCCGCTCACTACGAGCGTCTGCTCGAAGTCGAGCCGCGTCTCGTCGGGGCGCGCGAGAAGCTCGCCCTCATCCGTGCCCATGCCGGCGATGGCGGCGCGGCGCTGGATGCGCTCGTGCAGCTCTTCTCCGCAGGGACACGCAGTCCGCGGGCGCACGCGCTCGCCGGCGCTCTCTACGAGGAGCGCGGTGACCTCGGCGACGCGCACCGCCACCTCCAGCGATCGATCGAGCTCGACGGCAACAACCCCGAGGTGCTCGCGCGCCTCGCCCACGTTCTCGAGCGCGAGGACCTGATGCCCGACGCCCGCGTCCTGTGGGAGCGCGTGCTCCTCCTCGCGCCGATCCATCCCGTCGGCAACGCACGCATGGCCGAGATCCTCGTCGAGGAGCAGCCGAGCCGCGCCGAGACGCTGGCGCGGCGATCGGTCGCGCTGGACCCTCGATCGCCGTACTCCCGCCGCGCCCTCGGCCGCGTGCTGCTCGTGCAGCGCCGACCGGCCGAGGCTTCGCGTGAGCTGACGAAAGCCATCGCGATCGCGCCCGGAGACGCGGAGCTCTGGGCTCTCTCCGGCGTCGCCGCGTTCTCCGCCGGCGATCACGCCGCCGCCGAGCACGCGCTCCGCGAAGCCGAGCAGCGCGACGCCGCGCAGCCGCTCGCGCGGTTGCACCTGGGCATGCTCGCCGAGCTCCGTGGTGATCTCGCGCCGGCCATCGCGCACTACGAGGCCGTACTCGCCACCGACGAGGAGCACGCCACGGCTCTGAACAACCTCGCGTCCTGCCTCCAGCGCTCCGGCGGCGACCTCGAGCAGGCGCACGCATTCGCCGTGCGCGCAGTCGACGCGTCGAACGGCGGCGCGTCGGCGCTCGACACGCGAGGATGGATCGAGTTCGCTCTCGGACGCACCAGCGCCGCAGCGGGCACGCTCGCTCGGGCCGTCCAGGCCGACCCGGACAACCTGTCGACGCGCTACCACCTGGCTGTCGCTCTCGCGGAAGCAGGACGACGTCCGGAGGCACTCCGCGAACTGGAGATCCTGCGGATGGTGCCGGACGACTTCCCGGAACGCAGCGAGTCCGACGCACTACTCCAACGCCTGCAGAACCGCTGATCCGACTCGCGCTCTCCATTCGCGCTCGGTGCACGCGGTCTGGGCACTCGCTCAGGGCACTCGCTCAGGGCACGCGGTCATGGCACGCGGTCATGGCCGCGAACTAGCGCGACGACTGTCTTCGGGAGCGTCGAGGCGCTCGGCGTGCTGACGCTGGGGCGCGCGGATCGTGCAGCTGTATCCTCTCAAACGACGTCGAGCCGGCCGCCCCGTTTGGGGTCCGGCCGGCTCGGACGAGAGAGAGAGTGTGGTTTTGCACCGCTCCGGCCGGTTCAGGGCTTCAGCCCTACTCTGGCCCCCGTCCCGGGCCCATGTGTTTGTTTCCAAACTCACCGCACCGGAGCAGTGCACCCATCTCTTCGCGAGTGGCGTGCCGTTCGATCAGAAGCATTCATGATTCCGACGTAAGTGACGTTTTGACAACGTCTTAGATGACGTGTTCCGGGCGGGGAATCCGACCGAATCGAGCTGTGTGTTCACGCGGATGAACACCTCTGCGGGGACGTGTTGCGACGGTTCAGCGAATCGCGGCGCGGACGCTCGGAAGCGCGTGCTCGGCGACCTCGCGCAAGGCCGTCGCGGCCTCGGTCGAGTCGCCGCCCACCGCGCCGAGCGCGGTCAGCCGCACCATGGCGGACCCGGGCGGCGAGCCCGTCAGTGTCAACCACGCGACGTTCCACTGCTGCGTCACGTACGACGCGGTGGTCTCGTCGCCGGCCGCGTACCAGTAGAGGCACGTCAGGCGCTGGTCGTCCCGCGCGAGCGAGAGCGTCGCGGCCTCGAGATCGCCGGGCAGCGTGATGCGCCCTTGCTCCTCGACCTCCCAGCCCTGGCCGGTGAAGCAGACCTCGGGCGGGTGGACCGTCTTGCGCTCCTCGCGCGAGTACACGATCGTCAGCGTCACGACGGGTCGCCCGGGGGCGGAGTACGTGCGGTTCAGGTAGTCGTCGGTGCGCAGCATGCGCAGCGTGCCCTCGTCGAGGGGGTCGTCGCCCCCACTCCAAGCGCCGAAGGCCGCGGGAACGGCCTGTGCCAGCTGCTGCCCACCACCCGAGGCCGTCGGGCGGCGCACGCTCCACGTGACCACCGCAACGGGCATGAGCACCAGCAGCGCTCCGACGAAGACCGCGTGACGGCGCATCAGATCACCGTCCCCGTCGACGACTCCGGCGGCGCGCCTGCCGGGAGTCCCCGGCCGAGAAGGGTCTCCAGCCCGAACACCGCGGCGAGCGCCGCAGCGAACAGAAGCCACCCGGAGACGTCGTGGATCCATCCTGTCGTGGCACCGGCGCCCCAGTGGTCGGCGACCACCACGAGCGCCAGGATCCGCAACACGTTGCAGGCGAATGCCACGGGCACCGAGAGCGCGAAGAGGATCGCACGGCGTCGCGCGGGCAGCCGCGAGGCCAGCGCGATGAACGCGCCGAGGGCCGTCAAACTGACCAGGAACCGCAGGCCCGAGCAGACCGTCCCCACGACGAGCACGTCGCCGCCGGTCAGCACGAGCGAGGCGCCGTCGCGCACGACGATCACCCCGAGGGAGCGCGCGAGTTCGAGAGCCGTACCCGCAGCGAGGAGCTTCAGCTCGAGGTTCGCGCTGGCCACGGCGGCGAGCGGGAGCGGCACCATGAACCCGGCGAGGAGCAATGCGGGCAGCCAGGCCTTGAAGGCGGCCCGTCCCCCGCCGGCCAGCACCAGGCCGGCGACAACGAGCAGTAGGCCGCACGCGCTCGTGAAGTGAATCTCGAGCAGCGCCGACGGCACCTGCGCGAGCCCACCGAGCACGATCAGCGCCAGCCCGGCTCCGGCCCCACCTCCCGAACCCCACTGGGCCTCGTGCCGACGCTGCCAGGCGAGCCACGTCGCGGCGGGCGGGATCGCGAAGCCGTGGAGGTAGTAGCCCCCGTCCTCACTCCAGCGATCGACCATCCACGAGAACGTGGGCCCCCAGATCACGGCGACGACCACGATGATCACGACGAGCCACGGCAGGTCGCGGCGTAGCGAGCCGGGCGCAGAATGAGCCTGAGAGGTCACCCTTCGATATCGGCCTGCGGGGGCCCCTCACTAGAACGGGAAGAAGCGGGGAACCAGCACGACCCCGAGCACGAAGAGGACGATCTGGAGCGGAAGCCCGATCCGCACGAAGTCGCGGAAGCGGTATCCGCCGGGTCCGAGCACCAACAGGTTGGTCTGGTATCCCATCGGCGTGGCGAGCGCGAGAGTGGCCGCGTAGACGACCGTCATCACGAACGGACGCGACTGGACGTCCAGTGCCGTGGCCGTCTGGATCGCGATCGGGAGCATGAGCGCTGCGGCGGCGAGATTGCTGATGATGCATGTGAGGACGTTGGTGAGCAGCCAGCACGCCGCGATCGCTGCGAACGGCCGCAGATCCGGTCCGACCGTCGACTCGACGAACCCCATCCCGTTCTCGGCGATGACCTGCGCGACGCCGGACTTCTCCATCGCCACACCGAGCGACACCGTTCCGGCCATGATCGCGAGCGTCGAGAGGTCGAGCGACCGGTAGGCGCGCCGCATCGTCAGGCAGCCGGTAAGGACGAGAACCGCCGCCGCGCCGACCGCCAGGAACGGGATCGGTGCCACCTCGAGCGCGGCGAGCACGACGACCAGGATCACGACCGCCAGGACCAACGGAGCACGGCGGCGGAGAGAGAGATCCTCCTGAAGTCCCTCGACGAGCACGAAGTCGTCGGACCCGCGCATGCGAGGGAGTTGCGACGCCTGGGTCTGGACCAGGAGCGTGTCGCCGCCTCGCAGCAGCAGATCGGCGATCCCGGTGCGCAGATGCGATCCACGACGCTGGACCGCCATGACCGCCGCCCCCGTCAGCGCGCGCTGCGTGGCGACGCGCACAGAGCGTCCGACCAGCGGCGACTCGCGAGTGATCACGAGTTCGGCCAGCGTCACGTCTCGACGGCGGACGTCACGACCGCCGAGTTCGGGAAGCAGCGCGTGCCCGGACGCGCCGACGTCGGCCACGCTCTCCGCACGGCCACGGACGAGGACCAGGTCACCGACCACGAGTCGCAGCCCCTCGGTCTGCGGCCAGAGGATCTCTTCACCTCGGACGATCTCGATGACCACGAGGTCCGGATGCGGCACCTGGAACGCCTCGTCGATGCTCAGTCCGAGCAGAGGGGAGGCGTCCGAGATCAGCACCTCGGTGACGTACTCCGTTGGCATCTCCGCCGAGAGCCCGCTGACGGTCCGCCGCAGCGGGAGCATCGACGGTCCGAAGACGAGGAGGTAGATCGTCGTCGCCGCGACGATCACGAGTCCAAACGGCAGCGGCTCGAAGAAGCCCAAGCTCGGGCCGGCACCGAGGCGCGCCACCTCGTCGGACACGAGGAGCGTGGTCGACGTGCCGATCACCGTGCAGCAGCCGCCCATGATCGAGGCGTAGGAGAGGGGGAGGAGCAATCGTGATGGCGCAGCGCCGATGGCGGAGGCAAGCGCGAGAACGATCGGGATGAACACCGCCACGACGGCGGTGTTGTTCACGAACGCCGATGGCAACGCGGCGAGGATCACGATCGCCGGCAGCGCGGAGCGCTCGCGGCCTCCCGAGAGGCGTTGGAGAAGCGCCCCCACGAACCCCACGGCGTGGCTGTCGACCAGTGCACGGGACAGCACGAACATCGCGGCGACGGTCAGGACAGCGCCGCTACCAAACCCGCTGAACGCCTCCGCGGGGTCCAGGACGCCAAGGATGCCGAGGGCGACGGGGATGAGGAGCGCCGTCAGATCGATCGCGATCCACTCCGTGACGAAGAGGACCAGCGCGATCGCGAGGACCGCGAGGGTGGCCAGCTGGGGATCGACGTCCATCCGTGGCGGAGGATACTCCTGCGGCCGGGATGGCGCACACTGCCCCCACTGCGCCCCCACCGTGCCCCCATGGTCCGAGCGACCACGGAGGGGCTGGATGGGCCCTCCCGGGGAACTGACGACGGCCTCGGCAGCGGGATACCCTGACGGCCCGATTGGGGCCGAGTGGGAGGAGACGCGGTGAGCACGACGTCAGCCGGAGCGAGCTATCGCGAGCGCATCCTGGAGCAGCTGATCAATCTGCGTGCGGCGGACGCGCTCCCGCTCGCGGAGTCCGACGGCCCGGGTGGGATCTACACCTGGGGCTTCCGTGCGGCGGGCTGGCCGATCGAGCTACTGCTCGACATGACGGTGCTGGAGATCCGCGTCTACCACGGGCGACACACCATCGCGACCGGCCGCGTGAACGCGCCGTTGATGGCGATACTGGTCGGTCGACTCCCGGTTCCCGCCCAGCTCGCGGGTGCCTCCGAGGACGAGGCGCTCGCCGCCCTTCGGGCCATCGTCGCGCACTGGCGGGAGCGCAACCCGCGCGTGTTCATGGAGCCGCCTCGCACGGCACGCCATCCCGACGGATGGAACAACTCCTAGATGACCGATCTCTCGCTGAGCTCTCTGCGTGATCTGCTGCGAGAGCGCCCGCAGGGGCTGACGTTCGCCGATCTGCCGGAGACGGTGCTCGAAGACCTGGCCCTCGGTTGGTCCGGCGGCCGCGCCACCGCCAAGGTCGCCGCCGAGCTCGCTGCCCGGATCGACGGCATTCCGGCCGACGGGCGTGATCGCGAGATCGCGGGCCGCGCGCTCCTCACCCTGCTCGCACGTCGCGGTGCTCCGATCCAGACCGACTGGGAGGCCGACTCGGTGCGCTTGCTCGGCAATCCGCAAGCCGACTCGGGCGACCCCGAAGCCGTGCAGACCTACACGCGTCGCGAGGCCGAGTACGCCTCGCTCGACGACCTGCCCTCGGAGATCTCGCTCGACGAGTACACCGCGGATCTGGCCGGCGCGTTCGCCGCAGCACGAGAGAACCCGGACCCGCCGCCCCCACCCGACGCGGTCGCGGCGAACCACCGCCTCGCGCTGCTGCACACGGGACTTCCAGCGGGTCTGCGCGCCTGGTTCCACGGTCGCTACGGCGCCGAACGCGGCGACGCCGTCGCGTGGCGCTTCGTGCTCATCGGCCGCGCGATCGCCCACCACCGCATGGGCATGCTCGAGACGGGCGTTCTGCGGGGACTCGGAGACGCCGACCCGAAGATCCCGGAACGACTCGTCACCGCGCTGCTCGCGCAGGACCTGGGCTCGCTCGCCCGCTCCGCGATCCTCGACCCCGTCCTCTAGACGATGCTGTCGTCGTCGTCGTCCCCGTCGTCGTCGTCCCCGTCGTCCTCAGACGTCGAGTCGCCCGCCGAGCCGCGCCCCATCTGCAACTCGTACATCGCCCGGAACTGACCGCCCTCGCGAGCGAGGAGCTCGTCCGGCGGACCCTGTTCGACGACACGGCCGTCACGCATGACGACGACGCGATCGGCGTGGCGGATCGTCGAGAGGCGGTGCGCGACGACGATCACGGTACGGCCGGCCATGAGCTTCTCGAGCGCGGCCTGCACGCGCTTCTCGGCGTGTGTGTCCAGGGCGCTCGTCGCCTCGTCGAGGATCAGCACGGGAGCGTCCTTGATCAGCGCGCGAGCGATCGTGATGCGCTGTCGCTGACCGCCCGACACGGACGACCCCCGCTCGCCGGCGATCATCTCGTAGCCGCCCTCCATCTTCTCGATCTCGTCGTGGACGAACGCGTCCTCCGCGGCAGCGCGGATGTCGTCGGCGGTAGCCCCCGGCCTGCCGTAGAGGATGTTGTCGGCGATCGACGCGTTGAACAGGAAGGCGTCCTGCGTGACGATCGCGACGTTCTCCATCAGGCTGTCGACGGTGAACTCGCGCACGTCGACGCCGTCGTACGTAACGCGCCCCGCGGACGCGTCGTAGAAGCGCGCCACGAGATCGCAGAGCGTGCTCTTGCCGGCGCCGGTCGGGCCAACGAGGGCGACGATCTGGCCCGCTGGGATGTCGAGGTCCACATCGCTCAGGACGTTCTTGTCCCCGTACGCGAAGCTGACGCCCTCGAAGCGGATGCCCTCCGCGAGACGCTGGCGCGCCATCTCGTTCGGGCCGTCGACGAGATCGTTCGGAGCGTCCAGCACCTCGTAGACGCGAACGACGCCCGGCAGCGCGTTGACCAGCTGGGTGGCCGTGCGCGTGAGCCGCTTCGACGCCTTGTAGACACGCTGCAGGATCACGGTGAACGCCGTGATGTCACCGACCGTGATCTCGCCGTCGAGGACAAAGAACCCGCCGGCCACCATCACGATCGCGGCGCCGACCATCTGGAGCAGATCCATGAGTCCCGTGGA
The DNA here is from genome assembly GCA_021776825.1 of Planctomycetota bacterium. Lineage (GTDB taxonomy): Bacteria > Planctomycetota > JAJSAM01 > JAJSAM01 > JAJVHW01 > JAJFFG01. The sequence goes on from JAJFFG010000030.1 coordinate 34,977, forward strand.
CATGGCGCTGAGGCGATGCACGCGGCGGGCCTGCTTGATGAAGCGCGTCGTGGCGTCGCGCAGGCGCTGCGCCTCGCGCTCGGCGCCGCCGAACGCCTTCACCACCTTGATGCCGACGAGCATCTGGAAGATGACGTGGCTGATCTCGGCCAGCAGTTCCTGGCGCTGCTCCGCACGCCGCTTGATGCGCTTCGCGATCTTGAACAGGGGGAACACGATGATCGGCATCCCCACCAGCACGAGCGCGAGGCGCCAGTTGATGATGAACGCGGCCACGGCAGCGGCGATCAGGTCGAACGGATCGACCGCGCCCGTCTTGAAGGCCTCGTTGAACACCTTCCGCATCGACGACGCGTCGCGCTCGACGCGAGCGACGAGATCGCCCGCGCGCATCGTGTCGAAGTACGAGAGCGGCAGCGACACGATCTTGCGGCCGATCGCGACGCGGATGTCGGCCATGATCGCCGTAGCGAAGTAGTTGTGGAGGTACTCCTTCAGGTACGCCGTCACCGCCGTGATGAGGGCCATCGCGATGATCGCAATCCCGATCTGCCACAGCACCGACACGGCGTCGGGGCCCTGCTTGATCAGCACGTCGTCGAGCAGTTTCTTCGGCAAGAACACACGCGTGACGAACGTCGACGCGATGAACACGAGGCCGAGCCCGACGACCGCCGCGACCCCCCATCGATACGGGCTGACGAACGAGAACGTCCGCAGCAGAACCCCGTAGCGGAGCTTGCGGCGTTGCAGCGCCAGGAACACGGTGAGGACGAGCGAGAGGATGGCGGCCGCCAAGGCCAGATGCCACGCGTGGGCGAAGCCGAGCTGGAACTCGCCGGCGCCGAGGGGGGTTCCGCGGACCTCGTAGATGGCGACATCGTCGCGGACCTCGGCGATCACGCTGATCCCGGTGGCCCCGGCCAGGGGTTGCCACGCGCCCGTCGTGCGGTGGGAGTCGGCGTCCTTGTAGTCCAACACGCCGGTGCGCTCGCCGGCGCGCACGGCATCCATGGCCTTCGTGGTGCCGGAGCCCTCGGAGACGAACAGCGACGCGACCGAGGGCATCCCCTTGCGCGCAACGGTCGCGGGCTGCATGGACCAGACGATGGCGCCGGTGTCGTCGGCGATCAGCAGCACGCGAGTGAAGCGTCCGCGGATGTCCTCGTCCGGCAGAGCCGGTTCCCCGACGTTCGGATCGGCGACAAGTCGTGCTCGCAGCGCACCGATGGGCAACAGTCCACGACGGAAGCGCTGCGGCCCTTGCGTGACCACGATCTCGATGCGGCGTCCGTTGATCCAGACGCTGGCGTCGACGCCCTCGAAGACCACGCCGCCGGTCGGCGACTCGGAGGCGCGCACCTCCTCAGCAGTCTCCAGCGGCGCGGGGACGGCTGCGTCGGGCTGCCACGCGTTCAGAGCGCTGACACCCTCCTCGACCAGGGCGCGCAGATGCTGCGCTGTCGCGGCCTGAATCTCCGGCAGACGTGAGCGCGCGGCGTCACGCGCGGCCCGGATCTCGGTGGCCGTGCCCCACGCCAGGAACGCCGTCAGACCGGCCAGGGCGAGCGTCAGACCGATGAAGACGTTCTTCACGCGACGCTCTTCCCCGTCAGGTCGCGATAGAGCGCCAGGTTCCCCTCCACCATCGTGTCGTTCGTGAAGCCGCGCTCGACGTGTCGACGACCGTTCTCACGCAGGCGTTCGGCCAGCTCGGGCTCGCGCAGCACGCGCAGGATGGCGGCGGCTAGGGCCTGTGGATCGCGCGGCGGAACGGTCAGGCCGGTCTCTCCGTCAACGAGCGCCTCGGGAATGCCACCGACAGCCGAACCGACCGCCGGGCAACGGAGCGCCAGCGCGTCGAGCAGGCTCGTGCAGAGGCCCTCGAGCACGCTGCACATGACGAAGCAGTCCATGCCCTTGATGAGGGAGGGTACGTCGGTGCGAAACCCCGTGAAGATGATTCGATCTTCCAAACCGAGGTCCCGAACCTCTGCGGCGATCTTGTCGCGGAGCTCGCCGTCGCCGATCAGGAACACCCGTGCCTCCGGCTCGACCTCCAGGATGTGCGGCATGGCGCGCACGAGATACTCCTGCGCCTTGTGCCACCCGAACGCCGCGACGTCGCCGATGATCGGCGCGCCGGCGGGCAGCCCGAATTCGCTGTGGAAGTCGTGCGGATCAACGCCCTCGAAGCGTCCAAGGTCGATGCCGGAGTGCACGACCTGGATGCGGTCGGCCGGGATCCCGTCCTTCACCATCTGGCGCTTGATGCCTTCACTGATCGCGACATAGCGATCGACGCCGAAGCGGTACTTGAACCACGAGAGCCGCAGCACGTTGCGGTAGATCGTGAAGTCGACGCGGCGACTGACGACGGTCTTGCCACCGCCTCCCGTGCGGGACGCCACCACGCCCAGCGTGTGGCCGTGACTCGTGTGCATGTGCACCACGTCCGGCTTCCAGGCGCGGAAGAGCCGACGCAGGCGACCGACGGCGACGAGATCCGCCTCGCCGCGCATCCGCACCTCCTCGACGGCGAGCCCGGCTGCCGCACTGCGCTCGACGTACGGCGACCCGGGCTGCCCCACGCAGAGCGTCTCCACGCCCCGCCGCGCGAGGCCGGTCGTCAGGTAGAGCGCCTGCTGCTCGCCACCGCGCCATGTGCGCTCGGTATCGATGTGGAGGACCCGGAGACTCACGCGGGGACTCCCAGCCGCACGGCATCGCGATACGCCGCGACGGTGCGACGCGCCGTCTCCCGCCAGGAGAATTGCGCGGAGTGGTCGAAGCCACGAGCGATGAGCGACTCGCGCTCGACGCCCCGCTCCAGCAAGACGCGCAGCGCGTCGGCGAGTTCACCCGCATCGTCGGGCTCGACGACCATCGCGGCGCCGCCCGCCGTCGACTCCGAGGCGCCGGCGCGCGCGACGATCACGGCGGTGCCGCAGGCCATGGCTTCGAGAATCGGCAGGCCAAAGCCCTCGGCCTTGCCCGTGAAGCAGAAGGCCTCCGCTCCGGTGTAGAGCGCGGGCAGTTGCGCATCGCCGACGAACCCGGGAAAACGCACCGCACCCTGAAGGTCGTCCGCGTCGACGCGACGAAGCACGTCGTCGCCGCCCGATTGGACGGGTCCGGCGAGTACGAGTTCCAGGTCCCGGAAGTTCGGTTGCTGCCGCAGCGCGATGAACGCATCCAGCAAGGGGCCCAGGTTCTTGCGCGCCGAGATCTGACCGACGAACAGCACGTAGCGCCCGCGAATGCCGAACTCCGAGCGCACCTGCTCCACCTCGTCGGCCCCCCGGGGCGCGAAGCGCTCGGACAGTCCGAGGGGCACCACGCGCGTCCGTCCCTCCGCTGCCGGGAACCGGGTGAGAAGGGCCGCCTCGGTGAACTCGGAGATGCAGAGGATGATCGAGGCGCGATCGGTCACGATCTGCAGCGTCTCACGCTTTCGCTCGCGGAACGACTCGCGCGCAATGCCGGGCAGGTCCAGCGCCGAGAGGTCGTGCACAGTCGAGACGGCAGGCACGCCCTTCAGCACGGGGATGCGCAGGTCGGGACCGTGCACGACGTCGATTCCGCGGGGCGCCCATCGCACGAGCCGCTCGTTCATGAGGCCGACCGAGAAGCGAGGATCGTCGATGCGCTCGAACCACTTGCGGCGCTTCAGTCGGGAGACCCGATAGAGCAACGTCACTCGCTCGTCGTCGGTGAGCACGTGCGGCATCTGGTGGAGAAGTGAGGCGCAGTAGCGCGCCACCCCCGTGCGCTCAGGCTTGGCCACGCACGAGCAGTCGATGCCGATCCGCATCCGCACGAGTATCCGTCGCGTCCGGCGAAGGGGCGAGACGGAAAGGGGAGCCGTTGGCTTTGCTCCGAGGCTCGGGCGACGATCCGGAGCGTCCCGGCGATGCGGCGCTTCTGCCGCGGGAGGACCTATCATTCGGCGCATGGAGCCACCGGGCACCGCCACCGACGTCGACCGCACCACGAAGCGCCTGCTGGGGAAACAGGGGCCGTTTCGCCCGAGCGTGCGCCTCCTTGAGGTGGACGATAGCAAGTGGGTGGCGAAGGACTACCGAGCCTGCACGCCCCTCTACCGTTGGACCGTCGGTCGCTGGAACATCGCCCGCGAGACGCGTGCGCTGGCTCGGCTCGATGGGATGGAGGGCGTACCGCGACTCGAGGGCCGCGCCGGTCGCTGGATCCTCATCCTCTCGTTCTTCCGCGGCACGGACGTGGGCAAGACGCCCAAACTCGACCAGACGCCGGGGTTCTTCGAGGAGCTGCGGGCGATCGTGACGGAGATGCATCGCCGCGGCGTGCTGCACCTCGATCTGCGCCAGCGTCGGAATGTGTTTGTCCAGCCGGACGGCCGTCCGGCGGTGATCGACTTCGGAGCGTCGCTCTGTGTGCGTCCAGGCGGATTCCTCGCACGGTTGCTCGGTCGGATCGACGTGTCCGGCGTACTCAAGTACAAGCGCCGCGCCGACCCCGGTTCGCTCAGCGCCGACGAGACGAGTACGCTGGAGCGGGTGGAGCGAAGGCGGCGCTTCTGGCCCTTCTCATGAGGCGGCGGCCCCACGGCCGGCCGGGGAGTCTTCGATGAACCTGTCCACGATCGTGCGCACCCTCGCGGGTGCGCTGGCGCTGATCCTTCTGCTGGCCACGGCAAGCCCCGCTCGAGCGGGCGCCGCCGATCGCCTGAAGATCGAGATCCCACCGGATGTCGAGACGCTGAAGCCCGGTGAGACGATCGGCGTCCAGGTCGTCGGCATCGACGCCGACGGTGCACGGGTCGGATTCGGCAAGAAGCAGGTCGTGCTGACAGCGACCCACGGCAAGGTCGAGGTCGTGAAGGCGCCTTACGAGTACCGCTACACGGCGCCGGCCGGCGGCGCGGCAGCGTTGACGGTGCGGCTCTCCGCCAGGCTGGAGGGAGCTCCGCGCGTCCGAGGCACGCTGGACGTGACGGTGCAGGCCGCAGCGGCTCCGGCCGGCAAGCGCGGCTTTGTCCGACTGGTTCTGAAGTCGGCGGCGGAGACGGTCCCCTTCGGCCAGACCGTCGCGATCCAGGTCCACGGCGAGCGAGCCGACGGAACGCTCGAGCCGATCAAGGATCGACAGGTGACGGTGACCACGAAGGGTCCCGGCACGACGAAGGCGGTGTTCGGAACCGTGAGTTACACGGCTCCAGCACGAGCGGAGTCGAACCCGAAGGGCACGCGCGTCACGCTGACCGCGGCGCTGACGCGACGTCCGGAGATCAAGGGCTCGCTGGAGTTCGTGCTCGGGCGCTACCCGGGTGGCAAGCCGCCCCCGCCGCCGCCGGAGAACGATCCCGGCAAGGACGACGTGCCGTCGAGCGCGAACGACTCACCGGGCGTGACCTGGCCCAGCGGCAACGTTCGCGTCGCCACGTGGCGCACGCGCGACACAGCCACTCTCGACTGGTCGAAGAAGACCCGCAAGCTGCCGGACTCCGGCGCCGAGTTCGTCGCACAGGCACCCTGGCAAAAGCTCCGCGTCGTGGTCCTGCGCAGCGACATCGTGAAGGTCGAGTTCGAGTGGTGGGTCGGCCGGAAGAAGGGCGCCGGCGTCCACGTCGAGAAGGCCGGGTCCGACGGACGCTTCCGTTTGCAGCGCAACAAGAGCGGCAACTACGTCTGCCACCTCGAAGGCAGTCCGCCGGACACCGGCAAGCCTCTGCGGCTGAACCTGCTGCTGACTCGCAGCGACGGCTCGATCCTGCGCGAGGAAATGGTCATGCGCCGCGGGAAGGGTCGCTGACGCCGCACGCCCTGCTGCTTCTCGGGACGAGTGGACCTGCTTCGCAGGACGAGCGAGCGGGGCTCAGACGTCGGTGAGGGCGGAGTCGTAGAGCGCTTCGACCGTCTTGGCCTGACGTGGCAGTCCGTAGCGATCGCGCGCCGTCTTCGCACAGCGCGCTGACATCTGTTCGCGTGCACCGGCGTCCCCGGCGAGGCGGATGAGGGCGTCGGCGAGTTGCTGCGGATCGTCATCGACGAGGTGCCCGGTGACGCCGTCTTCGACAAGATCGACGAGGTGACCGCGACGAGCAGCGACGATCGGCACGCCCATCGCCACGGCCTCGCGCACTGCGCGACACGAACCATCCGAGCCAGGCGTGAGGTAGACCTTCACGTTCATGCACCCGAGCGTCGCGACGTACTCCGAGCCGTGGCGATAGCCGGTGAAGATCACCTTCCCCACGAGTTCGCGACGCGCAGCGGGTTTGACGGCGACCTCGTCCATCCAGGTGCCACGCCCGACGATGAGCACCTTCAGCGCAGGGATCTGCGCTGCCGCCAGCGTGAGAGCCTCGAAGAAGATCTCGAAGCGGCGATGGCGCTGCATGCGCGCGACAATGCCCACGACGAAGTCGTCTCCGGACAGTCCGTACTCACGCGCCAGATCCGGTAGCCGTCGACGGCGCGGATTGAACCGTTTTAGGTCGACCGCCGGGTCGACGGAAACGCAGCGTTCGTCGCGAATCGGGAAGCGTGAGGCCATGGCGTCGCGCATCCGTTCGGAGATCGTGATCAGCGCGCGCGTCGAGTTGCTGAACAGCCGCTTCATGTCCCGCGACATGCGCGGCGGGTCACCGTCGTGGATCGATCGGATCACCGGGATGCCGAGGCCCTGCGTCGCGCCGAGCGCCAACCGGTGGTCGTTGTTCAGGTGACAGTGGACGATGTCCGGGCGCAGTTCCTTGAGCACGCCCCGCAGCGCGCGACGATCGATCGGGTCGTAGATCGGATGGCGATGCTTGCCCAACCGCAGCGATCGGATCGGCTCGAGCTTGCGCGCCCGCGCCTCGTTCGCGACGAAGTTGGGCAGCGGAGAGACCTCCCGCCCGCACGCGAAGTGCACGTCGTGTCCGCGCGCTCCGAGAGCGACGGCGAGGTTCACGGCCGGCTCCGCCGGGCCGGTCCACTTCCAGTTGGCAAACAGATGCAGAACGCGCACGGTCCCCACCTACTCGATCGGATCCATCCGGACGACGATCTTCCGTTCGCACAGCGCGATGACGTTCCGGAACCATGTCTTCCAGTCCGCGCGGGCGTCCGGGTCGTGACGCGCATAGTCGCGGAAGAAGCGCAGCCGGTCGACGAGAGAGATGCAGATCGGGATGCTGGCGGAGAGCTGGGCCAGGTTCTTCATCCGTCGTCGACGCGACACCTCACGGTCGAACTCGACGCGATCCACGTCGGCGAGCACGACCTCCGATCCGTGGTCCGTCTCGTGGACGAACAGGTTCACAGCCTTCAAGTCCCCGTGATAGACGCCCCGGGAATGGAGCCGTCGGAACAGACGCGCAGTGGCCGCGAGCAGCCGATGTTTATGCGCGACGCCATCAGCATCGAGCGCGCCGGCGAAGCGGCCGAGCGCCACGAGATCGAGTCGCTCGGCGTCACCGAGATCGTCCATGACGACGAACGCGCTCCCGATGAGTCGGCCGGGGCCACGGAGCAGGAGAGCGATCGGCTCTGCAGTCGGGAAGTCCCGGACCAGGAGCCCGTTCCCCGCGATCCATGCCGCCACGGCGCGAGGGCGGCGCACCAAGTTCTTGAGGCGTCCCTCGACGCCGTTCGAGCGGTACTCCTTCACGACGACGCCGCGATCGCCGTCCGGCGTGGTCAGGGTCTGACGCGTGAGCGCGGAGCGGCGCGCATCCTTCAGGACCGCGGCACCACCCGCGGCCATGGTCGCGCGGTGGGCCTGGACGAGCGCTGCCAGGGCGACGGCCGGAACCGAGCGGAGATGGTGCACGCGATAGCCGCCGCTGCGCGTCACGTCGAAGCGCGACGAACGGTCCAGGCAGCGCCGCGTCCGGCTGCGTACGCGCTTGCGCTCCATGCGCACGAGGCGCGGCTCCAGGGTCTCGGACACGCGTCCGGACTGGAGCAGCCGCGTCAGCGGCGTGCCGGACGGCCGCTGCCCCTCGTCCTCGTACACGCGGCAGAGCGCCACGCGCTCCGAGGCCGACGAGCACGTTCGGATCGAGTGGAGCAGTTTGACCAGGTCGAACCAGAGCGCGCCGGGACGCGGCGTTGCCGGCCGGGTCACCGAGTGCAGGTCGATGATGTGCGCCACGGCATCATCCGGCGGCCCGTTGACCAGCACGTTCCCGCCATGCAGATCGTGGTGCACGAAGCCCGCGTTGTGCATCCGGCGGATCGTGCGAGCCAGCCGGTCGTAGAGTTGCGCGCGCAGCTCGTCGCGCGCGTCATCGCCCTGCAGGTGCGTCTCGACGTATTCGTTCAGGTGAACGGCGTCGACGATCTCGCGCGTCACGAGCGCGGCATCGTGCAGCACAATCCGACGCTCCTCGGCCATCGCGAGCGGCACAGCCGTCGGGATGCCCGCCGCGTCGAGCGCTCGGCCGACCCGCCACTCCGCCATCGCACGCGACGGCTTGACGTTGTACTTCACCCAATCGACGAGGCCGCCGACGGCGTAGCGCTTCACGATCACGCGGCGGCTCACGGTGAGCGGGACGCGGAACACGGCGCGCACCATGTTGCGTTTGATCAGCGACGCGCCATCGATGGTCTCGAGCTGGTCGAGACGCTCGGCGATCTCGCGGCGCACGACGTCCGCTGTGGGCGACTCCGCGAGCCACGCGAGGCGGCCCACCTGGAACTCGGTGAGATCACCGTCGGCCGGACTCACTCGCGGTTCTCCACTGCGCCCATCTCCCGCAGCTTGGCGTACTTGAGGAAGACGTAGTACGAGCCCATCACGGCAACGACCACTCCCGCCACGCCATCCAGGAATCCCGCCTTCAGCACGTACATGCGGAGCAGTTTCCACAGCGGCCGCAACGTCAGGTCGATGACCGAAGCCCGCTTGCCGCGTGCATGTTTCTCTCGCGCCGCGATGCTCGTGTACGAGTCGATGATCCGAAGGTGGTCGGAGAGCGAGCGATAGGAGTAGTGCAGGAGATCGCCGCTCAGGCGCGCCACCGTCCCCTGGACGTACATGTGATCGTGTGGGTTCGTGCCGCCCCACCGCCCCTTCCCGCGGCGGAACAGGCGCAGGTTCCGGTCCGGGTACCAGCCGCCGTGACGGATCCAGCGCCCCAGGTACCAGGTGCGTCGACATATCTCAAAGCCATCGGACGTCGGCGACGCGAGCGCGGCGAGGATCGACTCCCGCAGCTCGGGCGAGACCCGCTCGTCGGCGTCGAGGCAGAGCACCCACTCGTGCTCGGCCTGGTCGAGTGCGAAGTTCTTCTGCTCGACGTGGCCCGGCCAGTCGCGCTCGATGACGCGCGCCCCCATGCTCGCGGCGAGTTCGCGGGTGCCGTCGCTCGAGTGGCTGTCCACGACGATCCACTCGTCGGCGAAGTCCACCGACCGGAGGCAGTCGCCGAGACGGTCCTCCTCGTCCATGGCGACGATGCAGACGGAGAGGCGGGTGCGCTCGCTCATCGCGCGGCAGCCTCCCGGCGCAGGACGCCGTGGCGCGCGATGTGACGAGCGAGTCGGGCGGCCAGTTGGCGCAGCTCCGCACGTCCGGGCCAGTCGGAGCCCGCGTAGGCGCGCAGCACGCGTAGGCGATCGATCCGGCTGACCGGCAGCCCACGCCGCGCCTGCTTCGCGGCGTAGCGATCGAAGCGGAACAATCCGGCGAGTCGTCGCTCCCGTGCGAGTTCTGCACGAACCCGCGAGCGATCGAGGTCGAGAACCAGCACGTCGCCATCGGGGGTCCGGAGCAGGTTCTTCAGATGCAGGTCCGGGTGATCGATGCCCGCGTCGTGCAGCCGCCGCATCGCCCGACCGGACGCCGCGAGCACGCGTCGGCGCTGCGCCGGCTCGGGTGTGTCGCACAGGACGGCCAGGACGTCCTCGGCACCCGAGATCTCCCGGAGCAGCAGCCAGCCTCGACGCAGACCCAGCCCGGTCGCCCGCGAAACGACGCCGAGCGCCTCGGGCACCGGCACGCCCGCATCCTGAGCCGCTGTGAGCGCGGCCAGTTCCTCCTCGAAGCGGCCATCACCGGCGTGACGGTCGGCCGTCAGGTGGCCCAACACGCCGCCGTGGACGTAGCGGCGCACGAAGACGCGGCCCACGTCCGGGACGTCGAGCCCGAACGGTCGACCTCGACCGCGGTACTCGGCGACCGCACGCTCGCGGCACGCTTCGGGGTCGGCCAGACCCGCCGCGAGCAGGGCCGGAGCGTCATCCGTGCGGAGCACGAGCGATGCGCCGTCCTGCTCATGACGGGCGAAGCCGACAGGGAGCCCGGACATGCGCCCCATGAGAACGCACGCCCCCCTCGGGCGAAAGTGTCGCGCAAGGGCCAGCTATCAGCCTGTCGGCGTTTCGGCGTCGCCGTGCGAGAGACCGCCGGCGCGACAGGCTGCTAGTTAGACCCCGAGGGGGCACAGGAGCGTCCCTCGGTCCCTCGGCCCGTTGAGTTTGTCGTTGCGTTCGCTGCCGTCGACTCCGCGAGCGACTCCGAGCAGCACCACTGCAGTCGCTCCGATGCAACCGAGCACGCCAAGCACGCCCCAGAGCGGAGAGCGGCCTCTCTCGACCGCAACCGCTCCAATCGCAGCAATGACCGCACCGGTGAGCCCGAGGAACGCCCATGCCGACTGCCTCGGAGTCATCGGAAGCCAAGCGTGGGCCGTCAGCGCGAGATGCTGCATGCAGATCACGCCGACCATCATCCAGAAGCGTGGCGTGTAGCGCGGCCAGCGTCCGTCGCGACTCTGCGCGTCTGTCACGCCGATACCGTAGCAGTCCCGACTCGGCGGTCCGACCGCTCGACGTCATCTCAGGCTCGGCGCGGTTGGTTGCCGACGCCGCGCCGAGACGCTGGGTCAGTCGGCTCCCTCGGGACAGCTTGAGGCGTCCCGGCCCGTCGGACTATAGCTAGCAGGCTGTCGCGCCGACCTGCGTGGCCAGTCGAGGCCGCCACTCCGACAGTTTGCTAGCGTGAGAACGTCTTGCCGCCGCGTCGCCGGACCACCGGGACGTCGAACGCGCCCTCGTAGACGCGATCGACGCGCAGCGAGAACGGGAGCACGAGGCCGGCCACGTCCGCCGTGGAGACGTTCCCCGCACTGGCGCCGGAGAAGTCGGCGTCGAGGAGACCGGAGAGCGGATCGAGTTTGCTCGCCTTCAGGCGGAACGTGCCCTTGATAACGTCGAGGTCGAAGGTCACGGCTGGAGTCTCGCCGCGCGGCGACTTGTAGCGATATCGCGACCCGGACCTCCCGCGGCGCACGAGCTGCACGTCGTCGAGGACCAGATCGCCGAGCGTCACGTCGGCCGAGAGGCTCGGCGTGGCGGGCGGTGTCGCGCCCGGGCAGATGACGAGGGTGCCGCTCATCTGCACGGTGTCCGAGGTCACCTGCGGAGCTGCCTGGCCCTTCGGCACCTTCAGCTTGCGCTTGACCGCCACCGCGTCGACGAAGAGCGTCCCGCCATCGATGCCGCCGCCGCCCGAGCGCACGCGACTACCCGATCCGAACTGGACCTGCTCGGCGTTGATTCGCAGATCGTGGTGGAACAGCGCTGTCTCGGCGTCGCGCCCTGCTGCGATGTCGGCCGGGGTCTGGAGCGTGAAGAGCACGCGGAAACCGGTCGCGATGAACGACGGGCTGATCGAGCCCTGCGACAGCTTCAGGTCGAACGTCTGGTCTTCGAGGTCCAGCGTGAACTTGCCGCGACCGGCGACGATCTTGAACGACCACGTGGCCGAGGATCCATCGCTCGCCACCTTCAACTTCGGCGGGTCCTGCCCGTTGCCGTTGAACTTCATCGTCGGGTTGCCGGCGTTGTCGATGCCGAACGCGAAGTCGTTGCCGGGGCCCGACGAGAGCGCGACCCGCACCTGGCCGATCCGCGTGAGCTCGCCGTTCGCCCAGGCACGATCCGTCGTGAAGCGCTCCTGCGACACGGCACCGAGGACCGGCGGCGCGATCTCGCCGACGCCGTCACCGATCTGCGGCAGGCGGAACGAGCCCGAGAAGCGGATCGTGTCGGCCCTCAGCGGGACCTTGTTCTTCACGTCGAGCCGGGCGATGCGGAAGTCGTTCGGCCCCTCTTCATCCCCCTCAGCCGGGCGGACGACGTGAGTCTCCGACGTGGTCTGGAACGCCGCGCTGCCGTCGCCGAGCGCCGCGACCGCCAGCGTCGTGTCGACGTTCGCCAGCGGAGTCGCGGGACCGCCTCCGGCCGGGATGACGAAGACGCCCTCGCCGCCGATGTCGTTCGAGAGCTCGACGCCGATGACGACCTCGCCGTCGGGAGCCGAACGCACCTTCGCGAACTCGAAGCTCAGGTACTCGCCGCCGAGCGGTGTCGGGTCGCCGTCACGGAGCACCGTCTCGGGCGTGTAGAGCGGCGGCTCGGCGCGATAGAGGCCACTCGGCCGCGCTCCGCCGTTGACCGTCGCTGAGAAGTGCACGATCCGCTGATCGTCGATCGAGAAGTCGTTGAGGATCGCGAACGTCCCGCCGTTCGGCGTGGGGTCGCCATCGACGCCGAACGTCACGACGCGCGCCTTCGTGCCGTCGTCGAGCAGGAGGAACAGGCCGGCGGCCGTGTCGCCGTCCTGGACCGCCTGCGTCTGACCGAAGAACGCCACATCGCCCACCTGGTTCGCCCGGGTGCGCAGGATGGCCGTGAACGTGCCGCCAGATGGCGCGGGCTCTCCCTGCATGAGGAGCGGCGTCGTCGTGAAGTCGTCCTCGCTCCAACGGAACACGCCGAAGCGTCCGTCCGGCGCACCGACCTGCGCGAGGAAGATGGCCTGCGCCCGGTTCTGGTCCGTGCGGTCCTCGGCCGTGCAGTCGAAGAACGAGCCCCACGGGATCGGTCCGCCGAAGGCGTCGAGGATCGGCGACTCGCCGCCGCGCCGACCGATCTTGTAGAGCGTGTTGCCGCGCTGGAGGTACATGCCGCGCTGCGACAGGCCCTCGTTCACGCCGGTCGCGGGGTCATCCGGGATCGTCGTCGACGCAATGAACGCCACGTCGCCGAGATCGTTGATCGTTCCGGCGTGGAAGTTCCCCCACGTCTCGCGCTCGAACCCGATCTGGAAGTCGTTGCGCGTGCCCTCCTCGGCGAGGAGCTCGTTGCCACCGCCGGCGTCGCGACGGAACAGCGTGGCGGCCTGACCGGTCAGGTCGCGCGCATAGAGCAGCTCTCCACTCCGGTTGGCCCAGAACGGCCCCAGGACGTTGGCGGCGTCGATGATCTGGTCGGACGGCGCCAGGCAGCCGGCCGTGGCGACGGGCGACGTCCCTTGCACAAGGACGAGCGCTCCCAGAGCCACGATGGCCGGGGTCAGTAGGGCGAGTTTCTGAATGCTGGGACTTCGCACGAGGTGGATCCTCTCCGCTCAGGGCGGCGAGGAGCCCCGAGCCCTCGATTGTAGGAGGGATGGCGCGGCCGAGCCCGCGCTCGGTGGGCGGGACGCGAATCGCCTGCCGCCCACCGATCGCCACCTCGGCTGCCTGGCGAGCCTGACGGTGCGAACGATCGTTGTCGCGGACCCCGCGGAGAGCGCGAACATCTGTTCGCGCCCCGCGAGCGGGGGCCCATACTCCGCTGCGTGGGCGAAACCGCCGAGCGGCTCCTGATCGTGCGTCTGTCCGCGATGGGCGACGTCCTCCAGTGCCTGGAGGCGCTGGCGGCACTCCGCCAGGCGCGGCCCGATGCCGAGATCGGCTGGGTCGTCGAGCGTCGCTTCGCGGGTCTCGTCGAGGGACACCCGCACGTCGATCGCGTCTTCGTCTTCGAGCGCCAGAACGGCGGCGGCGCACTGAGCGCACTGGGCGCACTGGACAACCTGCGCGCGCTCGTCGCAGTGCGCCGCGAGATCCGAGGCTGGCATCCGGACGTCGCCATCGATCTCCAGGGGAACCTCAAGGGGGCCCTACTCGCTCGGCTCTCTGGGGCCGCGCGACGGATCGGGCTGCCGCGAGGCGAGACGCGCGAGGGCGCCCATCTGCTCGCGACGGAGCTCGTGCCCGCCGCCACGGACGCCCGCGAGCACCGCGCCGATCGCGCTCTGAGACTCATGAAGCCGCTCGGCGCCACGCGCGGCGCCGCGCCCATGCTGGGTGCCATCTCGGAGAGCGCCCGGGACGCGGTGCGAACGGCTCTCGCCGAAATCGGCACGACCGCGGGCTCGTACGCGTTGCTCCTCCCCGGGACGAGCGACTTCGGCCGCTTCAAGCGCTGGCCTGCAGCGCGCTTCGCCGAGCTCGCGGCGCGGCTGACCGAGGAGGAGGGGCTGCGTGCTCTCGTCGGCTTCGGTCCGGGCCAGCGTCCGCTCGCGGAGGAGGTCGTCGCCGCCTCGGCGGGCGCCGCAGAGCTGGCACCCGTGACAGACAGTCTGCACGAGCTTCAGGCTCTCGCCGAGGGCGCGGCACTCGTCGTCGGCGCCGACTCCGGACCCGTCATCCTGGCCGCGCTGGCGGGTGCACCGACCGTCACCCTGTACGGACCCAAGGACCCACTTCTGTACGCCCCGCGTACGCAGCGGTCCACAGCCGTGTGGAAGGGTGTCTACTGTTCTCCGTGCCCACTGCGCCGCTGCCCCGACCCAATCTGCATGTCCGAGCTGACGACGGACGAGGCCTGGGCCGGAGTGCGCCGCGTCCTGTCGGACGAAGCCGCATGAGCGGCCGCCTTCTCGTCGCGTGCACCGGGTCGCTCGCAGCGCTCGCACTGTCATTCGCACTCGCGCTCGGCACGTCGCCACCTGCCGCCGCCGAGGCCGACGTCACCTTCACCGTCACGACGGGCGCCCCGACCGTTCGGCTCGGCGAGGACATCATCCTGAACGTCCGCGTCTCGAACGGAGGCTCGGAGCCCCTGGAGGTGCCGGCACTGCGCCTCGCCACCGACAGCGTGTCCGTGCGCGTCACGGGCGAGGGCGTGCGCGACAGTCTGGTCACGCGCGCCTACGGACAGTTCCGCGACCTGCAAGGAGAGCTCGAGTTCGAAACGACCGCGACGCGACGGGCGTCGGTCCCGCCTGGCGGACGTCTCACCGCATCGATCCGATTCCCAGCCGTCGCGCTCGGCGAGCTCTCGTTCCGGACCGCGCTCGCCTGCACTGACGGACCGGCGCTGCAGGCCGACGCCGTCGTCGTCGACGTCGTACCGCAGGGCAGTTCCCGGCGCCTGCTCGCCCGGGTCGAGACGTCGCGCGAGACGTCATTCACGATCGAGCTCGACGGCGCGGCAGCGTTCAACAGCGTGACCCACTTCTGGTCGCTCGCTCGCGACGGCTTCTACAACGACCTCCCCATCCATCGCGTCGTCCCCGACGCACTGGTGCAGAGCGGTGATCCGCGGGGCGATGGCACCGGAACGGCCGGTTGGTACCTGCCGGTCGAGGTCGCGGCCGAGCCCTTCACACGCGGAACCGTGGGTCTCGCGCGAGGTGGACACCCGGACTCGGGCGGCAGCCAGTGGTTCGTCGCCCTTGGTGCCGACGAGGACTCAGCGATCCCCGCCGCGTTCGCCCGACTCGGGCGCGTGCTCGAGGGCCTCGAGGTCGTCGACGCGTTGGCCACCGTCGAACTGATCGACGGCACGCACCGCCCCCGTCAGGCCGATCGCATCCGACGCATCCGCACGACCGTTCGGTAGCCGGCCAAACGCGCATCGTTCACGAGGACGTCGGGGCACCGTGCGACGTGCGTATCCGACACGCACCGCCGTGAACCCGTCGCCGATCCTGGATCTCGCCGCGTGCGCGACGCCCTGGTGAATGATCCGGCTCAGCGACCCGGGGGCGTGCCCTCTGGCTGAGTCGTCTCGTTCAGCCAGTCGAGATAGTCGTTGGCGTTCATCAGCGGATCGAACGTAAGACGGCCGAGGACCTCGCCGGAGTCGGGGTCGACGATGGCGTGGAGAGGGATCGCGATCGTCCCGTACTCCTTCTTCATCCGCAGGAGCTGCTCGCGGGCGAGTTGCTTGATGTCGTCGTCCTGGATCCAGATCTGGGACAGCTCGAAGTCTTGGAGTCTCCGGCTCACGGCCGGGCTGGAGGCAATCATGTTCTCCAGCGTGGCGCAGTTGCTTCACCCCACTCCGGTGAAGTCGAACAGCGCGAGTCGTTTTGACCGGGCGGCTCGCTCGAGCGTGCCGTCCCAGTCGTCCCTCACCCACGTGGGATGCTCGCTATCGCCGCCCCCGAACGAGATCAGTTCGTCCGGCTGCGTCTGCAGGAACCCATCGAGCATCGGGTTCAGCCGAAGGCCGATCACACCGGGCACCAGGTACAGGCCGCAGCTCAGGAAGAACAGCGCGGACAGGAGCCGGAAGACGCCGATCGACTCGACCTTCGTGTCGTGCGGGAGAACGACGTAGCCGAACAGGTAGAGCGCCGCGCCGAAGCAGCATGCGACCCAGATCGCGATGACCAAGCCACGCGGCAGGATGTCCCACTGGTGGTTCAGGGCCACCGTGCGCAGGAACTTGAAGGCCAGACCGAACTCGACGAAGCCCATCGTGACCTTGATGGCGTTCATCCACGCGCCAGCCTTGGGCAGCGTGCTGATGAGCGCGGGGATCAGTGAGCAGACGAAGAACGGCGCCGCCATCGTCGCGCCGTAGATCGTCAGGCCGATCACGGCCGTGCCCGTCGCACCTTCGTCGAAGGTCGTGAACATGATCCCGAGGAATGGCAGCGAGCAGGAGAAGCTCGTCAGCGCCAGCACCACGGCCATGAAGAAGGCGCCCTTGTACCCACCCGAGGCGCTCTGCTTCGTGGCACCGTCGATCAGGAACGACGGGAGGCGCAGGTCGAACAGGCCGAAGAGCGACAGCGACAGGACGAGGAACAGTCCCGCGATGAACAGGTTGAAGATGTCGCCACGAGCGAGGACGTCGAGCGACTGCTGCACGATCAGCCCGATCACGACGATCGTGAAGATGATGCCGGAGGCGTAGACGAGCGAGCGCGGGAGCGCCGGCCCCTTCTGCTTGGAGAAGAAGCTCACGGTCACTGGTAGCAGCGGGAACACGCAGGGAGTCAGCACCGTGATGAGCCCGAGCGTCATGGCCTGGAGCACCAACGCCCAGTCGAGGCCCGAGAACGTGGACTTGCGCTCGACAGGCGCCTCGACGGTGGCGACCGGTGCGGGTGCGGCTCCACCACCCCCGGCGCCATCGCCTGTGATCGCGAGCTGGAACGCAAACTCGATCGGCTCCTGCGGCACGCACGACGAGTCGTCGCACGCCTGCATCGTGATGTCGCCGGCGATCGTCCGCACTCCGCCTGCGGCATCCGGTGCCACTTGCACGGCGAGGATCAACGTCACCTCGTCGTGATGCACGGGCACGATCTCGCCGAAGTACTCGATCTCCACGGGCTCGGGCGTCGCGAGCAGCCCGAAGCGCGAGAGGCCCTCGGGCCACGCGTCGATGTTGACCGTCGGCGGGAAGCTCTCGGTCTTCGACTGCGCGTAGAGATGCCAGCCGGCTTCGATCCTGAGCGGCAGATGCACCTCGACGATCGAACCCGGCGCAACCTCGGCCGGCGCGATCGACGGGCCGACAAGCACGACCTTGGTGAGCTCGTCGAACGCCGGGGCGGAAGCGTCGGGGAATGAGGCGTCGCGGGTGACGTAGACGTCCACCGAGAACGGCAGCGGCATCTGCGGCACGCACGAGCTGTCATTGCACGCCTGGAACCCGATCTCACCGCTGATGGTGCGGGCCCCGGCCTTGGCGTCCGCGGCGACGTTCACGACGAGCGAGATCGTGATCTCCCCCTCGTGCACCTTCTGCACGACGCCGAACGACTCGAAGTCGTGCGGCTCCGGCGACTCGGTCGTCGCGCCCGGCGAGAGCCCCTCGGGCCATTGCGGCACGTCGATGCTCGGAGGCATCGAGTCGACCTCTTCGAGCCCGTAGAGGTGCCAGCCCTCGTCGATCTCCAGCGGGATGTGGATCGTGGTCGACGAACCCGGCACGACCATCTGCGACGACACGGTGACGTCGCCGATCTCGGCCTTCACGTCGTCGTCGGAACCGTCGCCGAAGCCGCCGTCCTGCGCAAAGGCCGCAGCGCCCGCAGCGCAGAGGAGCGCCACCACAGGCCAGAACGCGAGACGACGGAAACGGGTACGGATCATCGGGATCTCCAACGGCAGCGGACTCTACGGGATCGCCGCACGCGCGAGGACTTACGGACAGGTCCGCAGCGTGCGCGCCGCCTCGATGAGGCGTTCTTCTGACGCCTCACCGACGAGGGCACAGAGCGAGCGGGTCTTCGGGCAGATGAACGCGACCACGGCACGACCGTCGATCTCCGTCACCCACCACGTCAGGCCGTCGCGCTCCACCTTCCGGCGGAACGACGGCGACGCGCCGACGAGATCGCTCCAGATGGCCGTGAAGGCGAGGTCGTCGTCGCCATAGCGGGCGCGGACCGCGTCGCTTCCGGTGCGGTAGTCCACGTGCATGAAGTCGCCGTCATCCACGCGAGCGAAGCCCCCGAGGGCAGCCGGCGGTGTCACGCGAGCCAGCAGCGCACAGTTCGCCGGTGCGTCAGACAGCGGCGCGAGGGGCGCGTCGGTCGCCGCGGCCTCCATCGCCGCGAGGTACGCGCACTCGAACGGCGGGATGCAGAGGAACCACATCACGTTGCCGACGACGATCAGCGCGGCTGCGGCGACGGCCATCGCGGCGACGGCCCGGCGGAGCATGAGGAGGCGCCCACTCGCCGGCTGTTCGGCCTCCACACGTTCGCGCGCAGCCATCAGCGCGGTGGCCAACGAGACCGAGCCCACATCGGACAGCATCGCCGTGCCGAGACGCTCCTCGAACGCCCGCTCGGCCAGAGCCCGCTCAGTGCAGTCGGCGCACGCCGACTCGTGCGTCGCCGCAGCCGACGCGGCGTCGCCGGTCAACTCGCCGTCGATCCACGCGAGGATCTGGTTCTGGAAGCCGCGACAGTCCATCAGCCGCCTCCCTCGCTCGCGTAGCCGTGCTCGGTCGCGTACTCGGTGAGTTGCTCCCGCAGGTTGCGACGCGCGCGGTGCAGACGAGACATCACCGTCCCGATCGGGATGTCGAGCGTCTCGGCGATCTCGGCGTACGAGAGACTGCCGAGCGCGAACAGGACGAGCGGCACTCGAAAGACCTCGGGCATCGCATCGACTGCCGCCTTGACAGTGTCGTCGAAGTGATGATCGGCCACGTCGGGCAGATCGCCGATCCCGCGGATGTCAGGGATCGGGTGCGGGTGGTCGGCCGGCGACATCTCGGCCGGGTCGACGGCCGACGGCGCCATCCCCTCGCGACGGATCCGGTTGATGAAGACGTTGTGCAAGATGCGGAACATCCACGCCCGGAAGCGAGTGCCCTTGCGGTAGCTCGCCAGGCTGCGGAACCCCCGGTAGAGCGTTTCCTGAACCAGGTCCTCGGCCTCGGCGCGGCGGCGCGACAGCCGAAGTGCGGTGGCCATCAGGGGTTGGTGGATCTCGGTCACCATGGTTTCGAACTCTGCGGGCGTAAGGGTCTCCCACGCGGAGCCGTTAGCCTCCGCGTGAGTCTCGTCACGCCCCGTAGAACCAGGGTCGGTCGCCATCTATTCCGCGCTCACGTTCGGGAGGAGGATAGCGACGGTCGGCGGATCTCGCGGCAATCGTTGCCCTGCCCCGCCGGCGACCCTCCCCCGCGGTATCCTCTCGCCCATGTGGTGGTACAAGAACAAGGGCGACGAGAAGCCTGGATCGCCGTCGGCGGGACCGGCAGACGGCGCGCCCCCCGGCGACCCGCACGCGGCGCTGGCGGCGGCGCTGGGTCCGGCCCTCCGCGGCAAGGAGCCCGATCCGCACGGTCTCCTCGCGATGAGCCTGCTCGTCGACTCACGCGTGGAGCTCACCGACGGCGGGGTCGTCGAGTCCCCCACGTGGCAGGAGGCCGAGAAGATCGTCGCGGCAGCCCTCGCGACGCCCGGACCGGTGCGTCTCTACAACCAGTTCTCGAAGGCGTTCGGCGATGGCTACACGCGACGCGAGGACCTGCCGGAGGCGCATCGCACACTGCTCGACCGACTGCGTTCGTCGCTCGACGGTTCAGCGGCGATCAGTTCCGTCGAGCCGGTCGAGTGGGAGAGCTGACGACGACTACGCGTTCTGGGCTGGTGTCGTCTGCGTCGGTGTCGTCTGGGCTGGTGTCGTCTGGGCTGGTGTCGATTGGGTCGTCTGGGCAACCGTGAGCTCCAGGCGTCCGTGCATCGGATCGCACAGGACCAGGAGCACCGGGCCGTCGGACGGATCGAGTCGCGCTGATCCCTCGACGCGCGTCCCGTCGACGAGGGTCCCGTTCGCGGAGAGATCCAGTACCTCGACGATGCCGTCACTGCGATACGAGATCTCGCAGTGCACGCGGGACACGCGGCGGAACTCCGGCGAGTGCAGCAATTCCAGCTGATCGTCGTGCTCGCGGAAGGCATCCGTGCGGCGCAGCGAGATGTCGCAGGAACGGCTGCGCCCGACCACGAGCGTGCGGCCCGGCGGCAGCGCACACGCCACGCCGTTCAAGAGACCCTCGTGGCCGCGCACGACGAGTTCAGGTAGCGCTTGTTCATCCATGACCGAGGCGTGCCTCCGGGATGCGATCCCCGTCACTCACGACTTCTCAGCCAGTCGGGGTCCAGTATCCCCGTGATGCGGAGATCGTCTACCGAACCGCTCGTGTAACTGACGATCGAGACCTGCGCCTGCCGCTTCCCGGACGGGGTGGCGTCGAACTTCCGGTCGAGCACCGCGCGGCCATCGACGTAGAGGAACGCCCGCGCCTCGTCCTTGAGGAAGCGGACGCGATACGTGCGCCCCGGGCGGAACTGGAAGTGCTTGGTGTCGCCGTCACGACGAAGCACCTCGGGGTGGTCGTGGAGGTACGAACTGCGGTACTTGTCGCCGAACTCGGCGTCCGGGTTCGCGAGCGAATCGCTCTTCCAGATGTGCACGCCGCGGCCGCCCTCGCGGACGTCTCCGGCCGAGAGGATGCCGACCTTGGTCTGCCCGATCGCCACGAGCAGGAAGAACGGCGCATCGCTGCGATAGAGGAACGAGACCTCGATCGCCTTCTTCGGCTTGAAGGGGTGGGCGAGCGAGACCGGGGCGTGCCGTGGGTGGTTCTCCGGAACGCCGTCCCACGTCAGCCACTCGAGGAAGTGGTCGTCGGACAGCGGAAAGTCCTCGGCGGCGCCGGCGGCCGGCTGGTCGGCGACGAGGCGCGTGGTGGTGGCGATTCGCGTCCGTCCCTCCTGCAGCGTGAGACTTCGGTGGATCTCGGGGTTCTCGAAGTCCACGACGAGCTCCGCGCGTCCCGACCCGTGCTTCACCAGGCGCGCTCCCGAGAGGTGGGCCGCGTACCGAGACGTCTCCTTGCCGCTCAACGCCTGGTCCAGCTCGCCCTCGATCTCGTCGCCGCGACGCTGGACGTAGTCTGTCCGGCGGATTCGTTTGAGCTCGAGCAGCCGCTGGAACTGACGCGAGGCGATCAGGTAGCGACCGTCCTCCAGGGCACGGCGGGCCTCCGCGTGCATCTTGCGAGCGCGCTCCTCGGCTTCGTCGAGCTCCGCCTGCGCGGAGAGCAGCAGCTCCTGTCGGCGACCCGAGAGGAGATCCACGACCGGCCCGAGCTCAGGGTCCGTGCGGGCTCGGGCGAGAAGCGGACCGAGCGCAGTCAACGACCCCAGCGTTTTCCGCGGATCCGAGGACGCCGGCCGCTCGGCGAGTTCCAGCGTAGCTCCGACGAGAGCCCCGGCGGGATCGTCCCCGGGCAGGTTCGAGTACCGCAGGAGATCAGCGCGGTCGATCACGCGCAGGGACCCTTGCCAGACGTGACCGTTGCCGTGCGTGAACTCGAGACGCTCGTCGCGCAGCACGATTCCGCGCACGTCGCGGTAGCGAATTCCCGTGCCGTCTCCCAGACCCTCCGTGAGCGGATCCCCGCTGCGTAGGCGGCGGCGGAACGCATCCCAGGCCCGCTCCTCGATCAGCTTCAGCAGATGCCGCGCACCGCTGACGAACTGAGCCGCCGGGCTGTCGGGATCCGTCCACAGCGCTGTGAACGCCTCCACTTCGTCCAGCTCGACGGCGGCCTCGGCGTAGTCGCGCCGCCCGACGTGATGGAGGAAGTTGCGTGCCGCGTGCGCGGTGGTCTCGAGCATCTCCCCGATCTCGATCTCGCGACGCGCCAGGATGCGCGTCCGCTCGGTCTCGGCCGAACCGCGCTCCGCGACCAGCGCGAGGCCGGCGAACTCAGAGAGCAGCGCCGCGGCCTCCACGTAGCGTCGTTGCCCCTCGAGACCCAGCGCCTCGTCCTTGACATCGCGCCAACGGCGCTCGGACGCCTGGACGAGCGCATCTCGTTCGAGCTGGTGCTGGTACTCCAGCAGACCGCCGCGCGTGCCAGCCGGGGGCAGGCGCTCCAGCAGATCCACGAGTTCCTTGTCCCGCGCACCGGCCAGCACATCGTTGAACAGCTGCGTGTCGATGCTCTGAAGGTCCTCGTCGGTCAGCGTGCGGCCGGCGATGCGCTGACGATGCTGCGCGAACTTGGCGTCGAGCAACGTGCGCGCCGTGCGGAACTCCGCCGCCAGAGCCTCGGCGCGCTCAGCCGCGGGCGCCGGCTCCATGTCGTAGAACCGCTCGCGGATCGTGCGCGCCAGGCCCGCGTAGCGGCGGGCCGCGTCCTCGAGCGACATCGACGCCACCTCGGCATCGACCCCCTCGAACTGCGCGTCGGCGCGTTCGATCCGCGATCGACGGACCTCCGTGAGCACGCGCTCCAATCGTCGCAACGCCACGCTCGAGTCCGCTGCGGCGTCGAGCCGCGTCTTCTCGGCGAGCAGGTCGTCGATAAGATCCGGCCAATCGGGGTCGGTGTCGCCGGACGCCACGAGACTCAGTTGCTGGACGCGATCGATCGCGCTCTCTTGGCGCTGCCAGCGATCCAGTTCACGAAACGCGCGATCGGCCGCCGGCGTGCCGCGGTATCGCTGCACGTGCGCCTCCAGCCCGCGGATCATCGACTGGACCGTGCCGCCGTCCCAATGCTCCGGTGCGCCCGGGCGTAGCAGCAGCGTCGCCAGCTCGGTGTCGGCACTCTGCTGCCGCTCGAGACGCTGGCTGCGCTGCTGCCACCCGAGGACGCCGATGGCGACGCCGGCGCCGACGATCGCGACCGCGAGGACGCCACCCACGACGCGCTTGCGACGCCGCGCGGCCTCGAACTCGTCGATGTCGCCGCGAAAACCGGCCGGCACGTGCAGTTTGCCCGCCTGGAGTCGGCGCAGATCACGGACGAGCTCCGATGGGTCGGCGTACCGGTGTCGCCGGTCCTTCGCCATCATGCGTTCGACGACGTACGCCACCTCCGCCGGCGTGCCGGGCGCGGCTTCCGAGAGTGGCATCGGGCGCTCGTAGAGCACCTTCGTCAGCGTCGCGGCGAGGCTCTCGGCCTGGAACGGCGGGCGTCCGGCCAGCATCGCGTAGAGCGTCGCGCCGAGTGAGTAGAGGTCGGAGCGGATGTCCGCGTCGCGCGGGTTGCGGGCCTGCTCCGGGGAGATGTACTGCGGAGTGCCCAACGTCGCGTCGAGCTGCGTGAGCGCGTCGTCGCTCTCGCCCTTCGCAAGTCCGTAGTCGGTCAGCCGCGGCTCACCCGCGAGCGTGAGCAGGATGTTCCCGGGCTTGATGTCGCGGTGCACGACGCCGTGCTCGTGCGCGTGACAGAGCGCCTCGGCGATGGCGAGCGTGATCGCGATGGCCGCGTCCGGGAGCAACGGGCCGTCGCGCTTGATGCGCTCGTGGAGCGTCTTGCCCTCGGCCAGTTCCATGACGAACCAGACGAGCCCGTCGGCCTGACCGGCGTCGAGGCCGCGCACGATGTTGGGGTGATCGAGCTGACCGACGAGTTTCGCCTCGCGCTGGAGGCGCTCGACCTGACGCGGATCGTCGGTGAGATCGCGCCGCAGGATCTTGATCGCGACGCGGCGCTTCATGCCCTTCTGATGAGCGCGGTAGACCGAGCCCATCGCGCCGGAGCCGATGCGGGCCTCGAGCGTGTAGCCCGGGATCGGCTCACGACCGGAACGCAGGCCGGCGGAACGCGCCACCAACGCGGCGTCTCCCTCACGAATCGCTCCGCGCTTCACCAGGACGTTGCGCAGCGACTCCGCGACGCCCATCTCCGCCATGCGATCCTGGACCTCGAGGCTCTCGCGAACGTCCTCGTCCGTCAGGAAGCCCGCCTTCACGGCGTGCTCGGCGAACAGGAGATCGTCGTTCGAAGGCATCTCGAACCATGATACTCGCGGCACGACATGAGTGACGCCGCCGTGGACCGACTGCCCCCCGCCGCCCGCTTCTGTGCGCGCGCTCTCGCGGCCGGGATGGCGCCCGCCGATCTGGCCCGCGTCCTCCGCGCCGACGACACGACGATCGCGAAACACCTCCGCGTGGGCCTGGCCGCCATCGGCGCGCCGCCGCCGCCACCCGGTGCCACCGAGACCGCTCTATTGGCCGCCGTCGAGCCCCTCGTCGCTGCGGCGCGCCGTCCGCCCGGGCGGACCCCGTCGACGACCTGTCTGTCCGACGACGTGTCCGCCGCTCTGGCTGCCGGCGCCCTCGACGGCCCCCTGCTCCTCGCCGAGGCCGAACACGTTGCGGACTGTCCTGCCTGTCTCGAACGGATCGCGAGTTTCACCGTGACCGAAGCGCCTGCGCCGGTGGCCATCGCGCCGCGACGAGGCCTCGACGTCGTCGTCACGATCGTCTGCGCGCTCGTTGTCGCCGTGCTGCTGGTCTGGTTCGCGCTCCGCTGGGGCTGATTCGCCGACGAAGCGAGACATCGTCCCTCGCCGGATTGATTCACCGCGGCGACACGGCGACCACGGCGGAACACGGCGACGTGCACGTCGCGATGGCCGCGATGGACTCCACGCCGTAGGGAGAGGTGGCGGGCTGTGCCGGAGCGATTCCGTTGGAGCCATGCGACCGGGTTCGCGGAGGCGCAGCGCGACAGCCGACCGGCGCGGCCCACGAACTGTTCCCCTGCTCCCCTGCTCCCGTGCTCCCGTGCTCCCGTGCTTCCGTGTGCCGCCGTGCCGCCGTGCCGCCGTGCCGCTGTGGTGGAACCCCACCGGCGAGGGACGAGCCGCGGATGTGGCTCTCGGCTCGACAAAGCCGTCAGAGCACGTCGAGGACGGCGGCGACCTCATCGTCCGGGAGCAGGTCTCCGGCAGCATCGATGGCCGCGCGGATGCACGACGCTTCCGCCCCGCAGGCCAGAGCCCCGCGGACGTGGCCGCCGAGCTGATTGCGGAGCGCCAGCGCCGCGAGCATCACGACGGCGAGCGCCTCTCGCACGGCGGCGTCGAGACCGCCGCGTGCGAGCACCCGTCCGTACGCGTCTTCGAGGACCCAGTGCGGCAGTTCGGGGTCCAGGTCGAGCAGCCGTTCGATGACGCGCTCCGCGTGGCGTCCGTAGACGCGGTCGAAGAAGGCGCGTCCGCGCCGACGGAGCGTCGCGCGCAGGGTCGCGTCGTCCTCCGGCAGTCCGGGCTCCGGCTGCGCGGCATACGAGTCCCCAGCGCGATCCCGGGCGGCGCGCCACGCCGCAAGCGCATCCAGAGTGCGCGGGAACCCGGCAAACGGGGCCACGAGGAGCAACGCCTCACGGATCGCATCCCGTGGGCACGACGAGCGGAGCGCCGCATCCAGCGCGGCGTCCAGGCGGTCACGTCGACCGATCGCTGCCGCGGCAGCAATCGGGGCGAGGATCGACGCCAGGTCCGCCATGCTGTCGGACATCAGGTCGCGCGCGTCCGGGAGCGTTGCACGACTCTCAGGCGTCGTCGGCGTTGAGGATCTCGGCGAGGACGCGCTCCCAATCGACCGCCACGGCCTCGTCCGGCCGGATCGGTCCCATGCGATGGAAGCGTTCCCACTCCTCCGCATTCACGCAGTCACCCATCGTGTCGGGGCCGCCGATCCCCGTCAGACCGCTCAGGCCGTCGGGACCGCTCAAGCCCTCAATGCCGCTCAGGCCTGGGCGAAGCGGCTCGCCGAGGGCAACGGCGGGGAGCGACGGAGGTGCATACCGCGCCGAGCCGTCGCTCATCGGAACGGCGGGCAGTCGCGGACGCATGGCCAGGAAGCGGGCAGGAGCGATCTGACGCGCCAGGAGCAGTTCGCGCTGTGCGCGCTGGAAGTCCCGCTCGCGCAGATAGACGCACGCGAGGCCGAAATGAGCCCGAAACGAGAACGGAACCAGGCGCGCGCAACGCTGAAATCGCGCTTTGGCGGCGGTCAGTCGACCGGACGCGAGGTCGCGCTCGGCGAGCGCCACCAGCACCGGCAGCACAGTGAGCCGCCGGATTGTTGTGGTCAGCCAGGCCAGGATTCCCTGCATACGAGCCTCGATCGGAGAGCCACAGCGTAGCGGACAACCTCAAGATCACGCAGAACCACGACCGATGAGACCGAGTCAGGACCTTCGGCAGTTCCGAGGGCTCCCGACGACGGAGTCCGGTGCGCGTGCACCGGCAGGAGGACCGAACGGCGTGACCCGCTGCTGTCACCCGCTGATTGCCCGCGCACGAGCCGCCCCTCGCTCTGGGGGTGCGGTATGACGTCGCTCCGCGGCAACCTCAACTCCGTCGACCTGGCGAACATCTTCCAGATGCTCTCGATGAACCAGCGTGAGGGCACGCTGTACATCTACGGAGACGACGGTCGCAAGGCGATCTACTTCGGCCACGACGGCGTCTCGATGCTGGCACGCGGCAAGAGCCGCCAAGACGCGCTCGGGCGCATCCTGCTGCGGCACGACTGGGTCTCCGAGGAGCAGTTGCAGGACGCGTTGAAGCGCCAGGAAGAGGGCAGCGGCCGCATGCTCGGCCAGGTGCTCGTCGAGCAGGGCGTTGTCACGCGGCAGCAGATCGAGGACTCCCTCCGCATCCAGATCGAGGAGGAGGTCTACAACCTCTTCATCGCCGAGGGCGCGCAGTTCGAGTTCGAAGAGGGCGAGCCGGCGGAGGAGTTCCGCGAGCTGGCGGGCGCCAAGCGCGTCACCTTCAACGTGAACAGCCTCATCATGGAGGCGGCGCAGCGCATCGACGAGTGGGAGTGGATCCGCACGATCGTGCCCACGGGAGACGAGATCTTCCGCTACACGGGCAAGAACGCGGATCTCGAGGACCCGATCTTCCAGAGCGCCGCCGCCGGCAAGGTGCTCGGCGCCGTGGACGGCCGCCTCTGCGTGAACGAGATCGTCGAGGCCTCGTTCGCGAACCGCTTCGACGTCTGCAAGATCCTCGCACTCCTGATCGAGTCCGAAGCGATGGCCGAGGTCGCGGTGCCGGAGCTGCGGCGCGAGGCCGAGAAGTCCGTGGCCGCGGGCGACACCGAGAGCGCGGTCAAGTACCTGTCGCGTCTCGTCGCCGTCAAGGGCGACACGCCCGAGATGCACCAGCAGCTCGCGGAGGCGCTCGAGAGCGAGCGCGAGCTCGAGCGCGCATCGTTCCACTACCGGGTGTTCGCGGAGATCCAGGCCGATGCCGGCACCGTGAAGCCGGCGTTCGAGACGTATCGCCGCATCGTGGAGCTGCTGCCCACCGACCTCGCCGCGGCCGATCGCATGATCGAGATCTTCTCGATCAACCCGGACGGGCTCGAGGAGTACGCCCGTGAGGTGATCGAGCGCGGCAAGGAGCTCGCCGAGATCTACGTCGAGCTGCGTCGCAGCAGCCGCGCGATCCAGGTCCTGCACCGCGTCGTCTCGCTCGGTCCGGACGACCCGGATCTGCGCTCGCGCCTGATCGACGTTTACCTCGCGACCGGCATGACCGGCGAGGCCGTGGCCGAGTACGAGGCGCTCGCCGAGACCGCCCTGGCGGTGCGCGACTTCGCCGGCGCCGAGGTCATCTACCGCAAGATGCTCAGCATCGATCGCACGCGCGACGACGTCCTGGCGCGACTCAATCAGCTCATCTCGCGGAAGACCCAGCGTCGCCGCAGCGTCCGCAACTCGCTGGTCGCGTGTGCCGCGGTCGCGTTGATCGGCGTCGGTGCCTGGTACGCGATGCAGTTCTGGATCTCGTTCAGGGCCCAGACCGAGCGCAACGACGCCTCCGCGCAGTCGCTGCTCTCCGACACGCAGACGCGCCATGCCGTCGCCGACCAGGCTCTGGGCGCCGCGAACTCCGCGCTCGCGAGCAAGCTCGGCGAGGTCGACCAGCTGATCGAGGCGTACGAGAACCACGCGGACGGACGCGCCGAGGTGAAGCGCCTCGTCAACGATGCGATCCAGGCCTACATGGCCATCGTGGAACAGCACCCCGGCACGCCGGGCGCCGCCCAGGCGCTCGAGACCACCGAGAGTCTGAACGAGGGACTGGCGCACCTCGGCAAGACCGAGGGGGACGCCCTGCTCATCATGGCGAAGCGCGCTCAGACGCTCTACGCCGAGGGCGAGGGCCTGGTCAATGCCGCCGCCCCGACCCGCCAGCAGTGGGAGAAGTTCGGCGCCGCCGTGCGTCTCGCAGCGCACTGCACGGAGTGGCTCGCCTCGCCGGAGGGCCAAGACTGTCAGGGCTACGAGTCGAGCCTCCGAGAGAGCATCGAGTCGTTCGACTCGACGTCAATCCAGGTGCGCGAGCTGGTCGCGTCCGGTGACGCGAAGACCGCGTTCGATCGCGCGATGGATTTCATGTGCTCGTTCCCGCCGCCGGACCTGGCCGCGGAGTTCGCCGTGCCGATCGTCATTCGGTCGGAGCCGACCGGTGCTCGCATCGTGGTCGACGGAGTCGATACGGGCCTCTACGCCGACGCGCCGGTGTTCATCTCGCTGCGAGCAGGCGCGCGGATCGATCTCGAGCTCGACGGCTTCGAGCGCACGGGTGTGACGATCGAGCCGAACGACGAGTACGACCCCAAGGTTCTGCGCGACTCAGTTCGGCGTGCGCACGTCGTTCCCATGCAAAAGGCGCTCGCATTCCGCTCCGCCCCGCTCGGCGCTCGCATCGAGGCGCCGGCGCTGCTCCATGACAGCACGGCGATCGTGCCGACGCGCGCCACTCGGACCGAGATCATCGACGTCTCGAGCGGCGCCCTCACGGCGCCGCTGCCCACCCGGAACCCGAACGGCGTGGTGACCGCGCCGATCCTGCACGGTCGCATCGTCGCCCTGGCCGCCATCGACAACCTGGTCTACTTCTACGACCTTCCGGATCGCCGGTATCTCGGCAAGTACGAGGCGTCGGGAGAGTTGCGTGCCGACCCGATCCTCGACGGCGGGCGACTGATCCTCGCCGATGGCGACGGGCACGTCACGGCGGTCGACATGGCCACGCGTCGTGAGCTGTGGCGCTACCCCGCCCGCGGCCGCCCGCGACTGTCGCGCGGCTTCGAAGCGAGCCCGACGCTGGTCAACGGCGAACTGTACGCCCCCACCACGGACGGCTCGATCCACGTCATCGACTCCGCAAACGGCCAACTCCTCCGCGAGCTGCGCGTCCGCTCCGGCGACGAACCCGTCTCGCTCCGCAGCCGAGTGGCCATCGACGGCGACAGCCTCTACGCGGCATCTCGCAATGGACGGGTGTTCCGCATCAATCGCCACAGCGGCAAGCTCGACTGGGCGGTGCCCGCGGGCATCGAGCCGGTCGCCGGACCGCTCGTGAGCGACGGCGTCCTCTACGTCGTCGGCCGCAAGGGACGCGTGCAGGGCATCGGACTCGCCGACGGAGCCGCCACCACGGCGTACGACCTCGACAAGCGCATCACGGCCGAGCCGACGCTTGCCGACGGAGCGCTCCTCATCGGCGACGCGTCGGGTCGTCTCACGGCGCTGGACGTCACGGGCCACGGGCTCGAGCGTCGCTGGCAGTTCACCGTTCCGGCCGGCCCGGACGGTGACCCTGTCGCGATCACGTCCCGTCCGGTGGTGCAGGGCACGTTGATCCTGTTCGGCGCCGCCGACAAGTGCCTCCGCGGCGTCGTCCGATAGCGGTCGCCCGACCGGGGGCTCTCCCCCCGTCACGACGGTTGCCGACGGCGACCTGCGGCGACCTGCGGCGGCAGCGTGAGACAGGCGCCGACACGCGCGGCTCGCGAGCCTCCGCAGAGCGTGCGCGTCGCCCGGAACGAACATGGATTGGTGAATTCCATGAACGGACGCTCATCGGTTCTCAAGCCGAGAAAGCCCGTTTCCCGATAGAGCCCCGTCGGGACACGGGGTCCCGGTGGAGCACACTCCCTTGAACCTCTTCGAGCGTCTGAAGCGATCGCGACAGCTCGCACGCCTGCGTCGACAGGTGAAGCGTGCTCCGTCGCCTGCGTCGTACGGCACGCTTGCCGAGCGCTACATCGCTCAGGGGGAGCTGGAGACCGCTCTCGTGGTCGCCGAAGCGGGACTCGAACTCTTCCCCAACTCGGAGCGCCTGGCGCACGTCAGGATCTTCGCGAAGAAGAAGAACCTCTCGGGACAGATCCGCAAGCTGAAGCAGGACCTGCTCCGGCGTCCCAGCCCGCTGGCGTTCACGCAGCTCGCGCAGATCTACCGCGAGCTCGGCAACGTCGACGACGCCCTCGAGATCGCTTCGGAGTGCGCCGAGCGCTTCCCGCTCAACGAGAACCCGTACCTCATCCAGGGCGAGATCCGGCTCGAGCGCTTCTTGCGCGACCAGATCGCCAAGGACGCGATGCTCGCCGACACCGCGCTACGCAAGGTCGTGCGCCTCAACGGCCACAACCTGAAGGCACACCTACTGCTCGCCGAGACGAACTACCTCGTCGGGTCGATGGGCGAGTGCCGCAAGCACCTGCGCGCCGTCCTCCAGATCATGCCGACCGCGCAGGAGGTCCAGGAGTTCCTCCGGGCCTTCGATCTGGCCAACGCGATGCCCTCTGAAGAGGTCGAGTTCGAGGAGCTCGCGAAGTTCATCGAGGAGGCGGGCGCCTTCGCCAACCCGCCCGAGGCCTTCCCGAGTCTCCACCCCCACACGCGACGCGCCCGTGAGGCCCCGCGCGCCGAGTTGGACGTGGAGTCGCTGAAGGAGCAGATCGTTCAGCTCGGGGAGCAGATCGGCGTCCGCAACTCGCTGGTCCTCGACCGCGAGGGCGAGATCCTCGCCGACTTCTCGCGCCCCGACAGTCTCTCGCGCCGTCAGTTCGCCGAGCTGGTGAACGATGTGCGCGATACCGCCGACGACGCCAGTCGACGGATGGACACGGGCGCGCTGGTTCGCGCCGAGATCGAAGGCCCCACGGGCAACGTCACCGTCGTCCGCGTGCGCAACCTCACCATCGCCATTCTCTACTCGGATCCGCTCCGCACAGAGCGGGTCTGGGAGATGCTCCAGGACTTCATCGCCCGCAACCTCACGACATCACGGGAGGCGGCCCATGCGTAAGATCCTGAAGGAGCTGAACGATGTCGTCGGCGTCAAGGGAAGCCTTGTCGTCACCAAGGATGGAATGGTCATCGCGAGCCATCTCTCTCGACAGCTCCAGGAGGAGCTCGTCGCGGCGATGGCCGCCAACGTGATCCGGCGGACGCGGCGCTCGCTCGAGCGCCACGGCTTGCGTCACTTCGCCCGGTTCACGCTTGTAGCGAGCCACGGAAAGATGGTCTTCACCGACACCGGACCGGCCTTCCTGGTCGTCGTGATGGACCGGAACGTCGAACTCGGGCCTGTCGACATCGAGATCGAGTCCGCCGGTATGCGGATCAGGAACCAAGGGGAGATCCGCATCTAGCGGATCGGAGGCAGCACTATGGTCCAGATCAACTTCGCGCTCCGTGAAGTCAACTGCAAGATCGTGTTCTACGGTCCGGGAATGAGTGGTAAGACCACCAATCTCGAGATCGTGCACAAGAAGGCTCCCGAGTCGAACAAGGGGGAGCTGACCTCGATCGCCACAGAGGGTGATCGCACGCTCTTCTTCGACTTCATGCCGCTCGATCTCGGCACGATTGCCGGAATGCGCACGCGCTTCCAGCTCTACACGGTGCCGGGTCAGGTCTACTACAACTCGACGCGCAAACTCGTCCTTCAGGGCGTAGACGGCATCGTGTTCGTGGCCGACTCCTCCGCCAGCAAGATGGAGGAGAATCTCGAGTCGCTAGAGAACCTGAAGAACAACCTGGCCGAGTACGGAAAAGACATCCGCGAGCTGCCCCTCGTCATTCAGTACAACAAGCGCGATCTCCCCGACGCGCTGACTGTCGACGAGCTGGAGCAGAAGCTGAACGGTTGGGGAGTCCCCACGTTCGAGGCCGTCGCGATCACCGGCGAGGGAGTCTTCCCGACCCTGAAGTGCCTCTCCGGCATGGTGCTCGAGACGCTCAACCGCGATCAGCGCGAGGCGCCGGCATCGTCGGCCCCGCGCGAGGCGGCGCAGCCGGCAGCGGTGTCCGCTCCGGCAGCCGCAGCGGCATCTCCTGCCACGCCCACGATCTCGAAGGGCTTCAACCATGTGCTCGGCGGTGACGGCGGTAGCGGCGGCGCCGCGACGACGCGCAACCCCAACATCCGCAAGGGCTCGTCGATCGACCAGATGCAGTCGATCCCGACGCAGCGCTCGGGGGGGGGCGGCGTGTCGCGCTCGGGTGGGATGCCGAGTGGCGGCAGTCAATGGAAGCCCGCGCGACGTGGCGTCGACGCCACGCCTCTCGAGAACGCGAACGTTCGCTCGACGAACACCTCGACGTCGGGCGGTCCTCGCACGATCAAGATCAGGGAAGAGAAGCAGTTCCCCTGGATCGCAGTGGGACTTGGCGCACTCATCATCGTGGCCGTGGGCATCATCATCGCCACGTCCGGTGTGGTGAGTCTGCCCTTCTAGGGAGGCCGACGGAGAAACGCCATGGACAGCCAAACCCTGCGCGACAACCGCCTGGTCTTCTACGAGGACCTGGTTCGCGACGTGAACCGCGTGCTGCGGGAGTTCCTGAAACTCTCCGGCGCCAAGTGCGTGCTCCTCGTCGACAAGGAAGGGCACATGGTCACTCGACAGGGAGTGACCCGCGACATCGACATGGACACCATCTCCGCGCTGGTGGCGGGTTCGTTCGCCGCCACGAAGGAGATGGCCCGCGTCCTCGGTGAGGACGAGTTCTCGGTCCTGTTCCATCAGGGCAAGACCGACAACATCCAGCTCTCGCTGGCCGGCGATCGAACGCTCCTCACGGTGATCTTCGACGAGGCCACGACGATCGGCATGGTGCGGCTCTACGCCGCCGAGACGGCCAAGCGCCTGACCGAGATCTTCCGCCACCACGAGCAGAAGCGCGTGGCGAACCCCGAGGAGCACGCCGCGGCGAACCCGGACCTGTCCGATGGCTTCGTCGGCACCGCCAAGGACAAGCTGGACGATCTCTTCGGAGGCTGATCTCCGCGGCTGACGCGCACCACGCGCCCGCACGTGCGGTCGCGCGGTGCGAGTCATCCGCCGCGGGGGTGACGTGGTGAATCGGCATGCGGGCCAGTCGATCCGAGCCGTCGCAGGGCGTATCCTCGGCGCGTGCGTCGACTCCTCCTGTCGCTGATCCTGCTCATCGCCCTCTCCCCCATCGCGTTTGCCGGCGGTGGGCCAGCCGAGACCGTCGTGCTCGTGAACGAGGCGAGCGAGGACTCGCAACGCGTCGCGGATCACTACGTCGCGGCCCGTGGGATCCCCCCCGCCAACGTCTGTCGCGTCCGCTGCGAGACCGGGCTCACGACAACGATGGAGGACTTCGTTCGCGACGTCGTCGATCCGCTGCGTGAGTTCCTTCGCACTCGGGAGTTGGAGGATCGCTGTCGCTTCGTCGTCCTCACGCAGGGGATGCCGATCCGAGCGCGAGCGCCGGGCGGCAACGTCTCCACGTGCGCTGCGTTGACACTGCTCGACACGTCGTTCTGTGGCCGAGATGGCGCGCGCCTCCCGAGACTGGAGAACGCGTACAAGAGCGGGGTGGCCCCGTCGCAACCGCTGCTCGACGGTGGCCGCCTGCTCCTCGCGACGGCGCTGATCTCTTCCACAGCGGAGGAGGCGATCGCCTTGGTCGATCGCAGCGTCGCCTCGGACGGCACCGCGCCGAAGAAGGCGCACTTCGTATTCCAGGACGCGAACGGCAACGCCAAGGTCCGCAACGCCCAGTACGACGCCGCGCGCCAGCGTCTCGAGTCGCGCGGTCACACGAGCGAGCACCTGCCCGCCGGTGCGGATCAGATGACGAAGCGGAAGAAGCTCATGGGCGTCATGAGCGGCGGGGCCTACTCGAAGCTCAGCGTCGCGGGCGTGACGGACAACACGTACCTGCCGGGGGCCATTTGCGACATGCTCCAGAGTTTCGGGGCCGTGCCGGAGAACTTCGGGCCGGACGGCAAGGGCGGGAAGCAGTTCCCCGTGACACACATGATCCGCGCGGGCGTCACCGGCGTGCACGGCGCGGTCGCGGAGCCGTACGCGCACACCTTCCCGCGGACCGATCTGTTCGAGCCGTACACACGCGGCTTCACGTTGGCCGAGACGTTCCACCAGTCGCTCCCATTCCGCTACTGGATGAACCTCGTGATCGGCGATCCGCTCTGCGCGCCCTACGCGGATCGGCCGGTCCCCAAGCTCTCCGGCGCCCCCCGCGGTCCGTGGTCCGGAACGGTCAGCGTCCAGGTCGTCGCCCGCGGAGCCGCGCGGATCGAGATCTTCGTGGACGGCCGGCCGGCTGGAGCCATCGACGGGGAGCGCGGCGAGATCGCGATCGATACGACGCGGCATGCGAACGGAACGCGCCACCTGCTCGTGCAGGCCGTTCGAGACGACGAGGCCCGCGCATGTGGTTGGGCGTCGCGCGACGTGACCTTGGAGAACGCGTCGTCGGAGCCGCCCCCCTCGCCCGTCGCGGCGCTGCCCGGCCTGAGCGCGGACGCACCGACGGAGGTCGTCGCCGGCGAGACGCTCGTCATGACGCCCCGCGCCCTCGACGCCGCGGGGTCAACGCTCGAAGGCTGGACCGGACGCGTGGAGCTGCGGAGTGCCGTCCCCCCGGTGCGCTGGTCACGGTCGGACGACGGCGGCGAGATCACCCTGCGTCAGACCAAGGCGGGACGCATGCTGCTCACGCTGAGCGCCCCGGACCACGGCCGCTCGCACGAATTCGAGATCGAGATCCTGCCGGCCAAGCTGCACCACGCCACCACGCCGCGGTCCAAGTTCCCGCGCGGCCAGGTCACCGACGTTCCCGTACGACTCGAAGATCGCTTCGGCAACGCCGTTCACGGCTGGGAGGGAGAGATCCGCCTGAGCGTGCCCGAGGACACGCACGCCCACCTGCCTCGAGCCGTGACGCTCACCGCTGCGTCTCGCGGCCAGGCCGTTCTGCGCGACGTCGTGTTCACGCGTGACGGTCGCCTCGGACTCCAGTTTCAGGACGGGTACGGCCGGCGGCTCTCGCAGCAGGGCGAGGGCGCAACGATCTCCCCCACCGCGATCCGCGCCTGGCTGCTCGGGCGACCCGGTGGTCCGGACTCTGCGAAGGGTTGGGCCTCAGGCGATCCGGGTACCGACGTCACGGCCGACGGCGCGGTTTCGGGTGACTCTCTCTTTCGACGACACCGCGACGGCGACGACGAGATCGCGCTCGCCAACGGCAAGGGCGCGGTCGTGGCGGTAGCGCTGCTCGACGTGCTCTCGGCGATCGAGGTCGACCTCTGTCCGGCGTCCCGCACTCCGCTCCGGCTGCTCATCGACGGCAAGGAACTGTGGGCCGGACAGCCCAAGCAGACGAACCCACGCAAGCGTGGCGCCGCGGTCGGCAAGGTCAAGCTCACGAAGGGGGCGCATCGCGTCACGGTGATCGTCGAGCGTGGGAAACGGACTGGGTTCTCGCTGTCCCTGGCGAAGGGCAAGGAGGCGCTGCCCGGCGTCGTGCGGGTCGTCGCCGCGCGGGACGAGGCGCCGTCGTCGTTCGTGGTGTCGGGACGCGTCCGACGACCGGGTGGACGGGGCCTACGAAATCAAGAGGTCAGCGTCATCGCAGCCGACGGTTCAACGCAGACCACCAAGTCGAACGCCGACGGCTCGTGGTGGATCACGTCCGTCGGCGAGGGCGAGCTCACGGCCCGACTGTCAGCCGGTGGCGCCGTCGCGAGCGCCATCGATCGCGCGATCTCGGTCGACGGAGCCCACGCCGTGGACATCGACTTCGTCGTGGCGGACACGACAGCACCGACCGTGGAGGTCCGCTCACCCGTCAAGAGCGACAAGGTCGGCAAGCGCCTGACGGTTCGCGCGCAGGTGAGTGACGACGACAGCGTGCGCGAGGTCCGTCTGCTTCTGGACGGCAAGCCGGCCGGCCGAGCCGATGCCGCGCCCTGGGAGATCGTCATAGACGTCGCCGCGTGGCCGCGCGGCTCCCTCACGATCGCTCTCGTCGCCCGCGACGCGTCCGGCAACGAACGCCAGAGCGACGACGTGACGATCACGCTGGTGGAGGATCGCAAGGGCCCGACGGTCTCGCTCAAGGGTCTGTCGCGCAACGCCTCGCTCAAGAAGACCGTGACGGTGACGGCCACCGTGCGCGACCCGATCGGTCTCTCCAGCGTGGTCTTCACGCTCGGCGGGAAGGAGCTCCCGCCGAAGGACGGTGCGGGCACCTACGCGGTGGTGCTGGACCCGAAGGCGATCGGCTCGGGCAAGCACGTGCTGACGTGCGTCGCTCGCGATGCGGACGGGAACGAGACCCGCAAGGAGCTCTCGTTCCGCGTGAAGTGAGGGAGCAGGCGCTCTACCGCCCGCCGCCGCCTCGTCCGCCCCAACCGCCTGAGTTCAGGTTGTTGATGATCTTCTGCGCCTTCTTGCGCCCGACGGCCTTCTTCAGCGCCTTGTCGCGGGTCTTCTTGATGGCGCTCTGCGCCTTCGAGTCACCGTCGCGCCAGGCCTTGCCGACCGCCGCGTAGTAGTCGGCGAGAATTGGCGTGACCTGGACCTCCTGCTCTTCCGTGAGACCGACGTCCTCGAACGCGCGATCGATGGCGCGCTGGGCCCACTCGCTCACCGCGGGCTCCTCGTCCTCCTCCTCCGCGTCTTCACCGTTGGCCTTCTTCTCGTCGTCGAACGCCTTCTCCAGCGCCTTGCGCTCGGGATCGGTCAGCTCGGGAGCCGTGATGGGCCGCGTGAGCACGCGCGCCTCCTTCAGGGCCTCCTCGAGGCGAGCGAGAAGCTCTTCGTCGATCGTCTCTGCGTTCCGAGCCGCGTCGTACGCAGCCTGCAGGGTCGCGACGAGACGCCGAGCGCGCAGGATGCGCTTCTCCTCGACCTTCTTCTTCGCGTCGTCGCCGCCAGCCGCGTCGCCGCCGGCGGCGTCTCCACCGGCGACATCGGCTCCGGCACGGGCCCCGCCGGCTGCGTCGTCCCCGTCGTCCGCACGGACCGAGACCGAGAACGCCATCGCGCCCACCAGCAGGGCGCCTCCGACCATGTGAGTCCAACGCATCGAGCCAACCCTCCCCCACATGTGCCGCCATCGCACGCGCATCTCGCAGCGGCCCCTCACAACGAACGTGTCCCCCGTGAGACGAACCACTCCGCGTGGCCGTTGCACGGAACCCGCTCGGACCGTGGCGCGTCTCGAACGGGATGCACGCTATCCTGACCGACATGAAGCACCCGCACAACCCCACCTGGCTTCGGCTCGCGCTCGCCGTGGCTCTCGTCGCCCTCCTCGGAGGCCCACCCGCGCTGGCCGGCGGGAAGGGCTCGGACATCGGCGGACCGCCACGGGAGGACGTGCGCAGCGACCGCGCGCGCTTCGGGATCGAGCCTGCATCGCTCACCGACGAGGAGAAGCAGGTACGCCTCGAGATCATCGAGAAGGAGTACGAGGACCTGAAGCGCAACCAGGACCTCCTCCAGGTGCGGACCCGGCGCAACCGCGTCACGTTCGTCGGCGAGATGCGCTACCAGCCTTCAGCCAAGTTCTTGCGCAAGGTCTTCGACGGTGACCGCGACGTCCGTGCGCGCGTCGGCGCGCTCGTCGCGATTGGCAAGGCCGGGGACCTGGACGCCATCCAGTACGTCGTGAAGAAGGCGCTCAGCAGCGCGCGCAAGGACCCCGTCTACGCCAGCTCGCTCGCCCGCATGTTCGCCGGCGTCCAGCTGCCCGAGGCGAAGGCGTGGATCGTTACCCGCCTGAAGCAGAAGGATCCGGCCGTGCTCGCGACGGTTGTCGAGGCGGTCGGCTACGGCGGCCACGAGTCCGCGCTGCCGGAGCTGGTCAAGATCCTCGACACGCAGAAGGACCCGACTCTCAAGTTCGAAACGCTGCGTGCGTACGGCCGCTGCGGCGGACGCAAGGCGATCTCGAAACTGCTGGTCTATCTCTCGAACG
Source organism: Planctomycetota bacterium (assembly GCA_021776825.1). Taxonomy (GTDB): domain Bacteria; phylum Planctomycetota; class JAJSAM01; order JAJSAM01; family JAJVHW01; genus JAJFFG01. The sequence goes on from JAJFFG010000030.1 coordinate 73,376, forward strand.
AGGACTGGCGCCTGCGCATGGCAGCGGCGGAAGGGCTCGGCTTCACGGGCGACGCATCCGTGATCGAGGAGCTCAAGCGCCTGATCATCCGTGGCGAGGAGCCGATCGTGACCGAGACGGCGATCGAGGCCGTGGGACGACTCGGCACGCGCGATGCCATCGAGCCGCTGATCGACGGCTTGAAGGTCGGCCGTCTTCGCGCTCGTCAGAAGGCGCGGAACTCGCTCGTCGGTCTGGCCCACGACCTGTTCCGGCAGGACAAGGACTACCACGTCGATCCGAACTCGTGGACGGCGTGGTGGAAGAAGGTGCAGCGCGGGGTCGATCCCGATGACGAGACATTCAACGCGCGCGAGACCGCGTCCTACTTCGAGTTCCCGATCCAGAGCGACCGCGTGCTGTTCATCCTCGACGTGTCCGGATCCATGAAGTGGCCGGACGCGCCGCGCACCAGCGGCATCAAGCCGTCCGCCTGGGACAACCGCCGCATCGACCTCGCGCACCGTGAGTTGTTCAAGGCACTGCGCGCGCTCGCGAAGCAGAACCAGGGCAAGATCCCGGAGAAGCGGAAGAGAGGTTCCACAGACGAGATCCCGTTCGCGCCCGACGAGGACGGTGTCGAGCCGCCCACGCTGTTCAACGTCGCGACGTTCGCCGGCGTTGTCACCCAGTGGCAGAAGGACGTCGTGCTCGCCGACGAGAAGAACGTCGAAGCGGCCATCGCCTGGTTCAAGAAGCAGCTGCCGCGAGGCGGTACGGCGACCTTCGACGCACTCGAGTTCGGCATCCTCGCGAACAACGTCGACACGGTGTACTTCCTGTCCGATGGCGTGCCGTCACTCGGCAGGTTCGAGGAGCCGGAGACGATCCTCTCCGAACTGCGCAAGGTGAACCGCTTCAAGCGCGTGTCGATCAACACGATCGCGCTCATCGTCGGAAAGGCCCCCATCGAGAAGGCGCTGAAGTACGAGGACCCCGACGAGATGGCCGACTTCATGAGTCGCATCGCCACGGAGAACCAGGGTTGGTTCGCGGACGAGTCGCGACCGTGATCCGCCCCTCGCGCATCGCAGCACTCGCGACGGCGATCCTCGTCGGCGCCGCAGCGACCGCCCTGGCGGCGGACCCGCCGCAGCTCAAGGTCCTGAAGAAGCGCTACGAGACCCTCGCCAAGAACCAAGGCGGCGACGGCAATCGCGAGCGACGCTACGTGATCCTCGATCTCTACGACTACCGCACACACAAGACCTGCCGCTCGCTGCTGAGGAAGGCCTACGACGACGAGCGGGACGTCGACAACCGCACGAGCGTCGTCCACGTGCTGGCCGGGACCGGAGAGACGAAGGACATCGACACGCTGGTGTCGGCGTTCAGGAAGGACGAGAAGGCGCGCGCACCGATCATCGCCTTCGCCACCGGCCTCTCGTACACACCGGACGAGAAGAAGGCGGAGATCGCCGAGCGGCTGGGCAAGCACCTGAAGAAGGCCAAGGAGGACGTGCGACTCTCGATCATCGAGGGTCTCGGCAACCTCCAGGACCCTTCGGCTGCCGCGCCGCTGATGACGCTCCAGAAGAAGCTGCTGTCCGAGGATCAGTTCGAGCGCAACATCGCGCTCGGCAAGACGGGTGACGACGCGGCGATCGCCATGATGATGGCCGACGCGGGCCATCCGCATCCCGACGTCCGACTCGGCGCGACGCTGGGCCTCGGCGCAGCGGCCACCGACGCAGCGATCACGCAGCTCTCTCAGCTCGTCCTCGACAGCGACGATCGGATCTCGCGCGCGGCGGTCGACGGGCTGGGCGCCATCGAACGCGTGGCGGATGCCGAGCACCAGGCCGCCCTCGAGGCCATCGTCTCCGTGCTGAAGGGCGCCGACCGGATCCGGACGAAGGAGTCGTGTCGTCAGGCGCTGCGCACGCTTCTCGGCGTCGACATGGCCTACGACGCCGCGGGGTGGCGGCGCGCAGCGAAGCTCAAGCGCGACGGCGGCGCGATGCCGACGGGCCTGGCGGCGCCGGAGCTACCGACATTCTTCGGCATGCCCGTGGCGTCGGACAGCGTGCTGCTCCTCATCGACACGAGTGGGTCGATGGAGTGGAACGGCCGCATGACGCGCATGGTCGACGAGTGCAAACGCCTCGTCGGCACGCTGCCCGACTCGACGCTGTTCGGCATCGTCGACGTCGCCCGCGACATCCGCCCGTTCGCAGAGGGCCTGGTGAGCGGGGCCGCCAGCCGGGCGAGTGCGATCGAGTGGCTCGACGCCATCGAGACCCGCCGAGACTTTCGTCTGCACGACCCCTTACTCGCCGCGAACGACGACTTCAACGGCATCGACACGATCCTCATCGCGACCGACTCGCACCCGACGGCGCGCACGCTCACGGGCCGCAGCGCCCGCGAGACGATGGAGTCGTTTCGGCGGCAGAACCGCATCGATCGCCTGACGTTGCAGATCACGTACGTGATGCCCGGTGGTCGCTACGAGGAAGCGGAACTCTCGGAACTCGAGATCGACGAGCGCGTCGACTACCTGACCGAGATGACCGAGACCTCCGGCGGCTCGTTCGTGCACATCACCGAGTAGCGCCGCACGGAGTCGACCTGCCCAGTGTGGTCCAGCTCAGAGTGGTCCAGCTCAGTGTGGTCCAGTTCAGTGTGGTCCAGCTCAGTGTGGTCCGGCCCAGTGTGGTCCAGCTCAGTGTGATCCAGCACGGTGCGCGTCGAGGTCGCGCCCCGGCCGGAGTCGCTACACTCTGCGGCGCACCCGATGACTCGCGCTACCCATCCCCCCACTGTGAGCGTCGTCCTGACGGCTCTCGATCGGCCGCACTACCTGGAGATCGCGGTCCGCAGTGTCCTCGCGCAGACGTACAGCGACTTCGAGGTCCTGATCGCCGAAGACGGCGGGACGGCGCACGGCGAGCGTCTCGTCGACTCGCTGGCGGATCCTCGGGTGCGCTGCATTCGGAACGAGACGTCGCTCGGCGTCGTGCAGAACGTCCGGAACGCGGTCGCTGCCACGTCGGGAGCGTTGATCGCCATCATGAACGACGACGACGCATGGGAGCCGGAACTCCTCGCGCACCTGACCGAGCCGCTGCTCGACGACCGGGAACTCGTGCTGGCGTTCTCGGATCACTCGATCATGGGTGCGGAGGGCCGCGTGGACGACGCCGCGACGGAGGCGAGCACCGAGCGTTGGGGCAGGACGGACCTGACGCCGGGACGCCATCAGCCCTTCTGGGATCTGGCGCTCGTGCGACAGACGGTCCCGACCGTCATGGCGTGCGTGATGCGGCGGGATGCCGTCGACTGGGAGCAGCTCCCGCTCGAGGCGGGCGGCCACTACGACATCTACGTCGCGTACCTGGCGAGTCGCGAGGGTCGCGGTGCCTACTACATCCCGCGACGCCTCAGTCGCTATCGGGTCCACGGCGCGATGCAGAGCGTCGTTGGCACCCTGCGCAACAGCCGCGCGCTGGCACATTGTCTCCGGACGTTCATGGACGACCCGCAGTTGATCGAACATCGCGACCACTTCCGTCGAGGCTGGCTGTCCACCCGCGTGACGCACGGCCTGGCGCTCCTGCGCTTCGGCGACCGCCGCGCTGCCCGGCGCGAGCTGCGTGCCGTGCTTCGCGACGGGGTCTCGCGTCGCGCTCTCCAGGCAACCGCCATCGCACACATGCCCTCTGGTCTCGGGACGTGGCTGATGCGCATCATCGAGAGACGAAGGCGTTGATCGGCCCGGTTCGACCGCGGTGTGCCGCTCACGCGCAGCAGCGTGCGGGCTCGGCAGAGCGAGCGGGATAGACTGCCGCGATGACGCCGGCCGACGAAGCCCATCTGGAGTCGCTGCTACGGCGCGGCATGGTCGCGGGACCATGCCTCGAGCTCGGCGCCGGGCTGCCCGACCACAACTCCCGCAAGCAGCTCGCCGCGCACGGGATCGAGTATGTTGCGACAGATCTCGAGGGCGATGTGGACGTCGCAGCCGACTTCACCGTGCCGCGAGAGAGCCTGGTCCGGCGCTTCCGCGACGCAGGCTTCGACTCGTTCGCCAGCGTCTTGGTGTTCAACGTCCTCGAGCACACGTTCGATCCCGTGACGATCCTCGACAACATCTTCGCGCTGCTGCGGCCGGGCGGAACCTGCGTCGCTCTCACCCCCACCGTGTGGCCCATCCACTCGTACCCCATCGACTGTTGGCGCATCCTCCCGGATTTCTACATCCAGTACGCCGAGCGACGCGGCCACGAGTTGGTGCCGGGCACTCTCGAGTACGTCGGGGTCGGCCCCGTGGAACTCGACGACCAGGGCGCAGCGACACTTCCGCCGCCGGGCCGCACGCCGCGTCACCACCTCTACTCGCGGATCGTCCACAAGCTCTTCAACACAACTGGTCGCGGAATGTGGATGCCCTCGCACGTCGCCACTGCGGCCGTCATTCGCGCGGGGTCAACGCCGAGTTCGTAGCAACGCACGGCAGTTGACGCAGCGCGCTGTCCATGTGACAGCCGAGCGCGGTCGTCATCAAGCGAGCCAGTTCGAGGGCGGCGGTCGCGATGCGCCGTCGCTGCCCAGGTCACGGATCCTCTCGATCGCGTCAGGGCGAGCGAAGCGAACGCACCCACGTTCCGGGGGCCTACGCGTCCGAAGCGTCCAGCGCCGCGGCGGCGACGTACTCTGCAACGGGTGCACGACGCTCCGGACCGACGATCGGCAGACGGTCGTGGTCGTTCGAGTACGCATCGAAGTCGGCCATGCACCGCATCATCGCGATCGAGTGCTGCAGCGGATGGCCGTCGCGGACACCGAACGCCTTCCAACGTCCATCGTGGTGCACCAGCGCCGGCCAATGGATCGCGATTCCATCCGCGAGGCGTCGGGTGTAGTCACCTGCGATGCGCGCGATCCTCTCGCGATCCGCCGACCCGACCAGCACGAGTTGATGCCGCGAGCACACGAACGCCACCGGGAGCCCCGAGAGTCGCGCTCCGACCTGCGAGGCATCGATCAGAAGGCGCGTCGGCGCGAACCCGTGAGGATCCGTGAACACCAGGATGCCGGGTTCGGGCTGCGTCCAAGAGCCGTGCTCCTCATGCCGCAGGTTCCGCAAGGCGCGCGAGAGGGCCTGCTCGAACGAGACGCCCCACGACTCCAGGTCCGCCGCCCCAACGACCTCGCTGCGGCCATGGCGACGGAGGAGCAGGATGGCCTCATGACGCGTTCCGCGAACTCGATGCGCGCGGCCTGTCCCTCGGGCGACGTGATGTCGAGCATGCCCGCACGATAGGGGGACCAATTGCGCGGCGCAGCACACCAGTGCCGTCCGGACTATCGCTCGATCAGATCGAGGCCGCCGTCGGCGGCGGGCACCACTCGGCGGGCGTGTTGGGACCACCAGGAGGCGAGGTCGGCCGGGGAGCCCTCCGCCACGGCGAACATCACGTCCGCGAGTCGCGGATCACAGCGGTCCTCGACGAGCGCGCGCACGCGCGAGTTGGTCGGCTCGCGCTGAAGCGCAGCGATCGCCGACGGCACTCCGGCGGGATGACCCGCGCCGAGGAGCTGCAGCGCGGCGCGGCGGACCGACGGCCGACCAGCGCGGTGGGACGCTTGTCCCACGAAGTCCGCAGGCAGAGCCGAGCCGAAGGCATTCGCATCGGCGAGCGCGATCTCCAGGGTCGGGAACGAGCGTGTCCGCCGCTCATCCGCGCTCCGACAGACGCTCCGCGACGCACCGTCCCCCGCACCGTCCCCCGCACCGTCCCCCGCCCCGTCCCCCGCCCCGCCCCCCGCATCGCCCGCACTCCAGAACGTCTGCCGCGAGACGCGGAGTCCGACGGGACGCTCGGCCCCTCGCTCCCGTGGCGACGACCACCCGTTGCGCGCGTGGTAGTAGAGGCCGGCTGCCGCGCCGACCTCTCCGCCCAGCGCGAGATCCAGCATCCGTGAGGGTGGCGCGCCGAGCGGGCGGTCGCCGACGGCGGAGGTCGTCTCCACCCGCATCCATCCTCGCGACGGCAGGTGTACTTCGGCGACGCGGTGAAACGTCGTGTCGACGGGCCGACCCTGCGGCCCTCGGCGCAGCACCGTGCCGCCCGCCCAGCGCGCCGGGACGCCCAGCGTCCGGCAGATGGCGACGTACGCGAACGTGCTCTCGCTGCAGGAGCCAACGCCGGTCGTGAGGACGTCGTCGGCCCGGCGCCATCCTCCGTCGAGCTCGTAGCGCACATGCTCTCGAACGTAGGCGAGCGCCGTGATCGCGAGATCCTCGGGGGTGTCCGAGCGCGCCGCGCCGCGGACGGCGATTGCGGCTTCCCGCACGACATCGCTGTCGAGGGAGAGCACAGGATCGGCGGCGAGCGACCGCGCGCGCTCGCCCGGACCGAGGAGGCGTCCGGTCTGCTTGTCGGACTGGGCGATCTCGACCGACGCCAGCCACGCATACGTCCGCGCTTCCCCCGGTCCGAGAGGCCGCCCATCCGACGCGGCGTGCCACTGCCCCTGCGCATCGTGAGCGAGTTCCCATTCGTGCGGCGAGAGACGCACCCAGCGCACGCGCTGCCGTCCCGTCACCTGAGGCAGGAGCAGGACCGCGTGGACCCCCTCGACTGCCTGATCGCTCTCGTTCCAGACGGTGTTCTCGAACCGAACGAGGTAGCGAGTCCACACCTCAGACGGGACTGCCCGCTCGGTCACGGGGCGTGAGACGGCGCCGATCACGAGCGCCGCAGCGAGCGTCAGAAGGGCGGCGCGCACGGCGTCGGCATGGTAGGTGATCGCACAGAGGAGCGCTCTCGTGGTCCGCGCGAGTGAGCGGCGGCACGACGTGTCACCGCCGACCGAGGTGAATTCCATCGAGCGGCCCAACGGCACGGCCTAGGCTCGCCCGGATGCAGTCACGCGTGTCGGCGAGACGCTCGAGTGAGCGAGGCACGTCCGCGCCCGCCGCGCTCCGGACACTCGTCACCGCTTCCGTGGGTACGCGGTGACGGAAGCCCGATCGGGATCGGAACGGTGGTGGCGGTTCGGTCTTGCCTCCGTCGTCGTCTTCGGCGCACTCCAACGCTGGTTCGTGACATCGAACTCGTGGGGACTCAACCAGGACGGCGTCTCCTTCATGGAAGCGGCTGCGTGGCTGCACAACTCGCCCGACACCTCCGCCTGGTGGCCGTTCCGGATGCTGCATCCGCTATACTCGCTGGCCATCGCGGCGACCGGGAGCGACGTCGCTGGATACGTGACCGCCGGGCGTGGGATCTCGGCCGTCGCATCGATCACCACCGCCGTGATCCTCGCGGTCTGGTGGCGCCGGCACCGGGGCGACGTCGAGTCGCTGGTTGTCGGGGCGGTACTCTGCCTCCATCCGGGTAACGCGCTCTACGGAGCCGAGATCTGGTCCGAGCCGCTCCTCATGCCGTTCCTCTTGGTCGCGTTCCTCGCCGCCACGGCGTGGTGGCGCGCGGCGGAGTCCGACCAGGCGCAGACCCGTGCTGCCGCGGTCTCCGGCACCGCGCTCGGGATCGCCTCGCTCGCCAAGACCACCGCCTTGCTGTTCGGTCCCGGCCTAGTTATCGCCGCGGCGTGGCCGTACGTGCGCTCGAAGCGTTGGCGGGCCCTGATCCTCGGTGCGGTCGCGTTCTGCGCGACGTGCGGAGCGGTCAGCATGCTGCCGCAGGCGGCATCACTCGCACTCCGCGGTCACCGGTTCGAGTTCATGGACTACCAGGAGCGTGCCTCGAAGGGCGTCGCGCTTGCCCAGAGCCGCCCAGAGGAGGAGGACGGCCGACAGCGTTGGATCGTCGAGCCGGAGGACGGGGAATTCGACACCTTCAATCACGTCGAGCAAGTCGGCGAGAACCTGGCCGCATTAGCAACGAAGTTCGTGCCCGACCATCTCTTTCCGTGGTTCCTCACGCTCCCGCTCTTTGTGATCGGCATCGCCACGCTCGCTCGCGCTGGCCCATCGATCCGCGGCTACACGCTCCTCGCTGGGATCGCGATCATCGGCGAGTGGCTCCTGCTCTGCCGCTTCCATCTCCTCGACCGGTTCCTGCTCCCAGGCTACGTCTGGACGTGTCCGATGATCGCCGCGGGCGGATGGCGGCTCATCATGAGCGCGCGGACCCGGGTTCAACGAGTCGTCATCGTGGCCGCCGTCGCGCTCGTCCCGCTCGCGTGGGGCATCTCGTTCGTCCGGCTGAACCTCAACAACGGGCGGGCGTGGAACCCGTATCGAGAGGCGGGCCGAGCACTCGCGCAGCTCGAGGAGGACCGGCCGAAGCGGGCGCTCTGCCTCGGCGCTGAGATCACGTGGCTAGGACAGGTCGAACGCCGCAGGCTCGCCGCGGGAAGCGTCGACGACGTCCTGGCCGCCATGGACGACCTCGGCTGCGACGCGCTCGTGATCGGCCCGGCCGAGTTGGGACTCTGTCCTGACCTGGCGACGGCTCGCTCCACCGCCGACGGGACGCTCTTTCACGGTCTGCGCGTGATCGTCCGCGTGCGCGATCTCGTAGTCCTCGCGCGCTGAGAGTGCCGCGCCGGCCGCGTGGTGGCCACGGCGCCCAGCGCTAGCTCGGCGCGCTGCGCACGTGGTCGACACCGAGCGCCGGACCGGGCTTGTCGGCCACGCCGACGAGCAGGGCACCCGGCACGACTCGCACGCGCTCCTCCAACCGTCGGACGGCGTCGCTGAAGCGCGAGGAGATGGCAGCGACGAATGGTGCGGTGCGCATGAACGAGCGGACCTCTACGTTCTCGAAGCCCGCGTCGCGCAGCGCGTTGTCCAATGACCGCGGCCTGAACTTCGTCACGTGCTGATGCGCGTAGTCCACCGGCGAGAGTTTGCCGACCAGCCACTCCAGGATCGGCCAGTGGCTCGCGTAGTTCGGGGTGGTGACGACGATGCGACCGCCAGGACGCAGCACCCTCATCGCCTCGACCAGCGGGCCAGAGACATCGTGGAGATGCTCGATCACCTCAATCATGCAGATGGCCTCGTACGAGGCGCCCTCGATCGGCAGGCCACCACCGTCGAACTCGTCGAATGTCCGCGTCGCGGTGCCATACTCCGTGCGCGCGAATTCGATCTGCGCGCCGGCGACATCGAGCCCGTGGACGCGCTCGTCGGGGCCGAACGTGCCCAGGAACGTGCCGGGTCCGCACCCGACATCCAGCAACGGGCGCCGGGCCGCAATCGCTCGACGCACGATGTCGAACTCGATCCGATGCCACTTCGACTGAACTCCCTGATCGCGTCGGATCCGCTCGTCATAGTAGCCGACGGGCAACGAGTCGTAGTCGAACTCGGGCTTGGGTTCGCCGCCGGTCACGTATTCGAACCCGACGGAGTCTCGTCCGTACTCGCGCCCGCCGCCGCGTCGTGCGACGTCCGACCGTGCCAACGCGCGAATGCGAGACGCAGCAGCGTCCCCATCGCGCGATAGACCTCCCGATGATCGATCTTGCTCGTCCCGGCGGTCCGGTCCTCGAACACGATGGGCACTTCCGCCACGCGAAGTCCGGCCCGCTCGACACGCCAGAGCACCTCTTCGAGGAACGAGTACCCCTCGGCGCGGATGCTATCCATGTCGATCATCGCGAGCGTCGCCGCCCGATACACGCGGAAGCCCGCCGTCACGTCTCTTGTCCGCAGCCGCAGCAGCGTCCGCGCGACGTGATTGGCGATGCGAGAGAGAATGCGACGGCGCAGCGGCCAGTTCCGCAATCCCCCACCCGCCACGTACCGGGAGCCGACCACCAGATCGGCGTCCGTCTCGCAGCGCACGAGCATCTCCGGCAGGTAGCCCGGGCGGTGCGACCGATCGGCATCCATCGTGATGAGCGGATCGAAGCCCCGCTCCATGCCCCATCTCCACCCGGCACGGTACGCGGTACCCAGCCCCATCTTAGTCGGCCGGGACACGAGGTGGACACGGTCGTCCGTTGCCGCGAACTGCTCGACCCAAGCACCGGTACCGTCCGGCGATCCGTCATCGACGACCACGATCGAGGCGGAGGGAACCGTGGCAAGCACCTCGGGCACGAGAACCGGTAGGTTCTCGATCTCGTTGTACGTGGGCAAGATGATGAGGGGCCGCAGATCCATGAGGCGGCGGAGTGTACCCACCCGCCGCGATTGTCGACTGCGCGATACCGGGGCTCGGGCGGCGTCGGTCGATTCTCTTACGTGTCGAGGTTGGTCCGACGCAGTCCCCGCACGGCGCGCCACTCTCTTCAGCCGACTGCGCGCTCGTCGTTGGCCCGCGCGGTGGGGTGTCGGGTCGGGTCGGGTCGATCGACGTGCAGCCCTCCGCCACACCGTCTGGTCGGCCCGCCTGCCCCGCAAGTTCGCCAATGCGGAGTGCGTCGGAACGCATGCGTGACGAGGCCGTTCCGAGCAGCCGAATTCGGCCACGCGACGGCGAGCGTCTTGCCACTCGTAGCCCGCGGGCACGGTCTCCCGACGAGCGACGTCGCGGGTCGGGAGACGCCTGGTAGCACTGCCGGCAGCGTGCGTCAGCGCCCGCACGGCGGGCCCTTGGCGCGCACTAGGTGGGCGCGAACCTCTCTCCTAGTATGTCGCGCGCCGTGAAGCACTCCATCGCTCTGTTCGTGTTTCTGGCCGTTGCCTGGCTCCTGTGGTCGGGCTTCTGGGACAACCCCCTGCTGCTCTCTCTCGGGGCCGTTTCGTGCCTGGGAGTGCTGTTGCTCGTCCGCCGGATGCGGCTGGTGGATGCAGAGGGTGTGCCCCTCAAGATCCTCCCCAAGCTCGTCGTCTACGCGCCGTGGCTCATCTGGGAGGTCGTCAAGGCGAACGTCGACGTCGCACGCCGCATCCTGAGCCCGCGCATGCCCATCTCGCCGTGCCTGTTCGAGGTCAAGGCCAGTCAGAGCGACGATCTCGGCCGCGTGATCTACGCCAACTCCATCACGCTCACACCCGGCACGATCTCGGTGCATGTCGAGGGCGACGTGATCCTCGTCCACGCGCTCACCAAAGAGGCCGCCGACGGCGTCGAGGAGGCCGAGATGGACCGGCGCGTCACCGGGCTGGCGGGCTGAGCATGATCCTCACCGGCGTCATGGCCGCGATCCTCGTCACGATGGCGCTCGCCCTCGTGCGCGCGACGCTTGGGCCGACGCTGTTCGACCGCATCTTGGCGCTCAACATGTTCGGCACGAAGACCGTGCTTCTGATCGCCGTGGTCTGCTTCACGATCGACCGCACGGACTTCCTCGATCTCGCTCTGGCCTACGCGCTGATGAACTTCATCGGCGTGGTCGCCGTGCTGCGGCTCTTCCTCCACAAGGGATTCGGCGAGCCGGAGCCCGACGAGGAAGGGGCATCCTCATGATCACCGATGTCCTGAGCGGGATCTGCCTGATCGCCGGCGCGTTCTTCGCCCTGACGGGCGGCATCGGGCTCATCCGACTGCCCGACTTCTTCACGCGGATGCACGGTGCGGCGCTGACCGACACGCTCGGGGCGTGGCTCATTCTGCTGGGACTGATGATCGCCGCCGGGTTCACACTCGTCACCGTCAAGCTGATCATGATCGGGCTGCTGCTCGCGCTGACCAGCCCCACCGCGACGCACGCGCTCGCACGCTCGGCATGGGAGCACGGCCGCAAGCCGTGGATGCTGCCGGAGGGTGAGGATGTTCCAACAGACGGTTGACATCCTGGTCCTCGGGCTGCTCGCGGCAACGGCTCTCGCCGTGGTGCGCATGCGCACGCTCATCGGCGCGGCGATGCTCATGGGCATCTACAGCTTCCTGAGCGCGAGCTGGATGCTGATCCTCGACGCCCCCGACGTGGCCTTCACCGAGGCGGCCGTCGGTGCCGGCGTGAGCACGATCTTCGTGCTGGCGACGCTGTCGATCACGACGATCCGCGCGAAGCGCCAGACGAAGTTCCAGTTCGCGCCGCTCGCGGTGGTCGTACTGACCGGCGCGGTCCTGATCTACGGCACGCTCGACATGCCTCACTTCGGTGACCCCGAGGCGCCGGTGCACCGGGTGGGCAACCGCTACATCAAGCGTGTCCCCGAGGAGTTCAAGATCCCCAACGCGGTCACGGCCGTGCTGGGCAGCTACCGAGGGTTTGACACGTTCGGCGAGACGACGGTCGTGCTCACCGCCGGGCTCGGTGTCCTCTGCCTGCTGCGCAAGCGGCGCGAGGACGAGCCCAAGGTCGTGACCGAATGAGAGAGGTGAAGATCCTCCGCGTCGTCTCGGCGAAGACGCTGCTGCCGTTCATCCTGTTGTTCGCGTTGTACGTGCAGTTCCACGGCGACTTCGGACCCGGCGGCGGCTTCCAGGCCGGCGTGATCTTCGGTGCGGGACTGATCCTGCACGCGCTCGTGTTTGGTCTGAACGAGTCGCGGCGGGTGATCCCCGAGTGGGTGATCGAGTCGGCGGCCGCGGTCGGCGTCCTCATCTACGGCGGCGTCGGCGTCGTTGCGATGCTCAAGGGTGGCAAGTTCCTCGAGTACGGCGTACTCGACGCGCACGACCGCGTTCACGGTCAGCACACCGGCCTGATCCTCATCGAGCTCGGCGTCGGCGTGACCGTCTCGGCCGTCATGCTCGCGATCTACGGCGCGCTCGCCGGACGAGGTCGGCTCAGCACATGAGCGAAGCGCTCGGCCTCTACAACTACTGGATCGTCATCTTCCTGATGATGACCGGGCTCTACCTCGTCATCTCGACGGGGAACCTCGTCCGCAAGGTCGTCGGCCTGAACATCTTCCAGGCCTCGGTGCTGCTCCTCTACGTGACGATGGGACGCGTCGACGGTGCCACGGCGCCGATCTTCGTCGAGGGACGCGAGACCTACACCGACCCGCTGCCGAGCGTGCTGATGCTGACGGCCATCGTCGTCGGCGTCGCCACAACGGCCGTGGCCCTCGCCCTCACCGTCCGCATCAACGAGGCGTACGGCACGATCGAGGAAGACGAGATCAACGAGCAGGAGCACGCGCAGGAACTCGCGGGCTGATGTCGGAGCATCTCGCCGTCCTGCCCGTCCTCCTCCCGCTGCTCGCGGCACCGATCTGCTTCCTGCTCCGGAATCGCATCGCGGCGATGGGCACGGCGATCGCCGTGTGCTGGGTCACGTTCGTCGCGGGCGTCGTGCTGCTCCGGACTGTCGTGACCACCGGCGCGCCGGCGATCTACGAGCTCGGCGGATGGTCGGCCGACGTCGGCATCGTCTACCACGTCGACACGCTGGCAGCGTTCGTCGTCGTGCTCGTGTCGTCCCTCGGCGCGGTCGTGCTGACGTTCGCGCCGCAGAGCATCGCGAAGGAGATCCCGAAGGAGAAGCACCACTTCTTCGCCGCGCTCTACCTGCTCTCGATGGCGGGGCTGCTCGGCATCGCCGTCACGGGCGACCTCTTCAACGTGTTCGTGTTCCTCGAGATCTCGTCGCTCAGCACGTATGCGCTGATCAGCCTCGGCCAGGATCGGCGCGCGCTGACGGCCACGTTCCGCTACCTGATCCTCGGCACGGTCGGAGCAACGTTCATCTTGATCGGCACTGGGCTCATGTACCAGATGACCGGCACGCTCAACATGGCCGAGATGGCCGCTCACATCCGTGAGACGGAGGGTGTGCGGACGGTGCTGGTCGCGATCGCATTCCTCACGGCCGGCATCGGTCTGAAGATGGCGCTGTTCCCGCTCCACGCCTGGCTGCCGAACGCCTACTGCTACGCCCCGTCGTCGGTGACCGCGTTCGTCGCCGCGACCTCGACGAAGGTCTCGGTCTATGTGTTGATCCGCTGGATCTACACGATCTTCGGCACGCAGGGTCCGGGCTCGATGAGCGGCGTCGTGGTCGACCTCGTCCTGCCGGCGATGGCGATCTCCGGCATGTTCATCGCGTCCACCGTCGCGATCTTCCAGACGAACGTGAAGCGACTGCTGGCGTTCTCGAGCGTCGCGCAGATCGGCTACATGGCTCTCGGCGTGAGCCTCGTCTCCGAGTCCGGTCTGACGGCTGGCATCGCGCACCTCTTCAACCACGCGCTCACCAAGGGCGGACTCTTCCTCGCCATGGGCTGCATCGCGTACCGCATCGGCTCCGTGCAGCTCGCGGACATGCGCGGCCTCGGGCGGCGCATGCCAGTGACGATGTTCCTCTGGGTACTCGGCGGCCTCGGTCTCATCGGCGTGCCCTGCACGGCCGGGTTCGTGAGCAAGTGGTACCTGGTCCGCGCGGCGCTGGAGCAGGACGCCTTGTACCTCGCGGTGATCATCCTGCTGAGCTCGCTGCTCGCAGTGATCTACGTCTGGCGCGTCATCGAGACCGCGTACTTCCAGGAGCCGCCGGAGGGCAAGGACGAGGTCACCGAGGCGCCGCTCTCGCTCTTGATCCCGACGGCCGTGCTGATCGGCGCGTCGATCTACTTTGGCCTGTTCACCGAGTGGTCGGCGGACGTCGCCGGACTCGCCGCGCGGGAACTGCTGGGGGTCGTCCGATGACCTCCGAGATGGCGATGATCCTCGCGCTCGTCCTCCCGCTGGTGGCGGCCGGGCTGTCGTTCGTGATCCGCTCGGCCCCCAACGTCCGCGACGCGTGCAGCCTCGCCGTCGGCGTCGCGCTGCTCGGCGTCGTGATCTCGCTGGTCCCGACCGTGATGGACGGCGGCCGCCCCGAGATCGTCCTCTTCGAGATCTTCGAGGGGCTTCCGATCGCGTTCCGACTGGAACCGCTCGGGATGCTGTTCCTGCTCGTCGTGGCGACGCTCTGGGTCATCACGACCTGCTACGCGATCGGCTACATGCGCGGCCACCACGAGGTGAACCAGTCGCGGTTCTTCGGGTGCTTCGGCCTCGCGATCTTCGCGTCGGCCGGCGCCGCCCTCGCCGGCAACATGCTGACGCTGTTCTTCTTCTACGAACTGCTGACGCTGTCGACGTATCCGCTCGTCACGCACCACCAGAACGAGAAGGCCAAGCGCGGCGGCCGCATCTACCTCGGCATCCTGATCTCGACCTCGATCGCGATGCTCTTGTTGGCCGTCATCTGGACGTACGTGATCGCCGGCACGCTCGACTTCCGCGAGGGCGGCATCCTCGCGGGGAAGGCCGAGGGCCCGATGGTCATCGTGCTGCTCGCGCTCTACGCGTTCGGCACGGGCAAGGCGGCTCTCATGCCGTTCCATCGCTGGCTGCCCGCGGCCATGGTAGCCCCGACGCCGGTCAGCGCATTGCTGCACGCCGTGGCCGTCGTGAAGGTCGGCGTCTTCACGGTGCTGAAGGTCGTCATCTACATCTTCGGCATCGGGTTCCTGACGGACACGAAGGCGTCGGTGTGGCTCATGTGGGCGGCCGCCACGACGATCCTGCTCGGGTCGCTCGTCGCCATGACGAAGGACAACCTGAAGGAGCGGTTGGCGTACTCGACCGTCAGCCAGCTCGGCTACATCGTGCTCGGCGCCGCCCTCGCCAGCCAGTGGGGCATCATCGGCAGCGGCATGCACATCGCGATGCACGCCGTCGGCAAGATCACGCTGTTCTTCGCTGCGGGCGCGATCTACGTCGCCGCGCACAAGACGCAGGTCAGCCAGCTGCGCGGCATCGGCCGCAGCATGCCGTTCACCATGACCGCGTACTCGCTGGGTGCGATCAGCGTGATCGGGCTGCCGCCCTTCGGCGGCGCGTGGTCGAAGTGGTACCTGGCGCTCGGCGCGGCTGAGGCCGGGCAGGCGATCCTCGTCGGCGTGCTCATGGTCAGCTCGCTGCTGAACATCTGGTACCTGATGCCGATCACCATGAACGCGTTCTTCGTCCCGCCGGACGAGGGTCCCGCGTACCCCCCCATCAAGGAGGCGCCGCTCTTCTGTGTGGTGCCGCTCTGCCTCACGGCGCTCGGCAGTCTGGCCCTCTTCTTCTGCGCCGAGCCGATCTACCGGCTCCTGCTCCCGCTGGTGCCGGGCGCTGGCGGAGGCGGCTGACGTGGACGACGAGAAGAAGACCTACTGGCTCGACGACCCGAAGAACGTGACGTTGCTCGTCCGCGTTCTGTACGGGGTGTGCGGGCTCCTCTTCGTCGTCGGGTTCTTCACGATGTCGGACCACGTCCACTTCGACTGGGAGAGCTGGCCAGCCTTCTACGGCATCTACGGCTTCCTCTCGTTCACGTTCGCCGTGCTCGTGGGCAAGCAGTTGCGCAAGGTGCTGATGCGGAAGGAGGACTACTACGATGAGTAGCCTCCCTCCTGGGTTCCTGCTGTTCCTCGGCTCGTTCCTGGTGCCGCTGTTCCGCGGCAAGTGGCGCGCGGCGTACATGCTCGCGCTGCCGGTCATGAGCTTCCTGCACCTCATGGGTCTGCCAGCGGGCTTCACGCACGAGCTCGAGCTCTTCGACTACACGCTCACGGTCGCGCGCGTGGACTCACTCAGCATGGTCTGGGGTGTGATCTTCCACCTGGCCGTGTTCCTGAACGTGATCTACGGCCTGCACGTGAAGGACAACGTCCAGCTCGTCTGCGGCCCGCTCTACGGCGCCGCGGCGATCGGCGCGGTGTTCGCCGGCGATCTGATCTCGTTCTTCCTGTTCTGGGAGCTGACGTCGCTGTCGTCGGTGTTCCTGATCTGGGCCTCGCGAACACAGCGCGCGTTCCGCACCGGCATGCGCTACCTGATCTTCCAGGTCGGCTCCGGCGTCGCGCTGCTCGCGGGCGTCATCTTCCACGTCAACGACACGGGCTCGATCGCGTTCGACCACCTCGGGGTGGGCACCCTCGGAACGAACCTGATCTTCTTCGCCTTCGCGATCAAGTGCGCCTTCCCACTGCTGCACATGTGGCTGAAGGACAGCTACCCGGAGGCCACCACAACGGGCGCCGTGTGGCTGAGCGCGTTCACAACGAAGCTCGCCGTCTACGCGCTCGCGCGGGCCTTCGCAGGGACCGAGGCGCTGATCTACATCGGCGCCGTGATGACGGCGTTCCCGATCTTCTTCGCCGTGATCGAGAACGACCTGCGCCGCGTGCTCTCGTACAGCCTGAACAACCAGCTCGGCTTCATGGTCGTGGGCATCGGCATCGGCACCGCGATGTCGATCAACGGCACCGCAGCGCACGCCTTCTGCCACATCCTCTACAAGGCGCTGCTCTTCATGTCGATGGGCGCCGTGCTGCACCGCACCGGCACCGTGAAGGCGTCCGAACTCGGCGGTCTCTACAAGTCGATGCCGTGGACCGCCGCGTTCTGTGTGATCGGGGCCATGTCGATCAGTGCGTTCCCACTGTTCAGCGGATTCGTGAGCAAGTCGCTGATCCTGAGCGCCGCCGCCGAAAACCATCACATCGTGGTCTGGTTCGTCCTCGTGTTCGCCTCGGCCGGTGTGATGGAGCACTCGGGAATCAAGATCCCGTACTTCGCGTTCTTCGGGCACGACTCGGGTATCCGCTGCAAGGAAGCACCACCGCACATGCTGTTGGCGATGGGCATCACGGCAGCCCTCTGCATCCTGCTCGGCGTGTTCCCGGAGACGCTCTACGCGATCCTGCCGTACAAGGTCGAGTACTCGGCGTACACGTCGTCGCACGTCGTCGGGCAGCTGCAACTGCTCTTCTTCTCCATGCTCGCGTTCGCGTTCCTGATGCGCTCCGGGATCTACCCGAAGGAGCTGCGCTCGACGAACCTCGACTTCGACGTCGTGTACCGCCGCTGGATCCCGGGACTCTTCCGCGCGCTGGCCCCGATCGGCCGCTTCCTCTGGTCGACGCTGATCGACGGCGGCAAGAGCATCGTGGTGCTCGTGATGGGCGCCGGGCGGACGCTCTGCTCGCCGCGCGGTTTCTTCGGCCGGACGGCGCAGACGCGCAACACCGTGCTCGAAGTCGCCGTCATCCTCGCCGTCCTGCTGATCCTCTACTACGCCTAGCCCGGATCGTTCACGAGGGCGTCGCGCGAACGCGGCGAGATCGAGGATCGGCGTGGGGTTCACGCCGGTGCGTGTCGGGATCGCTTGTCGCAGAGTGTCCTGGCGGATCCGAGTGCGTGAGATCTCGTTCCGGAGACGCGCACGCACCCTCTAGACGCGGTTGTGAAGCGTCTGTGGGGCGGGAGATCGCGTGCTCGGGACCGCCAGGCGTGGCGTCCTCGGTGGAGTCGAGGGCGGACGCGGTGGCCGGTGGGTCGGAGGTGGTCGCGGATGCGACCTGCGCCGGGTTCGCCGACGCCCTCTCCCCGGGCTGCTCGCCCCGGCTCCGTCTTCCGCCCCCGCTCG
>JAJFFG010000004.1 GCA_021776825.1 Planctomycetota bacterium
CCGTCCTGAGCGAGGACAGAACGTCGAGATCAAGGCGCGCCGACGACTGCGACGCCGTTCCGTCTCGGAGGAGGCGCAACGCAGAGATCGGCGGTCTGGACCGCTCAGGTGTGTGAGTCGTCGTGAATAGTGCGGGCTAGCTGGCTTCAACGATCGACTGGAGCCACCAGCGCTGCTTGCGCTGGGCGGGACTGCGGGGCTGACGCAGGAACGAAAGCTTCATCTCGTCGCCGCGCGTCGTCCGGACGACGTAGACGTGCTTGCGCAGGTACTGCTCGCCGCTGCCGTGGGTGCAGTCGTCGTAGCGCTTGGCCGCGTCGAGCACCTCGGCGACCTCGTGCTCCTGGTCGTTCCAGAGAAAGCGCCTCGGGATACCCGGTTCGCCCATCGCCATGCGGCCGATGTCCGCGGTGCCGGCGACGGGCGTGATCGGCTGGCCGACGAAGCGGGTGGTGGGTTCGCTCATGTGCCCCATGCTACGCGGCCGGCCCCACGGCCGCACCGGTGCCGCTCTGGGCGCACTGGGCCCGTTCGGCTCGCTCAGCTCGTCCCGTGCCCGGACCCGTCGACGACGCCCGCCGCGTAGCCGAGAACCTGCGGGCCGTCCTGCAACTCCGAGGGCGTCGGACGCCACCCCCGCGCGAGACGCGCGTCGAGCAGCTCCGCGGGGCTCGGAACCCGGTCCCAGACGGCGACCGCCGTCACGGAGCCGAGTCAGGTCACGTCGTAGACAAGTTGGAGCCCGCGCTGCCAGGGCACGACGACGTCGTGCGTGTACTCGTCCTGGGGCACGGTGACGACGTCGGCGAGCGGCACGCCGCGTGAGGCGTTCCAGCGCAGCACCTCCGCGAGTGTGCGGTGCGCCGCCACCTCCCGTGCGGCGCGCGCTCGGTCGTCGTCGGAGACGTCTCCGAACGTAGGCAGGTCTCCGGTGGGGCTCATCGGCTCCCAGCGTAGCAGGCTGTCGGAGGCTCGGCCTCGACGGGCCACGCAGGTCGGCGCGACAGCCTCCTACGTAGTGGCCGACCGGGCGGCGAAACGCGGTGAACTCCGTTACTAGCAGCCTGTCGCGCCGGCGACCTCTCACCCGGCGACGCCGACACTCCGACAGGCTGCTAGATGACACGTCGATTGCCGCGACGTACCGTCGCGTGCATGCCTGCCATCAACAGCCCGTACCTCGTGCCCTTCGACGGTTCCTTCCGCGTGGCCGACGCGCCGACGACGCCGCCGAAGGACGCTCCCGGGAAGAAGGAGTCGAAGCGTCGTCTCGCCGATCTGGTCGACGAGCTCCGCGAGCTGCAACGCGTGCTCTACGCCGACGACCGGCACTCGGTGCTGCTCGTGTTCCAGGCCATGGACGCCGCCGGGAAGGACGGCACCATCCGCGCTGTGCTGTCCGGCGTCAATCCGGCCGGCTGTCACGTGAGCGCGTTCAAGCAGCCCTCCAACGAGGAACTGGATCACGACTTCCTCTGGCGGACGGCGAAGCGACTCCCGGAGCGCGGACGCATCGGCGTGTTCAATCGCAGCCACTACGAGGAGGTCCTCGTCGTGCGCGTCCATCCGGAGTACCTCGGTGGACAGCGACTTCCGGGGAGCCCGGACAATCTCGACGAGCTCTGGGAGCAGCGCTACCGGTCCATTGCTGACCACGAGCACCACCTCGCGGAGAACGGCACGGTGATCCTGAAGTTCTGGCTGAACGTCTCACGTGACGAGCAGCGTCAGCGCTTCCTCGCGCGCCTCGACGAGCCGGAGAAGAACTGGAAGTTCTCCGAGGGCGACGTGCGCGAGGCGGAGCACTGGGACGCCTACATGGACGCGTACGAGGCCGCGCTGAACGCGACGTCGACGCCGAGCGCGCCGTGGTACGCGATCCCGGCCGATGACAAGCACGTCATGCGCACGACCGTGGCGGAGATCGTCACGAAGACGCTGCGCGGCCTCGACATGAACTACCCGGAGGTGGATGCCGCGTCGCGTGCGCGCTTCGACGAGATGCGCCGCTTGCTCGGCGGGTAACTCGCGCTAGACCGCATCGTTCACGAGGACGCCACGCCTGACGGTCCCGAGCACGCGATCTCCCGCTCCGGATCCGCTTCACAACCGCATCTAGAGGGTGCGTGCGCGTCCCCGGCCCGAGATCTCACGCACTCGGAGCCGCCAGGACACCGTGCGACGGGCGAACGCGATCCGTCACGACGCTCACGTGCGCCGCTCCTGCATCTCGCCGCGATCCCGCGACGCCCTCGTGAACGATCCGGGCTAGACCGAGTCGTTCGCCGCGGCCGGCAGGTCGCGGTGGAAGTCGCCCGTGACGAGCCAGCGGCCGGCGGCCCGTGCGTCCTCGGCGATCAGGTAGAACGTCGGCAGCACGATCAGCGTCAGCACCGTGGCGGCACTCAGCCCGAACACGATCGAGACGGCCATCGGGATCAGGAACTGCGCCTGGAAGCTCGTCTCGAGCATCAGTGGTGCAAGACCTGCGACGGTCGTGATCGACGTGAGCAAGATCGCGCGCATCCGCGCGCGGCTGCCGGCGATGACCGCTTCTTGGACGTCGAGGTTCTGCTCGCGGCGACGGCGGTTGATGAAGTCCACGAGGATCAGGCTGTCGTTGACCACGATCCCCGCCAGCGCGACACCGCCGATCATCGACAACAGCGTGAACGGGTAGCCCATGATCATGTGGCCGATCACCGCACCGACGAGCGCGAACGGGATTGCCGCCATCACGAGCAGCGGCTGCATGTACGACCGGAAAAGCGTGGCGAGCAGCGCGTAGATGATCAGCAGCGCGAGCGGGAACCCAAAGCGCAGGGAACCGACCGACTCCTGCGTCTGCTTCTTGCGGCCCTCGAACGTCAGCGTCGTACCCGGGAAGTCCTCACCGATCGACTCCAACTTGCTGCGGACGTCCTCCGTCACCTCGCTGATGTTCGCCGAGGCCTCGTCGATCGACGCGCGGATGGTGATAGCGCGCTTCCGGTCCACACGGGCGAGCGAGCCGTACCCGCGCTCCGTCGTGACCGAGGCGATCTCCTCGAGCGGGACGCGCGCCCCGTCGGGTGTGGCGATCCGTAGCCGCCCCAGGTCGGCCAGCGTGCGGCGCGAGGCCTCGGGCAGAACCACGCGCACCGTGACCTCGCCGTCTTCTTCTTGGAGGTCCTGCGCCTCGAAACCGAACAGTGCGTGGCGCGTCTGCTGGGCGAGGGAGCGTGTCGTGATGCCGAGCGAGCGCGCCGAGTCTCGAAGACGCAGACGGGCCTCGAGCTTTCCGCGCCGCAGGTCGTCTTCGATCTCGCTCACACCGTCGTACTGACCGAGCACGCCGCGCACGTGAGCGACGGACGCCTCGAGGTTCGCGACGTCCTCGTTGCGCACCCGGATTTCGATGTCGGCGCCGACCGGTCCACCGGCCCGTTCGCTGAAGGTGAGCTTCGCGACACCCGCCAGCCCGACCGTCGCGCGGCGCAGCTCGTTCACGACTTCCTTCGACGTGCGCAGCCCGAGCTCCTCACGCTCGTCGGCGGCACGCATCTCGATCTGGATCTGACCGACGGTCGCCGGGTCGGCCGCGCTTTCGCGCCCTCGATCGGAGAACGAGGTTCCGACGAGCGTGAACGCGGTGGCGACCTCGTCCTCCGCGAGGACCAGTCGCTCGATGGCGTCGAGTGTCTCCTCCGTGCGCTCGACCGGCGTACCTGCGGCCATCTCCAACGCGACGGTGACGTTCTCGGCATCCACCTGCTGCATGAGCACGAACGGCACGATGCCGCCCACGACGGTGCCGGCGACCAGCAGCGATCCGGAGATCACCGCGGCCACCGAGACGTAACGCCAACGGAGCACGACGCGCAGCACGCGCTCGAGCAGGTCCGGCAGCCGTTGCTCGAACATCCGAGCGCGCCACAGGGAGAGGCCGTCGAACACGCGCGTCACGCGGGCGAAGCGCGGAGGCGCGGCCGCCTTCATGTGGCCGAGGTGGGCCGGGAGAATCAGAAACGCCTCGACCAGCGACACGGCCAGCGCGGCGATGACGACCAGCGGGAGCTGACCGAGGAACGTGCCGATGCGTCCGTCGAGGAACGCCAGCGGAGCGAATGCGATGATCGTCGTCGTGACGGCCAGGAACACGGGCAGCGAGACCTCGCTCGCGCCGGCGATCGCAGCCTGCGCCGGGGGCATCCCCTCCCGAATCTTCGTGAAGACGTTCTCCCCGATCACGATGGCGTCGTCGACGATCAGGCCGAGCACGACGATCAGACCGAAGAGCGAGATCAGGTTGACCGTGAGGCCCATGATCTTCATCGCGACGAACGTCCCGAGGAACGCCACGGGGAGGCCGATCGCCACCCAGAACGCGACGCGCAGATCGAGGAACAGCGCGAGCGTCAGGCAGACGAGCAGCAGACCCGCGCGTGCATTGCGGACCATCAGATCGAGGCGTTGCGCCACGAACCGCGACAGGTCGTTGATGGTCTGCAGCTCGACGGCGCCGCCGAGCATGCCGTCGTTCTCGGCGACGTAATCCTTCACGAGATCGGCGATCTCGATCGCGTCCTGCTCCGGCGTCTTGAACACGGTGATCGTCGTCGCGGGGACACCGTTCAAGCGACCGCGTTCGATCTTGTCCTCGAATGTCTCCCGAACGCGCGCCACGTCGCCGAGACGGAGCGTGGTGCCGTCTCCGGCGGCGCGGATGACGATCTCCTGGATCGCCTCGGCGCGACCGTCCTCGCCCACCGTGCGCACGCGGACGTTGCCGCGCGGTCCCTCGAGTTGTCCACCCGGGAGATCGAGGTTCGCGGCGCCGACGGCGCGGCCGACGTCCTCGAAGGTCAGGCCGTGCTCCTCCAGCGATTCCGGACGGATCTCGGCCCAGATCTCGCGGTCGCGCGTCCCGGCGACGGTGACCTCCGAGATCTGTGACATGTCGAGCAGGTCGTCGCGGACGCTCTCCGTGACCTCGCGCAGCCGCTCCTCGGCGATGTCGCCGCGCACGACGACGGTGATGACCGGGAAGAACGGGCGCAGCGCCTGGATCTCCGGCTCCTCTGCACCGTCCGGGAGATCCGGTGTGACGCGATCGATCTGATTGCGCAGGTCGTTCAGCACGCTCTCGCGTTCGACGCCCTGCTCCATCGTGACGCGCACGGCGCAGGCGCCTTCGACGATCTCGGAGGCCACCTCCTCGACGCCGGAGACCCCCGCGATCTCGCGTTCGATGCGCAGCGCGACGCTCTTCTCGACCTCGTCCGGCGTGGCGCCGGGATAGGCCACCGCGATGACGACCTGCTCGGGCTCCGAGTTCGGGAACAGCTCGCGGATCAGCGAACCCCACGACAGGAATCCACCGATCAAGATGGCCCACATGAGCAGGTTGACCGCGATCGGGTTGCGGACGCCGAGACGCGCGAGGTTCATCGGTCGGAGTCGGTCCCGCTTGCCGCCTCGCTCACGATGCGCACGCGGCCACCGTCGGCGACCTGCTCGAGACTCGTAACCACGATCTGCTCGCCGGGTTCCAGGCCGCCGCTCACCAGCGCCACGTCGGGCAGCCAGCGCTCCACGGTGGGATGGCGCAGATGGATGAGCGCCTCGTCACCGTCGCTCTCTGCGACGTACAGCGTCTCCCCGACGAACGCCTCGCGAGGAACTACGAAGACGTCGGCGGTAGTGCGTCCCGCGATCTCTGCGACGACGAAGGCGCCCGGCGCAACCGGCGCGCGACCGCCGTCGCCATGGACCTCGAGGTACGCGACGAACGTGCGCTGGCGAGGATCGACGGTGGGGGAGACGCGCACGGCGGTGCCGGTCCAGAGGACGCCGCCTTCCTCTCGTGCGCGGACGCTCGCCGCTGCGCCGGGCACGACGTCGGCGTGACGGGATGCAGGCAGCGAGATCGGCACTTCGATGCGGGTCAGGTCGACCAGGTCGAACAGGACCGTGCCGGGTGTGACGCGCTGTCCGATTTGCACGTGCCGGACGCTGATCACCGCGTCGTACGGCGCGGCGATGCGCGTGCGCTCCAGGTCGTTCGCGGCACGGACGCGGTCGGCCGTGGCGGCAGCGACCTCGGCGTCGGCGCGCTTGGCGTCGCTCTCGGCCGCGCGTTGACGTCCCTCGAGTGCGAGGACCGCCTGCTCGCGCAACGCCTTCACACCGCGCTGCCGATCGACATCGCTCTCCGACGCGGCGCGCGGGACGAGACTGCGCAGTCGGTCGAACTCCCGCTCGGCGGTGTCGAACTCGCGGCGCGCGGCGGCGATCTGCGCGGCGAGGCTCTTCGTGTCGTTCGCGGCGCGGGCCTGGTTCGACCGGCCCTCTGCGATGCGCGCATCCGCTGCCGCCAGCGCTGCGGCTGCATCGCGGTCGTCGAGCCGCACGAGCTCCTCGCCCTGCTTCACCGCGACGCCCGCCTCGAGTCGGTCGGCGAGCGAGAGGACGGTGCCCGGCACCTCGGCGGCCACGCTCGTCTCCCGCAGAGCGCGCGCACGTCCGTACCCCGTGATGGTCTCGAGGTGGGTGACACGTTCCGCGCGGATCACGCGGACGGCGGTGCGGACCGGCGGAGTCGCCCCCACGGCGGGTGGCTCCTTCATCGCCTCGAGGAGTTTGAAGCCGCCGAAGCCGGCTGCGAGAAGCACCACGACGAGGACCACTGAAAGCACGATGAGGTGGCTCGGCGAGCCTGGCTGTCGCGGTTCCGGCGTCTCTTCCTGGCTCATCCCGACGGTTATACCCGCGTGCGCTGGACCGGCTTCCCAGTGCGCGGGCGTTACTCAGAGAGCCGTTCGAGATGCACTCGGAGAACGGCCCAACCGTCGAGCTCGAAGTGCTCGACGCGGAGCGTGTGGCGGCCTGTCGCGAGATCGAGCATCGCGTCGTTCGGCGTCGGGCCGTGGTGCGTCCAGTCGTCGATCACGAGCGCACCGTCGACCCACACGCGAATGCCGTCGTCGCTGTTCGTCGTCAACCGATAGCGACCGGAAGCCACCTGCAGCTCAGCGGAGGCAACGGTGGCGAAGCCATCGGACCCCACGACCTCACTGGGGCCGCCGTTGCCCCACGCGAAGTCGAGCGAGGACTCGGTGCGACGTTCGATGGGCTCGCCGGCAAGTAGCCGGCTCCAGGCCTCAGCGTCCTCCCGTGGGTCCGTCTCCCATCGGAAGAAGCGCACGTCCCAGGGAACGTTGAACAGCGTGCCCGCGATCGGGAAACGCTGTCCGTCGACCTCGATTGTGACGTCGAAGCGATGCGTGCCCGGGGAGATGTCGGGGCCGGGGCGGATCGTCACGAGTGCGGACCCGGAGCCCTGTTCGGGGGTCGCCACGAACCCGGGCGTGAGGTCCGCCACGCGGAACTCGCGGCCCAGAGCGAGAACCGAGATCTTCGCGACTCCGCTGGCGTTGCGATCGTGTGGGAACACGCGGACCTCGTCCGGCGGCACCGGACCCCACTCGTCGATCTGGATGGCATGGCGACCCCGGACGGCGTCTTTCGGCAGGCGTGCCTCCTGCGATCCCGGCAGATCGTCGGCGGTCCAGGCGATCGCATTGTCGGGGGCGTGAGCGAGGTGTGGCAGCCGACCGGCGCCGCGTCGATCGATCTCGACCTTTCCCGGTCCCTTCACACGCGGCTCGTCCAGCACGCCGCCCTTGCCGGTGACGCGCACGCGGCCCTGATGCTCGGCCTCGATCTGGAGAACGGCGTCGGGCGCGTCGTTGGACTCGAACAGCAGGCCTGCGACGTTCCCCTCCAGTCGCACGCGGGGCGTCTCACCGGCGAACGCGTTGTCGACGACGCGGCCGTCGCGGTCGTCGACGAGACGCACGTCCAGCTCGTTGTCGCGGAACGTGTTCCACGGTCCGATGCGGTTCGCGCGGGATCGCACGTCGTGCGTGCGGCCGAAGCGGGTGTCCGCGAGCTCGACGTCCTCGTCCCACCACAGGTGCACGCCCTCGCGGCAGCCGGTGATCTCGTTCTCTTCGATCACGTTGTCGTGGCCGTGCTCGATCGAGATGCCGTGGCGGCAGCCGTGGATCTCGTTGCGGACGATCCGCGTCTCCCACGAGTACCCGGCCCAGACCCCGTGACGCGAGTCGCCGAGGACGTTCTCCTCGAAGACGTTTCCGCGACTGAACGTGGCCTCGATGGCGTTGGCGACGGCGTGACTGAAGTCGTTCCGCCACACCACGTTGTCGTTGCAGCCGCCCTGACCGGTCCGCCGCAGCGTCTCCTCGCCGGCGTAGAGGAACAGCCCGTCCCCCCCGTGCGTCGCTGAGTTCAGCGCGATCGTGTTTCGCGAGCACTGCTCGAAGAGAAGGATGCCGGCCGAGTCCTGGCCGCGGTCGTAGACGCCGTGCGAGGTGCCGCGGACGCACCAGTCGAGCAGGTTGCGGCAGACGATGGCGTCGCTCGTGCGATAGAGCGCGACGCCCCAGCCCGACAGGAACGAGAAGTCGTTGTCGTAGACCTGCGCCTCGCTCGAGCGCGTGACGAGCAGGCCGTTCTGCGCGTTGCGGGCGCGACAGCGGCGCACGATCGCGCGAGGCGAGTCGTTCACGCTGATCGTCGCGCCGTACTGCGTCTCCCATTCAGCGTCGTCGTTGTCGTGGGGGCGTAGCCAGTCCGCGAGGTCCTCGGCGGCGAGATCCGACCGGAGTCGCTGACGGAAGTTGCCGTCGCCCTGGACGTCCTCGATGACCACGTCGGGAGAGCCCGAGACGCGTACCGCGATCTTGAAGCCGGAGAGCGTGCCGCCCCTGACCACGGCGCCCGGCGCGTCGACCACCGACACGCCGATGCCGGTGAAGTCACTGGGCTCGAGGTCCGGGACACCCCCGCGGAGCGTGACGCCGGTCAGGTCGACGCGAGCGTTCTCGCCCCGGAGTTGGATGACGCCGTTGTCGTTGGGGTCCGAGATGTCGTACGTGCCGGGGCGAATGCGGACGTCGCCGGTCACGACGAGGTCGTCGCCGGTGAGTGCGACGCCTTCTTCGGCGACCGCCGGTGCCGGTGGCGGCAGCGTCGCGGGCGCTGGGGAACAGCCGAGGACCAGCAACGAGGCGGCGAGGAGTGCGTTGCGCATGCCACGAGTCTCCGGGGCGATGGCGCCGCGTGCGAGGAAGCCCGTCGGTTGGACTCCGTAGCCTCGGCCGATGGGAGCCCTCGACTGGACTGTGATGCTCGTCTACGGCGCCGCCGTGCTCGGCATCGGCTGGTGGGCGAATCGGCGTCAGAAGACCTCGGAGGACTACTTCCTCGGCGGTCGTCAGTTGCGCTGGTGGGCCGTCGGCATCTCGCTGCTCGCGACGTCGTTCAGCGCCGTGTCGCTCGTCGGTGGCGCCGGCTTCGGCTACCAGGTCGGCATGGTCTGGCTGCAGCTCCAGCTCGGCGACCTCGTGGCCATCGCGGCGGTCTGCCTGATCTTCCTGCCGTTCTTCGCGTCGCTGCCGATCACCACGGCGTACGAGTACCTGGAGCAGCGCTTCGGGGTCACGACGCGGTGGATCGCGAGCGCGCTGTTCATGGTGCAGACGCTCCTGCGGACGGCGGTGCTCATCTACGCGCCGGCGGCCGCTCTCAAGATCGTGTTCGACGTTCCGGTCGAGGTCGCGATCGTCATCACGGCGGCCCTGGCCATCGCGTACAGCGCATTCGGCGGGATCGCGGCGGTCGTCTGGACGGACTGCATGCAGCTCGCCGTTGTCGTGGTCGGCGTGCTCGCGATCCTGTTCGTCGCCAGCTCGGACGTGGAGGGCGGACTCGGCGCGATCCTCGCGCACGCCGGCGATGCGGGACGGTTGGAGTGGATCACGCCCAAGCCCACGCGTGGCGGGCTGTTCCATCTTGTCGGCGCACTGGTCCCGTATGCGGTCTTCGCGACGTCGCTCTTCGGGACAGGCCAGCAGTCCGTCCAGCGTTTCCTCTCCTGCCGCGACCTCACGTCCGCTCGACGGGCCGCGGTGACGAACTGGGTCGCCGGGACGGCCGTGCTCGGTCTGTGTCTGTTCACGGGCGTGGCGATCCGGGCGTGGAGCGACCTGGGGGCCGGAGTGATCGACGTCTCCGACGGTCCGAACTCCGTGCTCCCCGCATTCGTCATGTCCCGACTTCCGGCGGGTCTCAAGGGGCTGGTCGTCGTCGGCATCCTGGCTGCGGCGATGTCGAGCATCGACTCGGCGATCCATTCGTTGTCGACGACGGCGATCGTCGACTTCCGCCGGCGCCTGTTCGGACGGACCGACCCGGCGGGGGAGCTACGCATGGCGCGCGTCGGGACGGTGGTGTTCGGGGTCTTGGCGGTGGTTGGAGCGTTGGTGACGCCGCATGACACGTCGATCCTGGAGACCTTGGTGACGTGGCTCGGCTATGTGGCTGGACCGCTGCTGGGGGTCTTCCTGCTGGGGATGCTCACCGAACGCGCGAACGAGGGCGGCGCGCTCAGCGGGCTGCTAGCGGCGGCTGCGGTCGTGATCGTCCTCCGTCTCGTTGGGGGCCCGAAGCCGTTCGGCTTCCACGCCCTCTGGCTGGCGCCGGTCTCGTGCGCCGTGACGATCGCGGTGGGGATGCTCGCGAGCCCGTTCGGCGCGCCGACGCGGGCGGAGCAGTTGGATGGGCTGACGTGGAGCCGACGGCGGGGGTAGCTGGGGGGGGCAGGCGCGGGCGGGACAGCGTCGCGTCGCCCTCGACCGATGCCCGTCCGCACGACGCGAGCCGTCCGCCGAGCGCCAGCGGACCCACATCGCACGAGCAACCCCAGCGGGCGGGGCGGATCAGGAGATCCGCCCGTACGGCGCCGTTGACGTAGCGGCACCGTTCGGTCGGAGGAGACGACACCCACCCGGATCCTCACCCGGGGCGCGGCGGTTGCGCCCGAGCGCAAGCGCCGTGACGCGGGAGATGAGGCCACGCAAGGCTGCGACCGAGGGGCAACGCTCTTGCTGGCGAGCTGACGCAGCCGCGGAGCCGACCAGAGACATGGGAGGCGCGGCGATTGCCGCATGTCCCGATCGGCGTCACCAGCCAACGGCTAGCAATCGACGCGACCCCTCGCCGTGACGCGGGAGATGAGGCCACGCAAGGCTGCGAGCGAGGGGGTCGCTTTCGCGTGCGAGGTGACGCAGCCGCGGAGCCGACCAGAAACATGGGAGGCGCGGCGATTGCCGCATGCCCCGATGTGCGTCACCAACCAACCGCCCGCAATCGACGTGACCCCGGGGCGGATCAGGAGATCCGCCCCTACGGCGCCGTTGACGACGCGGACGCGTTGGATCGGAGGAGACGACCCCCAACCGGATCCTCACCCGGGGCGCGCTGGTTGCGCCCGAGCGCAAGCAGCGTGACGC
This sequence comes from Planctomycetota bacterium, assembly GCA_021776825.1. GTDB lineage: Bacteria > Planctomycetota > JAJSAM01 > JAJSAM01 > JAJVHW01 > JAJFFG01. The sequence continues at coordinate 11,358 of JAJFFG010000004.1, forward strand.
GGGGAATGTGTGCGCGGAGGTCCTCGACCGGCGCCGGTGGCTCTCGTGTGACGCGTAACGAGACCGAGCACACGCCAGACAACAACATAGGGCGCGGCGATTGCCACTGCGTCGACGTGCGTGCACCCGCGACGCGCCCAGCAATCGCCGTGACCGCCTCCTACTCGACATCGCGGGCGCAGCGGAAGCCGATCAGGAGCAACGGATCGTCCGTCTCCTCCGGCATCACGTACGCATTGAACGCGGTCACGCCCGTGTAGTGGCTCCGGGCGGAACCGCCGCGGACCACGCGACCCGCACCGCGCAGAGGATCGTCGACGGCGTCCGCTGTCCACTCGGCGGCATTGCCCGCGAGGTGGAATGCGCCGCAGAGTGAGCGACCACCGACGAGGCTGCGTACCGACTGCAGCTCGTCGGCGGCGCCACCGCGTGCGACGACGCGGGCTGGGTCGAACTCGTCGCCCCACGGGTATCGCCAGCCCTCGCTGCCGCGGGCGGCCTTCTCCCACTCGGCCGCGGTCGGCAGGCGCTTCTGCGCCCAGGCCGCGTAGGCGTCGGCGTCCGACGCGCGAATGCCGACGACGGGGAGATGGCGGGTCGAGCCGGTGGGCGCCTTGTCGTTCCAGTGCGCCGGCGCCCGTCCGCCGCCGTTCCCGACGAACTCGGCGTACTGTTCGTTCGAGACTTCCGCGAGGTCGATCAGGAACGCACCGACCTCACGGACATCGCCGTTCGGTCCGAGGCGCGCTTCGCCGCCGGGGACGTACGACATCCCCGTGTGACGCGCGACGAGTGCAAGCCCCTCGACGAGCGACCTCGCCCATTCGTCGGCGACCTCCCCGCTACGGAAGCCCTCGGGGTAGTCGAAGAGCGCCTGAATCGCGCCGACGGGATCGCGATCCGCGGTGAGTCGCTCAGCCTTGCGAAGCGTGTCGTCGAGCATCGACGAGCGCAGATCTTCGTAGGCGGCGCGGAACTCGGTCTCGGCGCTCTGGAGTTCCTGTCCGAGGATCGCGCCGTACTGTTCGCGGACGTCGGCGACACGCTCCTCGATCTCCTCGATGTGATCCGGCTGCTCCGTCGCGAACCGGAAGAGGTCGGCGAGTGCTGTCTGGGCTTCGGCGATGCCGGCGCCCGTGTCATCGGCCTTCACCTCGAGGTGGGCGAGCGACGGCATGGCCATCGAGGGAAGCGCGAACGTCATCACCACCGACGCGACGGAGAGCAAGACGGCGCCCGCAGCGACGACCAGCACCGGGCGCGACCGGGGCGCGTTGGCAGGGGCGCTATCCGCGAGCTCCTGCATGCGCGACATCACGCTCTCGATCTCGACGACGATCTGGGGCTTCCCGCCGCCGAGGATCTTCTCGAGGTCGTCGGCGACCTCCGCAGCGCGGGCGTAGCGCGCGCCAGGGTGCTTCGCCATGCACTTCTCGACGAGCTTCGAGATGGCGCGCGGCACCTGCGGGCAGACGTCCGACACCGGCGTCGCGATCGCCTTGGTCTGCTGCAGCAGCACCTGGATGGCGGAGTCGCCCTCGAACGGCTTCCGGCCGGTGAGCAACTCGTAGAGCGTGCAGCCGAGCGAGTAGATGTCGGTGCGGCCGTCGACGGTGCGTCCGTCGATCTGCTCGGGCGACATGTACGCGGGCGTGCCCATCACCTCGCGGCGCTGATTCTCGTAGTCGTCGGCGGTCTGCGCAGCGAGGCCGAAGTCGGCGACCTTCACCTGCATCTCGCTCGTGAGCATCAGGTTCTCGGGCTTGATGTCGCGGTGGACGATGCCCTTCTTGTGTGCGATCGCGAGGCCCTTGGCGGTCTCCATCGCGATCCGGCACGCCTCCTCCCACGTCAGCACGCGACGATCGGCCAGCAGGTCGGCGACGCTCGTGCCGTCGAGGAGCTGCATCACGATGAAGTGCAGGTCGTCTGCCGAGCCGACGTCGTGGACCTGCACGATGTTGGGATGCTCGACCTGAGCAAGGGCGCGAGCCTCCTTGAGGAACTGCTCCACGTCGAGGCGTCCGTCGCGCTGCGAGGGCAGGAGGATCTTCACGGCGACCCTGCGCTGAAGGGACAGGTGGGTCGCCTCCCAGACCGTGCCCATCGCGCCGCGGCCGAGCTCGCGCTCGAGGCGGCACCCGCCCAGTACGCGGCCCTCCAGAGTGCTCTCGAGCTCGGTGCGAGCCACGGATCCGGGACTTGGTCGTCCCGCGGCTGGGTTCCCTGGAGACCCGGTTGCCGTGGCGTCGTCGTCCGCGAGCACCGAGTCGTCGATCCCGGAGTGGTCCTCACCCGGAAGCGGCACGTCCTCTCCGAGAGTGCCGACGAGCATTGCCTCGCGGAGGTCGTGTGCGTCGAAATCCGTGGTGGCGTCGATGGCCGAAGGTGCGGGCCGCTCATTCGGTTCGAACGCGAGCGTCGCGTCGACCGGAGCCCCGGCCATCGCCGCGTGAAGCTCTTCCAGGGGGACGCGGACGGTCGCGTCGTCCGGAGAGGCCGTCGCTCCGACCGGAGCGAGGTCGGCGAGCGCCTCGGCGGCGCCGGCCGGGAGCTCGCCAGGAGCGAACGCCTCGGTCGGCGCCGGCGTTCGCGGTGCGGCGACCAGCCCGGCGAGCTGATCCGCTGGGACACGCATGGTCGCTTCGCTGTCACTCACGACGGCGAAGGTGGCGGGAGGAGGCGGCGTGGGGCGGTGCTCGGCTTCCTCCGGCTCCTGAGGGGCGTTCGACGCGTCGCCCGACATGTGCTTCCACATGGCGGAGCGCGTCGGGAGATCGGACTTGAGCCCGACGTCGTCGAGCGAGAGCGGCCGCTCGCAGGCCATGACGCCGGTCTCATCGGGCGCAGCATCGGCGAGCGCCGGAATGTCGGCGAGCGCGGGCATGTCGGCGAACGGGTTCGTCTCGACGGGCTCGGGGTCGGCCGGACGTCCGGCCGGCGTGAGGACGCTGCCGACGATCTCGGGCGGCAGTCCGGAGGCCGGGCGGTTGGGAGGAGCCGGGCCGTGGAGCATTCCCGCCCCGGTGGGGATGGCCTGCGTGGTCCCGCTCGGGAGTCCACGGCGACGCGCTCCGGTGCCCGCGACGGTGTTCCCTTCGGAGGTGATCGGGACGGCGCCCGGAGCGTCGCGCGGATCGATCGCGGGCTCGTAGGAGATCTGACCTCGCCCCGTGAAGCGCCGCGCGCCTTTCGGGATCGCCGAGTTGCGCTCCGGTGACTCGAGGGTCTGGCCTGCGCCCGATCCGCGGAACTCGGGTGACTGAGGGTCGACCTCGGGTCCCGACGTCCGTAGTCGTGACGGCTCCATCGGGTTGCCACCGGACGAGCCACCCAGCTGGAACGGCGACGGCTCGCGGTGTGCCGAACTCTCGGGCGGCTGCGCCGGACGGAACGCCGCTGGATCGCGCGGCCGCGCGGCACTTGGAGGAGCCGCGGCCGCCAGAGGCGAGTGAGTCGGTGCGAACGGGGCCCGCGCGGATGAAGAGGAGGCCTGCGCGGATGGAGAGGAGGCCTGCGCCGATGGAGAAGGGGCCGAACTCGGGACGTGGCGCGTCTGAGCCGCGGAGGACCCCGGCATCGGCGGCGGGATGGCCTGGCGAAGCACGGTGACCTGCTCGTCGGTCAGGGAGCCGTTGCGAGCGAGAGCGGAGAGGAGGTCGATCGCGTGGCCCGAGGCCGCCCCCTCCTGCTGGAGGCGTGCCGCCGCCTGGAGCGCGTCCTCTGAGCAGAGGCCGGTCTCGAGGCAGGACTCCCAGAGCTCCCTATCCATCTCGAACATCGAGGGTCGAACTCTCCCGTGCGGACTCCCGTACGAACTTCCGTGTGAACTTCCACGGAGTCCTGCGACCCCAACGGAGACCGCGTTCTCCCATCGAGCATCCGGACCTCTCACCTTGAGAGGCCGGGCCCGGTGGCCTCGATGGGGCGCGCCCCACGCACGCGAGAGCGCGGGCTTCTCCTCCGCCCTGGCGGACGGAGAACGCAGGAGCGCTCAAGCGCGCAGCCTCACGGACCCGATGAGCCTCACGGAATGGCCCACGAGCTCAGCGGTCCGGCAGATGAAGGCGCCCTCGTCGAGGCGCTGCGACGCGTGGCGGGCAAGCAAGCCGCCTTCTCGCTGATCGTCTCCGACGGCGTGAGCGAGCGGATCTACTACTTCGCCATCGGCGGAATCCGCGTCATCCGTTCGGGTCCGCGACGCAGCGCGTCGATCGGTGAGATGCTCATCGATCTCGGCAAACTGAAGGTCGAGCAGCTGGACGAGGTGCTCGCAGCCTGCCGTCAGCGCGGTAAGCGCTTCGGTGAGATCGCCATCGATCTCGGGTTCGTCACGAGCGGCGACGTCGAGCAGTCGATGCACGACAAAGTGGAGGAGGAGATCCTCGATCTCTTCATCTGGGAGGGTGCCGAGTACCGTCTGATCGAGGGCCAGCCTCCGAAGGAGTTCTACGCGGGTCGCTTCCACTCGGCCTCTCTCACGTGCAGCGTTCCGAGCTTCCTCCACAACGTTCTCGCCAAGCTCGAGGACTGGCGCGGCATCGTCGGGCGACTCCCGACCGGCCGCGAGGTCTACGAAATGGCCGAGACCGCGGACCCCGACCGGTGTCCGCCGGCCCGCGCCCGCTTGCTGAAGCTCTTCGACGGCACCCGGATCGCCGCTGACTCGATCGCCAAGTCGGGCATGCGTCGCGTCCCGGCGTACGAGTTCCTCCTCTGCTGCCTGCGCGACGGCCGCGTGCGTCGTGTCTCCGGACACTCGGCGCAGAAGGTCAATCGCGACCAGATCTTCAAGGAGATCTCGGCACTCGAGGACGCGCTGAAGGTCGCCGTCGATGCCCGCATCGTCCGCCAGCGGCTCGCTCGCGCCTGCGAGACCGCCGGCGAGAAGGCCCGCGCCGCAGGTCACTGGAAGTACCTCGGAGACTTCCACCGCAAGCGCAACGAGTTGCCTGAGGCGCTCGACCACTACCGCGCGTGTGTCCGCCTCCTGCCGACCGACTTCGCCACGCGCGAGCTGATCCTCGAGATCCACCGCCACCATCGCGACTACGGCCAGCTCGTGTCCGACGGCCGGCCGCTCGCCGATCTCTTCATCAAGCACAACCTGCTGAACCGCGCGAAGCTGCTCTTGCTGCAGCTCGTCGGGATCGTCCCGAAGGATGCGTCCCTGCGCCGCCAGCTCGTCATGGTCCTGATCGGGCTCGGCGAGCAGAAGCTGGCGCTGCACCACTTGCGTGAGCTGGCCGAGCTGCTCGAGTCCCGCAACGCGGCAGACTCCGAACTGCGCGACGTCTACCTACGCATCCTCGCGCTCGACAAGCGCGATCGCCACGCCCGTGACCGGCTCGAGGAACTGACCGGCGTCAAGGCGCAGCGTCGCGTGTTCCGTGCGACGGCCGCGGCGACGGTGCTCGGTCTCGCTGCCGTCGCCGGTGTGTTCGCGTACGAAGGCGCCGCGCGCAAGCACGTGAACATCGCGTTCGCCGACGCCGAGGTGCTCCTCGAGGCGAATGACTTCACTGGCGCGCGCGCCGTGCTGGAGACCGCCGCCGCCGAGTACCGCTTCGCCCGAGCCTCGGGCGCCGCGCTCGAACTGGCCGAGGAGATCCTCGCGCTCCAGCGTCGGGAGGAAGAGCGCCAGGTGCAGCAGGCTCGTTCCGAGGGCCGCTTCCTCTCGCCGGAGGAGATGGCCGAGCAGTCCCGTCGCAGCCAGATCCGCGAAGCCGAGGCATTTGCGCTCGGCGAGCGTGCGGCGCAGCTCGCGCGCAGCGGTCGCCTCGAGGACGCTCACGCGACGCTCAAGGAGCTGCTGCACCTGTACGCGGGTACGCCGGCGGCCCAGTCGGCGCGCCTTCCCATCAGCCTGAACGTTCTGCCGCGTGAGGCCCGGGTGATCGTCGACGGCGAGGATCTCGGTCAGGGCTCGATGGTGCTGACCTACCCCGCCAGCGCGAAGACGACGCTGCGCGTGGAGTGCGAGGGCTTCGAGCCGCGCGACGAGGTCATCGACGGCCTCTGGGACCTCGAGCTCGACGTCTCGCTCAGCAAGCCCGTGCTCTGGACGTACCAGAGCGACGCGGCCTTCGATGCAGCTCCCCTGGTCTTGTCGGATCGCGTGGTGATCGCCGGGCGCGATCGCGCCGTCACCGCGCTCTCGCGGACCGAGGGCTCCGTCCTGTGGCGGACCAAGCTGGGCCTGTACGACGACGCTGCGGTGAGTCCCATCCTGACCCCGGACGGCATCGTCGTCGCGACGGCGAGCGGAGCCACCATCTGTCTGGACGCGGACACGGGCAGCGTTCGCTGGCGACACGAGACCGGCGTCGGGACCTCCGCGCAGCCGCTGGTCGCCGACGGGATCGTGGTGATCACCTCCGACGATGGTTCGGTCGCCGGACGCGCCGCGAGCAGCGGCGATGCACTGTGGAACATGCCGGCTGGCACAATGGCGATGCCGACGCAGCCGTGGCGCGTGAGCGCTGAGTCGTTCGCCTACGTCGGCACCGACCACGGGCTCACGTTCGCCGGGTCCCGCGACGGAACCGTGCGGCCCCGACCGACCTCCGGCGTGGAACTCCTCACGTCACCGGTCGCCGATCCCGACGCCGACCCGAACCGACTCTGGGCCGTCGCCGCAGACGGTTCTCTGCGCGTGTTCTCGGCCGGCTCGGGGCGCGCCGTGAAGCGTTTTCCGGTGCCGAGCGCGATGGCTGTGGCGCCGTGCGTCGCCGGCGATTCCGCGTATCAGCCGTGCACGGACGGCAGCATCGTGGCGTTTCGCGCGAACGGCGCGAGCCTCTTCCGGGCACGTCTGCCCGAGCGGGCTGCTGCGACTCCGGCGTTCGCGAGCGGGCAGGTGTTCATTCCCGGCGCCGAGACCTCCGTGTTCGTGATTGACGCCGAGACGGGGGACCTCGACTGGCGCTTCGTCGTCGGTGCCCCGGTTCTCGCGACGCCCGTGATCGACGGCGGCGAGATCTTCATCGCCACGGCCGACGGCCGCCTCGTCGCGCTCCGACGCTGACGCCGGCGAGCGCCGCCCCCGATGACCGCTCCCGCGGCCCCCCTGATGGGGACCCCCCTGCTGGGCTGCCGTGCCACGAGCGTGCCCGGTAGACTTCCGGCATGGCCACCTACCAGAGCGTTACCAAGGGCGATCTCATCGACGTCTCGCCCCACGTCGAGCGCGCGCGTCGCGCGCTGGCGGCGTCCGAGCGACTTGTTGTGGAGGGCTTCTGCGAAGACGCCGTCGCTCGCGCCCATCAATCGACCATCCACGCTGAGCGTGCGCTCCTCGCCACCGAAAAGCGCAGCCCGAACACCATCTGGTCGGTGCATCGCCTCGCCGCGCAGCACTTCCTCCTGAACGACCAGCTCGATCGCGGGCACGCGACGGCGCTCGAGGCGGTCGCGGCGCTCCACGCCCACGTCGATGAGCAGCCCCTGGGGCAGGCCGATGCGGGCGAGGCCGAAGGCGCGGTCGGTACGGCTCGGGCGTTTCTCTCCGACGTGGAGGCCTGGCTCGGTGAGCAGGGCTTCGTGGGGGCAGAGACGTGAGCCGCCACGTCGGCGACGGCATGACGTACCGCATCGGCGATCGAGGCGACCTCGTCGTGCCGCGGAACGTCCTCGCCGAGGTCGGGCTCGACGCCAAGATGCGCGTCCGGTTTCGCGTCGACGGCAAGAACCTCGTGATCGAGAAGGCGTTCGTCGCCGTCAATCCCCTCGACGGCCCCCTCGAGCGCCCCCGCGCGGGCGACCTCTTCGCGAACATCGCGACGGAGCAGGAGGAGCGGAAGCGCAAGCAGGCCGACGCCTTCGGCGACCGGGTCAAGGACGCTGCCGAGGATGACACGCCGCCCGACCACCCGTTCCGCGACTAGGAATGAGTGACGACGCCCTCGATGCCGACCCCTCTGCCGACAGCGCGTTGTCAGATGACGGCCCGTCAGGCGACGATCCGCCGTCCAAGAAGCGCCTGCGGTCGGTCGTGGCGGGGGCCGGGAAGGGCGCTGTTCGCGTCGGCGTCGGCGCGGTCCGCACCACGTTCTCGGGCACGAAGGCGTTCACGCGCGGCACGACGTGCGTGGCGCGCGGCCTCGTTCACTTGGTGCGCCACCCGAAGATGTGGCCGTGGGCGATCGCACCGGTCATCTGCGCGTTCGTCGTCTTCGTCGGCACCTGGGTGTGGCTCTTCAGCTGGCTGCTGCCCGAGGTCGAGCAGGCCGCGACGATGGTCATGGGGGAGTGGCTCGGCGGAGCGGCCTGGCTCCTGTCCCTTCTGGCGGTCGCCGCCGCCGGACTCATCGCGTTCTACGCAGCGTTTCCGGCCATCGTGCGCGTTGTGGCCGCGCCGTTCCTCGCGCTGCTCGCGGACCGCGTCTTCGAGGACATTTCGGGCCTCCCGGCTCCGATGCCCCCGGGGGGGCGCTTCGTCCGCTGGGTCATCCGGCCGATCCTCGAGGCGCTGGCGCTGCTCGGGCTGCGCGTGGTCGTCACGCTGCTCGCGCTGTCGCTCCTCTGCATCCCCGTCGCGGGCACGTTCCTGTTCTTCCTCGTGCTCCTGCCGGTCGAGGGCATGGATCTGCTCGATCTCGCGATGTCGGCACGCGCCGTACCGATCCGCGAGCGGTATCGCTGCCTCCTGCGGAACCTCCCGGCGACTTCCGGGCTCGGACTGGGCGCCGCGGCCGTGCTGCTCGTGCCCGTCGTGAACGTGTTCCTCCTGCCGGCGCTCGTCGTGGGTGCGATCCTGCTCGACCGCGACGTCTCGCCGGACTTCCCGCTCGCCCCGGACCGCATGGATCCGGCTCGCACGGAACGTGATCGAGGGGACCTGGCACCCGAATCACCGGACGGCGCGGCGTCATGACTTCCTTCGGCGGCCCCTTGCTCCAGAGGATCCGCGACAGCGGAGCCGCGGCGTCGGTGGCGGAGACGCGTTCGCTCGGCGGTGGAGCGAACGAGATGGTCGCGGCCGTGCGGTCTGCGATCGCGCTCGATGACAAGGCTGAGGACAAGGCTGAGGACTCTGTCGAGGCCCTAGCGGCCTGGGATCGCGCCGGCGCGTTCGAGAGCCCCGAGGCGCTCGACGAGGGACTTCCGCAGCTCCTGTCCGGCACCGGGATGCCGTTCGTCGGCGCCGGGCGACGTCGGCGCCTCCGCGCTGGTGCCCGAGCGGCCCTGGAGCGGACACGGGAGCCCGGGACGGCTCGGCTCGCTGGCGCGATCCTCGGTGCGGTTGGCGAGCGCGCCGACGTCGAAGCCCTGGAGACGTTGGCCGTCCATCCGGCCCTGACGCTGCACATGGTCACCGCGCTGGCGAACCTCCGACACGCGGACGGCCGGCTCGCGCTGTTGCGGCTGCTCTCCCGCACCGACGGAGAGGCGCGCGCCGTCGTGATCGATCGCCTGCTCGCGTTCGTCCACGAGCCGAGCGTGCGTTTGGCTCTGGTGCGCGACGCGTTCCGGGGCCTGGACGACGCGACGTGCCGTGAGCTGGCGCCCGCGATTACAAGCGCGATGGACGTCGCGGGCCTTGCTGCCGACGAGGGCGCGCCGGCGGAGCTGCGCGAGCCGGCACAGCGCCTGATGCGGCTCGCCGCCGAGGCCCCGAGTGAACTCGGCGAGTTCGGTGGGGACGACATGGGCACGACTTCCTAGTCGGTAGCGGACCACGACCGAGCGGGGCGGCCACCCCTCCCGAGCCCGTCGGCGCGGGGTGCTAACTTCCACGGCCCTGAACCGCCCGCCGCCCGCCCCGGAGGCTCGATGACCGTCCGTCGTATCTCGTTCCAGCACGTTCCCGCGGGAGGCCTCCGGCGTCTCGGTCGGACCGCGACGGTTTGATGGCGGGAGCATCATGACGAGTGCAGGTGGATCGCGGCGGCGCTCCGCGGAGGAGCTGGCCGCCAAGCAGCGCGACATCAGCGTGTCGGAGTTCTTCGAGAAGAACCGGCATCTGCTGGGGTTCGACAACCCTCTGAAGGCGCTGCTGACGACTGTGAAGGAAGGCGTCGACAACGCCCTCGATGCCTGCGAGGAGGCGGGCATCCTCCCGGAGGTCACCATCGAGATCACGCGCGTGGTCGATCTCGCGGAGTTCGACGCCCAGCCTCGGACGGGCGTGGACGGTTTCACGGGTGAGGCGGTCGATGTGGATCCCGGTTCGGATGCCGGTCCGGATGCGGCACCCGAATCCGGTGTCGGGAGCAACGGCAACGAGGCGTCACCAGCGCGCCAGGCCGGCGCCGGTGGACTGTTCCAGCGCGGCCTGTTCGACGCCGATGACGACGGCGAGACCGAGGAGGAGGAGGCCGAGCGCGTCGTCGCCTCGTCGAAGCCCGGCTCGAAGCGGAAGGGCCGTGGCATTGCGGCGCCGCCCGAGAGCTACGTCATCGCCATCGAAGACAACGGCCCTGGCATCGTCGTCGAGCAGGTAGCCAAGATCTTCGGCAAGCTGCTCTACGGATCGAAGTTCCACCGCCTTCGGCAGAGCCGTGGCCAGCAGGGCATCGGGATCTCCGCCGCCGGCATGTACGGCCAGCAGACGACGGGCCGCCCGGTGCGTGTGCTGTCCCGCACGGGACCGAAGCGTCCGGCCCAGTACGTCGAGGTCGCGCTCGACGTACAGCGCAACAAGCCGGACGTGAAGGTTCAGGAGGAGCGCGAGTGGGTTCGCGAACGCGGCACCCGCGTGGAGATCGAACTGAAGGCGAAGTACCAACGCGGCCAGCGTTCGGTGGACACGTACCTGCGGGCCACCGCGGTCGCCAACCCGCACGTCACGCTGCGCTACCGCGACCCCGACGGCGTGTGGACGGTCTATCGGCGTGCGTCGCAGACCCTTCCGGACGAGCCGCGTGAAGTGCAACCGCACCCCGATGGCGTGGAACTCGGCACGTTCAAGCGCATGGTCGAGACGACCGTCGCGAAGAAGGTCGGCGCGTTCCTTCAGAACGACTTCTGTCGCGTCTCGCGTACGAAGGCCGAGGAGATCTGTTCCCACGCCGACGTGAACATGGCGACGTGGATGGCACGCGTCGAGGGTGACAGCCTCAATCAACTGCACGCAGCGCTCCGCAAGGTCAAGCTGATGAACCCGCCGACGGACTGCATCAGCCCGATCGGCGAGGATCTGCTGATCGAGAGCCTCGCGCGCGAGTATCCGAACGCGTTCCTCAAGGCGGTCACGCGACCGCCGTCGGTCTATTCCGGCAACCCGTTTCAGGTGGAAGTGGCGCTCGCCTACGGCAAGGGGATCACTGCCGAGGGCTCGGCGACGGTGCTGCGCTTCGCCAACCGCGTGCCGCTTCTCTATCAGCAGGGAGCGTGCGCGATCTCGAAGTCGGTGCTCTCCGTGCCGTGGCGTGGCTACGGCATCGACCAGTCCCGTGGTGCGCCGCCGTCCGGCCCGCTGGTGCTCGTCGTCCACCTCGCGTCCGTGTGGGTGCCCTTCACGAGCGAGTCCAAGGAAGCCGTGGCGCACATCCCCGAGATCCTGAAGGAGCTACGGCTCGCGATCATGGACTGCGGGCGCGCGCTCGGGCGACACGTCAAGGCACAGAAGCGTCAGGCCGACGCCCTCCGCAAGCGTGACTACATCGCCCGCTACATCCCGAAGATCTCCGAGGCCCTGCAGGGCATCCTCGAATTCGACGACGCCGAGCGCGATCGGACGACGACGGTGCTCGGAGAGGTCCTCGACCGGAGCCGCAAGCTGTGACCCGTCGCAAGAAACGCCGCGCCCCGCCGCCGTCGCGAGCCGAGCTCGACGGCATCGCCATCGAGCAAATCGAGAGCGTCGCCCGCACCGTTCACCGCACGGTCAAGGCGTACGACAATCCGACGCTCTCGTTCCCGCAACGCTCGCTCTCCAACGTGACGTACGACCCGCGCGTCGGCTACTTCGAGTTGGGCGACGGCATCTCCGAGCGCACCCTGACGGTGAACACCGCGAAGTCGTTTGCGCAGATGCTGCTGATGATGCAGTTCTCGCGCAGCATGATTCGCATCGACGACTACTCGACGAAGCGAGACGCGTACTACGTGTCGAAGAACTGGGGCGACGCGCGCTTCGTCGAACAGCCCGAGTCCGACACGGTCATCGACGACATCGAGGCGATGTTCGCGCGCTACGGCGTGACCCGCGAGCAGTTGCGCTTCGTTGCCGACGCCCACGGTGGGTCGGTCGCCGGGCAGCTCGTCGTGATCGATCGCGATCCCGTGACGGGTGCCGATGTGTTCATCGACGTCACGGCGCTCGGCTCCGGGTCCTGGACAATCCCGACCGACGTCGAGGGCTTGCGCTTCGAGACGAGCGCGAAGTTCGTGCTCGTGATCGAGACCCAGGGTGTGTTTGAGCGCCTCAACCGCGCACGGTTCTGGAAACAGCACAACTGTATCCAGATCGCCATGGCCGGCGTGCCGTCGCGCGCCTGTCGGCGCTTTGTGCGGCGGCTCTCCGACGAGATGAGCCTGCCGGTCTACGTGTTCACCGACTGCGATCCGTACGGGTTCGCGAACATCTACCGCACGTTCAAGGTCGGCTCGGGCAACGCAGCGCACATGAACCGGTTCTTCAGCGTGCCGGGCGCCTCGTTCCTCGGTGTCACGCCGCAGGACATCATCGACTACAAACTGCCGACGCATCCGATGGGCGAGGTCGACTTCAAGCGCTCTCGCGACGCTCTGAAGAACGACCCGTTCTTCTCGTCACACCGCCGCTGGACGAAGGCCTTCAAGCAGCTCGTCGCCGGCGGGCAACGCGCCGAGCAGCAGGCGTTCGCGGCGCACGGCCTCGACTACGTCTACACGACGTATCTCCCCCAGAAGCTGGCCGACGTGAAGGCGTTCCTGCCGTAGCCGTGTCTCCGCCTTGGCGCGCAGCGGTGCCAGGGGGGATCGACGTCTCGATCGCGAGCTCTGGCTCACACGGTCGACTGCTCTGCCGACTGCTCTGTCGACGGGGCGCTGACCCAGCTACGATCCCGGCCGTGCACCGCTCGCTCCGACCGTCCGTCCTCGCCCTGCTGCTCGCGCTCACTGCGTGCGCGGGTGCGCGCGATGGCACGAGCGTCGGCGTCCCGCTGCCACCGCCCGACCTTCCGGACGATCTCGCGTCGTTCCTGCTCACGGCGTACCCGACGCCGCGCGAGGCGCAGTACGGCGACACCTTCGTCGACCTCGGCACGGCCGAGTGGATCGACGAGACCTCCGACGACTTCCTCGAGATTCTCGACGAGCTCGGTCTGAGTTCCACGTGGCGCGATCTCGACCCCGAGGGCTACGTGTTGCGTGTCGCCGTCGACGACGGTGATGCGTCGGTGATGGTCGCCGCCGCGGACGAGCAGGGCCGCCGTTGGGCCGAATTGACGCTGTCGCAGATTGCCCGGAAGGACGCCGCAGGGCGCCAGCTCGCGCGGCAGTGCCTCATCGTCGACGCACCGGCGTTCCCGCTGCGTGGCAACAAGCGACCGCGCGCATGGGAGCGCCGGTATCGCGCGAACTTCGCGTGGGGCACGGGGAGTGACGCTGCGTCGGGCTCCGGTCGCACGGTCGTGCCGTTCGCGGCCCCCGGGAGTCCGCTCGACGCGTCGTCGGATGGCGTGGCGCGTACGCTCGCTGCGTTTCGCCCGTGGCAAGAGAAGGGCGTGCGGAAGTTCGCGGTGAAGTTCGACGATGTCGGCTTCGGGCTGACGCCGCAGAGTCGACTGGCGTTCGGTTCGTACGCTCGCGCGATGGTGGCGTACGTCGCCTCCGTGCGTCGGGGACTGCGAGCCGAGGATCCGACGGCACAGCTGTACTTCCTCCCGCAGACCTACTGGTGGGACGATCGGCGCCTCCCGCCGTACGCGATGGCGCTGCGCCGTGCCGGCGGCCTCCCCCGCGACGTCGGCCTGGTCGTCACTGGGCCGGACATCATCAGTCGCGAGGTCGACACCGCCGGACTCCGCAACGCCCGTGATCTCTTCGGACTCGACTCGACCAAGGCGCTCATCTACGACAACCTCGGGCGCGAGGGCGACTGGGGACCACTGACCGGGCGCGAGGCCGCGCTCGTGGAGGAAGCGGACGGAGTCTTCGGCGAGCGGGGCACACCCGTGAACCGCCTCACGCGGCTCGATTGGCTCTGGAACCCGTACGCCTACGACGCCGAACGTTCGTGGCGCCGCGCCCTGTTCGAGCTGGCCGGGCCGAGGGGCTACGCCGCGTTGCGCGACGCCTGCGACGCGTTCCGTCGCGACGCGCCCCGCGACGAGGCCGCACGTCTGGTCGCCGTATTTGCGGAGACGGACCTCGGGGACTGGGTCTTGCCCGTACCCCATCAGGACCTGTCGGGGATGCTCCGCGCCGACCTGGCACGGCTCTCTGCAGGCGAGCCTGATTCCGGGGTGAGCGTCGTGCGCTGAGGCGCGCGTCACGCTGCTATCCTGCCTCGCGATGCCCAGCAACCCCCTCGAGTCCGTGCACCAGGCGTTGGGTGCGTTCCTGGTCGAGCGGGGCGGGATGGTGATGCCGGGCCACTACGGCGACCCCGTCGCCGAGCACATGGCGACGCGTCGCGCCGCCGGCGTGTTCGATCTCGGCTCGGCGGCCAAGCTGCGCGTCACGGGAACCGAACGCCTGCGCTTCCTGGACTCGGTGCTGGCCGCCGACGTCCGTGGGCTGGATCCCGGGTCTGGTGCTCATGCGCTGCTTCTGACGGCGGATGCACGAGTCTCCGCTGAGATGCGTCTGCTCGTCGACGACTCTGCCGTGCTGCTGCTCACGGCCTCGCTCGTGCGGGCCAAGGTGCGGCGGGCTCTCGAGCGCCTCATCGTGGCGGCAGATGTCGAGATCCAGGACGTGACGCGCGAGTACACCTTGCAGTCCGTCCAGGGCCCGCGCGCCGCCGAGGTCATCGCCGCCGTCTTGGGGCGACCTGTGCCGGATCTCGCACCATTCGCATCGGTGCAGGTCGAGACGGCGCAGTTCGGTTCGGTCCGCGTGGTCCGTTCCCCCCGCACCGGCGGGCCGGGACTGGACGTCATCGCCGACTGGCTTCGAGCGCCGCGCCTGTTCGACGCGTTGGTCACGGCCGCGTGCGATCTGGGCGGTTGCGCTGCCGGTCTGGAGGCACTCGAGGCGCTCCGCGTGGAGGCCGGCCGCCCGCGCTACGGCGCGGAGATGGATGAAAGCAGCGTGCCGCTGGAGGTTGCGCGGCCTGCGGAGGGGAGCGACGAACCAGAGATCCCCGGCGTGCAGCTCGACGGCGGCTGCTTCCTCGGACGTGAGGCACTCGTGCGCCACGCGGCCGTGGGGCGCCCACTTCGTCAGCTCTGCGGCATTGTGTTCAGCGGTCGGACGCCGCCCGTCCGCGGAGACCGGCTCGACTGGGAGGGCCGATCCGTCGGCTCCGTGACGAGCGCGTGCTACTCGCCGGTGCGCGAGGAGTCTCTCGCGATGGCTCTGGTGATTCCGGCCGCGACTGGACCCGGCACGGCGCTGACCACCGCCGACGGCGAGACCGGCCGCGTCGAGCCTCTCCCGTTCACGCTGCCGCGATAGCAGTCCTCACGGCGCGACGATCTCGATGCCGCCGGGCACGAACACGAGGATCGTCGCCCCGGCCGGACTCGACGGGCGGTGGACGGAGCCGGGCGGATGCCAGACGTACGTGCCGGTGCCGTAGGTCCGTCCGCCGTCGGCGAGAGTGCCCTCGAGAACCCAGTACTCCTCGCCGTCGACGTGCCGATGCGCGGGGTAGGCCGCGCCTGCTTCGAAGCGCAGGAGGAGCGTCGCTCCGTTGCCGGGTGGGTGCGTCTTCAGCACCTTGAACTCGACTCCGGGCGCCTCGTCGAACGGTCGCCACGGCATGTCCTGCGGATCCAGGAACTTCGACGGAGGCCCCGAGGCTGCGCTGCTCACCGGCGTAGGCTACGGCGGCTCGGTGCACGGCAGCTAGCCGTACCCCGTTTTGCGCGTCGGATCGAAGCGACCAGCGGCCGTTTTCGGCCGCGATCCAGATCCCGTCGCCGACCCAGACGTCGTCGCTCGACTCAGATCCGTCCGCCCGACTCAGATCCGTCCGCTCGACTCAGATCCGTTCGCTCGACTCAGATCCGCCTGCTCAGGCCGAATCCGCCCCTGGCGGGCCCTCCCCCTCCACCACCTCCGATCACGTGAGGACACACGGTCCCCGCGAACGGTCGCGCAGCGAGTCGGCGCGCCGTGATGGAACAGGGCGGCCTCCGGCGACGCGCCCAAGAGAAGGACGCTCGGGAGGGGCGAAGGTTACAGAGCAGTTCCGAACGGGGGTGCGACGATGAGTCCATCGGCACGAGATTTGTGCATCTCGGCCGATGGCGGGTCGTCCCCGCCGCGAGCGAACTCCGAAGGAGACACCATGCCCACTACGAAGATCACCCGCTCACTGGCAGCGCTCGCCCTCTTGGGGGCCGCGACGCTCGCCACGGGCTGTGCCGGTGCCTCGATGCAGCGCGTCGATCCCCGCGCCGACGACGATGTCGGCGGGACCCTGATCGACTCGGCTGACGTCATTGCCGCCACCGACTCCGCTGCCGAGGACCTCGCGGGCGTGCTGCTCGCGTACGAGGCCAACCAGCTCGTCGTCGCCGCGACGACGATCAAGAACGAGTCGATCCAGCCGTTCAACACGGCCCTCCTCACGGATCGCATGCGCAACTCGCTCGTCCGGCGGACGAGTCCGCGCGTGAAGTACCTGGCACGAGAGCACATCGACGAGGTGCTGCGTGAGCGACAGGGCAAGCGCGAGGGCGTCTATGCCGGCGGAGCGATGCGCAAGCTGCTCGGTGCCGACTATCTGCTGACGGGACGGATCAACAGCCTCTCCAAGCGCTACGAGGGTGACCGAGCCGACTACTTCCAGCTCAACTTCGTGCTCGTGGACGCCGAGGACTCGACGATCGTCTGGAGCGACTCCTACGAGTTCAAGAAGGTCGGCGACGCCGGCGTGATCTACCAGTAAGCGTGGGACGTTCATCGGCTCTGATGCCGGTGCTCGCGGGCGTGCTGCTCGTGGCCGGATGCGCGACCACCGACCGCTCGGTCGGTGTCGCGCTGTTCGAGCGAGCGCGCTACGCGGATGCTCGGGCGTACTACGAGGACCAGGCGCAGGACGACGCCCGCAACACCGCGCTCGATCGCAACGAGGCGGGCGTCGCGGCGCTGCTCGGCGGAGATGTCGTCGGCGCGCGGGCGCACTTCTACGAGGCCTACCTCGACATGGAGGATCTGTCCTCCACGACCGGGGAGACCATCGGGGCGCTCGTGGGCCCTGCCCGCTCGCGTCGCTTCAAGGGCGAACCGCACGAGCGGTGCCTCAATGCGTACTACCTCGGGATCACCAACTGGTTGCTGGGGGACGTTGACAACGCCGCTGCGGCATTTCGCGCCGGCGTGCTCCGTGACGCGGACAGTGCCGAGGGTGCGTCACAGTCGGACTTCGCGTTGCTCTGGTACCTGCTCGGGCAGGCGCAGCGCGCTGCGCTGCACTCGGACCGCGGCGAGCAGGCCTTCGCGCAGGCCCGGGAGCTCCAGCCTGACAACCCCTGGACGAAGAAGGAGAACGCGGAGACGGGGAACGTCGTCGTCGTTCTCGAGACGGGATGGGGGCCGGAGAAGGTGCCCGCAGGGTATGGCGGAGCCGCATTGCGGTTTCGTCGGACCTATGGGGGTCCCGCTGCATACGCATCGATCTCCTCCGCGGGGCGCTCGCTCGGCGACACGTTCCTGATCGGCGACGTCTACCACCAGGCCGTTACGCGAGGAGACGGCGTCGTCGACGACGTGAATCAGGGCAAGGCCGCTCTCAAGGGCGCGGCCCATGCGGCGGGCGTGATCGTGCTGCACGAGTCGGACTCGTCGCGCGACGACGCGCTCGGCGCGGCGCTCCTCCTCGGCAGTTTGCTCACTCCGTCGGAGGCCGATGTCCGCACGTGGCGCAGCCTCCCCGCAGGGGTGCAGGTGCTCGTCGCCGATCTCCCACCGGGGGAGCACGTGCTGCGCGTGGATGTGCGCGACTCGGCTGGCAACCCCCTGCCCGATCTGGCGCAGGAGATCCCCGTCGTCGTGCGCAGCGGCCACGTGACGCTCGCGTGGACGCGCACCGTTCCTGCGACCGCGTGGTCGGCGGCGGCCGCCCGGTATGCTGACGCTGCCGCCCCAGATACCGGCAACCGAGGAACCCGATGAAACGCATCGCACCAGCGCCTCGATCAGAGCCTGCGCCCCGTGCGTCGCGTCGAGTACGTGAACGTCCGGCCGGAGCGCACGGACTGGCTGCCTCCCGTTCACCTCAGCCTGGGCACCTCGCGCGGTCGCCACGGCCACCATGGTCGGCGCGGTTGGCATCGTGGCATCGGTTGGCATTGGCCGCTCTACCTCGGCTACGACTGGTAGCGCGGGAGCGGGGAGTCGAGCGACCTCGGGGCGGCTCGCAGCGCTCACGATCGGTCGACTCAGCGACGAGCGACTCCGTGAATGTCAGACGCTGAACGCGCACACGCCCGGGCGCTGCGCGCCATCCCGACACTGGCTTCGCGCTAGTCCTTCGCGACGCGAACGCAGCGGAAGCCGATGTTGTCGTACTTGTCCTTCGGGTACGCGGCGAGGTGCTCGTCGACGCGCACGAACGAGGCCGGGTCGCACCAGGAGCCGCCGCAAACCACCCGCTGCTCGGAGTCCTGGGGGTCGGGGCTGTCGGTCCACTCCCAGACGTTGCCGATGGCATCGCGGACGCCGAACTCGCTGACGTTGCCGGGATACGTGCCGTTGACCTCGATCGCGTCAGAGCCGTCGTCCTGCTCGTAGTTGGCCAGCTCGGGGGTGATCTCGTCGCCCCACGGATAGGCCTGACCCTGGGTGCCGCGAACGGACTTCTCCCACTGGTCCTTCGAGGGCAACGACTTGCCGGCGAACGCGGCGAACTTGAACGCGTCGTACCAGGACACGCCAACCACCGGTGCCTCGGGCTCGCGCAGGCGACCCTCGCTCCAGAACTTCGGGGAGCGATAGCCGGTGGCTTCGACGAACGCGAGGTACTCGGCGTTCGTGACCGGGAACTGGTCGATCCAGAAGCCCTTCACGTCCTTCGAGGTCTTGTTCGCGCCCGAGAGGAATGTGCCACTGGTGACGAAGACCATTCCGTCCTCGACCTTGGGGCCCGCGTCCTCGTCTTCGACCGTGTCGGCCGCGACCTGCTCGTGCTCGTCGAGCTCCTTGTCGACGACACCAATCAGTGCGTCGCGCTTCTTCGGGAGAAGGTCGGCGAGGGCGTCGGTCGCCTCCTCGATGCGATCCTCGATCGCGTCCCAGTCGGACTCGCCGGACCGGTTGCGGTACCGTTCGAGGATGCGCTTCGCACGAGCGAGATAGAGCATCTCGGGCTCGGGCTGTAGGAACGCCACCTCGAAGTACAGGATGCCGAGGTAGTACGTCTCACCGTCGACAGCGACCGAGTGCGCGAGGTGGTACTCCTCGAGCGTCTTGAGCGCCGCCTCCTCGTCGATGTCATCCCCGTGGTGCGCGTAGTCGACGTACTTCGCCCACAGGTACTCGCGGATCTGCTTGATGTTCTCGTCGACCATGCGGAGGCTCACCTCTGGTTGCCGGGGGGTCTCCCCAGGCAAGCCCGGCAGGCTACCCCTGCGTCGCGGAGCCCCCAACAGAAAGAGGCAGGGGCGATGGCGGGATGCTCACTCCAGCCACGATGGGTGGGGAGGTAGGATCTGGCGATGCGCGTGGACCCCGAGATGCAGCAACTCGACCGCGAGTCGTACCAGATCGTCGGGATGATCTGCTCCGAGCAGGTGCCGGACGCCGAGATCGATCTCCGGATCGACGCCCTCCGCCAGCAGACCATGCAGTTCTTCGACGAGCGTCCGGCGCTCTTCGACGAGACGTACGGGCGTCGCTTCCAGCGCCTTCGGACACGCTTTCGGCCCGCGCGCGGGCTGTTCGACTCCGACTCCGCGCGCTGACGGCCAGACGGGCTCGACAGTCACGCTGGCTCCGTCGGCCGGCGCCGCGATCAGCGGTTGCGAGCGCGGTTGCGCTTCTGGCGGTTGCTCCGCGGCTGCTCAGGCTGAGTCTGCGGGCTCTGCTTGGCGCCCACGCCGAGGCGTCCGGCGGCGCCCGCGTACTCTTCGCTCTGCTCAGGGGCCTGCTGCACGACGCTCTGGAAGGCCGCGCGGGCCTCATCCTTTCGGCCCATTTGCCACAGGCCCTCCGCACGCACGTACTGCAGGGCGTAGTGACCGGGCAGGATCTGCAGCGCGCGATCGGCGTACGAGACCGCTTCTCGCGGGCGCTGCTGATCGAGCGAGATGACGGAGAGGTAGTACTCCGGCTGGACCAGCCCCTGGTTCATGCGTGAGGCCGCGCGGAAGTGCGTCATGGCGGAGGAGGTGTCCTCGAGCGCGAAGTAGAGGCGGCCCAGCACGTCGCGGAAGTGCGCGTGGCCGGGCAGATCGCTGGCGCAACTCTGCACAGTCGGGATCGCGCGACGGACGCCATTCTCGCGTCCCTCGGCGAGCGCAGCCGAGGCCCGCTTCATCGCTTCGTCCCCGCGATCGTAGACCGCCTGCTCCGCGCGGAGCCGACCGATCAGCGACTCCCACGCGCTGGTTGAGCGACGCAGGCCCGGGACCTCGCGGTTGCCGTCCAAGCGCCGGTCCTTCGAGGCCGAGAGTTCGAGGATGCTCGCGATGCGCTCGGAGTCGAGGGGGTGGGACGAGGTCCACGCATCGATCGCCGATTCGCCGCCCCCGGCCTCCTGCTTGATCCGCTGGAACTCGCGGAACACATCGGCACCCTCGCGCGGGTCGTAGCCGTGCGCGTACGAGTGCTCGACGCCGCGGATGTCGGACTCGCGCTCCTGGTCCCGGCCGTAGCGGAGCGAGACCAGCCCGGCGCCGGTGGAGAGCAGGCCGGCGGCCATGTCGTTGTCGAGCGCCGCAGCCCCGAGCGCCGCGCCGAGCCCGAGGAGCATGTCACGGCCCATGCCGACCGCGGCGTGCTTGTGCTCGACGTGGCCGATCTCGTGGCCCATCACCACGGCAAACTCCGCCTCATCGTCCATGCGCCAGATGAGGCCGCGCGTCATGAAGACATTGCCGCCCGGCAGCGCGAAGGCGTTGGGAACAGAGGAGTTCAGGAGCGTGAAGCTCCAATCGAGGTCCGGCCGCGCGCTCGTGTCCGCCATGCCCACGACGATGTCGGAGAGATAGCGCTGCACGCGCGCGTCCGGGTACGCGCCGCCGAACTCCTGCGTGATGCTCGGCACGGCCTGAAGGCCCATCGCCTGTTCGGACTGCACGGACATCGGGTAGCCGAGCCGCGACTCGCCCGTGACGGGGTCGGTGATGCAGCCCGCGAGCACGATCGGCGTGGCCGCCAGAATCAGAGCAGTGAGCGCATGGCGCAGGACGGTCTTCACCGGGATCTCCTCAGATCTTGGACGCGTCAGAGCGTACCGGGCGCCGCGTGGCGCTGTAACTGACGAACGGTCGCCTTCAGGTCGCGCGGCAGCGGCGACGTCACGGTGACGCGGCCCGCCGGGTCGTCGGGGTCGGCGTCAGGATCGTGGAAACTCAGCGACTCGGCGTGCAGCGTGAGTCGATCGACGAGCGGTCGCTCCGCCTCGCCGCGCCCGCTGCGGTAGCTCCGCTTCCAGCGTGAGAGCAGCAACGGCTCCTCGCTCCCATAGAGACGATCGACCGCGCACGGCGTACCGAGCGTCTTCATCGCCAGGCGCACCTCGTGAGTGCGCCCGGTGCGTGGTCGCACCCGGACCAGCGCGACGCCGCGGAACGTCTCGACGGTCTCGTAGACGCTGTGGCAGGCCTTGCCGCCCTTGCGAGGGGTCCACATCGCCCCGGCGCGATATCGATCCGGTGCCACGCGGAACTGCACCTCACCGTCGGGCGGCTGCGGGGCGCCGATGACCAGCGCGAGGTACGACTTCTCGACCTCGTGTTTGCGGAACTGACGCATCAGCTCCTTGGCGGTCGCCCGATCGCGGGCGAGGACCAGGCAGCCGGAGGTGTCCTTGTCGAGCCGATGGCAGACGACGGGCTTGGCCGCGTCCGGGTCGTCCTTCTGCCAGAGCTTCCACAGCTCGAGGACCACGGTCGGCGCGTCGTGACGCACGCGCTCGCGGATCGTCGCCAATCCAGCGGGCTTGTCGACGACCACCCAGGACGCTCCCTCGAGGAGCACGGAGAGACGCGGGGGGCGTCGCCGGTGTGCCGGCTCTGCGCCGTCACCGTCGTCCGCCAGGTCTTCCCAGCGTTCCCCGTCCGATTCGTAGTCGGTGATGCGCCGGCTCATGGCCGGACGATAGCGCGATGGCGGCGTCGAGCCGCGCTCAATGCGGCGGCCGCTCGCGCCGTGCGGGGCGCATCCGCCCCAGCTACGATCCCAGCTAGGATTCCAGCCTCGAGCGCATCCCCGCTCTCAGCCGACGTCCTGATGGGAGACGCTGCTCGAGGCCGGATAGGCTGTGCCGTCGCGCCTAGCCCGGACTTCTCACGATGAGCGAACGACTGCCTGCCGACCGATTGCTGCGTGCCCTCGATGCGTGCGTGCGTCGCGTGCGCCGGCGTCGTATGGCCGTGGCGGCGACGACCGCCGGAGTGTCGCTCGCGGCGATCGGAGCTGCGGCGGCCGCGTGGGGCACGCTCGGGCCGTTCATCGGGCTCGGAGCGCCGGGGCCGCGCGCATCCGTCGTTCTGCGAGTGGCTGCGCTCGCGCTCGCGGTGGGACTCGTCGTCCGGAGCGCCACCCGCGGCGTCTCGCGGGCTCACGTCGCACGCACCGTTGATGACCAGCTCGGCCTCGCCGACCGGATCGCCGCGGCGACCGCCGTGCTGGCGGGTGCTGCGGCCGGGGGGCTCGGGGACCGGGTGGTGGCGGACGCCGCCGAACGTCTGAGCGCGCGGGACGGCGAACTCGCCTCCGCGTTCCCAGCGCGGCCGCCCCGGTACGTCGGCTGGATGGCGCGGGGCGCGCTCGTCCTGATCTGCGTCTGGCTCGGCCTCGTCGGACTCTCGCACCTGGTCCCTGCGGGCGACCGTGGGCTCCCGGTGGCGGGAGTGGTGGGCGAACTGCCGCTCCCCGGCGGCGGGGAGGACTCTGCGGAGCGGGATGCCGAGCCCGAGACCGACCCCGACGCTGCGCCCGAGTCGGTGCCAGACGAGGTGCCGGATGCGCCGGCGGGCATGGACGACCCTGAGCCCGAACCGGACGACGAGCCCGTCTCGACCGATCCGCTCGCCACGGTCAGCCTCACGCTCTCGGCGCGAGATATCGGACCCCGCGAGGACGTCTTGGCCATCGTCAAGGGCGAGCCTGCGCCCGGCCTTACCGCGCGCCGCGAGCTCCAGGTCCGGATCGAGCTCGACGGTGAGCCCATCGAGACCGACGAGAGCGTGGTCCTCTCGCCCGCCGACGCGAGTGGGGACCACGCCATCGTGCGTCTGCGGACCCTCGCCGACGCCGTGCCGCTCCTGACGCCCGGCGAGCACGAGGTCGTGGCCGTCCTGACGCCGGCGGACGGTCGCGGACCCGAGGCGCGCTCGGCGCCGCAGCGTTTCCGTGTGCGCGCTGAGGGCGAGGGCGGCGGTGCCGGTGGTGAGCAGACCGGCGGGGGCACGCCGCCGCCGACCCCGAACACTCCACCGCCGACTCCGCCGGAGCCGCAACCTGAGCCGCAGCCTGAGGCGCAGCCTGAGGCGGGGCCCGAGCCCACGGCGGGCGGCGGTGGAGAGGACCCTCCTCCCGAGGCCGATCCGCTCGAGCTCCCGGAGACCACCCAGCTCGCCGTCGTCGTGCCCCTCTTCGGCGAGGGCGACGAGGTCGAGAAGACCGGCAAGCGACTCGTGCTGGAGCCCGGTGGCGGGCCAGCCGAGAAACCGCGAAGCGTGCCGCTCGTGGAGGCGCTGCCCGAGGCGCGGCGCCGCGCGGAGGGCGCGGTCGATCGGGCGAACGTCCGGGCCGTGGACCGCGCTCTCGTGCGCCGGTACTTCGAGCGCCTCCGTCGACTCGCGGAGCGCGCTCGGTGAGTCCGCTCGTCTCGACGCGACTCCTCGAGCGTCTCGCGCTGCTCGATCTCGGTGCGCGGCGCGCCGGTGGCGGGCGTGGGCCGGGCGAGCGGATGGCCGGCGCGTCGGGCGTCGGGGCGATCTTCCGCGAGCACCGCACGTACGTGCCCGGCGACGACCTCCGCTACGTCGACTGGAACGCCTACGGACGCCTGCGCACGCTGCACGTGAAGGTGTTCGAGCGGGAGGAGAGCCTCGACGTCCACCTGCTCATCGATCGCAGCGCCAGTATGGGGCGCGGGCCGGGCTCGAAACTCGAGACGGCGTTGCGGCTGGCCGCCATGGTGGGGTCCGTCGCCCTCGCCCGCTCCGCCGGCGTTCGGCTCCAGCACCTGCCCACGCAGGGCCGGCTCCAGGCCTTCGAAGGCCGCGCCGGTACGAACTCGTTGGTCGCCGCGCTCGGGAGCACCGAGCCCGGCGGGACCGAGCCCCTCGGCCGCTCGCTCCGTGGTGTGTTTCCGCGACTGCGCCGTCGCGGGTTCGCGCTCCTCGTCTCGGACTTCCTCGATGCCGACGACGGCCCCGAGGGCTGGCAGCACGCCGTCGACTTCCTCGCGTACCGGCGCGTGGAACTGGTCGCGATCCACGTCGTCGCCCCTGAGGAGCGAGATCCCTCAGTGGATGGCGCTGTGGACGGAGCCGTTCGGCTTCGCGATGCCGAGACGGGCGACGAACTACTGGTCGACGTCGACGATGCGCGACTCGTGCGGTACCGCGAGCGCTTCGCACATCGCGTCCGTCAGGTCGGTGCCTACCTCCGGGCGAAGGAGGCGCGCCACATCGTCGTCGAGTCCGGCGCGTCCGACGAGGGTGTGCTCCTGCGCCGGCTGCTGGCCACCGGCGTGCTCCGATGACGTTCCGCACTCCCGAGGCGTGGTGGCTGCTGCTCGGGGCCGTGCCTCTCGTCGTGCTGCACCTGCGTCGTCGGCGGCGAGCGCTCGTGGAGGTCTCGTCGCTCCGCATCTGGCGGGAGGTGTTCGGCGCGACGGCCGGGCGGCGTGGACTGCGCTGGCTGCGCGAGACGGGGGCGCTGGCGATCCTGCTGCTGGCGCTCGTCTGCCTGACGGCGTCGCTCGCCGACCCCGTGACCGGCCGCGCCGCCTCTCCGTCGCAGGAACTGGTGATCGTCGTCGACGTGTCGCGGTCGATGGCGGCGCAGGCGCCCGAGGCGTTCCCCAGTGGCCTCGGACCGTGGAGCCGTTGCCACGTGGCAAAGCAGTCGGCCGGTGCAGCGCTTGCGCGCCTCGGGCCAGCCGACGTCGTCACCGTCTGG
This sequence comes from Planctomycetota bacterium, assembly GCA_021776825.1. Classification (GTDB taxonomy): domain Bacteria; phylum Planctomycetota; class JAJSAM01; order JAJSAM01; family JAJVHW01; genus JAJFFG01. The sequence goes on from JAJFFG010000004.1 coordinate 36,759, forward strand.
ATGGCCGACCGCTCCCCTTGGGTCCGCATCGGTCCGACTCGGGATCACCGCGCGGCTGCCCGCGAGATGGAGGAGTGGTTCCCGCGACCCGGGCGGCACGCTGGAACGCTCCCGGAGACGCTCGACCTGATCCGGGGCGCTGCGCGGCTCTCGGGGCGTCGCACGCGGGTGCTCGTCCTGACCGACTCCGTCGGCGCGGCGTCCCTGCCGCCGGAACTCGCGGGTGACGCCACGATCGGCGTCGTCGGTGCCGAGCGTCCTGTCGGGGCCAACGCAGGGATCGACGCCGTGCGGGTCGAGGACGGTCAGGTCGTCGTCCGAATGAGCCACTCCGGAGTCGGCCTAACGCCGCGGAAGCTCATGCTCCGGGGACGCTTCGGTCGCACCGTCGGTGAAGGGCCGTTCCTCGACTTCCATCCCGATCGCGAGCTCGAGGCCCGGATCGCCGTGCCGGCGGGCGTCCGTGGACTCGTGATCGCCACGCTCCACCCACCCGACGACTTCCCGCTCGACGACACGATGCCGATCATGATCCGCTCCCGGCCGCCGCTGCGGGTCGCCGTGCTCGCCGACGCCTCGGGCGCGTCGCCGTACCTCGTTGAGGCGCTGCGCTCCCTGCCGGAACTGGTCGACGCGGAGCGGGCCCTGCTCCTCGGACCCGGGGCGCCGCAGGACCTCGTCGAGGGCGTTGATGTGCTCATCGACACCCGTGGCGTGGGCGCCACGGCAGGCAGCCGCCCGCTGCTCCAGTTCCCTGCGCCCGGCGAGTCGGTATCCCAGCCCGTGCTCTGGGCGGTCGGGGACCACCCGATCGTCGCCGGGCTCGACCTCTCGGCGCTCCGCCTTGATGCGTGCAACGTGCTCGAGCCGCAGAACGGAGAGCAGGCCCTGATCCGGTCGTCGGCCGGAGCCGTGGCCGTCGCTGGAGTCGTCGACGGTCGGCGGGTCGTGCGCGTCGGCTTCTCCCCGGAGGCCACGACGCTCCCCCTCGAAGCGGCGTTCCCGCTGCTCGTTCGCAACGCGCTCGAATGGCTGCGCGGCGAGCCGTTGCTCCCGGCGGCGGTGATGGCGGGGGACCCGCTGCCGCTCGCCGGGCGGCTCGGCCCCGACGTCGCTCGCGTCGAACTCGCCTGGGCGGGTCGCGGTGCGGATGCCCGTGTGGATGGCAGCGCGATCGTCGATGTCACGCCCGACGCCGTCGACCCGATTGCGCCGCTGCCCGGAGCGAATCCCGAACTCATCGTCCGCGCACCCGGCTTGCGCACGCCGCTGGCTCGAACCGCGATCCAGTGGCGCCTGCCCGATGACGCTCTGCTCGACGCTCCGACTTCGGCGCCTGATGCGGACGCAGCGATCGCCGCGCTGCCCGACCGGAGCGGCGATGTCGGGGACGAACGCACCTGGGCTTCGCTGTTCGCCGCCGCGGCCGCGTTGCTCCTGGCGCTCGGCGGCATGCTGCTGGCCCCGCGTCGTGCCGGAGGGCCTGCGGCTGCCCCCGCGCTTCCCGCCACGGTCTGACTGTGCGCTCCGAAACGCCGGGGCAGCGTCCGACGCCTCGGCTATCCTGCCGGAATCCACCCGGGTCGGGCGCTTCGGTGCGGGGGGACCCCCTCGAACGCGCCGGACAGGCGGGACCAGGAGCCTCGATGCAGGATCGAATCCTCAGTGAGGGCATCACGTTCGACGACGTGCTGCTCCTTCCGGGCTACTCGGAGATCGTGCCGTCGGAGATTGATACGGCCACGCGCTTCTCGCGCAACGTCGCGCTGAACATCCCGATCGCGTCCGCTGCGATGGACACGGTCACCGAGGCCTCGCTCGCCATCGCCATGGCGTACGAAGGCGGCATCGGCGTCATCCACAAGAACATGTCCGCCGAGGACCAGTCGCGGCAGGTCTATCAGGTGAAGCGCACCGTGAGCGGCGTCATCATCGACCCCGTCACCGTCGGGCCCGGCGCGACCGTGGGGGACGCGCGCGGGAAGATGGTCAAGCACCACATCTCCGGGCTGCCGATCGTGGATGACGAGCGCCGCATCGTCGGCATCCTGACCGCGCGGGACCTGCGCTTTCACGAGGACGAGTCGGCGTTGGTCTCCAGCGTCATGACCACGCGCCTCATCACGCGCGAGCCGGGCACGACGCTCGAGCAGGCCAAGGAAGTCCTCCACAAGATGAAGGTGGAGAAGCTCATCCTGATCGACGGCGACAACCGTCTGCAGGGTCTGATCACGATCAAGGACATCAACAAGCTCGAGCAGTTCCCGAACGCGAACCTGGACACCGACGGCCGCCTGCGCGTCGCCGCTGCGGTCGGGGTGTTCGACGACGAGCGCGTCGAGCGACTGATGGCGTCGAACGTCGACGTCGTTGTGGTCGACACGGCGCACGGCCACTCGAAGAACGTCATCGAGGCCGTCAAGCGCATCAAGTCGAAGTACGACGTCGACGTGGTCGCCGGCAACGTCGCGACGTCGGACGCCGCTCAGGCGCTCATCGACGCGGGAGCCGACGCCGTCAAGGTCGGCATCGGGCCCGGTTCGATCTGCACGACGCGCGTGATCAGCGGCGTCGGCGTCCCACAGCTCACCGCCATCGCCAACGCCGTCAAGGTGTGTGCGCCGGCCGGTGTGCCCGTCATCGCCGACGGCGGCATTCGGTACTCGGGCGACATGACCAAGGCGCTCGCCACGGGTGCTCAGACCGTCATGTGCGGCTCGCTCTTCGCCGGCCTCGAGGAGAGCCCCGGCGACACGATTCTCTACCGTGGCCGAACGTTCAAGCAGTACCGAGGCATGGGCTCGCTCGGCGCGATGGTCAAGGGCAGCGCCGACCGCTACGGCCAGAAGGACGTCAAGAAGCGCGACAAGCTCGTGCCCGAGGGCGTCGAGGGTCGGGTCCCGTATCGCGGCCGCCTCTCGGACTTCGTCTACCAGCTCGTCGGCGGCATTCGCGCAGGCATGGGGTACGTCGGTGCCGCGACGATCCCCGCGCTGCACGAGAAGGCGCGCTTCACGAAGATCACCGGCGCGTCGCTCCGCGAGAACCACCCGCACGACATCACCATCACCCGCGAGTCCCCGAACTACGGTGGGGTGGACAGCGGAGAGGACGTCTTCTAGTGACCGACCCCGATCCGAGCGTCGACGCTGACCCGGACGTCTACGCTGACCCGAACGTCGACATCGCGCTGGCCCCCGGCCAGGGGCACGAGACCGTCCTCGTGCTCGACTTCGGCGCTCAGTACACACAACTCATCGCGCGTCGCGTCCGCGAGCATCACGTCTACTGCCGCATCCTGCCGCACAACGCGCCGCTCTCGGCGATCGAGGCGCTCGCGCCGAAGGCCATCATCCTGTCCGGTGGGCCTGCGTCCGTCTGGGCCGGTGGGTCGCCGCGCTGCGACCACGGCGTGTTCGAGATGGGCGTTCCGCTCCTCGGTCTCTGCTACGGCATGCAGCTCATCTGCGGCGAGCTTGGCGGCAGCGTGGCCCCCGCGTCGCATCGCGAGTTCGGGCGCGCCACGCTCCACGTCGACCAGCACGACGGGCTGTTCGAGGGACTGCCGGACGACATGGACGTCTGGATGAGTCACGGGGATCGTGTCGAGACGCTGCCCGACGACTTCGAGATCGTCGCTCACACCGAGCATGCGCCGTACGCGGCCGTGCGCCACGCGACCAAGCCGATCTACGGCGTGCAGTTTCACCCCGAGGTGGCGCACACGCCCCGCGGCAAGGAGATCCTGCGCAGCTTCCTCTTCAACGTCGCCGGCCTCACTGGCGACTGGGTGATGTCCCGGTGGATCGAGGACGAGGTCGCGGCGATCCGCGCGAAGGTCGGTGAGAACCAGGTCATCTGCGGTCTGTCCGGCGGCGTCGACTCCGCGGTCACGGCGGCGCTGGTCTATCGCGCGATCGGCGATCGGCTGACGTGCATCTTCGTCGACAACGGCGTGCTGCGCGCGGGCGAGGCCGAGATGGTCGAGGAGGCGTTCACCGCGCACTTCGGCGAGGGTCTGATCGTGGCGCGCGCCGCGGATCGGTTCCTCGACAAGCTGGCCGGCGTCACCGATCCGGAGCGCAAGCGCAAGATCATCGGCCACGAGTTCATCGATGTCTTCAAGGCCGAGTCGACGCACGTCGAGAACGCGAACTTCCTGGCGCAGGGGACGCTCTACCCGGACGTCATCGAGTCGGTGTCGGCCTACGGCGGGCCGTCCGCCACGATCAAGACGCACCACAATGTCGGCGGTCTGCCCGAGGAGCTCGGCTTCGAGCTGATCGAGCCGCTGCGCGATCTCTTCAAGGACGAGGTGCGTGTGATCGGGCACGAGCTTGGACTGCCGGACGAACTCGTCTGGCGTCACCCGTTCCCGGGCCCCGGGCTCGCGATCCGCTGCCTCGGCGAGGTCACGCGCGAACGGCTCGACGTGCTGCGTCAGGCCGACACGATCCTGCTCGCCGAGGTCGAGGACGCTGGTCTGATGCGCGCGCTGTGGCAGGTCTTCTGCGTGATCCTGCCGGTGAAGACCGTGGGAGTGATGGGCGACGAGCGAACGTACGAGAGCGTTGTCGCTATCCGCGCCGTCACGAGCGAGGACGCCATGACGGCCGACTGGGCCCAGCTGCCTGACGGTCTGCTACGCCGCGTGAGCAATCGCATCATCAACGGGGTGCGGGGCATCAACCGCGTCGTGCTCGACATCTCGTCGAAGCCGCCGGCGACCATCGAGTGGGAGTAGCGCTCGACTTCCTCGTCGGTCACTTCCGTGGCGAGGGCACGTGGGGGGAGCAGGCATTCGTCTGTCGCACCCGCGGCGAGCTCCTCGTCGATCGCTTCCTGCAACTCTCGGTGGAAGCCGAGGGCGCCGGCGGACGTTCCCATCGCGAGATGGTCATCGTGCATCCCGAAGGCGAGACGCTCGTCGCGACCCTCTATCCGGATCGCGGCGATGTGCAGCGCTTCCAGGTTCTGGAGCGTGAGGCGGGGCACTCGTATCGCTTGGTGTTCACGCCGCCCGGCGGGTCGGGTCTGACGCCACAGCGCTGGACGATCGAGCGCACGCTCACCGGGTATCGCGAGCTCTACGAGGTCGCGGAACCGGACGGGACGTTCCGTCCAGCCGTGACCTGCACGTACGAACGGCAGGAGCCGTGAGTATCGAACCCGACCTGAAGCAGTGCCGGCACTGCGGAGCGAGCATCCCGGCGGTCGCAGAGATGTGCGCGTCGTGCGGGACGTCGGACCCGGACGGGGCGCGGCTCGCCGAGGCGCGCGCGGCGCCGCCCGCGCGACATGTCCCCAATCGGGCCGCGTGGACAGTGACGCGCGTCATCGTCTGGTCGAATGTCGGGTACCTCCTGTTCTGCCTCTACGTGCAGTGGACGCACACACCGCAACAGGGCGCGCTGCGCTCGCTCATCTCACTCGACGGTCTCACGATGGGACTGCGGCGCGCCGGGTGGTACGAACACACCCGCGTTGTCGAGAACGGTGAGTGGTGGCGCTCCATCACGGCGGTCTGGCTGCACGGCGGCCTGATTCACATCGGCATGAACATGTTCGTGTTCTCCCGAGTGGGAGCGATGCTCGAGGACCTGATCGGCGGACGGCGTCTCTTCGTCCTCTACCTCCTCTCAGGTCTCGGGTCGACCGCCGCGATCAGCATCTGGTACGTCGGCATCCAGGGCCTCAACGGCGCACCGCCGATGGTGGGTGCGTCCGGAGCGATCTTTGGTGTGCTCGGCGCGCTGAGTGCATTCGCGTTGCGACAGGGCACGACGCGCGGGCGCATGGTCGGCAAGATGCTCGTGCGCGACATCCTGCTGATGCTGCTCATTGGTTGGATGATCCCGATGGTCAGCAACACCGGCCACATCGGTGGGCTCATCCCGGGTGTCTTGATCGGACTGTTCGTTGGCGAGCGATTCGGTGACCGCCTGCGCGCCGAGGGGGTGAGCATGTGGACGATTGCGGCGGGGATCTGTGCGCTCGTCACCGTCATCGCGCTCGGGAGCGGGGTGGCATTTGGTCTGGCACATCTTGGAGGCGGTAGATGAACGGCAGGTCGGTGACTCAGCTCGTGGTTCTCGTGACGGCATTCGCGGCGCTCAGCGCGTGTGCGTCGCCGACGGTTCGCAACATCCCCGACGAGGCGTCGGAGCCACATCTCACGAACGTGCGCATGCTGACTGCGGGCGGCGAGAACGCCGAGGCGTACTGGTCGTGGGGTGGCGACGAACTGATCTTCCAGATGCGCGGGCGACTCGACGTGCCCTGCGATCAGATCTACGTGATGGGCGCCGACGGTGCCCGCGAGCGGCGCGTCTCGACGGGGCTGGGACGAACGACGTGCGCGTTCTTCCTGCCGGACGACCAACAGGTCGTCTACTGCTCGACCCAGGCCGCCGGCGACGCGTGCCCGACGCCTCCGGAGATGGATCCGCACGCGTACACGTGGCCGCTCTATCCGTACGACGTCTACCGCGCGAACGCCGATGGTTCCGACCTCGTGCGGCTGACGAACGGTAACGCGTACCACGCCGAGGTCACGTGCCGCGCCGACGGCCGTCTGCTGTTCACGTCCGACATGGACGGCGATCTCGACATCTACTCGATGGAGCCGGATGGTTCCGATCTGCAGCGACTCACGAACGTGCCCGGCTACGACGGTGGCCCCTTCTACTCGCCCGACGGAACGAAGATCTGCTACCGCGCGTACCACCCCGACGATCCCGCGGACCTCGCGGTGTATCGCGACCTGCTCGCGAAGCGTCAGGTGCGCCCGACCCGCATGGACATCTGGGTGATGGACGCCGACGGCTCGAACCAGCGGCAGGTGACGTCCTTGCCCGGCGCGAGCTTTGCCCCCTACTGGCATCCCGATGGCGAGCGCATTCTCTTCGCCTCGAACTACGAGAACCCCCGCGGTCGCAACTTCGACCTGTACCTGGTCCACGAGGACGGCAGCGGTCTCGAGCGCATCACGACGTCGCCCGAGTTCGACTGCTTCCCGATGTTCTCGCCGGACGGCAAGCAGCTCGTGTGGTGCAGCAATCGGAACGGCGCCACGAAGGGCGACACGAACGTCTTCGTCGCCGACTGGGTCGAGTGAGCAGCGACTCTGCATTCACGGTCGGCTACGACCTCGATGTCCCTGTTCGGGTCCACTGCCCAGACGACCCGGACGGCTCGCTCCTGATCGCGCTGCACGGCGTGGGCATGTCGACGCGCGGCTTCCTGCGCGAGGCCGCGCCGTGCGCGCCCGAGCGGGCGATCGTCGTGTACCCCGAGGCCCCGCTGCCGTTCGAGATGCGCCGCGAGAGCGGCATGCGACAGGGCAGCTCCTGGTACGTGTACACGGGCGACAACGATGCGTTTCGTGAGTCCATCACCCGCGCCGAGGAGTTCATCCTGCGCGTGCTCGATCGCGCGCTCGTCGAGACGGGTGCGGATCCGAAGCGGGTCGCGTTGCTCGGGTTCTCGCAGGGTGGCTACCTGGCCGGCTGGCTGGGGCTGCGAAACGCGTCGCGCTTCGAGCGGCTGGTGGTCGCGGGCGGACGTATCAAGCATGAAGCGCTCGACGCTGCGGCACGCGCGGCCGGTGACCTACGCGTGCTCTGCGTGCACGGCGCCGACGACGCGGGGGTCGGCTGCGACGCCGCGCGCGAGAGCGCGGACTCTGTCGCGGCGCTCGGCGTCGAGATGACGTTCCGCGACTACCCGGGCGGACACCACGTCCTGCGTGATGTGGCCTGTCAGGCCGACGTCCGCACGTTCCTGAGCTAGCAGCCTGTCGGAGTTGCGGCGTCGCCGTGCGGGAGATCGCCGGCGCGACAGGCTGCTAGTTAGAGCTCCCGCCGGGCACCGGAGCGTGGCCGCCGTCGAGGTGTCCCGAGGAGCGGGCGGAGCCCCCGCTCCGCCCCGCCGACTGGCGTTGCGCGGTCGATGCGGGTGGACGGCGCACCGCGGAACTCGTCGTGGATGCGTACGGCGCGCGGACGAGGGCGTCCGTGACCCGTCGAATGCGATCCCCGACCGACGCGCGACACCCTCGACCGATGGCCGCCCGCATCGAGCCCATCGCCCGCAATGCGCCATCGGTCCGTGGTCGACCGCGCCTCCCCAGCCGGCGGGGCGGGCCAGGGGGTCCGCCCCTACGGGCCGTCGGCTTCGCGACCCGGTGTTGAGGTCTCCCGAGGACGGGCCGTCTCCGCCAACCGCGCAAGTCCCCATACCGCGTGCTCGCGGACGAGTTCCGACTCGTGCGTCACCAACCGGTCGAGATGCGGCCGCGCACGTTCGTCGCCGGTGTTGCCGAGCGCGCACGCCACGTTGCGCAGCAGACCCTCGTAGCCGACGCGGCGCACGGCGGTGCCGCGCGTCGCGTCGTCCCACTCGTCCCACGTGAGCGACGCCAGGCGGGCGAGGTCGGCGTCCACGAAGAGCTCACGGGGGCGGTGGTCGGCCACGGTCGCGGGCTGCGCGAAACGGTTCCACGGACAGACGTCCTGGCAGTCGTCGCAGCCGAACACGCGCGTGCCGATGGCGCTGCGCATCTCCTCGGGGAGCACGCCGCGGTGCTCGATCGTCCAGTAGCTGATGCAGAGCCGCGCGTCGACCTCGCCCGGGCCGACGATCGCTCCGGTGGGGCACGCCGGGATGCAGTCGCGGCACGTCCCGCAGCCCTCGTCGACCGGTGCGTCCGGCTCGAGCTCCGCCGTGGTCAGCAGCACGCCGAGCGTGGTCCACGAGCCGCGACGTGGATCGATCAGCATCGCGTTCTTCCCGACGAACCCGACCCCTGCCTCGGCCGCCCACGCGCGTTCGAGCACGGGGCCGTGGTCGACGTACCAGCGGTGCCGTTCGTCGTCGCCCAACTCCGAGTTCGGTTCCTCTTCGCGCCGTACCTGTTCATGCAGGGCACACGCGAGGCGCTTGAGCATCCCCTCCAGGATCTTGTGGTAGTCGCGGCCCTTCGCATAGCGGGCGAACCGCGCCGGGAGCTCTGCGGTGCGTTCGGGATCCTCGAACCAGTGGCCGACGGTGACGACGATGACGGTGCGACACCCTTCGAGCACGTTGCGCGGATCGGTGCGTCGCTCCGGCGTCTTCCGCATGTACGCGAGATCCGCCTCGCGTCCGTCCGCGAGCCACGCATGAAATCGGTCGGCGTCGCGGCTGCGATCGGCGCGCGCGAACCCGACTGTGTCGAAGCCGATCTCGATCGCGAGCGCGCGCACGCGCTCAGCCAAGTCGCGGGGAGTGGAGTTGCTCAACCCACGAAGCGTACGGCGTACACGGGCGGGAGATGCTCCGAGACCGTCTGCCAGGAGTCGCCCTGATCTTCGGTCACCCAGAGCGAGCCCGTCGTGCTGCCGAAAGCGAGGCGCGTGCCCGCGGCGTCGACGTCGAGTGCGTGCCGGAACGTGATGTCGTACGCGTGCTCCTGCGGCAGTCCGCTGCGCAAGACGTCGAACGTCTTCCCGCCGTCGCGCGTGCGTCCGACGACGACCTTGCCGTCGACGGGGATGCGCCTCTCGTCCTTGATCGCCGGCACGAACCAGGCGGTATCCGCGTTCTCCGGATGCACCGAGACGGCGAACCCGAACACCGACGGGTTGGCCTCCTCGATCTCCTGCCACGAGGCGCAATCATCGTTCGAGACGAAGATCCCGTTGTGGTGCTGACACCACCAGCGCTCCGGCTGATCCCGGCACTGCACGATGCAGTGGGGGTCCTGCAGGTTCGGTTCGCCCTGCATGTCGGGCGGCAGGTACTCGGCGCGCATTCCGTCCGCGCGACAAGCCCACGTCTCGCCGCCGTCCTCGGTCACCCAGACGCCGCCACAGGAGATGCCGAGCACGACCCGCTGCTCGTTGCGCCGGTCGACTGCGATCGAGTGGATGCCCGGCTCGTCCGATCCGCCACCGAACCACGTCTTCCGCTCGTCGCGGTCCCAGAGCGAGCGCACGAGCTCCCAGGAGTCGCCGCGATCGTGCGTCACGAACAGTCCGCCGGGGATGGTGCCCATCCAGATCTGGCCAGGCTGGCCGGGACCGCCCGGCTCGAGTGCCCACACGGACATCATCTTCCACGGGTTCTTGTCCGACTCGTCGTCGTCCGGCTTCTCGGGGAATGCGGGTGTCCCGATCTCGGACCACGTCGCGCCGCCGTCGTCGGAGCGGTGCATCTTCACGCCGAAGTGGCCATGGTCGAGAGCGGCGTACAGCGCACCGTCGCGCGGGTCGTGCATCGACAGCGACACGTTGTCGCCCAGGAACGACGTGCTCTCGATGCTCCACTCGTTGTCGCCGCGTGCGACGACGAACAGGCCCTTACGTGTGGACACCAGAATGCGGTCACTCATGCTCGGCTCCTCTCCCCGTCGACTGTTCTAACCGCCCGAGAGCGCTTGCATCACGTAGACGTCGGCGTCCGGTTCCACGACGTCAGAGAGTCCACGGCGGTCCGCGACCTGACGGCCGTCGATGAAGATCACCATGTGCTTGCGCAGCTCGCCCTGATCGTCGAGCACGTAGCCCCGCACGCGCGGATTCGCGGCGAAGACGGCGTCGAGGACCTTGCGCAGCGTGCTCCCGGCGGCCTCCATGGGAGGGCAGGCGACGTGCCGCTGCAGATTGGCGGTGAACGCGACGTGGGCCATGGGCAACACGGTACACGGCGTCGTCCCAGCGCCCGACTCGACGCCTCGCGACTCGGCGCCTGGCCGGCGAGCGGCCCAGACTGCGCTCGCGAGCCGGCACGGGAGCGGACCCAAGAACGATCCCGGAAACAGAGGCCCGGAAAATAGGTCAGGGCCCCCGGCTCACGCCGAGGGCCCTGTTGGTAGCGGGGGCGGGACTCGAACCCACGATCTTCAGGTTATGAGCCTGACGAGATACCACTTCTCCACCCCGCGTCGGTGGATCCGCGCGCATTTCCGCGCGGGAGGGAGAACATACCTGCGCTGTCTGGCGGGTCAACGAATCCGTCGAGCCGTTCGGCGGGTTCTGACGGGACTATCTGGAGAGGGGCTCGGCTCGTGCGAAATCGTTCGTCCAGGGGCGGCTGGGTGCCGGCCTCGATGCCGGGACTGGTGGTGCCCGGTTCCGAGCTGGCAGGACCGGCGGACTGGTCGCGCGTCTTCGGCCGGACGGCGCCGTTGACCGTGGAGATCGGGTTCGGGAAGGACACGTTCCTCCTGGAGCAGGCGGCTGAGCATCCCGACCGCGACCACGTCGGAGTCGAGCGTGATCCGCACCGCGTGGAGCTGTTCCTCGAGCGTGCGGCCAAGCGCGGCCTGACGAACGTGCGCGCCCTCCCGGTGTCGGCAGAGCTCGCGCTCGGCAGTTGCTTCGCCGATTGCGCCGTCCACGAGCTGCACGTCTACTTTCCCGATCCATGGCCGAAGGACCGGCACGCACGGAATCGACTGGTCCAACCCTGGTTCGCACGGGAGGTCGAGCGCGTCCTCACCGCGGATGGCGTGCTGTTCCTCGCCACCGACGCTCGACCGTATCGAGACCAAATGCTCGACGTGCTCGGCGCTGCGGGGTTCACGAGCCTGCTTGCCGAGGGGCCCAGCCAGAACGCCGCGTTGCTCGGTCACGCGACGCGCTTCGAGCAACTCTGGCGCGAGCGCGGGCGCGAGATCCACCACATGCTGTTCCGCGTCGGAGGTCGCGCGGGCCGCTGAGTGCGGCCTGCTACCTTCGCGGCGTGGAGCGATTGTGGAGTCCGTGGAGGTTCGCGTACGTGAGCGGTGAACGCGGCGACGGCTGTGCCTTCTGCGACGCGCTCAAGCGGCAGGACGGGCCGGAGAACCTCATCGTGCTCCGCGAGCCGGATGCCATGCTCGTGCTCAACAAGTACCCCTACAACTCCGGTCACTGCATGGTCGTGCCGCGGCGCCACGTCACCGCGCTCTCCGAGCTCTCGGTCGAGGAGACGGCGGCCACCTGGGGGCTCGTCGCGCGCGTCTCGGACGTGCTGCAGGGCTCGTTGGGGGCGCATGGCGTGAACGTCGGCGTGAACCTCGGTGGGGCCGCGGGGGGCAGCATCGAGCACCTTCACGTGCACCTCGTGCCGCGGTGGGTGGGCGACACGAACTTCCTGCCGGTCATCGGAGGCGCCAAGGTCCTGGTCGAGCTGCTGGAGCAGACGTACGCGCGCTTCCGCAGTGCTCTCCAGGACAGCGCGTTCGGGGACGGTGCTCTTGGCGACGGTGCTACGGCGGACAGTGCCAGTGCGGACAGTGCCAGTGCGGACAGTGCGTCCGTGGACAGTGCGTCCGTGGAACCGGGCGAGGAGAGCGAGTGAGCGGCGGCGGTCGCCAGCGACGCAAGAGTCGCGCGCGCAAGAAGCGCAAGGCGATGCTCGTGCGCGCGCGCAAGCCGGTGCTCATCGGGCTGGGCGTGGCCATCCTGATCGTGGCCAACATCTGGGTGTTCCGGCGCCAGTTCCCGTCAGCCGCGCGCCGAGCCAACGCTGCGTACGACACGGGGTTGCGCGCGTTCGTCCAGGGTGACGATGCCGCCGCCGAGAGGGACTTGCGCGCCTGCCTCGATGCCGCCCCGCGCCGCGCGTCGGCGCGGACGTTGCTCGCGATGACGCTGGCCCGTTCGGGGCGCGCGGACGAGGCGATGGTCCTGTTGGAGAGCGTGGGTGCCGGCTCCGCAACCGCCGACCAGACCCTCGTGCTCACTGCGGAGCTCCTGCTTCGGGACGACGACTTCGCCAACGCTCTCCAGGTCCTTCGTCGTGCAACGGCGACCGAGCCAACCCCGGCGATTGCCCACCGCATGCTCGGCCACGTTCTCGCTCGCACGGGCGATCGCGAGGGGGCGCTCGCGGCGCTGACAGTGGCGGTCGCTACGGATCGGAACTCGCTGCGAGCGTGGCTCGAACTCGGTGATGTGCGACTGGCGAGCGCGTTCGACACTGGCTCACGCCGCGATCGCCAAGGCGCTCTCGACGCCTACACAGCCGCAGAGCGGCTCGCACGCGAACGACTGAAGAGATCGAGCGATCCGCTCGCGCGACTCGCGCTGGCAAAGGCCGTGGCGGGCGCCATCCGCTCCGGAGGGGAGGGGCGGATCGCGGACGCCGCCGAGGAGCTCGGCGGCCTGGTCGCTTCGGCGGAGGATCCCGACGAGGCGCGCCTGACGCTGGCAGAGTTCCATCGACGCGTGGGCGACCTCGGCGCCGCGCGCGATGTTCTCGAGCGAGCCCTCCGCGCACGACGCCAGCCTGATGTGTTCCTGGCCCTCTCGCAGGTGCACGCGGAACTCGGCAGCATCGATGAGGCCTTCGGCTCGCTGCGCCAGGGACTGCGCGAACACCCCGCCGCGGCGGATCTCCACGCGCGGTTGGCGAAGCAGTTGATCGCGGACGGCCGCAACGACGCGGCGGCGACGGCTCTCGACACCGCCGTGGCGGAATGCGGTACGGGCGTCCGCTGGACCGAACTCCGAGGCGACCTCGCTCGCTCCCGAGCCCGCGTCGCTGAGGACGGTGGCGACACCGTCACGGCGGCGGATCAACGCCGCGAGGCACTCGCGCAGTTCCGCGAGGCCGTCCGCCAGCGGCCGCGCTCGATGCCGCTCCGCAAGAAGCTGGCGGCCGAAGTTCTCGAGGGCGGCGGCACGCGCGTCGACGCGACGGCTGACGATCTCGCCGAGGCGCGTTCGTTCCTCGAAGACGTCACGCGCATCAATCCCGGAGATCCCGAGGCGGCGGCGTGGCTCGCGCAGCTGTTCCTCTCTGAGGGCGATGCCGCGGCGGCGCTTGCCCTCCTCCAGCCGTTCGTGCAGGACCCGGATGCCGACGTTCCGATCAACCTCCTCCGCGTGCTCGGCGCCGCACACCAGCGACGCGGTGAGCTCGTCCGTGCGGCCGACATCTACCTGCGCGCCCTCGATCGTCTGACGTTGCGCGTCGATCCGAGTCTCAGGGACGACCGACGGGCTCCCGCGGAGGACTGGATACGCACCGTGGAGACGTGCCTCGAAGGCGGCTACGTCGACCTGGCCAGTGCGTACGCCAAGGACGCCGCGGCGGCCTGGCCGGGGCGCCTCGAGCTCCCTCTGCTTCTGGCTCGCGCACAGCGTCGGTTGGAACGCTTCGAGCCGGCCGTCGAGACGCTGCGCGCGGCGGTTGTGCAGTTCCCGGACGAGCTGGCGGCGCGGAGTGCGCTCGCTGCGACGTTGGTGGCGTCGGGAGATCCCGAAGCGGCGGAGGCGACGCTGCGCACCGCAACAGAGGATCTGCCTGGCGATGCCGCCGATCTGCTTCTGCTCGATCTGATCGGCCGCCAACGCAGTGTCGACGAGGCCGAGCAGGGGCTCCGCGCGCTGCTCGATGCGAGTGCCGAGCCGAACACCGTGCGTCTCGCGCTGGTGCGCCTCCACTTGGCCGCACGACCGCCCCAGGTTGATCTGGCGCGCGCCGAGATCGAGCAGATCGCCGCCGGCGGCGGTGCGCGTGCGGACGTGCTGCTCCGGACGGCCGAGATCACGCTGCTCGACGTCGCGGCCGGCCGCGCCGCCGCCGAGAGCGCGCGCTCCGCGATCGAGGCGTTCCGGCGCGCCGGAGGCAGCGCGGCGGACGTCAGCTACCTCGAAGCGAAACGACTGCTCGCCCTCGGGCGCGACGACGAGGCCCGACAGCGACTCGAGGCATGGCAGCGCGCCGGCGACGTGCACCCGGCGGGGCTCTGTCATCTCGCGCTCGCTCGGCGACGGCTCGACGATCTCGACGGCGCGCGCGACGCTCTCGAGGCGGCCCGCCGGCTGGCTCCCGAGGACCCGGTGCTCGTCGGTGAGTTGGACAGACTGGGGGGCCGCCTGGCCCTCGCGGCGTTCGCGCGGGGCGAACCGGGTGAAGCCGTCTTGGTGCTCTCCGGGATCACTGCCGAGCGACGCGATGGCGGTGCCGCGAAGCTCCTCGCTGCGGCCCGCTTGGCGACGGGCGCGCGTGCTGAAGCTCTCGATCTGGCGCAGTTGATCGAGGACCAGGCTGCCGCCGATCCCCAGGGTGCCGGCGACCCATTGATCCGACGCCTGATCGCCGCCGGGACGCTGCTCGGGGGACGCTCCGACGACCTCGCGGCCGCCCGCAGCCGCTACGCGACCCTCGTCGACGGGCCGGGTTCGGACGACGCTGCCTCGGCGTCGCTCGCCGGTCTCGAGTTGGCGCACGACGCATCGGGCGCGTTGGAACGCTTCCGAACCGTCGTGGATGCGACGGGCGATCCCGGGGCGACGTTGGGGGCGGTGACGGCGCTCGTCACTCTCGACCGCGTCGACGAGGCGCCCGGAGTGGTCACCGCCGCACTGGCGCGGCGACCGAACGATGCCCCGCTCCTCACGCTGCAGGGCGACGTCCTCCTGCACCTCGATCGTCCGGCGGAAGCCGCTGCGGCGTACTCCGCGGCGTTGCGCGCGGCGCCTCCGACGCTCGCTCCGTTGCTCGGAGCAGCGGCGTCGCTCGCCGCTTCCGGCGCGCTCGACGCGGCTCGAGAGCTCCTGACGCTGCACGCCGATCAGTTGGCGTCGTCCGCGGCTGCCTGGACGGCACTGGCTGACCTGCATCTTCGCGTCGGCGATCGGGAGGCCGCGGGCCACGCGATTGCGAAGGCGCGAGCGGCAGATCCGAAACACCCGCTGGCGCTCTATCTCGCCGGGCGACTGGCGGAGCACGAGGGAGACCTCCCGGCCGCGCGGCGACTCTACGGTGCGGCGATCGACGGGACGCCCCCGACCGCCGACGCGCTGGCGCGCCGCGCCGCGCTGCTGCGCGCACCGGGCGAACTGGCATCCGCGCTGGAGTTGTTGCGCGAGGCCCTCGCGCTGCGGCCGGACGATCCCGTCCTCCTGAACAACTTCGCGCTGCTCCTCGCGCGCGACCCGGACCGTCTGTCACAAGCCGTCACGTTCGCGCGTTCGGCCCACGACAAGGCGCCGAAGCACCCGGCCGTCTCCGACACCTACGGCTGGCTCCTTGTGCGCTCCGGTCAGCCCGAGGCCGCGCTGCCGCACCTGCGACGGGCGGCAGAGAAGCTCGCCGAGGTCGCCGAGGTTCAGTACCACGCTGGGGTTGCGGCGGCACGTGTCGGCGAGGCCGACGAGGCGCGTCAACTCCTGCGTCGGGCGCTCGGCGCCGGGCTGGATGAGGGCGAGTCCGCCGCCGCTCGGCGCATCCTCGACGGCCTCAGGTAGCGCGGGCGCGGCGCCGACGCCGCCGTAGCACGAGGCCGACGAGTCCGGTGAGACCCGCAGCGAACAGGGCCAGTGTTCCCGGCTCCGGGACGTAGACCACCTGAGCGACAATCTCATCGCCGAAGTTGCCGGCGAGACGGATCGGATTGCGGTCGGCGGCCACCAGATCGAAACGCGTGCGGCTGGCCGTGCCTGTCACGCGCAGCGCTCCGAGCGCCGGACCGGACTGGGCCGTGGGCGCGAACGTGTCGACCGTGATCGCGAACGCCGTCTCGGCGTCGTCGCGCACCGCTGCGATCGCCGTGAAGCGCGCCCCGGGCAGCGTGGCGGCGAATGGGCTCGGGTCGTGGATCAGGAGCTCTCCGGTCGCTGCGTCGAGCGACACGATCGGAGGGGCCGACCGCGTGAGGGCATCCGCCAGGGCCGAGACGAACGGAACCGTGCGGCCCTCCGGCTGGCCGAGCCAGGCCGCGAGCGAGTCGCGCGCGCCGGAAGCGTCGGCTGTCGATGCTCCCGGGCCGCGGTCGGGGATCGGGATCTCCGTCGCGTGAGCGGGCGCCGCGGCCAGTGCTACGACGGCCAGTGCTACGACGGCCGGCACGACGAGCGCCAGAGCGTAGAGGCTCGTTGCTCGTCCTATCCCAGTCCGTCGTTGCGCGCCCATGGCGCGCAGGCTACTCGACGCGCTCGCGCCAGCGTGCGAGCAGGTTGAGGGCGTCCAGCGGGGTCAACCGATCGAGGTCGAGACCGCGCAGTTCCTCGGCGAGCGGCTCTTCGGCCGGCCCGAACAGCGAGAGCTGCCGATCGGTCGCCGCCGGAACGGGCATCGGTGCCGTGCTGCGCGCGGACTCGAGCCCGGCGAGCACACCCCGCGCGCGCTCCACGACATCTGCTGGTAGGCCCGCGAGGCGTGCCACGTGAATGCCGTACGAGCGGTCGGTGCCGCCCTCCTCGATCCGACGCAGGAACACGATCCGATCACCGCGCTCCCGTACGGCGACGCGATAGTTGCGGACGGCATCGCCGAGCACGTCAGACGCCGCCGGGAGCTGGGTCAGCTCGTGGTAGTGCGTCGCGAAGAGCGTCCGGCAGCGCGTCGTGGCGGCGAGGTGCTCGGTGATCGACCAGGCGAGCGCCACACCGTCGTACGTGCTCGTCCCGCGGCCCACCTCGTCGAGGATCACCAGCGAGCGTGCCGACGCATGATGGAGGATCGCGGCGGTCTCCATCATCTCGACCATGAACGTCGAGCGACCGCGCGAGATGTCGTCGCTGGCGCCGACGCGGGCCATGATCCGGTCGACGCGGCCGATGTGAGCCGTCGTCGCCGGGACGAACGAGCCCGTGTGTGCGAGCAATGTGAGCAGCGCCACCTGGCGGATGTAGGTCGACTTACCGGCCATGTTCGGGCCGGTCACGAGCGCGACGCGGACGCCGTCCGCATCGAGGTTCACATCGTTCGGCACGAAGGGCTCGTCGGTCGCCGCGGCATCGAGGACCGGGTGCCGACCGGCGCGGATGTCGAGCACGCCGCTCTCGTCGAGCGTCGGCCGGATCCAGCCGCCGGACGCCGCGCAATGCGCGAACGCGGCGAGCGAGTCGAGGTCGGCGAGAGCCGACGCCGTCGTCTGGATGCGCTCCACCTCCTTGGACGCTGCGGCGCGCAGGGCCAGGAACAGTCGCTCCTCGATCTCCTTGGCCCGGTCGTCGGCCGTCAGGACCTGGGACTCGATCTCCTTCAGCTCCGGCGTGATGTAGCGCTCGACGTTCTTCAGCGTCTGCCGGCGCGTGTAGTCGTCGGGGACCTTCTCGATCTGGCCGCGGCTGACCTCGATGAAGTAGCCGAACACCGACGTGTAGCCGACGCGCAGGTTGCTGATCCCGGTGCGCTCCGACTCACGCGCCTGGAGCGCCGCCAGCACGTCCTTCGCACCCTTGGCGAGGCTGCGCACCTCGTCGAGTTCGGCGTCGACGCCCGCGCGGATGATCCCGCCGTCACGGATCGTGATCGGGGCGGCATCCACGATCGTCGACACGATCAGTTCGCAGAGTTCCGGCAGCGGGTCCGCGGTGTCGCGCGCACGTTGGAGCGCCGGGGCCGCGATGTTGGCGAGGAGTTCACGGACGCGCGGAACGGCGGCGAGCGAGCGTCCGAGCGCCAGCATGTCGCGCGGCGAGGCGCGCCCGGTGGCGACGCGGGCGGCGAGTCGTTCGAGGTCATGGACGTCGGAGAGCGCCGTGCCCAGGTCGTCGCGCAGAACCGATTGTTCGACGAGCTCGGCGACGGCGTCCTGGCGTCGATGGACCTCGGTCGGCGCCGCGAGCGGCGTGACGAGCCAGCTGCGCAGCCGGCGTGCGCCCATGGAGGTTCGCGTCCGATCGACGACAGAGAGCAGCGTGCCCTCTCGGCCACCGTCTCGCTGGTTGGCGACGACCTCGAGACAGCGCAGCGTGACGCGATCGACGACCAGGTGCTCCTCGTCGCGATACAGCCGGGGTGGCCGCAGGTGCGGGAGCGCGGTCTTCTGCGTCTCGGCCAGATACGAGAGGAGCACGCCCGCCGCGCCGATGGCGGGGCCGACGTCGTCGAGGCCGAAGCCACCGAGGTCCGCGACGCCGTAGTGCTCGCGGAGCGCGCGGTCGCCGTCCGCGACGTCGAAGCGCCACTCGGCCAGCTCCTGGCGGGGGGGGCCATCGAGCTGATCGAGTGCGGCAGCGACGTCCGGACGTCGCGTCAGCATCTCGTCGGCGAGCAGCAGTTCGGCGGCTTCGATGCGCGAGAGCGCGTCGGCGAGGTTCTCGGCGATGACGTCCTGGACCTGCATCTCGCCCGTCGACAGATCCACCCACGCGAGGCCGACCGCCCCGCGCAGGGCGCGACCCGACGGCGCGGTGATCGCGGCCAGGAAGTTGTTCCGATCCCGCTGCAGGTCGCCGTCCTCGGTGAGCGTCCCCGGCGTGACGACGCGCACGACGGCACGGTCGACGAGACCCTTCGCGTGCTTGGCGTCCTCGATCTGCTCGCAGATCGCGACGCGGCGGCCGAGGCCGACCAGCCTGCGAAGGTAGGTGTCGACGGCCCGGACGGGCACGCCGGCCATCGGAACGCCGTCCCGGCGCGCGGTCAACGTGATGTCGAGCAGGCGCGAGGCCTCTTCCGCGTCCTCGTGGAACAGCTCGTAGAAGTCGCCCATGCGAAAGAAGAGGAGAGCCTCGGGGTGCTCACTCTTCGCGCGCTCGTACTGGCGCATGACGGGGGTGCGGGCGCGGACCATCCCCGGATGGTATCGAGGCCGGACGACTCTCGGCGAGGAGCGAGGCAGGCAGCCGGGGGCCGGAGGTCGGCGGAGGGGTTTCGCGCACGTTCAACCGATCGCCCACAGCCTCGCTCCAGCCTTCGACGTGTCGATCCGCAACGACGCTCTTGTCGATCCTGCGCAACATCGACCCCCGGATGGCGTCCAAGAGGGAGTGAGACTGAGGCTGAGCGTCCGGCACGCCGGGTGCTTGGCTGGGGTGTCCGAGAACCACTCTCCGAACCAGGGAATCACGTGTGATGGACGATCCGAACGACCCCATGGACCAGATCTTGCCCGCCGAAGGGCCGGTGACGCCGCCTCCAGCGACGACCGTGCACGTGGCGCCTCCGCCTCCGCGCAAGACGTCGAGCTATCTCCTGCTGGGCGTGAACCTCTTGATCCTCGTCTTCGCCGTCGTCTGGGTCTGGTCCCGGATGCAGAACGGCGACGTCACCGATCCAGCTCTCGCCGCGGAGGGTGGCAACGCTGCCGATATCCGTAGCGGCATTGGCGCCGACGGCGTCGAGCGCGTGGTCGAGATGAAGTCCTACGATCGGGACCTGCCGACCCCTGGGTCCGGCCTCCAGCGTCGCAAGCGCGGCGCGCTCGTGCCCGATCGGACGTTCACCTCGGCAGCCAGTCGCGACATCGTCGACGAGGGCCCGGTCGTGGCGATGACGCCCGAGACCCAGGCGGCACTGGCCGCAACCGAGCGGAACATCGACACCGTCGGCGTCGAGTTGGAGGTCGTGCGAGCCATCAAGGGCGCGTACCCGAGCTCGACCGAGGGTGACAACCCGGACTCCGGAGCAAACCGAGGGATCGAGGCGCTCTACCAGGCTCTGATGGACGCCGGTCGCACGAGTGTCGAACAGATGCCCACGGGCGACACCGACGGCGATGGACGCACGGAGATCCTCGACTCGTGGGGGAACCCGCTCGTGTACTTCAACGCGCTGGACTACGCCGCGGCGGGTCAGGGGTGGGGCGCCGGTGCTGACGGGATCACCTCCAAGGTGTCTCGACGGCAGACCGGCGATGGCCGCGCCCATGCAGAGGAGCGCTTCCAGATCTGGAGCGCCGGGCCGAATGGCGTGAACGACGATGGTCGTCTCGACGACATCACCTCCTGGGTGATCCGCGAGTAATCGACCCCCCGCCGCTCTCTCATAGCTCTCTCTCGGGCCGTTGTCAGCATGCTGGCAACGGCCCGCTCTCGTGGACGCCGCCTCGTGCGTCCATAATGCGCACGATGGATGATCTGAACGCCCGCATGCGCCGCATCCCGGCCGTCGCACAGCTCCTCGAGCACGGCGCCGTCGCGCCGCTCCTCGCCGCTCACCCGCGGACCGAGGTCGTCGGGGTGCTTCGCAGCGCCCTCGAGAACGCCCGCTCCGCGGTGCGTGATGGGGCCGATGCGCCCGACGCCGAGGCCGTCGCCGCCGCCGCCGGGGCCGAGCTCGCGCTGCGCGCGCGTCCTGGTATGCGGCGCGTGGTCAACGCGACCGGCATCGTGCTGCACACCGGGCTCGGGCGCGCCGTGCTGCCGCAGGTAGCCATCGATGCGCTGGTGGCCGAGGCGGGCGCGTACTGCCTGCTGGCCCTGGACGACGAGACCAACCGTCGCGGACGACGCGAGCGCTTCTGCGAGGACATCCTGAAGGAGATCACCGGCTGCGAGGCGGCCACGATCGTCAACAACAACGCGGCTGCGGTGCTCCTCACGCTCAACACGCTCGGTGCCGGCAAGGAGGTCATCATCTCCCGCGGCGAGCTCGTCGAGATCGGCGGCTCGTATCGCATGCCCGACGTGATGGACAACGCGGGCTGCAAGATGGTCGAGGTTGGCTGCACGAACCGCACGCACCTGCGCGACTACGCCGAGGCGATCACCGACGAGACCGCCGCGATCATCCGCGTGCACCCGAGCAACTACCGCGTCCAGGGCTTCACGAGCGCTCCGTCCATCCACGAGATCTGCGCTCTCGCCCGCGAGCACGACCTGCCGGTGATCGACGATCTCGGTTCCGGCGCGCTCGTCGACTTCGGCGGTACGTTCGACGAGCCGCTCGTCGCCGACTCGCTCGATGCCGGCGCCGAACTCGTGACGTGCTCTGCCGACAAGCTCATCGGCGGTCCGCAGGGCGGCGTCATCCTCGGGGCCCACGCGTTCGTGCACCGCGTCGAGCGCAATCAACTCTCGCGCACGCTGCGCGTCGGCAAACTCGACCTGATCGCACTGGAAGCCACGTTGCGCCTCTTCCGCGACAAAGAGACGCTCCTCCGCGATCACCCGACGTCGCGCATGATCACCGAGAGCGCGGAGACGGTCGGCACGCGCGCGCGCTCGCTCGCGTCGACGATCCGCCGCGGCGTCTCGGGTGCGACGCTCCGCATCCGCGAGGGCGAGAGCTACGCGGGCAGCGGCGCGCTACCGATCCGCGCCATCCCGACCTGGGTCGTGCACCTGCCGCCGCCCGACGGCATCAGCGCCAACGAGGCCGCCCGCCGCCTGCGCGTGGGCGACCCGTCGCTGTTCGTCCGCGTGAAGGACGACCTCCTGATCCTCGATCCCCGCACGATCCAGCCGGGCGAGAACAAGCAGGTCGTCGCGGCCCTGGCGGCGCTCTTCGCGACCTAGTGTGGCGACCCCGCCGTGCGGGAGACCGCGTCAGTCGCCGGTGCCCGAGGGCAGGGGCCGGGAGCGCACCTTGCGTTCGCCGACGACGACCAAGTGGCCGCGGAGCCGTGGCTCGATCTGCGGCCACAGCGCGTCGAGACGTGCGATGCGATCCGCGAGTGGAACGCCGTGCAGCCTCAGCAGGAGAACGCCGGCGGTCGAGCGTTGTCCGTGGACGACAAGGTCGCCGAAGTCCTTGTCGTCGGTCACGACGATCCGGTCCTCGTTTCGTGCGCGAAGGAGCAGCGCTTCATCCGTCGCGCCGGCGAGGTCATCAACTGCGTACAGGACGTCGTGGCTGGCAGAGCGGAGCCAGCCCACCAGGCCGGCGTGGAGACACTCGTCGGCGAGGAAGCGCATCGGCCGTCGTCACCCGAGGATCGTGTGCTCGAGCGCGATGACCGCCGCGCCGTACGCCCATGCCGCTCGGATGTGGTCGTGCGTCAGACGGGGGTGTCCGCGGAGCAACTCCTCCTCGGTCAGCCCGTTGCCGAGTTCACGCAGTACGTGTTCCACCGTGATCCGGGTGCCCTTGAAGATGGGCTTGCCGAGCATCACGCCGGGACGCTCCTCGATGTAGTCCTGCCAGTTCATGGTCGGCTCCTCGGACGTCATCCTACCGCACCTCGGGCTCCGTTCGGTCCCTGCACCCGCGAGCCGAGGCCCCTGCTCACCGCGCATGGGCCTCGGCTCAGTCCTGCCCCTTCCAGGGCACCAGCCGCTGCTCGGCGAACCGCATGAGCATGTCGAACGCGTAGGCGATGGCACCGATGATCAGGATGCCCGTGATGACGACGTCCGTGGCGAGGAAGTCCTTGGCGTTCAGCACCATGAAGCCGAGTCCGGCGGTCGCCGCGACCATCTCCGCTGCCACCAGGGTCGTCCATCCGAACCCGATCCCGACACGCATGCCGGTCAGAATCTCGGGGAGCGCCCCCGGCAAGATGATGTGCCGGATGATCTGAAGGCGGGACGCGCCCAGGGTGCTCGCCGCGAGGATCATCTCACGCGGCACCGCGCGCACTCCGGCGCGGGTGCTCAGGCAGATGGGGGCGAACACGGCCAGGTAGATCAGCACGATCTTGGCGACGTCATCGATGCCGAGCCAGATGATGATCAGAGGCAGGTACGCCAGCGGAGGCAACGGTCGATAGAACTCGATGATGGGATCCAGCACACCCTTGAAGGGGTCGTTGATGGCCATCAGGATTCCGATCGGGATCGCCGTGAGACAGGCCAGACCGAACGCGCTGAACACGCGGAACAGACTGGCCCGGCAATGCTCTACGAGCGTCGCGTCAGCGAACCCATCCGTGTTGAGCTCGCGGAACTTGCTGGCGACCGTGCCCGGCGACGGAAGGAACAGAGGCCTCACCCAGCCGCGGGCCGTCACCAACCACCACAGCGCGATCAACAAGACCATCGTTGCGACGCTGATGATCAAGGTCGTCCGCCGCGACAGGCGAGTGTTGAGCGGATCCATGAGCTTCGGACTGGCGGGAGGCTTCATGTCGGTCTCCCCGCTACGCGCTTTCCACGGCACGTCCGCTGTCCACCGCAGGCCCGCTCCCCACTGCAGGACTGATCAGCTCCAGGATCTCCTCGCGCAGAGCGATGAAGTCCGGTCTCGACTTCAGTTTGCGAGCACTTCGATCACGTAGGAACTGCCGGCCGAAATCAAGCTCGTAGACCTTCTGGATTCGGCCGGGTCGAGGCGTCATGACGATCAGCCTGGTGGCGAGGAACAGCGCCTCTTCAATGCTGTGCGTGATGAAGAAGACGAGCTTCTTCGAGCGATCCCAGAGGTCGAGGATCAGCTCCTGCACCGACTCGCGAGTGAGTGCGTCGAGGGCGCCGAGAGGCTCGTCCATCAGCATGATCTGAGGGTCGCTCGCGAGCGCGCGGGCGAGCCCGACTCGTTGCTGCATGCCACCGGAGAGCTCGTAGACGCGATGATCTGGGAAGTCCTCCAGACCGACGGACTGCAGACACGTGGCGGCCCGCTGCCTTCGCTCGTCTGCGGGGACCCCCTGGAACCTGAGGCCGAGCTCGACGTTCTCGGTCACGCTGAGCCACGGCATCAGGGCGTTCTTCTGGAAGACGACGCCACGCTCGACTCCGGGTCCCGTGATCGGCTCACCATCGAGAAGCAAGGAGCCGGCCGTGGGTGCCATGAAGCCGGCGAGCAAGTTGAGCATGGTCGTCTTGCCGCAGCCGGAGTGTCCGATCAGGACGACGAACTCGGTGGGCTGGAGCTGGAGATCGATGTCGCGCAGCGCCGCAACTTCGGGGGTCGTACGCGTTGCGGGGTAGACCACCGAGACGTTCTGAAACTCGATCAGGCTCATTCTCCGGTCGCTGGCGCGGAGCTGGAATCCTGCGCAGCGCGAGCCCAGCTCGCGTTCACGAGCGGTGAGTAGTCCTCGAGCACGGACGGGATGTTCTTCTGACCCTTGAGGAACACCGACGTCTCGTGGAGCGCCTTCGCGGCGCCCTCATCCTTGCCGCCACCGAGCCAGCGCGTCGACGTCTGTTCCTCGAGGCTTGGGAAGTCGTACTGCGCGAGCACCGCGACGATGTCTGCGGGCTTCGCCCCGGTGAGCTTGGCAATGGACCCGACCTGCGGCGACTGATCGGTCCACTTGTTGTCCCGATAGTCGGCGTCGTACTCGCTGATCACGCGCACCAGCGTGGTCATGAATTCGGGGTTGGCGGCGGCGAAGTCCTGCTGGGCGATGATGCCGTCGAACGTTGGGTTGCCGAGCTCGGCGAGCTTGCCGGAGGTCAGGATGACCTCGCCGGTCTCCACGATCCTGTTGAGGACCGGGCTCCAGACGAACGCAGCGTCGATCCGGGCCTGCGTCCAGCTCGCCATGATGGCGTCCGGCTGCATGTTGAGCAGCTTCACTTCCTTCGTCTCGATCCCCGCCTGCTCCAGCGCGATCAGCAAGTGATAATGAGTCGTCGACGCGAACGGCACTCCGATGGACTTGCCGCGCAGATCCTGGATGGTCTTGATGCCGCTGCCGTTCCTGGCGACCAGCGCCTCGTTGTCACGAATCCCCTCGAGGATCCAGAACAGCTCGACGTCCAGCCCGCGACTCATGGCGGTGGCGATGGGGCTCGAGCCGGCGACAGCGATGTCGATATCGCCGGACGCCATGCTGGTGATGACCTCCGCGCCCGAGCTGAACTTCCGCCAGTTGATCGTGCGCCCGGTCGCCTTCTCGAAGGCCCCCGTCTGGATCGCCGCTTTCCACGGGTTGAGCATCCCCTGATACCCGATGTCCACAGCCGACTGAGACTCCGACGCCGGCCCGCTGCCTCCGGCATCCGGGGCATCTGAGCAGCCGCCGACAACGAGGGCCAGGAGCGCGACGAGCCCCCAGATGGCCGGCGAGCGGCGGGCGACATCGGTCTTCATATCTGGATGGCTCCTGATGATCGGTTGCTCAGCGAGAGGCGTTCGACGATGAACTCCCTCGTCGCTCACGAGCTGCCTGTCGGCGAGTCTCGCGCCACGAGGAGCGACACCCGCGTCCAGCGGGCGCTCAAGAGTACACCCCGAGTTCACGACGAAGCACGGCGTACGCAACGGGCCCGAGTACGAGCGCGGCCTGGTCGCACGCCGTGACCTGAGTGTCGGGATCTCGCGGGATGCCATCGAGTCATGGAGAGTGAAGCCCACCCGCCCTCGCCGCGGACAGCGGCGGTTCTCGGACATGGCGATCGAGGCCGCGCTGACCCAGCAGCTCGTGTCGCACGAACTCCGCTTGCCGGGGCTGGAGGGCGTTCGCCAACCGTGACTCCACACAACGCCCGTGGGGCGGGCTCCGGCGGGGCTCAGCGCGCCCGCCACCTCCGCCGCATCGCTGGCGGTCCGGGCGCGGAGCTCGAGCCCGAGATGGGGGGAGCGACCGGCGGGCTCGTCGGCGCCATCGGAGTCGTCGGGATGTGAGATCCGGAGCCCGCCATAGACATCAATGCGATCTGCATATATGCTTCAAGCATCGAAGCGTTGAATGAGTAGCCAGCCCACCCCGCCTGCCGATGACGTCGCCGCTGAACGCGCGTTCCTGGCTACGTACGACGCCGCCGCCTTCCCTCATCCGTCGGTGACGGTGGACGTCGCGACGATGACCACGTTCGATGGCGCGCTGCACGCGCTTCTCGTGCGTCGAAGCGATCACCCTGCCAAGGGCCGGTGGGCGCTGCCCGGGGGGTTCGTCGGCATCGAAGAGTCCCTCGACGGGGCCGCCGAACGCGTGCTGCGGACGAAGGCTGGGCTCGGCGGCATCTTCCTCGAGCAGCTCTACACGTTCGGCGCGGTCGAGCGCGATCCGCGTACGCGCGTCATCAGCGTTGGGTACTACGCGCTCGTCGAAGCGAGCCGCTTGACCGCGGCGAAGCCCGACGTCGGTGAGACGGTCCTCGCGCGGATCGACGTGCCGTGGACTGGCGAGTCCGGTGGTCCGGTGCGGGCGCTCGACGAGGCGGGTCGTGAGCTCCCGCTCGCGTTCGACCACGCGGAGATCCTCGGTCTCGTGGTCCAGCGCATGCGCGGGAAGATCGACTACGCGCCACTCGGGTTCCAACTGTTGCCCGAGCGTTTCACGTTGCGTCAGCTTCAGCAGGCGCACGAGGCGATCCTCGACCGGAGCCTCAACAAGGACTCGTTCCGACGGAGCATCATCACGCGTGGTCTCGTCGCCGCGACCGGCGAGACCGAGAAGGACGTCCCGTATCGACCCGCCGAGCTCTACCGCTACGCCCAAGCGGAGAACGGGTAGGTCGGACATGAGCGATCGTCGAGACAGGATCGCCGGCTCCCTGCTCGGGACAGCGGTGGGGGATGCACTCGGCTTGCCGCGCGAGGGCCTCTCGCCGGGGCGCGCACACCGCATGTTCGGCGGCGACCTCCAGCACGCGCTCCTCTTCGGTCGCGGGATGGTCAGCGACGACACCGAGCACACGTGCTTCGTCGCGCAGGCGTTGTTGTCCGCCGACGGCGACCTCGACCGTTTCGCGAGCGCGCTGGCGTGGAAGCTCCGCCTGTGGATGCTCGGCCTTCCGGCCGGCGTCGGTCTCGGAACAGCACGGGCCATCGCGAAGCTCTGGCTCGGGTTCGGTCCTTCGACGAGCGGGGTCTACTCGGCCGGCAACGGACCGGCGATGCGCGCCGCGATCATCGGCGTCTCCTGCGCCTCCGAGCCCGACATGTGTCGCGCGTTCGTCCGCACGGCATCACGGATCACCCACACCGACGACCGCGCTGCTCGCGCGGCACACCTCGTCGCATTCGCTGCGGCGTACGCCGCTACGCGCTCGCCGTCCGACGTCGACCCGCTCGGGTTCCTGCGCGCGGCCGCGGACGAAGTCGTCGAGGACGACCAGGAGCTTGGCGCGATCGTCGACACGATGCGTGAGCACCTGCGACGGGGAGCGGGGATCCGCGAGTTCGCTGCGGCTCTCGGCCAGGAGGATGGCGTCACGGGCTACGCGTATCACTCCGTTCCCATCGCACTCTATGGCTGGTTGACGAACCCCACGGACTTCCGCGCCGCGGTCTCCGAGGTCGTGCGCCTGGGCGGCGATGCCGACACCACGGGCGCGATCGTCGGAGGCATCGTCGGCGCGGGCGTCGGCGCGTCGGGTATCCCGTCCGAGTGGACCGACGGGCTCTGCGAGTGGCCCCGGTCAGTGGCATGGCTGGACGCCCTCGCGGATCGCCTCGCGCGGTGGTCGCCGGTCGGCGGAGCGGACGGCGCACCGGGACGTGAGGTCCCGTTGTTCTGGCCCGCGCTCGTGCCCCGCAACTTGCTCTTCCTCGCTGTCGTGCTCGGACACGGGTTCCGCCGTCTCCTACCGCCGTACGGCGAGCGCGGTCCGCCGAGCGTTCCGTCGCCGGTGACCGGGGCGAGCCAATGAGCTCCGCCGATCGTCGGTCTGCCCTCTGCGCCGCCAACAACGGCGACGTCGCTCCGTCGCGGAGGCCGCGCTGACATGGACATCGTGACCCATGCGGCGATGGGCATCATCCTCGCCGCCCCGCTCGCGGACTCTCACCCAGTCGCAGCGGCCTGCTTCGCGATGGGATCGGCGCTGCCCGACCTCGACGTCCTCGCGCGTGTCTTCGGCAAGCGTGCATTCCTGCGTTGGCACCAGACCTACACGCACTCGCTCCCTCTGATCGCGCTGACGGGAGCGTTCGCTTGGCTGGCCGCCCCGTGGTTCGGCGTCGGCGACGCGTGGGCCGCTCCGGCACTCGCGGCGGGCATGACACTGCACGTGCTGCTCGACGTCACGAACACGTACGGGATCACTCTCTGGGCGCCGTTCTCCCGGGCTCGCCGCTCGTTGGAGTGGGTGTTCTTCGTCGACGCGTTCGTGCTCGTTGTCACGGTTCTCGCGCTGACCCTCGTGCTGCGAGCGCTCGCGGCGGGGGCCTCGTTGATCGCCGTGTCGCTCTCGTACGCGGTCGCGATGACCGCCTACTGGTCGATCAAGGCCGTACTGCGCCACCGGGCGTCCCGCCTGGCCCCCACGACCACCGTCTCGCTGGTGCCGAGCGCACTCGTCCCGTGGCGCTTCCTGGGTTGCGCACGAGTCGACGATGTCGTGACGATGTTCGAGATCAACGCATGCACGGGGCGGCTACGCCATGAGTCGCGCGTCACCATCCTCGATGGTCGCCATGACGCACTGCTGGCCGCACAACCCGAAGTGCGCAGCATGCGGGAACTCACGCCTGCGTATCACGCAGTTGGCGAGATGCCCGGCGACGCCGGGACGCGGATCATCTGTCGCGACCTCCGCACGCGGAACTTCGGCGGCCACTTCGGGACGCTGACCATGGACGTGACCCGCGACGGCCGTGTTCAAGAGCGGCACTTCCATGTTTGAATCGCGGCACCCTTCGCACGGCTTCCGCTTCTCGATCCTCGACGCCGTCGTGCTGCTCGTCGGTGCCGGACTCCCTTGGCTGTTGTGGTCCCCGGTGGGTCACCTCGCGTTGCTGATCCCGTTCACGGTTTTCCACTTCTTCCTGTTCTGCAACGTGCTCCGGGTGCCGCGGGGGTGTGAGTTGCTCTGGGCCGGCGTGTTCGTCGTCAACGTCGGCACGTGGGTCGTGTCGGGGGCGTTCACGTGGTGGGGCGTGTTGGGCGTGCAGCTTCCGGTCACCGTCGCCGTTCTCGCCTACGCGCTGCAGCTTCCGAGCTATCACGGCATCGGCAGCCGAGCGCCGAGGGAGACGACGTGACGCTCCGCGGGCAGCCCTACGCCGAGCAGACTCAGGCGTGGCCGAGCGAGGGACGCCATGTCCTCGCCCAGCACGATGCGGAGACGGTCGTCGTGTACCAGGCGTTCCGGCCGTCGATCGCCGAGTTCGCTGTCCGGGCGGGCCGCTTCGGGGGCGAGTTCAGCCTGACGCGCATGAGCTGGATCAAGCCCAACTTCCTCTGGATGATGTACCGCTCCGCGTGGGCCACCAAGGAGGGCCAGGAGCGCGTGCTCGCGGTGCGGCGGCGCGGTGCGACCGACGCAGATCGACGAGGGAGCCGGCTGGTGAAGTTCATGTCGGAGAGATCCGCCGCGCTGTCGCGGGACACGGTTCGCCGGGAACCGTGCCGGGCAGGGGGAGTGCGGCATGGCTAGCGTCTGCGTTCTGGCAGCCTTTCTGGCCGTGTTCTGGATCACGGCTCTTCTCCTGCCAGGCGAGTCATCCCGCATCGAGGTAGTGGTGATCGCACTACCGACGATGTTTGGGATCGGCATGCTCGGCGAGTGGTGGCATCAGTGGCTTGGAACGGGTGTCGTAATCGGTTTCCACGTGGGGTTTCCCCTCTTCCTCGCATTCATGTGGCGCCGTCAGTCCGCCGAACTTCAGCGCGGAGCGGCGCGCGAAAAGGCCGGTGTGCGTGCCGCCGAGACCGGCGAGCCGGAGACGCCCTCGTAACCTCCCATCGCCGAGGAACTTCGGACGCGGTGGATGCCCGAGTACGGACGCGAGGTCTGGGAGCGGCAGCAGCTGGACCACCGTCTCACGCCTGGGCAATTCATCGAGATCGCTGACGGTCATGCTGCGCGCGAGGACGCTCCTCTTCTCAAGTGCAACCGTGTGCCGCGCCCTGGACGGGTTCACGAAGTTCGGAAGCGTCGCCGAGGCGCTCGCGCCGGCGGGTGCCGCGTGAAGTACCTCGATGTCGAGACGATCGCGTTCGAGGTGCTCGGGTACCCGATGAGTTCGATCGAGCTCGTCGGCATGAGCCTCTCCCACCCTGTCGATCTCGAAGAGCTGCTCCTCATCGGCGATGCGGAGATGCGTGCATTCCCGCCACGCCTGCCGGAACAGCCCATCTTCTACCCCGTGCTCAATGAGGAGTACGCGAGGAGGCCGAGCGCGTGCGCCCCGTCGTCGCTCCAGGTTCCGGGTGGCACGCTGTCGTGCGAGCGCGCGTACGCCGGTGGCGTCTCCATCTCGATCTCGCCGTGTGGTGGGATCTCGTTCGGTGACTTGAACTCGAACGGCACGCCGAGCGCGTCCCCGACGAGGAGTCCCCACACGCCGCCTGCGATCCGGTCGGAGATGTCCTGCGTCACGGGGAGAGCGTAGCCGCGGGGCTGCACGCCGACCGACTCGGATCGGCTCGTCAGCTCGCACACCGCCGCGGGTGGGTGCCCTACGCGTGCCTTGTCTCGCGAAACATGCGTGGCGACGACCGTGCATCGACGTGCCGGATTGCGCCGAGGCCGTCGTTCAGGACTCTCCGAGGACGGCCGGTAGGTCGCGCGCGCCGTGCAGGACGCGCAGCACATCGATCGCAGCGGGGAGCACGCGGTAGAACCGCAACCAGGACGTGAAGCCCGACACCGGTCGGGAGCGGACACCCTCCAGGCGTGCGGAACGGAACGAACGCGCGCGACCAAGGCGGGGAAACGCGCCGAGCGCCTCCAGCTCTCGCCGAGTCGCGCTCACGAATCGCGTCGCGGCTGCGGGGTCGTCGGCGGCGATGGTCGCTGCGATCTGCACGATGTCACCCGCCGCGATCGGGCGGACGAGGATGCGGAGCTCAATCGACGGCGTCGGAGCTCGTCGCGTCGCACGCGCGACGACGGATGTCGGCCCAGACGGACTCGTCAGCGGCTCGCGACTCGCCGCTGTTCAGCCCGTCGAGGAGGGCGGTCTCCAACTCCGAGTCGTCGGCCTCGACCGGCGAGTTCGCGCGCACGAGCGCCGCGATGTAGTCCGCCACGGTCGCGAACCCGTGGTCGCGCGCCTCGGCTTCAAGAAGGGGGCGGATCGCTGCCGGCAGCTCGACCACGAACGGTTCGTTCATCGGTACGAGTGTATCGGATGGACTCATCATCTGGCCTGCCGCGGCTGTACGAGAGCGTGCATGAAGGGGCCTCTCTTGTGAGGACGCGCAGGAGCGCCCCGGGTTGCATCGCGTGCCGATGCGGATCCTCATGGCCGGCGTCCCGGGGACGCCGCGACGTGTCGGATCGATCGGCATTCGGGCGGCTGCGGTACCGCCGGCGATGCGGGACCACTCAGTCGGTCAGATCCGTCAGCGCCTTCTTGGCCGTCGCGGCCTCAGGGCTCTTCTCGTGGTCCTTCTCGAGGCGCTCCCACAGCTCGCGGGCGCCGGGCTCGTTGCCGCCGAGGAAGCGGGCGTTGGCCTGGAGGAGCAGGACGGCGGCGGCGCGGTCGTGATCCGCGAAGCGGCGGCGCCACTTGAGACAGAGCGACTCGACCGAGGTGAAACTGCGCTTCTCGAGCAGGTCGAGCACCGCGTGGCGCAAGCGCTGGTACCGCGCCTCGCCGAGACGCTTCGCGGGCGGGTTGTCGGCCGCACGTTCGTAGCGTTCGAAGACGGCGTCGGCGCGCGCGCCCTCGCCGGCCTCGACGAGCAGACTTCCGAGTTCGAAGAGAGTGCCCGGCTCCTCCGCCGCGTCGAGCGCGGTGCGCAACTCGGCGATGCGCTTCGCACGGCCGGGGATGGCCGCGAGGGTCTTCGGCCACTGCTTGGCCTCGCCGCCGGGCAGTCCCGAGCGCGCGCCCAGGAACGAGCCGTCGGCGCCGAGCACGATGGCGAGCGGGTAGCCGCGTGCCTGCACGCGATGCCGCACGTGGACCTCGCGGTCCTGCGACTCCTTGACGAGCACCCGCTCGAAGCCCTCGAGCGGCGCGCGCGCGGCGGTGTCCGCGAGGATCTCCTTCTCGAGTCGCTCCCACGCGGGACTCTCGTACCAGTCCGGCACCGCGACCACGAGCAGCGGCTTCCCGCTCGCCTTGGCTGCCGCGCGGGCGGCGTCGAGGTCGTCGCCGAACGCGAGCGCCGTCGGCTCTGCCGGCTCGGCGGTCTCTTCGGGTTTCGTCGCGTCGCCGTCCTGTGGCCAGGCGGGCGCCGTCAGGAGCAGCGTGAGTGCGGCGACGGAGGTGACGAGAGAGCGGGCAGGCATGGGGGGGCGCATCCTAGTGTCCTGTCCCCGAAGTTGCCTCTCACACCCGGTCGACTGCGGGTGCGAAGTACTGTACGTACGGGCGCGCCGCTCTGCGAACCGCCGATCTACGTCAGGTACGGCCGGACTACTCCACGTAGGGGCAGGCGCACGGCCTCGCGCTGCAACGCGGGCACGCGTCGCGGTACCGCTCGAGCTCGGCCTGCAGATCGACGCCGGCCGAGTTCGCCAGCGAGGCGAGCCAGGCGACGACGTCGGCAAACTCGTGGCGCAGGTTCTCGGGAGTTCCGCGACGCAGCGCGCGCGAGAGCTCACCGACCTCCTCGACGAACCACCCGAATGTGCGGTCCTGCCCTCGACGCCGGTCGCGGTCGCCGTAGAGCTCGTCCATCCAGCGCTGGAACTCGGCGACCTCCAAGTGCGTCTCCCGCTACTTGAGCTTGCGGATCGTGACGATCGTGAAGTCGTCGAGCTGCGGCGAGCCCTCGTGGAACAGGTCCACGTCGTTCGCCACGAAGTTGACGAAGGCGGCGCTGTTCTTGGGCGCCTCCCGATTCACGACGTAATAGAAGCGCTCCTCGCCGTAGACCGCCCCGGCCGCGTTGCGCGCCGTGATGGCCCCGTCGGTGAAGAGCACGACGCGGTCGCCGCGCTCCATCTGGATCGCCTTCTCCTCGATCGTCTTGTCGAAGACCGGGCCCTGGTCGTGCCCGAGGGCGATGCCCTGGGTGGTGAGTCGGGCGCTGGCCTTCTTGGAGATCTTCCAGAAGACGAGCGGGAGGTGCTGGGCTGCCGCGACCTTGCAGACGCCGCTCTCGTTGTCGACGACCGCCACCATCGCGGTGACGTACACGCCGCGCGGCAGATCTGCCGCGAACGCGCGGTTGACGCCCTTCAGGATCTCGGCCGGCGACTCGGAACGCGCGCACTCGGCGCGGAACAGGGCGCGGATCTGGGCCATGTACATCGCGCCGGGGATGCCCCGCACGGGGATGTCGGCCACGATCGCGGCGATCTTGCCGCCGGCGAGGTTCACGATGTCGTGGTAGTCGTTGCCCGCGTCGGGACACGACTTCATCGTCGACTCGATCTCGAGCCCGTCCGGTCGCTGGAAGCCGCTCGCCGGGGCGAGCCCGGCAGCGATCTCCTCGATCGGGACCATCGGCACGGGCTGGTGGATGATCTGCGGCTCGACGGGTGCGCCTCCGCCGCCCTCGGCCGCCATGTTCGCGAGCCGTTGGATGCCCTTCGCCGCGGCGACCACGCAGTCGGGTCCGCGCGCGGTCACGCGCGTCGAGAGATCGCCGCCGCCGAGCGCGATGGCCTCTCCCGCCAGCCGCTGCATGGACTTCACGGCTGGAATGCACAGGAGGAACGTCAGCAGGAACGCCCCGAGGAACGCGCCGCCTGCGGCCGCACCGGCAGCCGCCATCGCGCCCGGCCCCTCGGCCCCGGCGGTCGTGAGCACGACCTCGGCCATCCCGTTGACCTGGTCGGTCAGGTTGACGAGCGGGTGCTTGTAGATGCGGAAGCCCTTGGCGCGCTCGATGATCGTGTCACCGACTCTCGCAACCTCGTTGCCACCGATCCGATCGTTACCGAAGACGAAGAGCGCGCCCCCGGCGCCGTCGATGACGGCCAGACTGTGGAGCGCCCCGCGGACGCGCTGGACGCGCTCCATGCCGCTGCGCCGTGCGACGCCGACGAGCGGGTCGTTCCCGCCGCCCTCGGGGAAGAACGTGTCGAAGCCGGGGCGCCACTCTTCGCCCTCGGCCTCGTTGCCCTTGCGCCAGTCCGCGACGGCAGCCTTCAGTGGCTCCTCGTTGCGGCTGTCGGCGGCGGTGGCTTCCTCGATCTTCGCCTGGAGCGACTCGATGACGCGGCGGCGGTGCGCCTGCTGCATCCCGAACTCGGGGTCCCAGCGTCCCGTGTCGAACGCCGCCAGCATGCGAACGGCCTGCACGCCACCGAGATCCATGGTGGCCGTCGAGTCGCTCCCGCCAGCCGCCTTCGTGACGCCGAGCACGGCGACGAACGCCAGCCCCGCCGCCACGACGCCCGAGCCGAGCGCAGCCTTCGGCGCGAAGTCCGGTCCAGACGGCGCACGTCCGCCCCCTCCGCGACCGCGACCGTGCTCGGCCTCGACGGGAAGCTCCTGACTCTCGCCGCCACTACGTCCACGCTTTCTGCCACGCGCCATCCGGACTCGCTCCTTCTCCGGGCGACGGCCGATCGATGCCCGTCGTCGCCCGGTGCCCCTCGCCTACTCTCGGCCCTTCGCCCGATCGAGGCGAAGGCCGCATTCTCTGGAGCCGCCCGAGGGGGGTCAACGACCAAACGCACCCTGGGCAGTGCTCGTGGGTCGAGCGCGCTCAGGCAGCGAGCCAGGTCACGAGCGCGATGGCGCCCGCGCCGTAGAGACCGGCAGCGACATCGTCGAGCAGCACGCCCCAGCCGCCGTGCAGCCGCTCGAGCGCGCACGCGGGCCACGGCTTGACGATGTCGAGGAAGCGGAAGACGAAGAACGCCACCACGAGATGCTCCGCGCGAGGCTCGGTCACGCCAAGGAGCGTGGCCCAGTAGCCGGCCACTTCGTCCATCACGATGACGCCCGGGTCCTCGATCCCAGCTTCTTTGGAGACCAGCGGCGTCAGCCACACGGTCAGGAGGGAGGCGCCGACGATCCAGCCCCCACAGACGAGCCACCACGAGTCGGCGGCCTCGGGCCAGAGCCAGAGCGTGGCGCCGGCGGCCAGCGCCGCCCCGACGGTCCCGGTGGTGCCCGGGATGACGGGGAACAGGCCGAAGCCGCCGAACGAGAGGATCAGCCGCGGGAGAGACACGGGATCGGTGCGCTACCCCGCGGTGGCGCTCCACTCCTCCCGCGTCACCAGGATCTCGCGCGTGCCGGTCCCGCTCTCAGCGCCGACGACGCCGAGCTCCTCCATCTGGCGGAGGAGTCGGAGACCGCGCGCGTGCCCGATGCCCATGACCCTCTGCAGGACCATGGCCGAGGCACGTCCGCGATCGAGCACGGCCTCGACGGCCTCGTCGAAGCGGGCGTCCATGTCCTCGCTCGGCGTCGTGGCTGCGACCTCGAGTTCGCCGCCGAAGGGCAGGCGCCCGTCGGTCGGGGGGAGCAGCGCTTCGGCGCTCTCGGACTCGGTCGACGCGGACTGAAGAGCGCGCGGAGGAGCGGACGCGGCACGTTCGACGATCGCCACGGGGACATCCGCGGGGATCTCGACGTCCACGATGACGATGTCGTCGACGAGGAACTCCTCGACCGCGGCGTAGGCGACCGGCGTCTCGAACACCTCGTCCACGAGGATGTCGTCCTCGAAGGGCGTGGCGTCGGGCTGTGTCGCGACGGGCCGGGCCTCGGACCACGCGGGTGCGGAGTCGACGGCGATCTCCTCGTCGATCTCGACGGTGACTTCGACCGCGACTTCGATCGGGACCTCGATGGAGGCTGACTGCATCGCGGACGGGGGGGCGGGCAGGTCGTCCACGACCACGCCGACGGTGAACATCTCGTCCAGGAACGGGCTGTCCTCGGGGAACCCGATGCCGCTGCGCGGGCGCTCGACCTCGGCCGGTGCCTCTTCGGCCAGCACGTCTTCGGGTGCGACGTCCTCGCTCTCGACGGCTGCCAGCGCGGGTTCCTCGTCCGTCTCGGGGACGTACGGATCGGGAGCGGCGCTCGCCTCGACCTCGGCGGCGACGAACTCGGGGAGGTCGTCCAGCGGAGACGGATGCATCTCCTGGGCCGCCTCCTCCGCGGTCTCCTCGGCGATCTCGATCGTCGTCGCCGGCACATCGACCATCTCGACCAGCGGCTCGTCGTAGATCTCGAAGACCTCGTCGAACTCTGGCGTGACGACCGCCTCGGGTTCGTCCGGCAGCGCGAGGTTCAGGTTCTGCGGGATGAACTCGACGCCCTTGTAGCCGGACGGTCCGCTCAGGAGGACGCGACCGGACTCCTCACGTGCTGAGAACCCGTCCGGCACCGTCGGATCGGAACCGGCCGGCGGGCGCGCCTCGAATGTGGGGATCTGGTGCGCCGCGACCGAGGCCTCGGTCGTGTGGCTGATGAACTCCCGCTCGGTCGACGCGGTCTCCTCGGGCTCGCGCAGTTCGGCGCGGGTGTCTTCGGTCGGCAGGTCGTGCGACCCGAGCGTCTTCTGCTTCACCGAGCCGCGACGGAGCGTGTGGAACATCCAGTCGGTGGCCCAGACGAGCGAGACGACGAACAGCGCCAGCGAGAGCGTCCAGACGACCGTGTGCGCGACGGCGGCCCAGAGGAAGGCGTCGAGTGCCGTGACGAGCCAGACGCCGACCACGCCGATGCCACCCGTCCACAGACCGGCTTCCGCGCCCTGCAGCAGGCCGGCCACCAGCGAGACCGACGACGCAAGGAGCAGCGTCCCGAACGCGCGCATCCGGAGGTCCGGGGTCTCCTCGTGGAAGTACACGACGACGCCCCAGATGAGTGGCATCAGCACCAGCACGAACGCGCCGGCGCCGAAGATCTCGACGAACCACCCGGCCACTCGGAGGTGAAGCGCCGGATCGGCCGCCTCGGCAAATCCACCGGCCCCGTAGTTGGCGAGGCACAGCAATAGGAAGAGAGAAGAGGCCACCGCGGCGAGGGCAGCGGTTGCCCGGGGCCGGAGCTGGATCGTGCTCATATCGTCCTCCCAGAGAGCCCCCTCCCGGGGAGCCCCCATCCCTGGTCACCCCCCAAGATCGCGCGGTGTGCCGGCCGCGCGGAGGGCGTCGCGTCTAGTCGTTCCGGTCTATCCGTCTTGCGCAGCGCGCCGCTCGGCGACACGCTGCTCGTACTGCTCGAGAGTCAGGAGGACGTCGGATGCCTTGCTGCCCTTGTAGGCGCCGACGACCCCCTCTTTGCGCATGAGGTCCAGCAGTCGGCTGGCGCGCGTGTAGCCGATGGCCAGGGCGCGCTGCAGCAGCGACGCGCTGCCGCGCCGCTCGCTGAGGACCACACGGACCGCCTCGTCGTAGAGACTGTCTTTCTCGGACTCGTCGAGCAGCGCCGTGCTGCCGATCTCGACGAGCTCGTCGTTGAACTCCTGGGAGTAGCGGTCCTTCAGGAACTTCACGACGCGCTTGACCTCGGGGTCCGAGACGAACGTGCCCTGGGCGCGCGAGATCACCGACGAGCGCGGCGGCAGGTAGAGCATGTCGCCCATGCCGAGCAGCTTGTCGGCGCCGTTCTGATCGAGGACCACGCGGGAGTCGACCTTGGACGTCACCTGGAACGCGATGCGCGTCGGCATGTTGGCCTTGATCAGGCCGGTGATGACGTCGGTCGACGGGCGCTGCGTGGCGAGGATCACGTGGATGCCGACCGCGCGGCTCTTCTGCGCGAGACGCGTGATCAGCTTCTCGACCTCCTTGCCCGCAGTGAGCATGAGGTCGGCGAGCTCGTCCACGACGATGACGATGTAGGGCAGCCGGACGGGGATGACCTCGTCGGACAGCCCGAGCTCCTTGATCCGATCGCGGATGGCCTTCTCGCCGAGCTCGTTGTAGCTGGCGATGTTGCGGACCTCGAAGCGGCGGAGGAGGTCGTAGCGGTCCTCCATCTTCTCGACGGCCCACTCGAGGACCGACGAGGCGCGCTTCATCGACGTCACGACCGGCGAGAGCAGGTGCGGGATGTTGGCGAAGAACGCGAGCTCGACCTGCTTGGGGTCGATGAGGATCATCTTGACCTCGTCCGGCGTGCGCGTGGCCAGGACGGAGAGCAGGATCGTGTTGATGCAGACGGACTTGCCCGAGCCGGTGGCGCCGGCGAGGAGCAGGTGCGGCATCGAGGCCAGGTCGTCGACGATCGGGGTGCCGTCGGCGCCGACGCCGAGGAGCAGCGGGATGTGCTGCTTGCCCTTGCGGAACTCGTCGCTTTCGAGGATCGAGAGCAGACGCACGTCCTCGCGGATCGGGTTCGGGATCTCGACCCCGACCGTGCTCTTGCCCGGGATCGGCGCCACGATGCGCACCGACTCGACCTTCAGCGCCATGGCGAGATCGTCGGCGAGGGCGTGGATCTTCGTCACCTTGGTGCCCGCCGCGAGGGCGACCTCGAGCATGGTGACGACGGGGCCCTGCTGGTACGCGACCACGCGACCCTCGACACGGAACTCACCGAGAGTGCGTTGCAGCACCTCGGCGTTCTTCTGGATCGCCTTCTCGAGCTTGCCGAGGTCGCGCGGCTTCGGCTGGTCGAGCAGGTCGAGGCCGGGCAGCTCGTACTCGCCCTGACGCCGGGGGCGCACGACCTCGGCCGGCTGGGGGCGCGGGGCGGGACGCTCGAGCTTCACCTGGAGGGGCGGAAGCTCCTCGGTCTCGGGCTGGATCGTGGGGACCGACTGCATTGTTGGCTCGGGCTGGGCGCGGCCACCGGGGAGCATCTCCGGAGGTACGAGGACCTCGGGGTCCTCGAGTGCGATGGCGAGGTCCTCGGGTGCGATCTCCTGCACGACGCCGGGATCGAGCGCCTGGGGCTTCTTCGACTTGGAGGGTGTTGCCTTCTCGGCCTTCTGCGGCTTGGTCCTCGTCGACGTCTCCGGCTTGGCGGCGACCGGCCGCGTGCGCTCCTTCACGGCGGCGGCGGCGCGACGCAATCCCGAGCCGGCCGCGGCGAACGCGGGCTCTGGCCAGAAGCGCTTGAGAACGCCCCCGACTGATCCGACCCGCTTCAGGCCGTCGAAGAGCATCTCGTAGATCAGCCAGTCCGTGGCGAACGCGAAGCCGGTGCACATGGCGACGACCGCGAGAAGCAGCGCGCCGAGAGCACCGAAGGGCGTCAGCAGAGCGGCGAAGGCCAGATTGCCGACAGCGCCGCCGGGGGCGACGTCGAACGGGTGCAAGGCGATGGTCGTCTCCGCAACGATCTGCGGCCGGACGACCTGATGCACGAGCGCGCAGGCTCCGATGACCATGAGCGCCCCGCCGACCACGCGCAGCATCGGCGTCGAGACGCCCTTTCGCACGAGCGAGAGGATCGTGTTGAAGATCGCCAGCGCGACGAGGGCGAACGACACGACGCCGAACGCGCTCCAGAGCGCCCATGCGGCGGCGTGACCGACCGTCCCGACCAGCGGGATCTGCGACCCGGCTTCGGGCGTGTACGTGACGAGTGCCACGAGAAGGAGCGCCTCGAGGGAGAGGACGCCGATCAGCAGGCCCTCTCTCACGAGGTCCCGACGGCGCGCGTTTGGCTGGTTCTTCTTCTTTGGCACGTGGACAGTCGTTCTCCCCGAGTGATTGTAGGGTTACGGCCGAGCGGCGCAACACCTTGGGGTTCTGGCGTGGATTGGGGCGGCGGCGGGACGGCGGCGAGACGCGCCCGAAGGGCCCCTGGCGGCGGCTCCGGCTCCCCCGAGCGTTCGGCGCCGGCTCTCCTGGGCGTTCGGCAGCAGCGGCCCCGCGACTACGCTGGGGCCATGCGCGTCCTGATCACTGCCGGCCCAACCCGTGAGCACTGGGATCGCGTGCGCTTCCTCTCCAGCGGCTCGACCGGTCGCATGGGGATCGAGGTGGCGCGGGCCGCGGCGGCGGCCGGTCACGAGGTCGTGCTGGTCCTCGGTCCGACCCACGTCGCCCCTCCCGACGATCCCGCGATCACCGTGGTCCGCGTGACCAGCGCGCGGGAGATGCTCGCTGCATGCGAGGAGGCCTGGCCGCGCTGCGACGCCCTCGTCGCGACCGCTGCCGTCGCCGACTACCGCCCGGCCGAGCAGCACGAGGGCAAGCGCACGAAGACCGACGGCCCCGTCACGCTCGAGCTCGTCCGCAACCCCGACATCCTGGCGACGCTCGCCCGTTCGAAGGCCGACCGTCCGGTCATCGGC
The DNA here is from genome assembly GCA_021776825.1 of Planctomycetota bacterium. Lineage (GTDB taxonomy): Bacteria > Planctomycetota > JAJSAM01 > JAJSAM01 > JAJVHW01 > JAJFFG01. The sequence goes on from JAJFFG010000004.1 coordinate 77,302, forward strand.
TTCGCGCTGCAAGTCGAGGACGCCGAGACCCACGCCCGCCGCAAGCTCGCGGAGAAGCACCTCGACTGGATCGTCCTGAATGGACCCGCGTCGATGGGCGCCGACGCCGCCGACTTCCGCATCCTGGGCGCGGACGACACGGAGGTGTCGTTGATGGGGGAGTCGAAGGCGGCGCTGGCCGCGCGGTTGGTGACGTTGCTCGGTACGTGACGGCGGTGGCGTTGATTCTCGGGACAAGCGGCTCGGCGCCGGACAGTCGCCTCCTCGGCTCTCCCAGCGCCGGACGGAACCAACTCTCAACTGGCGGACTCGGGACGCGCATTCGTCGGGAGTTGGTTGCCCTGACTCGGAGCCTGCCTCCCTCGCCCGGGTCGCTCGACACACGCTGGAGACCCGCGCGTTCCGGAGTGGGCTAGTACCCCTCGAATCGCTTTCGCCACCCCGCGTCGAATCCGTTGCCCACGGCCGCGAACGCAGCGGCGTCGGCGCGGAGCTCCGCAATCGTCACCGCCGGTGCGGAACGCAGCGCGACCGGCCCGCGAGCTCCGCCCACCGGAGCCGCCGCGGACTCCAGTCGTAGTTCCACCAGCGCGACGTCGCCCGTCATCGGGCTCACCGGCGTGCTGGTCGTCTGGAGAACCCCCTGCAGTCTGGAGTCGGGGAACTGCTTGGCGTAGGTCGAGAAGAAGCCTGCCCCCTCGTCTGCGGGTCCGCGCTGATACCCCCGTCGCGTCGCGAGAGTATGCAGCTTCTTGATGGGGACCACGAACCCCTCGATCGATGCGATCGCCGCCTCCCACTCCGCCTCGTCGCCGACCTCCGCGAAGTGCGTTGGGAACTGCTGGAGGGGTGGTCGCAGGCTCAACTTCTGCACGGCAGTCATGCAGGCGGAGCGCTCGGTCTCCGACAACACGGCCGTGTGCGCGAGAGAGATCCGCGTGACCGGACCGTCGAGCGGCAAGTCGTCGGTGCCGAAGAACGAGCCATCGGCGGCGACGAAGGCCGGAACCGAGGACCCCTCGGTCCCGACCTCGACGCGCCAGACGAGGTGACGGCACATGCGGCCCACGATCGGGTGCGCGAGCAGGTACGTGCGCCACGTCGGCTCGTCCCACACACGCTCGGCGCACATGGCCTGATAGAGCCGCGTCTTCTGGTGCTTCACGACACCGCGGATTGCGCGTGCCACGCGCTTGCGCTCCTTCTCGGCCTGGTTCGCGCCGTCTTCGCACTCGCCCGGCCGGACGACGGGCAGCTTGGAGATCGGCCCTCCAGAGTCGTCGAGCAGCTCGACCTTGAGCGCGTCATTCACGGTCACGACGAACGACCGCGTCGGCGAAGGTGCCTCGTCGGGCGACGCCGACCCGCTGGCGACGTACGCGAGTCGATGCTCTCCGTTCGAATCGAGCTCGCCCGACGGGATCGTTCGGTCGGCCAGCTCCGCGGGCGTCCAGCCGCGACGCTCCGCGAGGCCGTGCAGCTCCGTGTCCGCCGCGTCGCGGATCCCAGCGGTTCGGAAGCGGGCGGCCGTCGAGAGCAGTACCTGCGTGGCCGTCGGATGCTCCGTGAACGCGAGCATGCGCAACAGCGCCTTGCATTGGGCCGAGAACCACCCGTACCACGTGCGCAGGAACTCCTCCGCGTGGTCTGCGGGCCCCGGGCCGCCGCACGCAGCAACGATGCCCAGGATGCCTTTCACCTTGATCGGAGAGGTCAGCGGATGCGCCATCACGGGTGGCCATCCGCTCGCGGGAAGCGCGGGGACGAGCTCGTGGATGCGGTGCTGGTACCGGGCTGGGATGTGCTCGAGGACCTCGTCCTTCGGGATGCGAAACTCGCGACTGCTGTTCACGATCGAGCCGAGGCACCACACCGAGATCACGGCGTCCCCGAGCGCGAGCGCGTCGTTCGTGTCCAACTGGGCAATCTGCATCTCGAGGAGTGCGTCGGGTGCGGGGTCCCCACGCTTGGCTGCTTTCAGGAGCCACCAGCGGACAATCCGCTGGTCGACCACCGCTCCGCTGTCTTCCCAACGCACCGTGGGAAGGACGAGGTCCATCAAGGGCTGCATCGCCTTCGGCACCCGCCGCAGACCGCGCACTGCGTCGTCGAGACGTGCCGCCGGGTTGTCGTACGCCGAGAGCTCGCAGCCGTGCGCTGCGAGCGCGGTGAGCATCTCGGCCTTGGCTGTGTCGGTGCGTTCCTTCCCGATCGCTCGCTCGAGCGCCGGGATCGCCGCCGGATTCTTGAGACGGGCGAGCCACCGGGCGGCGATCGCGCGGTGCTCGTGTTTCCTCGCTTGGAGCGCTTTGGAGACGCGAACGACGACGTCCGGCTCGGCGTCGAGCAGGCGCTGCGTGCGATCGCGGAGCAGACTCCCCGGGCCGAAGGCGAACTCCCACAGAGTCGGGACGACGGCGCGAGGGAGTCGCGGGAAGGTCGCCAGCGCCGCCAGCGCGACGTCCACGGGCTCGCGTAACCACGCGACCCGAGCTGGCTGTCCGGACTGCAACGCGTGCGCAAGCAGACCGAGTTGCTCCATGTAGAGCGGCCACGTCGCCGCGGGGCCCCAGCTGTACCAGTCCGCCCGGATCAGCTCGACGCGTGCGAGCGCGAACTCACCTGGCGCGAGACCCGCCCACGTGCCGGCGTCGTCCACGTCGCGCAACTCCCACGGCTCTCCGTGCGCGCTCCGCGCGTGGGTGAGGTGCGGACGCGTCCAGTCCGAGAGCGGACCCCAATAGTGGAAGTGATGAAGGAGACGTACGAGGTGGATCAGAGGCCAGCGTGCGGTGCGGATGCACACGCGGAGCAGTCGGTCGCGGTGGCTCCACGGGGCAGACGTCAGGCGGCGCTCCGGAGGAGCGTCCCAGGGTCGTGGACACTCCAGGCCCTCGACGATCGCGTCGACGTCGGGCGGTTCCGTCTCGAGCGTCGGAGACTCGGTCGCTCGGATGCGCGTCAACTCGTCCGCGAGTGTGCGGAGCGCCGCCCGTTGTGCGTCAGTGAGCGGCCCTGGTGGCGCGAGTCGTTCACGCTCCGGTAGGTGCAGCAATTCGCCGCGAGCGGGGTCTGCCTCGGACCGTCCCAGAAGCCGGTCTAGCTCTCCGGCTACGGGCGCCTCAGACTCGCTCTCGAGTCGTCCCTCGAGGAACGCGCGCTCGCCGTCGCCGCCGTGAAGATGAAGGAGCGAGAGCGCCTCCATTCTCACGAGCGGGGCTGGCGAGGCTGCCAGCTCGCGGAGCTTGTCGAGCGCGTCGGGCCAGTGCGCCTCCAGGATCGTCCGCGCGGGGTGCTGGACGAGCAAGCGTGGGTCGCATGCCAGCTCGACCAGCCTGGCCAGACTCGCGCTGGCTGACGCTCCCGTATCGCGCAGACGGCAGAGACGAGTGCGGATCACTCTGGTACCGGAGACGTCGAGGTAGGCCGTCACGGCATCCGGGTGGCGCTCGAGGAGGTCAGCGAGTCCCACGAGCGGAACGACGACGTCGCCCATCTCGCCCGCGAGGTCGTCGATCAGGCGCCGCTCGTCGTCACCGTCGGAGTGGCACGCCGCGGCAATGACGCCGAGCGACAGATGCCCTGCTCCCTCACGACCTGCCGTTGGCGTCCCGTGCGCCTCGCGGAGCAGCGTCAGCAGCCAGTCCGGCTCCCTGCCCCCTCGGCACGGGACGTGGCGGCGACCCAGGATCGCGATGACGACGTCGCCGACGCGGCGCAGCGCCGCGGGATCACCGATCTCACCGAGCCGTAGTGGCGAGGCGTGCCCCGACTCCCGATGCCCGTGCAGGCCGAGCAGGGCTCCCGCCGTTTGCTCGCGCGCGAGCGCGTCGAGCACACGGCGACGGCGCCCGCTGGCGAGGAAACCGTGCAGGTCGTCGACCAGCGGCTGTCCGAGTGGACCCATCCGGTCGGCGATGTCGCGGAGAGCGGCCGCCGTTGTCTCTGGCGACGGAGCCCGAGCCTCAACGGCGTCAGTCGGACCCGCTGGCTCCTGAGAGCGTCTGCTGAGGCGGCGGAACCAACGGCGCGGCACCCGGCAATCTCAGCGTCGCATCCACCGCGGCGATCTCGCGTGCATGCCGCGAGCGTACCGCGCGACCTCCCCGACGTGACCGTCGGCGTGGGCGACGTGCCCGGAGTGGCCCAGTTAGCTGGCGTCAGCATGGGGCTCGACGAGCGTCGGATCGACGGTGCCGAGTTCTGCATCCTGGAGCGAGTGGGAGCGCCGCGATGCTCCCGGCGGTGACGCAGTTGATGTTGACGGTGACCTTCGTCCAACGATTGGCGCCGCGACACACCCGGCGACCCCGCGCGCGTCGACCCCTCGGGATGGCAGCATGTGCGCATGGACGACTCGCCGCCCGCTGCGATGCGCGCACTGCCGGACGGGGGCGACTACGACCTCCTCGACGCGATCCGCCGCGCGGCGTGGCGTCTGGCCTCGCTCGCCGTCGCGCTCATCGGCGTCTCGCTGGCGGTGGCCGCGGCGTGCGCTCCTGTCATCCGCGAGGACGTGGTCGGCCCGATCCCCGTGACGATCGCCGACGTGGTCGAGGGGCTGGTTCCGGCGGGGCGTCTGGTCGAGATCGATGCCGAGACAATTGACGTGCTCTCCGTTCTGCGTACGCGCTACCTGCCGTGGGCACGTGCCGAGGATCGTGCCGTGACACCCGGTGAGAAACTCGCCGAGTACGTCCAGATGCGGCGCGCGCACGATGTCGTGCTGACGCTCCGACCCCGGGATGCGGCGTATCTTCGCCAGACGGGTCGCCTTCGCTGGCCCCAGGGCGAGGAGGCCGACCTCCTGAACTCGATGCGCGATCAGGCCGCGCCCGTCGATCCGCGACAGCGCGTCGCGTCGAAGCTCCTCGATGCGACTCAGGGGGCGAACGGCGGTGGGTGGGTCGTGCTCGCGGTGAGCGTCCTGCTGCTCCTGTCGGGCGTCGTCGCTCTCCGGCGCGCGTTGCCCCTCGTGGGGAACCCGAGGTCATCTCGCGAACTCGTGCGCGCCGTGGGGGACGGCAGCGTCGACGAACTCCTGGCGGTCGCGGACAGCGAGCTGGGTAGCTCCGCCGCCGGGTATCGGAACGGGCTGCGGATCGCGCCGACGGTCGTGGTGCACGAGGGCGTGTTTCGCGTTCAGCTGATGCGCACGGCAGACGTGGTCTGGGCGTTCGCGAGTCGGCACGTCGTGCGGATCAAGGGGATCCCGGTGTGGATCACGCACTCGGTCGTCGCGGTGGCGAGCGACGGTTCGCGCCTCGTCGTGGGCATGTCGATCTCAAGCGCGCTGAGCGCTGTCGCCGCGATCGAGATCCAGGCCCCATGGATCGTGGCCGTCTACGACTCCGACCTCGAGGACCGGCTGCGTCGGGAGCCGACGCCGACGCTCGCGGAACTCCGAGCACGTCGTCTCGCGTGGATCGACGACGTGGACGGCGCGTTCACGTCAGGTCCGTGAACGGGTTCCAGGCGATCTCCCAGAGGTGCCCGTCCGGGTCCGCGAAGTACCCGGAGTAGCCGCCCCACGACGCTTCGGTGCCCGGCTTGACCAGCGTCGCGCCGACGACGCAGGCCTCGGCCAGAGTCGCGTCGACGGCCTCCTTCGATGCAACGCAGTGCGCGAGGGTCACGCGGGTGAAGCCGCTGCCGTCGTCCGGGACGGCGGCGTCGTCCGCGAGTCCCTGGCGGGGGAACAGCGCCAGCCAGCTCCCGTCCATCTGGAACATCACGTGATCGCCGTCGGCGTTGCGATGCACCGGGAACCCCAGCGCGAGATAGAAGTCGGCGGAGCGCCGGACGTCCGCGACGCCGAGCGTGATGATGGCGATCTTCGGCTTCATCTCGGGAGGGTAGCGCGCCGTCGCAAACCGTGCACCACGGAGCGGGCGCGACGCTGAAATCGCGGGCCACTCGCACCGTAGCGGTAGCATTCCTTGGGTTCGGTGAGGAGCGATCATCATGGGCAAACAGAGACCTCACGCACTTCCGAAGTACCTGACGCGCGTCTCTGGAGACAAACTGCGCGTGGACTACAGGCTCCTTCCAGATCCGGTGCGTGTCCTCACCTCCCAAGCGTTCGGGATCGTCTCGGCAGGCGACGGGGCGTCGGCGACGCAGGTGGTGTTCGGTACTCTCATTGCTGGCCGACGACTCTCGTCCGCCGCACTGATTCACATGGAGCCAATCGGCCTCCACGACATCGTGACGTCATTCGACGCCGAGTTCTGCCGAAGCGTAGACAGCGTGGCCCAGGCGAGCTCCGGCTCTCCGGTTTACGTCTCGGATGCGCAACTCGACGGGCTTCCGCTTGATCGAGTTTGGACCGCGCGGGCGTCCATGGCGCGGGCGGCCGTCTCCGCGCACGGGGGGCAACTCGACTTCTACGAACTTACGCCTTGGACGCTGCACATGATCGGTAGCGGTGGCAAGGCGACGGGCGGCGTGCAGGCGATAGTGACCGTCTGCCTCAGCGCGGCGAACCTAATGGCTCTTATCGCGGACATGAGACGGCGCCTTGAGGAGTTGACCCGAAGTTCCGATACGGAGAAGATGGGTGATTCGGAGGCTCAGTGATGGACATCTTCGCCTGCCCGGGCACGATCTCTTCGAGACCCGAGAGTGACGAGGCCGCCGAGCGCGACCTCGGCCTACGCTCGACGCGTCCGAAGCACAAGCAGTTGAAGCGTCGAACTCGCGCTTCCGTAGTCCTAGCCCTATCCGTCGCCGTCGCTGCTGGAGTCACCCTACGCGGCGGGACCGAGCAAGGTTCTTCCGTACACACCGCGCACGACCTGCGCTCCGCGGACAGCACCCCGGGGACGTCAGCCTCGCTCCGGGGTGCCCGCGCGGTTGAGACTGGCGTCTGCATGGAGCCTGACGCTCCGGTCTTGCTAGTCGCCGAGGGCGAGGCGCTTGCGCGTCTGATTGCTCGACCTCCGGGCGTGGCTCATCACGTCAGCGCCGACGGCTCTGTCGTGACCTGGTCGGGGCCACGAGGGAGAGTCCACGCGATGCACGACCGAGAATCTGGTGAGATCGTCGCGTGGACCCTGCTCCGCGATGACCCCCTTTCCGCGCTGCCAGATCCGACTCCGCTCGATCATGACCGTGCAATCGAGCAGTTGCAGGAGCAGTTGCTCGAGATCGTGAGTTAGGCCGCCGCTACGTGGCCCAGAGTCCTCACGTCGGACGCGAGGATGCCCGGGAGAGCATCGACACCGGGCGCGAGGACCTCCTCCGGGGAGTCCGGTACAAGCAGTGGCTTTTCTCGGCGGACGACGGGACGACGGAGGTGTCGTTCGAGGCGTTCGAGCCGGACGATGCGGGGTCCGGACGCGAAGTGTCCGTGATGCTCGCCGATGACGGCGGACTGGGGCGTGTCGCTCTGCTGGCCCACGCCGTCAACGCGAAGCGCGGCCACGCCGTGTTGGGACGCGAGAGATACCACGAGATGCAAGCGTCACACGAACGCGTTCCCGAGCTTGTCTGTGACGCAATCGGGCACGTCTGTCACGCGACGCTCCACCACCAAAATGGGCTCAACAAGCGCCAGATGCGGCTGGTCGCGAGCATGCTCGCGCTTCACGCGCGGTACGAGTGACGGCCACCTGGCCTGTAGCGCCTCGACGGTCGCGCGCACCGGCACCTGCGGCAGGCGTCAGGCGGAGAATCCGTCGAAGCCGCGAGGCGTCGAACTCGGCGGCCTGCTCTGCGCTACTACCCGGCCAGCACGGCCTGGACCTGCGCCAGGATGTCCGCTGGCTCGGCCAGGCGGCCGTCGCCGTAGTCGCCGCAGGCCAGGAAGCCGGCGCCGGGCTCGACGATCTCGTAGCCGAGCTCGCGGCAGGTGGCGAGGTTGCGGGTGACCGTCTTGTGGTTCCACATGCGGACGTTCATCGCGGGGGCGATCAGCACCGGGCACGTCACGGCGAGCAGGGTCGACGTGAGCATGTCGTCGGCCAGGCCGTGGGCGGCCTTGGCGATGAAGTTCGCCGTCGCGGGCGCGATGACGAGGCACTCGGCGCGATCGGCCAGCGAGATGTGCTCGACGTGGACGTCGGCTTCCTTCTCGAACGGGTCGGTCGCGACGTGGCGACCGGTCAGGGCCGAGAACGTCAGCGGACCGACGAGGCGCGTCGCCGCGTGGGTCATCACCACGGTCACGTGGTGGCCGGCCTGCACGAGCTTCGAGCAGAGGTCGGCGCCCTTGTAGGCAGCGATGCTGCCGCAGACGCCGAGGACGACGTGCTTGCTGGCGGCGACTTCGCTCATCTCGGAGAGGGCGACGCTAGATCTCGTCGTCGTCCTTCGGAGTCAGCTCGATCTTCCCGGCTTCGATCTCGGCCAGGACGATGCGCATCGGGGAGTCGCCGTCGGCCATCCGGGGCGAGCCGCGGATGAGCTCCTGGATCCGGCGCTGCACGAGCGACGTCAGGAGGAAGCGGCTACCGAGCCGCTCGTCGAGGCGGTCGATCTGTCGGATAGCGTCCATGCCCATGGAAGGCGGCTCCTCGGTCGCAGGATTGCAGGCCCAGAAACAGGCCCAGTGGGGGTCCGCGTTCGGCCGTCAGGAGTGATCGGCGAGCGCGAGCCCCTGAATCTCCCCGATCGCACGCTCGACGTCATCATTGATAACGACGGTGTCGTACTCGCCGCGGCGGTCGTACTCCACGCGCGCACCCCCGAGTCGGCGCTCGATGACCTCCGGATCCTCGCTGTCCCGGCCTCGAAGCCGCCGCTCGAGCTCGTCCCACGAGGGGGGAGCCAGGAACACGTAGAGCGCCTCGACGCCGGCGTCGCGCAGCTGCGCCGCCCCCTGCACGTCGATGATCAGGAGGCAGATTCGCTCGCCGGCCTGGATCCGCTCGACCTCGTCCCGCGGCGTTCCGTAGCGGTTGCCGTGGACGAGCGCGTGCTCGAGAAAGCGGCCGGCGTCGACGCCCTGCTCGAACTCGACCATCGAGAGGAACAGGTAGTCGCGGCCATCGACCTCGCCGTCGCGCGGGCGCCGCGTCGTCGCCGTGACCGCCCGGCCGAAGCGCGGATCGCGGAGGAGCCCCTGGCCGATCGTGGTCTTGCCCACGCCCGACGGGCCCGAGAGGACGAGCAGCCCCGGGGCGTCGCTCACTCGACGTTGGCCGCCTGCTCCTTGAGCCGCTCGACGGCGAGCTTGAGATCGACGACGGCGGCGCGGATGTCGGTGTCGTTCGACTTCGAGCCGATCGTGTTCGCCTCGCGCGTCATCTCCTGCGAGAGGAACTCGAGTCGTCGGCCGCAGGGCTCACCGGATGCCAGGGCGTCGCGCGCCTGGGCATCGTGGCTGCGCAGCCGATCGATCTCCTCGGCCACGTCGCTGCGATCCGCCAGGACGGCGACCTCGCGCGCGAGCAGGTCCTCGGCGACGCCGGAGGAACCCTCGAGGATCGCCGTCAGCCGCTTCTCGAGCCGATCCTTGTGCTCCGCCAGCGCGACCGGCACACGCTCGGCGATGCGGGCGGCATGACCGTCCATCTCGTCGAGCGTCGCGGAGAGGACCGCGTGCATGCTGGCGCCCTCGGTCCCTCGCATCCCGGCGAGCTGGTCGAGCGCCGCGGCCACGCCGTCGCGGACGATCGCGACCTCGGCGTCCGCGAGCGTGGTCTGGCCACCCTCCACGAGGACGCCGGGCAGTCGGAGGAGGTCCTCCATGCGCACGTCGCTCGGCAACCCGGCGACGTCGGCGGCCTCACGGGCCTGCCGCGCGTAGTCGGCGAGCACCACGGCGTCGATCCGGGAGGGGGCCGCCTGAGTCGTGCGCACGAGGTTCACCGACAGGGTGACCGTTCCGCGCGTCGCGCGCTCGCGAACCAGCGGCTCGAGCGCGGCGCCCATGCCATCGAGCTCACTCGGCAGACGCCAGGACACCTTCAGGTGCTTCGCGTTCACGGAGCGCGCCTCGACCTGGACGGTGATCCCGTCGCCGTGTCGCTCGGCTCGCCCGAAGCCGGTCATCGAGCGCACGGTGGGAGACGTCGGTGACTCGCTACCGCTGTCCGGCGTGCCGGTCATCGCAGGACGGGGCTAGTCATCGCCCTCGTTGCCCCCGCCGCCGAGCGCCTCGCCGCCACCGGTGCCGTCGCCGCCGGTGTCGGCCGCGTTGTCACCGCCCGCGGTCGGGTCGATCGTCACGCTCGGTCCGCCGCCCATCAGCACCGCGTGCAGGAAGCAGCAGAGGACCCAGACGGTGGCGACCCAGGAGGTGAACTTGTTCACGCTGCCCGTGTTGACGCCGATGGCTTCCATGCCACTGCCGCCGAGCGCGGCCGCGAGGCCGCCGCCCTTGGGCTCCTGGAGCAGGATCACGACCAAGAGGACGAGGCTGGTCAGGAACGCGGTGACGGTGAGAAGGGCGAGGATGAACTGCATCGCAATGGGCTCCGTGCCGGTTCAGCTTCCGCGCCCGGTGTGCGCGGCCTCGATGAGAGCGCGGAATGACGCGCCGTCGAGGGAGGCGCCTCCGACCAGTACTCCTCCCACGCCTGGGGCGGCGAGGAGCTCGGAGACGTTGGCAGGCTTCACGCTGCCGCCGTACAGGATGCGCGGTTCGTTGCCGGACTCCCCGAACTTCTCGACCATCCGGGCTCGCAGATGTCGATGGGCCTCGGAGGCGATCTCGGGTGTGGCCGTCCGTCCGGTGCCGATCGCCCAGACCGGCTCGTACGCCAGATCCAGGCTCGCGAGGTCGCTCTCGTCGATCTCGGCGAGGATCGCGGTGAGCTGCCGATCGAGCACGGCGTTGGTCGCTTCGGCCTCGCGATCGGCGAGCTGTTCGCCCAGGCAGGCAATAACCCGCAGCCCGGCGTCGAGCCCGGCACGGACCCGCAGACCGACCTGCTCGTCCGTCGCTCCCGCGGCCCGGCGCTCGCTGTGCCCGGCCAGCATCGCGGTGCAGCCGGCGTCGGCGACCATGGCGGCGGACGTTTCGCCGGTGTGAGCGCCCTTGGCCGCCTCGTGACAGGCCTGGGCCCCGAGGGTCACCCGCGACTCGTCGAGGGCGGCGCGCACGGTGCCGATCAGCGTCGCCGACGGGAATACCGCCACGTCGGGACCCGTCAGTTCGCCCGCCGCCAGCGCCACCTCGATGGCGAGGGCGTCGGCCTCGTCCGCGAGGAGGTGCATCTTCCAGTTGCCGGCCACGAGGATCGGTCGGGTCACGGAACGGGCTCCGGGTCGGGGTGCTCCGCCGGTGCAGGGACCACCGGAGAGGATGAGGCCAGCGAGGAGGGGGCCAGCGAGGAGGGGGCCAGCGCAGCGTCGATGGCGCGGATGTCGCGCACGAGCTGCGTCAGCTCGTCCGGGAGGATGGCCTGCGGACCGTCGCTGCGGGCGCGGCTCGGGTCGGTGTGAACCTCGACGATGACGCCGGCAGCGCCGACCGCCGCCGCGGCGCGGGCGAGCGACGGCACGATCTGGCGACGCCCACTGGCGTGGGACGGGTCGACGACCACGGGCAAGTGCGTTCGCTCGGCGAGGATCGGCACGGCCGACAGGTCGAGCGTGTTGCGCGTCGAGCGCTCGAACGTACGGATGCCCCGTTCGCAGAGGACGACCTGCTCGTTGCCACCGGCGAGCACGTACTCGGCAGAGGTGAGCAGCTCGTCGATCGTCGCGTTCATCCCGCGCTTCAGAAGCACCGGCTTCCGCGTGCGGCCGACCTCCGTCAGCAGCGGGAAGTTGTGCATGCTGCGCGAGCCGATCTGAAGCATGTCGGCGTACTCCGAGACCAACTCGACATCCCGCGTGTCCATCACCTCGGTGACGACAGGCAGGCCGGTCTCGGCGCGCGCCTCGGCGAGGATCTCCAGACCCTCGCGCCCCAGGCCGGCGAAGTTGTACGGCGACGTCCGCGGCTTGAACGCTCCGCCGCGCAGCACGCAGGCACCGGCGTCGCGCACGGCGCGCGCGACGTCGAGCATCACCTCGAGGCTCTCGACGGCGCACGGCCCGGCGATCACGAGCGTCCCCGGACCACCGAAGACGGCATCGCCCACGCGGACGAGCGTCGGCTCGCTGCGGTGGTCGTGCGTCACCAGGTGGGCGCCGGGCTCATTGACGAACACGCGCTCGACGCCGGCCAGGCGCTCGACCTCGCAGCGCGCGGCCGACGATGCCGGCGGCCCCTCGATCACCGTGCGTTCGCCGACGGTGCGCACGAACGCCTCGAAGCCGAGTCCCTCGATCTCTGCGAGGATGCGCTCACGCTGAGCGGGGGTCAGGTCGGTTCGGCAGAGGATGATCATGGGCTGGGATGCGCCACGGAACGTAGAGCCCGCGCGGAGCGGGCGCCAAGTTACCGAACGCGCCACGGAACCCCGGAACTCCAACCGGGCGAGGCGCCGGAGCGAATCGTGGGTCGATCGAGGCCAGAGGGCCCGGTGAGGCGGCTCGAACGGTCCTACCACGCTGTCGGAGGTTCTGCCTCGACGGGCCACGAAGGTTGGCACGACAGCCTGCTAGCTCTAGGCCGACTGGGTGGCGAGCCGCGACGAATTGCGTCGCGTTTCGGCCCCTGAAGGCTCCACGGGACGAAGACGGCGTGTGGCCGTTGCGCCCGCTCCAGCCCCGGAAGATCGCACTCATGCCCAGATCGTCGTCCACGGAGGCCAGGCTCTCGTGCCCGGCGGGGGTCTAACTAGCAGCCTGTCGCGCCGGCGGTCTCTCGCACGGCGACGCCGAAACTCCGACAGGCTGCTAGTTGGTGCGGAACGTCGAGGCGAACGCCGGGCCGATCTGCTCTCCGTTGAGCCCTCGCACGCCGTTCTCGACGACGACTTGGTACTCCGAGTCCGGGTCCAGGTTCACGGCCGGGGTGAGCTCGACGCGCACCTCGCCGAGGCGGGTCTGCGCCAGGAAGACGCCGACCGTCACGGGCTCGTTGACCGTCTGCTCGCTCGGGGCTCCAGGCGCCGTCTTGGTCTTCGTGAGCGTGAAGGTCGTCTCGTCGACCGTGCGCGGATCGAGCGGGCCTGCGAAGCGCACACGCACCGTGAACGTGCGTCGAGCCGGCTGCGGAACCAGGAACGCGTTGTCCGGGTCCTCCCAGTCGGTCGTGGCGTCCACGAGTCCCTCGCCGTTCGGCGGGGTCACGTTGACGACCCGCGGCCGGTCGACTCCGGTCAGCCCACGACGCTCGTCGACTCCGGCGAATTGGGGCTCGCTGTTGCGGACCGTGAAGGTCAACGAGGTGCCGGCGAGCCGGAACCCCGACCCGCTCACACCGAACGACACGGTCTTCGGCGCGCGCAGCGGTCGGAGGATCGAGAGCTCGTACTCCTGACCGACAGCGTAGGCCGCATCCGAGGCATCGCGCCGAGTGGGCAGCTGCGGGAAGAACGTCGCGAAGCGGCGTGAGCGACGAACGATCACGCGTCGGTGCTCACGCTGACGGAGCAGCGAGTCGAACGACTGCACGCCGATCGTCGGGTCGACGGGGTGGAAGAACCGCTCGTAGACGTTGTTCGAACTCAGTTCGGTGAACGCGTTGACGTCCCCTCCGACATGCGCCTCCCAGAGAGCGTCGTCACCAGCGATGAAGCGCCGATACGCCCCGAACGGGTCACGCTCCGGGTCGAGGAGCTGCGGCGGGTACGTCGCCGTGACGTCGGTCTGGTCGAGTCGAGTCCCGGCGCCTGCGGATGGCCCGAAGTACGTGCGGATCGCGCGGTCGATCGCCGCCAGCTTCTTCACCTTGCCGGTGCGCTCGAGTCGGGAGAGGACGCGACTGGCCTTGCGGCGGGCGTCCTCGGGAGTGAGGAGTTCGACGAGCTGGAAGTACTCCGTGATCGCCTCGGGCCGAACGACGACGCGACTCTGACTGACGCTGTCGAAGAGCGGACGGCCCAACGTGACGAGACCCTCGGCCTGATCGCCGTCGCTGCGCACCCGCATCGTCCCCACGTCGACGAAGCGTCGCGGCACGTTGCGGCGGAAGCGGACGGTGATCTCCTCGTCGGGGAAGACCTGCGAGAGCGGTCCCTCCTGCGCGTCGCTCGCGCTGGGCAGACAGAGGCCGGCCACCACTCCGGCGACGAGTGTCGCGAGCCCGGCGAGCCCTCGTCCCAGCGTCCTGTGCGCATACGCGTTCCGCATCGTGACCTCCCGCTGCCCGTCCCGTCGCCCGAGTCGAGCGTACGCGCCGATGCCGAGGCGTCGAGAGCGATCCGTCGCTCGATGCATGCGTTTCGGAGCGCTCGTGACGCGAGTCACGGGCCGGAAGTGCGTGGCGCGCCGGGACCGATCCACGCCGGGCTGCGCGAGATGCGCGCGAACCGCGGCCGTGGGGCACTACTCTCTGCCGCCGAGGGCGCCGGTGCCTCGAACATCCGGATGCCTCGAAGCCCTGGGCCCCTCGAAGGGAGCGTGCGCGATGAAGTGGATGAAGCGACTGGCGATCGGACTGATGGCGTTGTTGGTCCTCTGCGTGGGAGGGCTGTTTCTGCTGCCCGCCGAGTGGGAGGTCACGCGCACGCAGACCATTGACGCGAGTCCCGCCGAGATCCACGCCGTCGTCTCCGACTGGGCGCGATGGCCGGAGTGGAGCACGTTCGACACGATGGACCCGACGATGACCATGAACCCGCTGCCGGACGACACCACGTCCGTCGGCGCCTCGCGCTCGTGGTCCGGCGACCAAGGCGACGGCGAGATGACCATCGTCTCGAGCGACCCGGTGACCGGCTTCTCGTTCGACTTGACGATGGCGGGCTTCGAGCCGCTCCGCGGCACGATCACCTACGAGACCGTCGACGGTGGAACGCTGGTGACGTGGACGGACAAGGGGACGATGTCGCCCTTCTTCATGCGCCCGCTCGGCCTGTTCATGGACGCCATGCTCGGACCGCACTTCGAGAGCAGCCTCGTGAACATCGACGAGCTCGCGACGGCCGACGCGCCGGCCGAAGCACCCTCCGAGGACTAGCCGCTACTCCTGCTCTTCGACGAGCGGGTCGTGGCGGCGCTCGACGAACAGCGTCAGGAAGCCGTTGTCGGTGCGTTGCACGACCTCGCGGTACTGGTAGCTCGCGAGCACGTCACGCGGCCCCTCGCTGTCCTCGTCCTCCTCGAGCTCGCCGAGCGAGTTGACGGTGCCGGTCACCATCGAGGCCTGGACGCGGATCGAGAAGACGCTGCTCACGACGTCGGCGAAGAAGTTGAGGCGCTCGTACGCGTCGAGTGACTCGCCCATGCCCTCGACGCGCGTGAGCTGGCCCTTGTTGGCGAAGAACCCGGTCGCGTTCTCGTCGTCCGGCGGGTTGGAGGTCTCGTCCTCCTCGGCGTCGGCACCCTCGCGACGGTGCTCGATGATGTCGTCGGCCAGGTCGGCGTCAGTGCTGTCGAACAGGGCGCGCAGGAGCGGCTTTCCCACCGTGTTGATGTTGATGCGCAGCGGCGCGTTCTGCGTCGACTCGGCGTGGACCGTGAGGTAGTTGATCAGCCCGGGGATGCCGTTCTGGCGCGACCACTCCTGGTCGCCGCCCTCGGCCTGGAGGTCGTCGCCCTCCTCCGGGTCGTAGTCCGGGTCCTGCACGTCGTAGAGCACGGAGCGCTTCCAGCGCCCGCCGGGAACGCGGAGCAGGTCGTCGACGGACTGCAGCCGCCCACGGCCCGTGGGTACGTCGGGCATCGGGTTCTCCTCGGAGTCCGACTGATCCCGTAGCCACTCCTCGAGCTCCTCGACCATCTCGCGGCCGTCGGAGTCGGTCAGGTCGAGATCGCCGTAGTCCTCGCGGAACTCGTCGATCAGGCGGATGAGGGTCTCGCGCGTGAATCGGCGCTCCGGAGTGTCCTCCGGCCTGCTCAGACCGAGCAGATTGAGCTTCGAGCGCTCGTCCTCGCACCACGCCTGGAGCTTCACGTCCGTGTTGCGGTACGTGACCGTGCCCTCTTCGCCGGACGGCGGATCCGTGCTGCGCTCGCCCCAGTTCGAGAGCGTGTCGTGGGAGTGCCACGCCCAGTCGTCGGCCTCGGTGTCGAGGTTCTCCCCGCTGGTCTGATCGAAGCGGAGCGCTGAGCGCAGGATGTGGACGCGTCCGTCGACCGTCGACTTCAGGAGGAAGTCGTACATCGTGTTCTTGCCCACGCGATCCTGCGTGACTGCGGTCTGGGCGACCTCGAGCGCTAGCGCTGCGAGCAGCACGAGTGCGATCAGGGTCATGAGCAGCGCGACGCCGCGGCGTCCGCGGGTCGAGTGGCGGCGGAGGATGGTGGGGCGCATGGGGGGTTGGACGACCGAAGCGGTCGGATCGTCCATCGATCGATTGTGCCTCACCCAGCCCGCATCGTTCACGAGGACTCACGCGCCTGAGCGGTCCCCTGAGCGAAAGATGAATCACCGATCTCCGCGTCGCGCCTGCTCCGAGACGCTCCTACGTCGCGTTCGCAGCCGCTTCTTGATCTCGGCACTCTGTCCTCGCTCAGGGCGATCCTCGCCGGTGCAGGCGAGTCCCCGCGCTCGTACCGACGCCGACGTTCGCGGACCTCGGCGTCACGCAGCGCCCGACCCTCGTGAACGATCCGAGCACGGCCTCCAGCCGCGGAGCCCGCGGTCGTCTGCGTGCAAAAAGCCACCTGCGCGTCTCGGCCAGTCCTATTCTCCGAGGTTCGCCATGAGCCTGCCTCGTGTTCCCGTCCTCGACCCCGCGTGTCGGCCGTGCGTGCAGCACGACCTCGGCGGTGCCATGCAACTGCTGGGCTACCCGGCCGAGGTCCGCGAACGCGTGATGGCGCGCGCCGAGGCCTGGCTCGACGCCCATCTCGCCGAGGGCCATCTCCCCAGCTGGTACATCACCGGCGTCCACCGCATCCTCAAGGAAGAGGCCGGGGACCCTCTGCCGTTCCGGGAGCTTCGGGAGGCGTGCAACCGAGCCGGGCTCGAACTCGCCGAGAAGGTGGCGCAGGACGTCGCCGCCCTGCCGCCCGAGGAACGCTTCGCGATGCTCTGTCGCTGGGCCGTGGCCGGGAACCACCTGGACTTCCGCACGGCGGGCATCGGCTACGGGTTCGGCGTCGACGAGGTCGAGGGCATGCTGCGCGAGATCGTCGAGCGCGGCTTCGACGTCGATCTCACCGCCGAGATCGAGCTCCTGGCTCGCGCCGCCGACCGCATCCTCTTCGTGCCGGACAACGTCGGCGAGATCGCCTTCGACGCGCTGCTGGTCCGCGAGCTCCGCTCCTACGGTGCCACGGTCGTCGTGCCGTATCGCGGCGGTCCGATCACGAGCGACGCGACGCTGGACGACTTTCAGCAGGTCGGACTCGACGAGGCCGCGGACGAGATCTTCGAGGCCGGACCGGACACGCTCGGCATCTCGCTCGAGGAGGCGTCGCCTCGCTTGCTCGAGGAGATCGCCCGCGCGGATCTCGTGCTCACCAAGGGGCAGGCGAACTTCTACCTGGCCTACGGGAACCGGCCCGATCTGGGCGCAGCGGTCGCGTGTCTGCTCACGACGAAGTGCGATCACATCTCGGGGAAGTTCGGGACGACTCGTCGACTGGCCATCGCCACCGTGGTGGGTGCGCAGCCTGGCGCCTACGATCTGCTCGGCACGGGCGAGGAACCAACGCCTCCTAGCCCGGCCTCTTCATGACGACTCACACACCTGACCGGTCCAGACCGCCGATCTCCGCGTTGCGCCTCCTCCGAGACGGAACGACGTCGCAGTCGTCGTCGCGCCTTGATCTCGACGATCTGTCCTCGCTCAGGACGGGCCTCTCGGCGCGTGCCGTGTCCCCCGCATCCAGGCGGCTCCTGACCTCCCGGACGACGGTCGTCACGGAGTGCGCGAGCCTCATGAATAGGTCGGGCTAGCCCGTAGCCTGGTCGCCGACGTCGCCGTGAAGATCCCCAACATCCTGTCCCTCTGCCGCCTGCTCGGCGCCCCGCTCTTCCTGTGGGCGTTCCTGGCGGACACCCCGTCGTCGCGCTGGTGGGCTCTCGGGCTCGTCGTGACGTTCGAGATCACGGACCTGCTCGATGGGTTCGTCGCACGCCGCTACGCGCAGGTGAGCCAACTCGGCAAGATCCTGGACCCCCTGGCGGACTCGGTCAGCCGGTTCACCGTCTTCCTCGGGTTCCTCGTGCTGGGCTACGCCTCGGTGTGGGCGATCGCGTTGATCTTCTATCGCGACTCCATCGTCTCGACCGTCCGCATACTCGCGGCCAGCCAGGGCGTGATTGTCGCTGCCCGCTGGAGCGGCAAGCTGAAGGCGATCGTCCAGGGCTCGGCCATCGCCGTCATCCTCGGGGCGAGCTGCTTCCGCGAGACGCTCGGGCTGACGGACGCGGCGCTGAAGGACCAACTCGCGTGGCCGGTGATGTGGGTGGTGGCCGCCGTGACGATGCTGTCGATGGTGGATTACGTGGTCGGGAACCGCGGGATGCTCGCGAAGCTCGACCGGTAGTCGGCGGGGTCACGTCGATTGCATCGCCCGTCGTAGGTGGGCGCGCGTCGGGGGCATGTGGCAATCGCCGCGCCTCCCGTGTTTCTGGTCGGCTCCGCGGCTGCGTCTGCTCTCACGCGAGAGCCATCCCCTCGGTCGCAGCCTTGCGTGGCCTCATCTCCCGCGTCACGGCGCCTGCGCTGACGCGCAACCGCCGCGCCCCGGGGTCACGTCGATTGCTGGCGGTTGATTGGTGACACGCATCGGGGCATGCGGCAATCGTCGCGCCTCCCGTGTTTCTGGTCGGCTCCGCGGCTGCGTCTGCTCCCACTCGAGAGCCATCCCCTCGGTCGCAGCCTTGCGTGGCCTCATCTCCCGCGTCACGGCGCCTGCGCTGACGCGCAACCGCCGCGCCCCGGGTGAGGATCCGGACGCGTGGGGTGTCCCCCAATCCGACGGGTCCGCGTCGTCAATGCCGTCGGCCAAGCGGATCCCGTCGTACGGGCGGATCTCCTGATCCGCCCCCGCCGACACGCGTTGCATTCTCGATGGCGCCTGATGGTGCGATTCGCACGATCCACGTCGAATGCGCGGCCACGGGGCGACGGCGTCCATTCGATCGCGGTGGGGGGATGCGTGTGGCAGCACCGTCGACCGATGGCCGTCCTAGTGACGTGAGTCGTTCGCGGAGCGCCGGCGATCCCGCCTCGCCCCCCCAACCCGAGCGGGCGGGGCGGATCAGGAGATCCGCCCGTACGACCCCAATGAGGTGGCGCGCGTCGGGGATCGGATTGGCGCCCCGCGCGGCGGAATGCGGCAATGGGCGGGACCCCCAGCATCGACCGATGGCGGCCCGAGTCACGAGGGTCGTCCGCGATGCGCCAGTGGACCGGCCTCGCGCGCACGACCCCAGCGGGCGGGGCGGACCACGGGGTCCGCCCCTACGGCGCCGTCGACGTCGCGGACCCGGTGGATTGGAGGAGACGACACCCATCCGGATCCCCACCCGGGGCGCGCTGGTTGCGCCCGAGCGCAAGCAGCGTGACGCGGGAGATGAGGCCACGCAAGGCTGCGACCGAGAGGATGGCTCTCGAGTGAGAGCCAACGCAGCCGCGGAGCCGACCAGAAACATGGGAGGCGCGGCGATTGCCGCAGGTCCCGATGCCCGTCACCAACCCACGACCAGCGATCGACGTGACCCCGGGGCGGGGCGGTTGCGCGTCAGCGCAAGCGCCGTGACGCGGGGAATGCGTGCGCGCAGGTCCTCGACCGGCGCCGGTGGCTCTCGCGTGACGCGCGACGAGACCGAGCACACGCCAGACAACAACGGAGGCGCGGCGATTGCCGCAGGTCCCGATGCCCGTCACCAACCAACCGCCCGCAATCGCCGTGACCGCCCACGAGCAGAGGCCCCGTTCCAAGAGAACGGAGCCTCTGCGTGTCAGTGCTGCCCGCCGTTGGGCAAGCCCGTCAGCCTACCCGGCGGACAGCCTCGTACTTAAGCCACTGGTCATGGTCACCTCCTCTCCAGCGAGACCGCCCCGGTGGGCTCGGAGCCCCTTGCAGACGACCTCTGGCCATCCCATCGGGCTCCGTGGCAGGAGGTTCGTCAGGGAGAGTGCCAGCGCCGCGCACGACTGCGCGACGACCTTGCCCTAGCAAGATACCACTGGGCGAGAGGGTGCGAAAGCCCCTACATGCTGGGGTCGATCGCGAGCGCACCACAACCGGTCGCTACTCGTCCGACTTGATGGCGCGAAGAAGGCGCGCGACGACGTCGCGCTGCGTGTCTCCGAACGCCCGCACCACGAGCGATCCGCGCCGCTTGGTGGGGGCCTCGGCGGCGGCGGCGGCGACGTAGCGGTGGGCGGAGTCGTCGTCGGTGAACGCGAGCACCGCGGCGTTCGTCCGCGCGGTCAGGACCTGCGACCCGCCGGTGAATCCGGCGAACACGAGCGCCGCCTGGTCGGCCCCGAGGCGGTCGGTGTAGCGCGCTCTCAGGTGGAGCTCGCTGATCGGGTGCGCGCCCTCTGCGAGCCCCGCCCGGCGCAGCACCTCGAGCGGCCGCGCGTCGGCCTCGGCGTCGGGCCATCGCGCCGGCTGGCAGACGTGATGTGTGAAGCGCGGCGGTTCGCGGAGCGCGCGATCAGCGAGCTCGCGGCCGTCGCGTTCGACGAGCGCCTTCACGAACCTCGCGCCGAGCTCGTACGTGAGGCGCAGCGTCCACGTCTGCATCCCCCGCGGATCGCTGCCGCCCGGGAGAATCCACGTGGCGTCCGCCGGCACCTTCGCCGCGACGGCGGCCAGACGGCCGAAGTGCACCGCGCGCCCCTCGACGACCATCGCTCGGGCCCGCAGCGACTCGATGTCCTCTGCTCCGGAGAAGAGCGCGGCGAGATCGAAGCGCTGGTCGTCCAGCGCGTGCACGGCTTCATGCGCCAGGACGGCCCGGAGGAGGTCGTTGGCCCGCGACGCCGGGAAGCCGGCTGCTTCGCGCTGCACGTCGAAGCTCTCGCGGACGAGGATCACCGCCTTCTCCGAGGCGCTGTAGCGGGCGAGACACGACGCGACGCTGCTGCGCGCCGAGGTACGCACGAGGGTGCCGCGCTGACCCTCGGTCGCTCCGGGGTAGCGCCGCGCGATCTCCGCACCGAGGTCCCTCGCGAACGCGCGTTCGGCCTCGCGGGCCTCCATGACGATCGCCCGCGGCGGCGTCTCGAACGTCGCTTCGCAGGCCGCCTCGACGAACGGCGCCAGCGTCGCGAGCATGTCGTTGGCCTGCTCGACGACGTGCCGCTCTTCGGCGGGAGACGAGACCGTCAATCCGATCAGGAGGAGTCCGGCGAGCACGCGACGCATGGGCTCACCGTAGCGTGACGCGTCTCGCTCGTGTCACCGACCGGCGCGGCCACCAAACAGAGCGGGCCGTAGCAGAGCAGGCTCCGATCAGAGTCGGCCTCGATCAGAGCAGGCCAGTCGCCTCGAGTGCGCTCCGCTCGAGTTCCTCCGCCCGACGCGCCAGCGCCTCGGCCTGAGAACTCATCTCCTGCCGCAGGTCGAGGTCCTTCACCGACGGGAGGTTGATGCGCACGTTCAACTCGGCAGCGCGCAGGGCCGCGCGGGCGAGCAGCGCGCCGACACCGCCGTCGGACGCCGCGTTCCGGTTGCCCTTGCGGGCGGCTGCAGCGGCGAGTTCCATGACCGCGATGCAGCGTCGCATCGTGTCGAGCGGGATCTCGGCGGCGACGATCGCAGCGCGGCCCATCGCCTCGCGGCGGACGGCCTTCTCCTCGTCGGTTGCCTTCGGCATCTTCAACGCCGTCATGAAGGCGGCGTACGCCTCGGCGTCCGTCTTGATCAGTGTCTCGAGCTCGGACTGCAGCGCGACGGACTGCGCGCGGATCGCGACCATCTCGTCCTCGACGGCGGCGTACTTCTCACGGCCCACCGTGAGGTTCGTGACCATCGCGACGAGCGCCGCTCCGGCGGCGCCGACGAGCGCCGCAGCCGACCCGCCACCCGGCGTGGGAGACGCGCTCTGCAGCGCGTCGAGGAACGGGCCGCACGACTCCAGCGGACCGCGCTCCGGCAGGTGGTTCTCGATGATCTCGTCGCCGCTCCAGCCGGCGGGCTTCGTCATGTCGACGAAGGACTGCGTGACGGCCGCCTGCGGGATGAGGCCGATGACCTCGCTCTCGAGGATGCCGACGCCCTCGGCCGCCGCCATGTCGCGGATCTCCGCGAACGCGCGTCCGGGCGAGGTCTTGCGGTAGTCGACAAGGTTCATGGACACCTGCGCGAGGTCACGGTCCTCGAGGTGAAAGCCCATCGACTTCACGCCCGGCAGACCGCCGTTCTTCTCACGGATGGTGGAGCCGATCTTCTTCGCGAGCGCGACGTCGTTCGAGTCGAGATTGACGTTGTAGGCGACGAGGAAGAAGCGCGCTCCGATGGCCGTCGCGCCGGCGCTCTCGTGGATCGCGTGCGGGCCGAAGTCGGGCTCCTTGAAGGGATCGGTGCCGATCTGATCGCGCAGGCCTTCGAACTGTCCCTTGCGGATCTTCGGCAGGCTGCGGCGGTCGTTGCGCACGGCGGCGGCCTCGTACAGGAAGACGGGGATGCTCAGTTGCTCGCCGACGCGCGCGGCGACGGCGCGCGCGGCATCCGCGGCCTCCTCCATCGTCGTGTCGCCGAGCGGGACAAACGGACAGACGTCGGTCGCGCCCATCCGCGGATGCGCGCCCTCATGCGCTCGGAGGTCGATCAGCTCAGCGGCCTTCTCGATGCACCGGAACGCGGCCTCCTGAGCCGCGGCGATCTCGCCGACGAACGTCACGACGGCGCGGTTGTGGTCCGCGTCCATCTCCTGCCCGACGAGGTTCACGCCTGGAACGGCCGCGATAGCGGCGCAGATGGCGTCGATGACCTCGGGCCGACGGCCCTCGCTGAAGTTGGGAACGCATTCGACGAGCTTCATGGGGTTCTCCTCCGGATCGCGCGGCAGTGTCGCGTCTCCGGCGCTGGGCGCCTCGGTTTCGCGCTTCTACGAGACGCTACGAGCCACTACGAGACGGTGTCGCCGTGATGGATCACGGTGCGCATGTGGTTCACGCCGTGGTGATAGGGCAGCAGGCGGTGATTGGCACAGTCGGTGATGAGCAGGTCGGCGCGGTACCCGGGCTCGAGGCGGCCGACCTCGTCGCCGACGCCGATCGCGAACGCCGCGTTGCGCGTCATGGCGGCAATGGCCTCGATCGGTCGCAAGCCCAGACCGATGCACGCGATGGTCAGCACCGCTTGCGGGTTCTCGGTCATCGACGAGCCGGGGTTGCAGTCCGTGGCCAGCGCGACGGCGCAGCCCGCGTCGATCATGCGCCGCGCGGGCGCAAAGTGGCGCATCCCGAGGAAGAACGACGTGCCCGGCAGAAGCACCGCGATGGTGTCGCTGCCGGAAAGCGCATCGATGCCGGCGTCGGACACCTGCATCAGATGATCGGCGCTGACCGCGCCCAGCTCGACGGCCAGCTCGGCGCCGCCGGTGCCGGCGAGCTCGTCGGCGTGCACCTTCATCGCGAGGCCGTGGCGCGCGGCAGCCGCGGCGATGGTGCGCGTCTCGTCCTGCGTGAAGACGTGCTGCTCGCAGAAGACGTCGCAGAACTGGGCCAGGCGGCGCGCGGCCACTGCCGGGATCATCTCCTCGCAGACGAGCCGGATGTAGCCCTCGCGGTCATCGCGCCAGGCGTCCGGCACCTCGTGCGCTCCGAGAAACGTCCGCACGACGTCGCCGCGATCGTCGATGGCGCCGGCGATCTCGAGTGCCAGCAGCTCCGACTCGGTCGAGAGCCCGTAGCCCGACTTCACCTCGATCGTCGTCGTTCCGTGCAGCAGCGCGCGTCGGCGCGTCGCCTGGGCTTGAGCCAGGATGTCGTCGCGCGACGTCGCCTGGAAGCGCCGTGAGGACGCGCGAATGCCGCCGCCGGCCGCAGCGATCTCCTCGTACGTGCTCCCGAGGCAGCGCAGCTCGAATTCGTCCTCGCGCGTGCGGCCGAAGACCAGGTGTGTGTGCGGGTCGACGATGCCCGGCAGCACCACGCAACCGTCCGCGTCGAGTGTCTGCGTGGCCACGAAGCGCGCCGTGAGCTCGGCGGTCGTGCCGACGCCGACGATGCGGTCACCGCGTGTGGCGACGGCGCCGCCCTCGATGATCCCGGGAGCAGCCAGGTCGTCGCCGCGCAGCGGTCCTTCGGCGCCGGCTGCGCACGTGACGAGTTCCGAGGCGTTGACGACGAGCAGATCGGCTGGTTCCGGCATCGCGCCGAGTGTACGCAGCGGGGGCTAGCCCGCATCGTTCAGTGCGCCACGCCTGACGGCCCCGAGCACGCGATCTCCCGCCCCGGCGACGCTCTACAACCGCATCGAGAGGGTGCATGCGCGTCTCCGAGACGAGATCTCACGCACTCGGAGCCGTCAGGACATCGTGCGACAGGCGAACGCGAAACGTCACGGCGTTCACCTCCGCCGTTCCTCGATCTCGCCGCGATCCCGCGACGCCCTCGTGAACGATGCGGGCTAGGTCGACGCCGAGTGTCGTCGGGTCGGTGACACTGGTGCGATGGGGGACCGACCCGGCTGGAAGCTCGGCGTGGCCGACGTCGCAGACGATGAGCCGCGCATCCCCTTCTCGGCGTTCCTCTACTGGCTGCCCGGGTTCCTGACGGCCGCAGCGATCGGTGCGGGCGCACTCGTCATCGGCGCGATCTTCGGCGACATCGGCGGCACGGCAGTTCTCGGGGGCGGCCTCTCGGTCGGAGCGGTGATCGGGTACGGGCTGCCGTTTCGACGGTGGGGCTGGGCGATCCTCATCCCGGCCGCGGTGGTCGGTGCGGTGACGGGGATGCGCATGCTCGATCCGGTCACCGGCCTCCTGTGCACGTTGGTGATCGGGTTCCTCTGCATCCCCTCCGCGATGATCGGCGCCGTGATCGGCCGTCTCGTGCGAGGCCGCGTCAAGCGGAGCGGGTTCAGCCAAGCCCACTTCCTGCCCGCGTTGCTTCTCGCTGCGGGTCTCGTCCACGGCGTCCTCTTGGAGGCGGCGTTCCGGCCCGCTCGCGGTGTCGAGGAGATCGCCACGTCGGGAATCGTTCGGGCGTCACCTGCGGTCATCTGGAGCACGCACATGTTCGGCGACGACGAAGTCGCACCGCCGTCCGTGCTCCGCGAGTTGGGCTTGCCGGAACCGCGAGGCTACGACGGGCGACTGAGTCGCGTCGGCGACGAGGAGGTGTGTGCGTTCGGCGATGCACGGTTGCGCCTGCGGGTTGTCGTCGCCGAGCCACCACGCGAACTGCGGTTCGTCGTGCTCGAACAGCGAGGGTTCGAGGATCGCAGCACGCAGCTCCTGGACGGCACAGTTCGCCTGGAGTCGGTGGCGGATGTGGGGACTCGCGTGACGTTCACGACGCGGCACCAACCCCTGATCGGTCCGGCGTGGCTGTGGCGACCCCTCGAGCGGCTGTTCGCGCACGAACTGCACCGCCACGCGCTGCGCGAGGTGCGCCGCGCCGTCGGCGAACGCGTGTCAGCAGATCTCGACGACGAGTAGTTCGCGCGGACAGTTCCAACGGATCGGCACCGTATCGGCCACGCCGCGCGAGACGAGCAGCGTGGCGCCGTCTTCCTCGAAGCGCGGACCATTCCAGCGATAGACCCAGGCCGCCGGGAACTCGCGCCCGCCCCGGCGGAACGCGACCCACTGGCCGCCGTGCAGGTGGCCGGCCAGGTGCAGACGCGTGCCCGACGCGCGCGCCTTCGGCCACGCTGCAGGATTGTGTCCGCAGAGCACCGGGCCACCGCGCCCGGGCGTGCCGTCGACCGTGGTCCCGCGCACGCTGAGCGAGCCGTCCGGGAGCCACGACCCACGCGCTGAGCGGACGGCGTCGCGCACTCGTTGCGTGCCCGAGAGCACGTCGTGATTTCCGGCCACGGCGCCCACTGGGGCGATCGGGTGGAGCGCGGCGACCAGGGCGTGCAATCCCGGCAGCGCCGCCGGTCGATCGACGAGATCTCCACCGAGCAGGATCGCGTCGGGCTCCCAGCGCTGGGCCGCGGCCACGAGCAGTTCGGGGACGTTCCGAGTCCAGCGCCAGCCGAGGTGCAGGTCGCTCGCGTAGAGCAGCCGGAGCGGCGCGTGCACGCCGAGGCGAACCGACTCGTGCCGGATCGCGAGCTCCTTCGACGCGCCGACGACGACCCTCACGGGCTTGACCTCCTGCGCTCGTACCAGAGCCGGACGGCGAGACAGCCGACACACCACGAACGCACGCGGCCGAGTCCCCTCAGCTCACCCGTCCGCATCACGGGCCGGAACCCGACGCTCGGGACGAAGAGCGGGGCCAGATCGGCGAAGTGCAGCGGCGTGGCCCGGTGGCGCGACATGTGCCGACGCTAGCGGGCGGCGGGGACGCCGGACGCATCGCCTTCCGCCCGATGTTCGAGCTGCGCGAGGCGTCGGGACGGGATCTTCAGCGCGGAGTGCGGGGCGGGATCGCAGCGGCCGCGGCGGCCGCGAGCGCGGCGTGCCCGAGTTCGCTTCGGTGTACTCGCGCGTGACCATCGTGCGGAGTCGGACGTCGTCCCCGAGGTCCGCGTCGCGGAACGCATCGACGCCCGCCAGACGGGCCGTCAGCTCGACCACACGGAGCGTGCGATACCAGGGGATGCCCTTCTGCTCGTCGTCGGTCCTCCCGCGCGCCGGTGCCCAGTCGTTCACGCCGCCGAAGCAGACGACGACATCGGGCTCGAGCTCGGCGACGTCCGTGGTCAGGAGCCGCGATCCCTGGTGCGACGAGTAGCCGGGCACGCCAAGGTTCACGGCCTCGATCCGTGGATCGTCGCGGAGCGCATGCAGCGCGTCGGCGAGTCGGGTCGGCCAGGCGTCCTTGGGCGCCACGCCGAGGCCGAGCGTCACCGAGTCGCCGACGAAGACGATGCGCTGCACACCCGCCGGCTTCGGGATCCGGGGTTCCGGTGTCCGATAGCCGCGGGAGTTGATGCGTCCGCACCCATCGGGTGCCGCGATGCCGGGGCGAACGCGCCAGAACAGCTCCGGATCACGGACCATCGGGCTGTCATCGTCGGCCGACCAGAGGCCACCCGCGGGCCCGGCGAACCGGTAGGGCGGCGGGTCGAGCGGATGCCGGAACTCGCCCAGTCGCAGCGCGCCCTCGACCAGCGCGAAGAGCGCGAGCGGCAGGAGCACGGCGAGGAGCGGGAACCACCGCCGACGGCCAACGCGTGGCGCATCGCTCGGGCGTTCTTCGTCCGTGTTCTCCGTCATCGCATCACGACTCGCTGGCACCTCTCTTCAGGAGCATCTCCGCAATCGTGAACGGCGCGTCACGGAATCCCGTTCCATCGGCTGACGGCGGCGCGAGCGAGGTGCGAGACTGCGCGCTTCGCGACGCGCGGAGACGGGGGGGATCACAGGTGGGACGACGCTGCTCGCTCGAGCGCCGACCGGATCGCCTCGTGATTCGAATCGCGCGGGCCCCGCTCTGGCTCGGCCTGACGGGATTGGCGTTGCCGAGCCTGCTCATGGCCGTTGCGTTCGGGGCCTTCGTCACGCAGGCGCACATGCGGAACGCGGGCGCGTACGCCTACGGCGCGATGGTGCTTCTCGCAGCTGTCGCCCGAGAGGCGCTGCGGTGGCGGCGCTCGTCGCACTCGTTCTGGCTGTTGGACGAGGGCGTCCTGATGCGAGTGGACGGCGGTGCGGATCGACGAGCGCCGACGAGCTTGAACCTCGGCGCTGATACGACGGTCCGCGCGCACGGTCCACCCCCGCGTTGGGCACTGCAGGGTCTGACGGGGATCGCGGCGTTGCCTCGGATCTCCGTGCGGACATGTGGCAAGGAGATCAGGTTCGGAGTCGGGCTGACTGATGAGGAGTCGGAGGAGATCCTGGTCGCCCTGCTGTCGTCCCCAGGGTGCGAGGCAGCGAACGCCCGGGAGTCCACACGCGCTGCTGCGGTCAGCCGTGTTGCCGGGGCGATCGGCGGCCGCGGTCGACAGGGGACGACGTCGGCGAAGTTGGAGCAGCGAGCCGTCTCGCCGCGGAGTGTGTCGCCACTCACCTCATCGAAGACACGGATCGACGGCGTGATCCTGATCGTCTTCGGCCTCATCGGGGCCTTCATGTGGTGGCGGAGTGATGACGGTGCGATCGGCGTTTCTGCCGCAGGCGTGCTGGTCCTCCTCGCGGTGATCCCGGCGCTGCTACGCCTGTCGCGGACGTTCTTCGCCGGCACCTACGCGGCGCAGGTGTTGCACGCTCCGGCTCGCCCGGGAGAGACCGTGACGATCCGCTTCTCGCTGGATCGTCACTCGCCGGTGTTCGAGTGGATCGACCTACGGCTGCAGTACGTGCGCGTCCAGAAGCAGGAAGGCCCCCGGTGGAAGCGGGACTTCGCGACCGCGCCCGAGACGCGCGTGATCTGGTCCGGACTGTTTCGTCTGCCGCTCAGCAGGTTGCCACCCGGCCCCGACGAGCACCTGGATGCGGTCTTCGCGCTCCCGGCGGACGCGCCGCCGACGCCGGCCGGGAAGAAGAGCGGCGAGAGCTGGCGGCTGGATGTCTCGGGCCGGACTGAGCACGGCGTGTTCGGCGAGGTGTTTCCGTTGCTGGTGTTGCCGGCGATCGACTCGTCGGAAACGTCGTAGGGGCGGATCTCCCGATCCGCCCGCGCCCGCTCGGGATGCGCGGGCGTACCGGGTGCGATGGCGCTCCGCGGGGACGCCGTCGATGCGGACGGCAATCGGTGGACGACGTCGCCGCCGTTTGGGGGCCTGAGTGCCCCGGTCGACGGACGTGGCATGCCGCAACGGCACCGTCGTCAGGGAGCACCTCGTGTGCGCGACGTCTCGGCCCTAGACGGGCCTCGAGTCACTAGATTTGCAGCGCCTGGGCGGCGCTACAAATTCTCCACCCAGTCCGACTTCTCCGCGACGAAGTTCACGATCAGCCGGAACATCGAATAGTCCGGCGCGATCTCCTTCATCGTCGCCTCGCTCAGCCGACCGTCGAACGAGCCCTTCAGCGCCATCTTGCGGATCGTCTCGAGCTTCAGGCCGAGGTTGTCGGCGGCGAAGACCATGCGGTCGCGCGGCTTCGACGCGTGCTGCATGCCCTCTTCCTGCAGGTAGAAGTGGCTGACCGAGTGCTGGACCTTGCCGAGGCCCGAACGGAACACGAGGCCCATCGGCGAACTGCCGTACCGCTGACGCATCTGCGCGCTGTCGGCGATCACGTCGACGCGCTCGGGATACAGCACCGTGATCGGGAACGCCTGGATCTCGAGCCACCACTGCATCGCTGGGACGTTCTCGAACACGCCCGCGGTCAGGGGGTGGTTCGTGATCGCCTCCTCGACGACCACGACGTCGTTCCCCGTCGACGATCGCGCGTACTGGGTCACGAAGCCCGGGAAGATCGGCATGACCGTCTTCGTGAGCGCCCAGTCCGTGGTCATCAGGTAGCCGCCGACGTTGACGAACCAGTCGATGCGCACCGCTGTCTCGGCATCGACGTTGCCCTCGCAGTTCACGAGCAGGATCTGGTTCGGCGTGAGCAGCGCGTTCTTGAGCTGCTGCGCGCGGAGGAGCGTGTGCTTGATGTCGAGGTGCTTCAGCACGATCTGGACCTTGTCCCACGCGCCGGTGAGGACCAGGATGCGGGCCTTCTGAAGGATCTCGATCCGCTCCTCCGGCTCGAGGCCGTAGCGCTTGTTCGTCTCCGCGGCCTGACGCTCCTTGGCGATCTCCTCGGCGCTCCGGCGGCTGCGCTTGACGATGTTGATCGACTGCGAGTTCTCGGCGTACCAGGCTCGCCACTGGTCTGCGTCCGGATCGAACTTCTCGCCGGTGAGGATCTGCAGGTTCACCCAGCAGACACCCTTCACGACTGGGTCGCGATCCTCGAGGCCGGCCGCGAGCAGGGGGATGGCCTTCGCTGCGCGGAGTCGACCGAGGCCCTCGAACGCCGCGGCGCGAAGACGCCAGTCCTTGTGTGTCGTGAGGGGCACGAGACGACCCATGTCGTCTCCGATGCCGAGCGCGCCGATGGTCGCCGCGGCTGCGGACGAGACGCGCCAGCTCTTGTCCTTCAGGAACGGCATCAGGACGTGGATCCCCTCGGGATCCACGGCGTCGTGCAGCTCGACGACGAACCGCAGGCGCACGCGATCCGACTCGTCCTTGCCGATCTGCTCGCGGAGCTTGCGGAACTCTGCCGCCTCCAGCAACTGCGCGAGCGCACTCACGGCTTCGGCGCGCACGTACCAGGACTCGTCGTACTCGAGTAGCGCAGCGATGCGCGTCGCGGCCTCTCGGTCGAGGATGCGTCCGAGCGCGCGCGTGGCCTCGCTTCGTACGCGCTCATCCTCGTGGGCGAGCAGCTCGCGCGTCTGCTCCGCCACCGCGCTGGTTCCGACGCGCGCCACCAGGCGCGCGAGTCGCCGGAGCTCACCGGGCTTCTTGGCGGCCTTGAACGCGGGCCGCATCGCCTTGGCGGCCTCGGTTGGCTCGACGTGTCCGAGAGCCCGCGCCACGCGTTCGATGACGTAGTTGTCGTCGTCCTTCTGGAGCAGGACCTCGTTGACGAGCAGCATGCGGATCTCGAGGTCGTCGACCTCCGAGAGCCCCTCGATGATCCCGGCGTACGAGAGGAAGTACTTGAGCTCGGCCCGCTTGCCGAGGATCGGCATGAGCACCTTCATCGCGTCGGGGCGTGCCTCGGGGTCGCGAGCCACGAGCGCGAGGGCTCGCGCCGCTTCCGCGGAGAGGTAGGTGTCCTTGTCGCGTGCGTACTCGCGCAGTTTTCGGACGTTCTCCGCACCGAGCAGTCGCGACGCGGACCGTACCGCCCGCGCTTTCTGCGCGTCGTCGCGCGTGCGCTTCGTGCGATCCAGGAACAGCTTTGCGGCCTCGTCCGGAGCGGCCATCGCGAGGCCGCGCACGGCGGCCTCTCGCACCCAGGCGATCTCTCCATTGACGGCCGCCTCGACGAGGGCGTCGAGGGCGTCGTCGCCGCCGATCTTCGCCACGACGTCGCACGCGCGAATCTGCACTCCCCAGTCCTCGTCGGAGAGCGCCGGAATCGCCAGCTTCAGCGCGGCCTTCTTCGACTCGAGACCGTCGACGAGTTCCAGACCGTGCATACGGTCTTCATAGAGGCCGCTCTTCAGCAGCTTCTCGGCCTTCTCGATGGGTGGGTCCTCGGCGCCCGTCGCGGACGTGAGGAAGAGCGCGACGGCGGCGAGGGCGAGTGGGGTCAGCAGGAAACGCATGTTCGCCATGCTAGGGGAGCCCGCACCTCGCGTGCCCAGCCGATCGAGCGTCGGGGGTGTCCTCTGGTGAGGTCGGGGGGGACGGCGGTGTCCCGAGGGTCCCGACGAGGGTCCCGACTCTGCGGCTGCTCGTCCGGCACCGTCTCTCGCAGCGTGACGCGCCCGGACTTCTTCGGTGCGACGCGAAGCGCGGCTCCGCTGGCCTTCACGACCGCCGGGTATCCGCTGCCCGGGTTCGACTACATCCCGCTCCTGCCCGTCGAGGTCGCGGCGGACGTTCTGCTTCTCCCGGTCGACGCCTACAACGCGGTCACCGGGGACCACGAGCCCGCGACAGACGAGTGATTCGCGTTCGTGCTGCGCCGTGGCGAGCGCGAGTTCCGCGGCTCAGGCGTCCTGCATCGGAATCGTCACGCCGCGCTCCTGCGCGACCTCGGCGGCCCGGTCGTATCCCGCGTCGACGTGGCGGATGACGCCCATACCCGGGTCGCAGGTCAGGACGCGCTCCAGACGCTCGTCCATCTCCGGCGTGCCGTCGCAGCAGATGACCATGCCGGCGTGCAGCGAGTAGCCCATGCCGACGCCGCCTCCGTGGTGGAACGAGACCCACGTGGCTCCAGCCGCGGTGTTGAGCAGCGCGTTCAGGATCGGCCAGTCGGCGACGGCGTCCGAGCCGTCCTTCATCGCCTCGGTCTCGCGGTTCGGCGAGGCGACGGAGCCGCAGTCGAGGTGGTCGCGGCCGATCACGATCGGAGCCGACAGCTCGCCGTCGCGCACCATCCGGTTGAACTCGAGACCGGCCTTCGCCCGCTCGCCATAACCGAGCCAGCAGATGCGGGACGGCAGCCCCTGGAACTTGACGCGCTCCCCGGCCAGCTTGATCCAGCGCGCGAGCGGAGCGTCATCCGGGAACAGCCGCAGGATGGCCTCGTCGGTCTTCCGGATGTCCTCCGGGTCGCCGGAGAGCGCCACCCAGCGGAACGGGCCCTTGCCCTCGCAGAAGAGCGGACGGATGTAGGCCGGGACGAACCCCGGGAACGCGAAGGCGTCGGCGTAGCCGTTGGCCTCGGCCTGGCCGCGAAGGTTGTTGCCGTAGTCGAACGTCGCGGCGCCGCGTGCCTGGAGCTCCACCATGAGCTGGCAGTGGTCGACCATCGTGCGGCGGCTCTCGGCCATGTAGCGCTCGGGGTCGCTGTCCCGCAGAGCGATCGCGTCGTCGAACGGCATCCCATCCGGCACGTAGCCCCGGAGCTCGTCGTGGGCGCTGGTCTGGTCGGTGAGCAGGGTCGGCACGATGTTGCGGGCGAGCAGGGCGCGCAGCAGATCGGTCTGTGGCGCCGCGACACCGATCGAGACGGCCTCCTTGGCCTCGCACGCCGCGAGGGCCCGATCGATGGCGGCATCGATGGAGACGGCGACCTCGTCGAGGTAGTCCGTGTCGAGTCGCTTCTGGATGCGCGACGCATCGATGTCGGCACCCAGGAACACGGCTTCGTTCATCGTGGCGGCCAGCGGCTGCGCACCGCCCATTCCACCCAGCCCGCCGGAGACGACCAGCTTGCCGCTCAGATCGCCGTCCGCGTGCTGGCGCGCCGCTTCGGCGAACGTTTCGTACGTGCCCTGGAGGATGCCCTGGGTCCCGATGTAGATCCACGACCCGGCCGTCATCTGGCCGTACATCATCAGACCCTTCCGCTCGAGCTCGCGGAAGTGCTCCCAGTTGGCCCAGTTGCCGACGAGGTTCGAGTTGGCGATCAGCACGCGCGGCGCGTGGACGTGCGTGCGGAAGATGCCGACCGGCTTGCCGCTCTGCACGAGCAGCGTCTCGTCTTCCCGTAGATCCTTCAGGCTCGCGAGGATCGCGTCGAACGACGCCCAGTCCCGAGCGGCCTTGCCGGTGCCGCCGTAGACCACCAGGTTGTCCGGGTCCTCGGCGTTGTCGGGCGCGAGGTTGTGCTGAATCATCCGGAACGGCGCCTCGATCTGCCAGTTGCGGCAGGTGAGCTCGTTTCCGGTTGGAGGCAGGACGGTGCGGGGGCCGTGGTCGCTCATTCCGGGATCGTACGCCGACCCCCGCCGAACCCCGAGCCCTGCCGTAACTAAGTAACTTGCGGCCTCGACTCTCGGCGAACGCCTCGACGACCGGACGGCGTTCGCCTGGATCCCGATGGGGATGCGCAGCTCTCACACCGGGTGTTCTTCCGTCCACATCTCGCGAACTCGAGGCTGGAAGTTAGCTAGTTGGGGCAGGGCTCGAGCTCTGGCGGCGCTTGGCGTGGGGGTTCAGCTCTGCCTCGCCTTGAGGGCCGCCATCCACTCGCCCTTGAAGAGGCTGAAGTGCGCGACGTCCAGGCGCTCGCCGTGCTGGACCACGCGACCGCGGAGCACGCCCTCCTGCTCCATGCCGAGCTTGCGCAGCACGGCGTGGGACGCCTTGTTCCGGATGTCGGACCGCGCGGTGAGGAGCGTCAGCCCGAGGCGACCGAACCCGTAGCCGAGCATCGCCCGGCCGGCCTCTGTGGCGAGGCCCTGCCCCCAGTGCTCATGACCGAAGACGAAGCCGAGCTCGGCCGTGCCGTGGGCGGCGCGAACGTTGAGGTCGATCGCGCCGATGACGCGGTCGCTCTGCAGGATCGCGAACGTCGGGCGGCTGTCCCACTCCATCAACGTCAGGCGCGACAGGTACTCCTCGGCCTGCCGCCGGCCGTACGGACGCGGGATCGACGGGATGAAGCGCGAGACCTCCGGATTGCCGGCGTACGTCACGATGTCGTCGACGTCGCCGAACGAGAAGGGTCGCAGCGAGAGGCGCTCGGTCTGGAAACTGACGGGTTGCGTGGTCACGGTGTCTCTCTGTTCCCGTTCGGTCAGGTCACGTTCGAGTCGGTCAGCTCACGTTCGATTCGGTCAGCTCACGTTCGATTCGGTCAGGTCACGTTCGGCTGTGTCACGCGGGGTGCAGCCCGACGAGCGGGCCCGCATGGGCCTCGGCCGCGGCGAGGAGTGCGCCGCTGCGCATGAGCGCGCGCGCGGCTTCGAAGTCGGTGGACAGGACGCGGTCGTCGTCGAGCGGGGCGACGCTCTCGCGCAGCGCCGCGTGCGTGGCTTCGAGCGCCGTGCCCGTCCGCAGCGGACGACGCAGATCGAGCGCGTTGCATGCCGCGAGGATCTCGATCGCCAGGATCGTCTCGACGTTCTCACCGACCTGCCGCGCCTTGCGGGCCGAGATCGGCGCCATGCTGACATGGTCTTCCTGGTTGGCCGACGTCGGGATGCTGTCCATCGACGCGGGCTGACCCAGAGTGCGGTTCTCGCACACCAGCGCCGCCGCCGTGACCTGGGCCATCATGTACCCGCTCTGCAGCCCGGGGATGGCGGCGAGGAACGGGGGCAGATGCGAGAGATCAGGATTGACGAGGCTCTCGATCCGGCGCTCCGAGATCGATCCGAGTTCGCCGGATGCGCAGGTCATGTAGTCGCACACCAGCGCGACCGGCTCGGCGTGGAAGTTGCCGCCGGAGATGACGTCGCCGGTGTCGGGGAACACGAGCGGATTGTCCGTCGTGGAGTTGGCCTCGCGCACCAGGACATCGCGGACGTGCGAGAGCGCGTCGCGACAGGCTCCGTGTACCTGAGGCGCGCACCGCGCCGAGTACGCATCCTGCACCTTGTGGGGCCCGGCGTGGCTCTGGAGCAGCTCGCTGCCCGTGAGCAGACGCTGCACGTTGTCACCCGTGACCGCCTGGCCCGGATGCGGTCGCACGGCCTGGACTTCCGGTCGGAACGGCTTCGCGCTGTAGAGGAGCGCGTCGATCGTGAGTGCCACTGCGAGGTCGGCGTGTCGGAGCAGGTCGTCTGCGCGGGCGAGCGCGAGCAGGCCGACGGCGGTGGAGAGCTGCGTGCCGTTCAGCAGCGCGAGGCCCTCCTTTTCGCGGATCTCGTACGACGGTGCGATGCCGCAGGCGGTGAGCGCCTGCGCCGCGGGCTGGACGACTCCATGGTGGCGCAGTTCGCCCTCGCCGAGGACCGCCAGCGCGATGTGAGCGAGCGGCGCCAGATCTCCGCTGGCACCGACCGAGCCCTTCTCCGGGACGACGGGGACAAGACCCGCGTTCCAGATCGCGAGCAGGCGCTCGACGAGCCCGCGACTCACTCCGGAGTTGCCGCGGATCAGCGACTGGATGCGCAGGAGGAGCATCAGTCGCGCGGCGTCGTCCGGCAGATGGCGCCCGACGCCGCAGCAGTGCGAGCGGATCAGGTTCTCCTGGAGCCGGACGCGATCCTCGGGGGCGATCGTGCGGTCCTGGAGTCGCCCGAAGCCGGTGTTGACGCCGTAGACGGCGCGACCGTCGGCCAGCGCGTCGTCGATGACGCCCCGCGCGACGGCCACGCGCTGCCACGCGTCGTCGGATACGGAGAGGGTCAGGCGCGGCTCGCGCACGGCGCGACGCACGTCGTCGAGGGTCAGTCCGGAACCGGAGAGGGTCAGCACGCCGCGGAGGCTACCCGGCGGCCGGAGAGGGCTGGATCACTCTTTGGCGATCCCGTTTCGAGATCACCGGCTCGGTCATCACCGGTCTGTGTGTGACCGAACTGTGTGTGACCGAACTGGGGATCACTCGTCGACGAGCTCCACGCGCGTGGACCGCTCGACGTCGAGGAAGCGCGGCTCGAACGCCGCACCGCCGTCCGGACCGACGCCGCGCCGCCACGAGGGCCAGATCTGGTACTTCACGTCGATCTCGGAGTCGATGAGGCGCCCGGCCTCGCGATCGAAGCGCCATGCCGCGGAGTACGCGTCGGCGTCGGCCTGGACATGGACCCTCTCGATGGCGGTGGCGTGGCCGCGCCGGATGCCGAGTCGCGGCTCCTTGTCGACGTTGGCAACGGCGGCGATCCGGAAGACGTTGTCTGCGTCGTGCGTGCTGGTGAGCCCGCCGTCGAACACGACGTAGTGCGCGTACGGCGTCACGCGCCGTAGGCGCATGTCCCGCTTCTCGCCGGCGGGGATCGGATCGGCTCCGACGGGCGGGAAGAATCGCTCCATCCACTGCGTCAGCATGTCGTCCAGCGCGAACTGGGGCTCCATCTTGCGGGTCTGGCCCGGGGAGATCAGCTCGACCGCGGCAGCCCACTCCTCCTCCAGCCGATCGAGACCGTCGATCGAGACCGGAGCGCCGTTCTTCCCGAGCTTCACCTGCACGGGCATGCCCAGCGCAGCCATCAACGGCTTCACCGTGGGGCCGACGACGTCGTCGTCGAGCATCTGCTGGTCGGGGTCGCGCGTGTCGAAGTCGAATTCCAACCCGTTCGGGTAGATCGCCTGGATGCGCATCCAGTCCATCGAGACCTGGATGCGGGGCTCCGGCGAGGCGCCGACGACACGCATCGAAAACCCGATGTAGCGCCGCTCGGCGACGGTCCCGCCGTCCTCGCGATTGCGCGTCAGAGTCGCCTCGGTGAGCACGTACTCGGACTTCGTGCCGACCTTGTACGTGAGGCGGACCGGCACCGAAGTCCCGTCCTCGAGTGGCGGTCCCACGTCGCGCTTCGGCATCGGGTCCGGGAGCTCGACCGGGGCTCGCGGCTTGAGCTGCGCTCCGCCGTTCGACGCCCGACGAGGGTGGGGGTCGCGGAAGCCCCCGTCGCCGCCTCCGGAAGCGTCCTGCTCAGGGTCGACGCTGGCCGTGCCACCCCCGTTCCCAGGGAGGACTTGCCACACGACGAACGCCGAGATGGCGAGGGCGAGCAGGATCAGTGCGAGGCGAGTCTTCTTGCGGTCCATGTTCTGTTCCGGTCAGGCAGCGATCCCGATCGGCAGAGTGTAACGGCGCGTGACACCGTGCCCCACGCAGTCACGATGGCATCGGCCTCACCTCGGCTCGGGCTCACGTTGGCATCAGGCTCCCCTTCGTGTCGTCCTCACCTTGGTAGAGGGCCCGAGCGGGGTGAACCTGTCGCCTGCGATGCGCCTCGCCGTCGACGTCAGCATTCTCGAGCTCCCGTGCCCCACTGGCGTGGAGCGCGTCGCGCGAGAGATCGTGCAGGTGCTGCCGAGCGTCCTCTCGTCGTCGGACGTCCTCCTCGTGCTGGGCCGAGGCGAGATCGAACTGCCCAGCTCGATCGGTCACGGAGCCCGCGTGATTGGCCTCGGAGGGCGCGAGCCACTCGCCGTCTGGCGGGAGACGCGACTCGTGAAGGCGCTGCGGAGCCAGAACGCCGACGTGCTCTGGTCACCGGTGGCGGCCATTCCCGTGCGGACCCGCGTGCCGCGCGTGGCCACCGTGCACGAACTCCCCTGGCGCGTGCGGCCCGGTCTCGAGGGCACGCTGCGCGAACGCGTACATCGCGCTCGCCTGGCCGTCGCGGTGAAGGCGGCAGCCCGGATCGTCGTGCCGAGCGCCAGCGCTCGCGAGCAGCTGGTGGCCGACGCCCCCGCGGCGGCGGACCGCGTCCGCGTGGTGGGGCACGGCGTGCCCGCGAGGTTCCGCCGGCCGGTGGACGCCGGCTCCGCCGCCGAGCTGCGCGCGCTCCATCTGGTGCCGTCGACGCCGTACGTCCTGCACGTCGGCGGCACGCGCCCCCGGAAGAACGTCCCGCTCCTGCTGCGAGCCTTCGCGCGCTACCGGCTCCGCGGCGGGACCTGGCCGCTCGTCCTGGCTGGGCCGGGCGACCCGCCGACTCGCCTCCCCGCCGCCGCGTACCATCTCGGGTATGTCTCCGAGGAACTCCTGGCCGCGCTCTACGACGGTGCCGGGGCACTTGCGGTGTCCTCCGAGTCCGAGGGGTTCGGGCTCCCGGTGATCGAGGCGATGACCGTCGCCGTTCCGGTCGTGACGACCCGTGCCGGCGGGTTGGTGGAGACGGCCGGAGACGCCGCGCTGGCCGTCGACCCGGACGACGAAGAGGGCCTGGCCGATGCGCTCCTCCGCCTCGAGCGCGAGCCGGAGACGCGCGAGGACCTGATCGAGCGCGGGCGGGCTCACGCCGCGGGGTTCACGTGGGAGCAGGCGGCGGTGCGCTTGCATGCCGTCCTGGCGGAGGCCTGCGAGCTGCGATGAGCGAACCCGTCGCACGCGTCGCGCTCAACGCCACCGCGTACGACGGACTGCCCTCCGGAGCCCGGAGACGCGCCGCGGGACTCGCCGCCGCGCTCGTCCGTGCCGGCGCGGACGTGATCGCCCTGACGCCGCGCCGCGGAACGCTGCGACCGGACGTCGAAGCGGAGAGCGAGGGGATGCTGGACGACGCTCTCTATCGCGAGATCGCGACGCCGCTCGACCCGGGGCGTCCGGTTCTCCGCGCGCTTGCAGCCGGTCGACAACTTTCGCGCTTTGTCCCGCTCGATGCCGATCTGTTCGTGACCGACTACTACCCCGTTCTCCGCGGGGTCACCACGGTCCTCACGGTCCACGACCTGCGCTACTTGGCAGCGAGCGAGCACGAGCCACGGGCTCGGAGCGCGTGGTTTCGCGCCTTCTACCCTCGCCTGGCCCAGCGGGCGCCGCATGTGGTCGTGCCGTCACGATCTGTCGCCGCGGAGGCCGTCGCGCTGCTGGGTCTCGCCCCCGAGCGGCTCCACGTCATCCCCAACGGGCTCGGCCGCGCCTGGCGCGCCGCGCCGACGAGCCCCCTTCCGCCCGAGCATCTCCTCTTCCTCGGCACGGACGAGCGGCGTAAGGGGCTGCGTCCATTGCTCCGCGCTCTGGCCGAGGCGCCCAACGCACCGCCGCTCCTCGTTGCGGGCCGAGCCAGTCGCACGCTCTCGTTGGCGCTCGATGCGGCGCCGTCGCTGCGCGGCTCGGACCGCGTGCGGGCTGTCGGCGAGCCGAGCGACGAGACCCTCGTCGATCTGGTCCGCCGCTCGTACGCGCTCGTCCACCCGAGCCGCTACGAGGGGTTCGGGCTGCCGGTGATGGAGGCCCTGGCGGTCGGGGTGCCCGTTCTGGCGGTGCGACAGGCCGCGGTCGCTGAGGCCGCGTCGGAGGGAGCCGTCTGGCTCGATCCGGACGACATGCCGGCGTGGAGTCGGGCTCTCGACGATCCAGCGACGATCGAAAGGCCGGTCTCCGACGAGACGATCGCCGCCGCGCGCGCTCGAAGCTGGGATGCCGCGGCGGCGGCGCTGCTCGCGCTCAGCCGGCGGTGACGCCCGTCAGCTTCAACATGCCCCAGACGAGCAGGGCCACGACACTGAGTCCGACGACCCAGAACGCGAGCTGCATCAGACCGGAGTGCTGGCTCAGCTCGAGGTCGAAGATGCTCGCCTTCTTCTGGTCGACGCGGCTGAACTGCAACACGTCGTCGCGGACCGAGATGCCCGCGTCGGGGCCCTTCGAGCGCTTGGACGCCGCAGACGCGGCTCGCGCCTGATCGAACGCCGCCTGCTTCTTCGCGCTGCTCGCTTTGGAGCCACCGCTGCGCTTCTGAGCTGGACGCTGCGCGGGCGGACGACCGGTGGAGACCGGCTCGACGACGTCGAGGCCGAGGTCGAGCTCGTCTTCGTCCTCGATCTCGTCGGCTGCCGCCGGGGCACCCTCCCCGGCGTGGAACACCAGGACGGTCTGACCGATCTGGATCTTGTCGCCGTCCTTGAGGTCCTTGCGCTTGCTGGGCTGGCCATTGACCAGGATCCCGTTGCGCGAGCCCAGGTCCGTGACGACCCAGCGGCCGGCGGAGTACTGCACGCGGCAGTGCTCGCGGGAGGCCTTCGTGTCCGCGACGGGGACGTCGGCGGTCTCGCCGCGACCCAGTACCGCGGACTCCGCGACGTCGTAGCTCTTGCCGGCGTGCTTACCGGCCTGGATCTCGAGGCGTGCCATCCCGTTCCTCCTTCTCCGCGTCGCGGAGCCCGAACAGGATAGCGAAGCGTGGGCGCGCGACGAACGGAGACGTTCCGCCGGGCAACGCATTCCGCCGCCGACTCGCGATCACCGCTCGGCATCGATCCCCCTCTCGATGTCGGTTCACCACGGCGATACGGCGGCACGGCGGAGCACGGCGAACACCTGGTCGGTCAGGGCAGTCGTCTCGCGCGCGGCGCCTCCGCGAGCCCGGTCACACTGCTCCGACGGAACCCCTCGGGCGAGGAACGCGCCGTCGCCACGCAACCTGCGACCCGCGCACGCGATCCGGGCTACCCTTCCCTCGTGCGGACGATCGAGATCGCGCGGGACGACGCTGGCCAGCGTGTGGATCGGTTCCTGCGGAAGTACCTGGCCTCGGCCACGCTCGGGCACGTCTTCAAACTGCTGCGCACCAAGCAGGTCCGCGTGAACGGCCGCCGGGCCCGGCCCGAGCAGCGCCTCGTG
This sequence comes from Planctomycetota bacterium, assembly GCA_021776825.1. GTDB lineage: Bacteria > Planctomycetota > JAJSAM01 > JAJSAM01 > JAJVHW01 > JAJFFG01. Next base: position 117,878 of record JAJFFG010000004.1, read on the forward strand.
GAGGGCGACGAGGTCGAGTTCCGACTTCCGGACGAGCGACTCTCCGAGATGGCGCAGAAGCGCGCCGGAGCGCGTTCGGCCCCCGCGACACGCAGTCTCGAGGCGTTGTCGATCCTCCATCGCGACGAGCACGTACTCGCCGTGGACAAGCCACCCATGCTGCTCGTGCAGGCGGGGGAGCGGCCCGACGAGCCGACGCTCGATCGGTTGGTCCTCGATCTGGTCGGCGAGGGGGAGGCCCTCACGTTCCGGCCGTCGCTGGCGCATCGGCTCGATCGCGGGACGAGCGGCGTGGTGCTGCTCGGACTCTCGGCGCCCGGGCTTCGTGGACTCACGGCCGCGTTTCGCGAGCGGCGCGTCACGAAGCGCTACCTCGCTCTCGTCCACGGGAGGCCCAAGGAGTCGGCGTTCCGTGTCGACCTGCCGCTGCAGCGGACGGATACGGAGGATCGTCGCGGGGCGCGCGTGCGCGTCTCGCACGGGCCCGACGCGCAGTCGGCCTCGACCGAGATGCGCGTGGTGGCCACGAGTCCTGACGGCCAGCTGACCCTCATCGAGGCGCGTCCGATGACGGGCCGCACCCACCAGATCCGGGTGCACCTGCGTGCGTCGGGACTTCCGATCGTGGGCGATCCGGCCTACGGCGACCCCGAACGCGTGCGACAGATCCGCGGCTCCGCGGGACTGTGGCGCACGTTCCTGCACGCGTGGCGCATCGAACTGGTGCACCCGGTCTCGGGAGAACCGCTCGTCGTCGAGTCGCCTCTGCCGAGCGATCTGCGCCGCACGCTGCAGATGGCGGAGATCGCGTTCGAGCCGGGAGCGGAGCGATGACGCGCAGCGTGCGCGTGCTGGGCCACCGCGAGCGTGAGGCGCTCGAGACGCTGCTCCTGGCAGGCGGCACCGCTGACACGTGGATGCGGCACGCCCTCGCAACTGGCGGAACGGCCTCGTTCGTCGGGGTCTTCGACGGCGCGCAGCTGATCGGGGCCGCGATCGCCCGCAAAGGTGCGATCTCCGCGTCTTCGCTCACGGGCACGGAGGCGGCCGAGGCCATGGTGCCCGCGCTGCGTGCGCTCGGGCCGTGGTTCAGCGTCGTCGGCCCCGTGCGGCCGTGCACGGCGATCATCCGCGCCCTGGCACCGCGGGGGGTGTTCCGCGTGGATCGCGAGCAGATCCTGATGGCTGTGGAGAGTGCGGCCGACCTGCTCCCGGGAACGGGGCGGTTGCGCCAGGCGCGGGCCGATGACGTCCCGCAACTCGCGCCGCTTGTCGCTCGCTACCGCCGCGAGGACGGCCTGACGCTCCCGGACGAGGACCAGGGCCGCTGGATCCGGACGCACGTGACCGAGCGCGTCGGTGAGGGTGCGATCTACGTCGTCGACGACGACGGCGAGCTCGTCTTCACCGGGGCGTTCAACTTCCGAGGACGATCGGGCTCCGGACTCGGGGGCATCTTCACCGTCCCGGATCGCCGCGGCGAGGGCATCGGAGCTCGCGGAACGTCCGATCTCTGTCGCCTGGCGCTCACCGACGGACCGCTCACCACGCTGCATGTCGATGCGCGCAACGAGGCTGCTCTGCGTTGCTATGAGCGAGCCGGCCTACGCCGCGTCGGTCGCTTTCGCCTCACGTTCCGGTAGCGCTCCGGTACCGCGCGGTAACGCAAGCGCCCTCCGTGGGCTCTGCGAGCGGGTGGAACGCACGTTGCGTTCGAGAGAGTGGGCCCCCTTGAACGCAGGTGGAAGTCCCGTGCCGGCACACTGACTCGCGCGCCGCCGGGCGGGATGCCTGCGGGGGGCCCATTCCCATTCCCGGTGTACCCTCGCGCGGTGCGTCGCCTCCTCGGCTCGATCGACCCGCTGCGGATCGCGCTCGGACTGCTTGCGGTCGGGGCCGCCTCGTCGTGCTCCGGCGCCATCGGAACGGCTGGTCCCTACGACGTCGTGCTCGTCACGATCGACACGACGCGCGCCGATCACCTCTCGCTCTACGGCTACCACCGTCCGACGAGCCCGGCCATCGATGCGCTCGCTGCCCAGGGCGCCGTCTGCCTCGATGCCTGGTCGCAGGCGCCGAACACGTGCCCGTCGATCACGTCGGCGCTCACGTCGCGTCGCGCGCCGATCACACTCGTCCGCGGCAACCCGGAGCACCTGGATGCCGGTGTTCCGACGATCGGGCGCGTTGCCGGCGAGGCCGGCTGGCGCACGGGAGCGTTCGTGTCGTCGGCGCTGCTCTGGAAGAAGGAGACGAGCCTCCACCCGGGGTTCGACGTCTACGACGACACGATGACGGACCCCTGCTGGGGGCACGAGAACGCGCAGCGCGTGGCGCGAAAGACGATCGACGCCGCGCTGGCTTGGCGGGCCCAGGACGACGGCCGTCCGTCGTTCACGTGGATCCATCTCTACGATCCGCACGGCCCCTACAGCGCTCCCGAGCCGACGCCCGACCTCGACGCCAGCGAGCCGCTGCTCCCGCCCAGCGTCGATCTCGCGACGTGGCGCGGAGCGAAGCGCATCCCGAAGTATCTCCGCGTTCCGGGGCTCGTGACTCCGGCGGACTTCGCCGACGCGTACGACCGCGAGATCCGGTACGCCGACGACCAACTCGGACGCCTGTTCGACACGCTTGATCTGTCCCGCACCGTCGTCGCGATCCACGCTGACCACGGCGAGGCGCTCGGCGAGGACGCCTACTGGTTTCGTCACGGCAACCTGCTCCACGATCCGGCGCTGCGTATCCCCATGGTGATCGTCGGGCCTGGCGTACCCGCCGGGCGTCGCGTCGCGTCGCGCGTTCGCAATCTCGATCTGGCGCCCACCGTGGCCGCGCTGGCAGGTCTCCCGCCGATACCGGACGCCGAGGGACGCGACCTGTCGTCCCTGCTCGCCGATCCCGACGAGGAGCCCGCACCGGTGGCGTTCGTCGCCGAGGGCCGACGACGCGAGATCGTGAAGGACGACACGGGGATCGACGTGCGCTGGAAGTTGCGCTACGTGGACTCCGCGGGCATCGACGTCCTGTGGTGGCCCGCCGTCGACGAACGCCGCGTCGCCGCTGGGACGCCACGCGACGTCGTCACGGCGATGGACTCGATGTGGCGCTGGCTGAAGGCACCGAAAGCCGACGATGGGCCGGATGCGGTCGACCCCGACACGGAGGCCGCGCTGCGAGGTCTCGGATACACCGCGCCGTCCGAGACGACGACGCCGACTCCCCGATGAGCCGGTCGCGCGATGACCTGGCCCCGGATGACCTGGCCCCGATGGACCCGACGGGGAACTGGCCCAACCTGCTGTCGAGGCCTCGTCGGCCTACCCGTGGCTCATCGCAGCGTTCGTGACGTGGTGCGTCTACGTGGGGCTGGGACGCCCTGCGCGGCGGGTGGACGGCTACTTCTTCGGCTTCGCCGAGATGACGTGCTGGAACGCGAGCACGAGCAAGTTCGCGCCGGCGAGCACCATCATCGAGTTCCACGGAGTAGGGCCCTTGTCCGAGCGCATCTTCAGCGCGGCTCGCGCCGAGTTCTGAGCTTCGACGTCGGCCATCGATGCCGTGTCGCCCCAGTTCACGCCGCCGTCGCGGAACGCGTAGAGGATCACGAGCAGCGCGATCGCGCAGAGCCCGGTGCGGGCCCACGCGCCCTTCTTGACGGCATCGTTGCGGATGTACGGAGCGAGGACTGCGCAGATCAGCGCGGTCACGGCGAGCACGCGCGCCGGCGTGCCCATCACCTCGATGACGCGGCCCGCTAGACGCGCAGCACCTTCGATCGAGAGCTGCTCGGGAAGCAGGTCGGGGCACGTGAGCCACGTGAGCATCGCGCCCACGCCGAACAGCGCTGCGATCGAGAGGACGTGTAGGCCCTCGAAGAGCCCGCCGAGAAATCGGTTCATCTGACGAAGTCCAGGAACTCCATGCGGGTCCTCGCGTCCTTCCGGAACGTGCCGAGCATGCAGCTCGTCACGGCCTTCGAGTTCTGCTTTTGTACGCCGCGCATCATCATGCAGAGGTGCTGGGCCTCGACGACCACGCCGACGCCCCGTGGCTTCAGAAGCGTTTCGAGCGCCTGCGCGATCTGGGTCGTCAGCCGCTCCTGCACCTGAAGCCGTCTGGAGTACATATCGACCAGGCGGGGGATCTTGGACAGCCCGACGATCTTGCCGCGCGGCAGGTACCCGACGTGGGCCTTGCCGAAGAACGGCACCATGTGGTGTTCGCAGAGGCTGTAGAGCTCGATGTCCTTCACGACGACCATCTCGTCGGTGGCGTCGCTGAAGACCGCGGCGTTCAGCACGTCGCCGGGCTCCTGGCCGTAGCCGTTCGTGAAGAACCGCATCGCCTTCGCGACGCGTTCGGGCGTCTTCACCAGACCCTCGCGCGCAGGATCCTCCCCGAGCTCCGAGAGCATCTTCGAGACGAGGGGCGCGATGGGGTCGGTGTCAGACATCCCGGCAACCTACCTGCGCCCCTCTGTCGCGCCACGCTTCGACGCTCGGCCACTCTCGCCCGCTCTCGCCCACATCGTTCACGAGGTCGCCACGCCTGACGCACCCGAGCACGCGATCTCCCGCACCGGCGCCGCTTCACAACTGGATCGAAGGTGCGTGCGCGTCTCCGGCACGAGATCTCACGCACTCGAGCCCGTCAGGGCGCGGTGCGACGTGCGTCCCCGGCACGCACCGCCGTAGATCCCTCGCCGCTCCACGCCCTCGCCGCGTTCTCGCGACGCCCTCGTGAACGATCCGGGCTAGGCTCTCGCGCCGATGCCACACGACGTGATTGCGTTCCCCCGTCGCCAGGGGGTGTTCCTGGCCGCCGTGCTGGGAGAGGAGTCGCGTTCGGGCCGCTCGGCGCTGCTGTCCGTCGAGGCCGAGGACGGCAAGCGCTTCGGGTTTCCGGTGGACGGGATCATCGCGCGCGTCTCGCGCGACGACGGTCCGCAGCCCGACGAGAAGCCCCGCGAGTGGCTGCGGCGGTTGCGGTCCGGGCTGACGCCCTTCTCCGGCTGGGCAGCGCTCCATGGCCGACTGGAGGACGGAGCGCTCCTCGACGTCGCGTTGCTCACCGAGGCCGCAGAACTGTCCTCGCCCGACGGCCTGCTCGAGGTCGCGCTCGGCACCGGCGATGCTGCGCCGTGGTTCCGCCGGGAGCCCGGCGGCTGGCGTGTCGTGCCGATCCAGGACGCGCTGAAGGCGCTGCTCCAGCACAACCAAGCGCGCTGGGTGGCAGCCGGCGAGGAGGCGGTGCTCACGTGGTGGCGAGCGGGAGGCGCGATGCCGCCCGAGTGGGAAGCCGGTCCGGTCTCAACTGCCGCGATGCGCCTCGAGCAGGCGAGCTGGATCAGCGAGCCCGACTACGAGCCCGACGTCCCGACGGCTGCGGCGTTCGCGCTCTCCACTGTCGTGGACGCGGCGCTGCGCGGCCAGGGCGCCGACTACCCCATCGGCGCGGACCTTCCCCGCCGCATGGGGCTCGCGGACGACTTCGATCGACTCTTCGAGGCGCTGGTCGAGCGCGGCGCACTCGCCGCAGACGCCGATCCCGCGCGTCATCGCGCCGATCTGCACCTCCGCCTCGGTTGGGATGACGTGGCGCTGCCCGAGATCGAGGCGCTCGCCGCGACGCCCGTGGACAGCGCCGGACGCGAGGACCTCACCGGCCTGTTTACCGTGGCGGTCGACGACGACGACACGCGCGAGGTCGACGACGCCGTCTCTCTGCGACGCAACGGCGATGCGATCGAACTGTTTGTACACATTGCCGACGTCGCGTCGGCCGTACCGAAGGACAGCGCGCTCGACCTCTCCGTTCGAGCGCGGGCGGCGTCGCTCTATCTCCCCGGCGACTCCGAGCTCATGTTCCCGGCACCGCTCGTCGTGGATCGGCTCTCGCTCACCGAGGGAGCCGGACGAGCCGCCCTGACCGCCGTGTTCCGCATCGGCGCCGACGGCATGCTCGACCTCGTCCGTTTCGTGCGTTCCCTGGTGAGTCTCGACCGCCGCGTGGACTACCCGGGGACTCGTGACGTGGCGGCGCTGGCGGCGTCCGCAGCGGACGGCCAGGTGCTGGTCGACGTCGCGCGCGCGCTGCTCGAGCGTCGGCTGGCCGCCGGCGCGCGGGTCCTGCGGGTTCCGGGCTTCAAGGTCACGGCGACGCCCGACGGACCGCAGCTCGGGACGCGTCTCCAGGACACTCCCGGTGACCTCGTCGTGAGCGAGACCATGGTGCTCACGAACACCGCGGCGGCGGAGCGGATGGCGGCGGCGGGCGCGCCCGCGCTCTACCGGGCGCAGGGTTCGGGCATCCCCGGCGGACGGGCCCTCCCGGCAGAGGACGATCCGCTCTACGCGCTGCTCGTGCGCCGGACGTTCGCGCCGACCGAGGTCAGGACCGAGCCGCGTCCGCACGCCGGGATCGGTGCGGAGGCCTACGCCCAGTGCACGTCGCCCATGCGGCGCTACGCGGACCTCGTCAATCAGCGTCAACTGCTGGCCGTCGTCGATGGCACGACCCCGCCGCATGATGGCGAGGAGTTGACGGCGCTCGGCCCCGCGCTCCTCGAACGCGAGCGTCGTGTGCGCCGCGCGTCCGACGGCCGGACGCAGCGCATCGTCGCGGGTGTGTTCCAGGAGCGTGTGGGGCAGACGTTGCGCGGCATCCTGTCGCGCATGCCGAAGCGCGGGCTCGGTTCCGTCTGGGTCCCCGAACTCTGTCGCGAGCTCCCGCTGCGCGCGCAGAAGGGTTGGCGCGGACCGCCGGTGGGAACCGAGACGGACTGGCGCATCTCCGCGGTGGCTCCGCTCCGTGGCCGCGTCGAGCTGGCTCCCGCGTAGCCTCCGCGGATGTAGACTGCGCGCATGCTGCGACTCCGTTCCCTCTGCGCCGCGCTCGTCATGGGGCTCCTCGTCGCGCTCCCCGCTGCGGCCGACATCGTCGATCGCCTCGACCAGAAGGCGCCCGAGGTCGCGTGCACGAAGTGGTGGAACGGCAAGTCGCCGAAGATCGCGAAACTCGGCGGTGTCGTGCTCCTGCACGTCCACAACCCCACGAAGATCACGTCGAAGGCGTTCGAGGGGAAGCTGAAGGAGTGGCACGGCGAGCAGGCCGGCAAGTCGTTCCAGATGATCGAGATCCTCGTGGATTGCACCGAGGCGGATGCGCAGGACTACGTCGATCGCAGCCGCGCCACCTGGCTCGTCGGATACGACGGCAAGGGGTCCTCCGCATTTGCCTACCCAGGGAACTCCGTCCCGCGGACGTACCTGATCGGGCCGGACGGCGTCGTCGTCTGGCACGCGCACATCGGCGCGCTGAAGGATGAGTTCCTCGATGCGCAGTACGCGCGTGTCGGGTACTACTCCAAGGACGTGCCGCGCAAGTGCAAGGCGCTCGCCAAAGCCGCGCGCGAACTGCGCTTCGGCGCGGCCGTGAAGGAAGCCGACAAGCTCCTCGCGAACGCGAGAGCGACCGACGAGGAGAAGGCCCTCGCCGAGTCGGTCAAGGCCGAGGTCGCGCGCTACCACGCACTGCAGATGAAGGTCGTTCGCTCGCTCGAGAAGGAGCTCGACTGGGGCATCGTCAGTCGGCGTGTCGAACGCATGCGGACGATCTACAAGGGCACGGATCTCGCAGACGATGTCGAGAAGAAGTGGGAGCAGCTCGAGGCCAATCCCCGCGTCGCGTACGTCGCGGAGAAGGAGCGACTGCTCGACCTGATCATCGACAAGACGAACACCGCCAAGAAGGGCGACGTCGAGTCGGCGCTGCGCGAACTGAAGTCGTTCGTCGCGAGCTACCAGAACATGAAGCCCGCCGAGAAGGCGCGACGTTGGATCACGGAGTACGAACGACTCCTCGGGGAGATGTGATGCGCACGAAGTCCCTCGCGATCGCTCTGCTGCTCACCCTCACGATGGCGTGTCACACGCAGCAGCACGATCCGCCGCAGCCGGTCCCGCCCGTCGATCCGGCGGACCCAGCTGATCCAACGGTCCCAGCCGAGCCAGTTGCGCCACAGATCCCGGTGCCGTCTGTCGACGCGTTCTGGCCCGCCGAGATCCAGGTCCCCGAGACGTGGACGTGCGGCGATCTGCCGCCGGTGGGGGAGCGGATCATCATCGCCGTCGATGCGGCGGGTGCGATCAGCGTCGACGACATCGCGATGGACTGGGAGGAGATGAACGAACTCCTCACGAACAAGGCTGAGGCGTACCGCCGCGACAACGGGGCCAGCGCGCTGCACGCGGTGCTCGCCGTCGATGCGTCGCTGCCGTGGGCGGTGGCGCAGCATCTCGCCCAGGCCTGCGCGGCCGCGTGGGTGGTTCGCCTCTACTTCGCGGTCTCGCCGGCCGACGGGGGCGAACCGGGTGCGTTCGCGCTCTACCTGCCACAGGATCGTGGGCTCGCCGCGACGATCACGAGAGTCCGCGACGTGCCGAAGCGAGCCGTCCGCGTTCGCGACGGCTGGCCGCCGACGGATCCCATGGGGCTGCACGACATCCTGAACACGGACTTGCGCGAGCACCCGGCGATCGAGTTCGAGGTGGACGCGAAGGCGGGCGCCCGCGTGGGCCTCGTTCTGCGGCTGTTCGACATCGCCGCGACGCAGGGCGTGACGCGCGCGGGCATCGTCGGTGTCCCGGGACGCGTCGGCCTCGACGGACTTGCCCCCGTGGTCGCTACACACGCGACGCCGGCACGCAAGATCACGGTCGTCGGTCGCGAGATGCGCGGTCCACCGGCGCTGATTCCGGTCGCCGCACGCGTGCACGGCGCGTACGCGGGATTCACGGAGCGCCCGCCGCTCTCACCGGAGAAGGAGATCGAGATCGAGGAGCCACGCTAGCGTGGCGGCTTCGCCATGAGGATCTCGGGCCCGGACGGGAACTGGTGCGCGAAGCGCGTCAGGTTGTTGAACGAGTCCGCGATGATCAGCCCGTCGCCGGCGATCGCGATGTCGGCCGGTGACCCGAGAAGCCCGGGGAGCGGTCCCTCCTCGATGCCGAGCCCGGGCACGCCGACCTGGCCGGCCAGGATGCTGACGAGCCCCGCCTCGAAGTCGACCTGGTAGACCACGCCCGCCTCGAGGTCCGCGACGTACAGAATGTTGCGGACGAAGTCGTAGTCGATCGCGGTGATCGCCGCGAACTGCGCGACGGTCGGTGCGAGCCCGTCCGCCACACCGCTCGCTCCACCCAGCGGGTCGCCCGCCACGGTCAGGTTGACCTCGCTCGGGCCGGGCCCACTCAGGAACCGGACGCGCGCCGAGTCGGCGATGTAGAACCCCCCGTTGGCGGGGACCATGTCGACGAGGAAGTCGAAGCCCGCCACGCTTAGCGGCGTGCCGTCCGCGCTGTTGCCGGCGGTGATACCGAGGAACGGGGAGATGTCGCCGAGCAGGTCGATCTGACGGATGCGTCCGAAGAACACGTCTGCGATGAAGACGTTGCCGACCGGGTCGACCAGTATCTCTGCGATCCCGCCGAACGTGGCGCTGAGCGCCGGACCGCCGTCGCCACTGCTGCCGAATCCGCCGGTCCCCGCGAAGCGATTCACAGCGCCGTTGGTCTCGATGATGAACAGCTCGACCGGCGTCGCCACAAGCAGCTGGCCGCCGGGCGTCGCAGCCAGCGACGTCAGTGGGGACGTGCCGAAGTCGAAGTCCAGCCGGTCGGTGCCGTCGCGGGTCGCGACGCCGCCGCCGGCAAACGTCGAGACCGACGTCCCGCCGAGCTCGAGGAACTCGATCTTGTGGACCAGGCTGTCGCCGAGCCGGTTCGCGACGAACGCGCCGCCGAACGAGGTTCCGAACTCGCCCGGTCCGAACGGGAGCAGCACCTCGGGCAGGCTCACCGTCGCGATCGTCTCGAAGAACGGCGTGAAGACGAACGGCGGACCGACGCCGGCGAACACGCTGAAGTGACTGACGGCCGCCGTGATCGTGCCGGCCGGGACGTTGACGACGTACGGGCCGGGAACGACCGAGAGGTTGCCGTCGGCGTCCTTGGTGATGAGGACGACATCACCGGGGTCGGCGACGAGACCGAAGTCCACCGGGATCGTCAGGTCCACGGCTTCGAGGAACTCCAGACCCTCAGGACCGAAGAACACGGCGGGGCCGATGCCTGCCAGGTTCTGGCCGGTCACGCTGTCCACCAGTTCCTCGGCGGTGCCGATCACGATCGGTGTGTTCGACGGGAGCGCCCCGGGCGGAATGTCGATCCCGGCACCCACGATCGCGCTGAGCGGATCGTTGGGGTCGGCAGGCGGCACGATGACGAGCTCGCCCCCGGCCGCACCGATGATCTTCGCGACGGCCGCCTGACCGCCTGCCTGGCCGGTCCCGATCGTGTCGTCAGTGACATCGACGCGCGACTTCGACGACTTCGGCTGCTTGACCTTCACCGACGCCTTCACGCCTCCACCCGTCGCGTTCGTGTCCTCGACGACGAGCGCGTAGGTCCCGGAGAACGGCACCTGGATCTTCTTCGCCGTGTCGCTGGCTGCCTTGAGGGCCGGAGCGGTCAGGTCGAGCGAGAACCCGTTCGGACCGTCGATGCGGAGCAGGTTCGGCACGACGTCCGACTTCTTCGCGGTCACCTTCGCCGTGATGAGGGACTCGGCGTCCGCGGCGAACTCGACGAAGGTCTCGCCGACGCCGACGGCATCGGGACCGACGTACTTCTTCGGGCTCTTCCAGCCGATCTTGATCGTGTAGTCGCCGGTGGTCGTCTGGTCGCGAGACGTGACCTGGACCTCGTAGCGAGCCGTGGTCGGGGCAACCACCTTCGAGGCCGACGCCGCCTGGCCCTTCTCCTTGATGCGATCCGCACCGAGGACCGCCTCCTGGTCGTCGAGGATCCGAATCGAGACAGCCGGGCCGTCCTTCGCGCCCTTGGCCTTCACCTTGATCACCGCCCCGGCGGGGCAGTCGATGAAGTAGCGCTCGACCTCGTTCGCCGGCTCGAGCGTGCCGGCGGTGGTGTTGCCATTGCCGACGACGAGCTGGATTCCGCCGAACGCTGTGGTCGCAAGAAGCGACAGCGCGGCCAGAATGGTCACGAGACTGCGTGCCATCAATGTCCCCCTTCGAGTGGGACTGCGATCCCACACACTCTGGAGGATAACGCGACGACGACGCTCTGGGACCGCCTCGTTCCGCCACCAACGCCGCACGACAAGCCGGGATGCGTGCTGCTGGGCTTCTGGCTCGTGGTGGCAGTGGAGGCGGGCACCGTGATCGGGCTGCTCTCGCTGCGCACGTACATGCGCTCCGGGCCTCGGATGGGGTTGGAGGGCCTCGTGGCACTACCTCTGTGGACGTTCCTGGGTGGGGCTGCCCTCGGGCTGCTGCTGTTCTGGCGCGGCGTTGGGCCGCTGTCGCGGGGGCTACGAGCACTCTCGGTGCTTCTAGCGCTCTTGGGTCTCGCCGCGCTCGTCCTGGTCCGAATCGGCTGAGCGTGCCGGTGCCCCCGCCTTACGTGGCGACTCCGATCACCCCTGGCTACCCTCGTCGGTTGGCTTCCGCGGAGACCGTATCCATGCCGAAAACCCTCGTCACGCTGCACGTCAACGGAGCCACCTATGAGGTGGCCGTCAAGCCCCAGGACACCCTGGCGCTGGCGCTGCGCGACGGCTGCGGCCTGACCGGGACGAAGATCGGCTGCGACATGGGCACGTGCGGCTGCTGCACGGTGCTCGTCGAGGGCCGTCCCGTCCTCTCGTGCCTGACCCTGGCCCTCGAGGCCGAGGACTGGCAGATCGAGACGATCGAGGGCCTCTCGGGCGCGGAACGGCTGCACCCGGTCCAGGAGGCCTTCGCCACCTGCGGCGGCTCGCAGTGCGGCTACTGCACGCCGGGCTTCGTGATGACGTCGGTGGCGCTCCTTCGAGACAACGCCGCCCCGAGCCGCGACGAGATCAAGGCCGCGATCGCCGGCAACCTGTGCCGGTGCACGGGCTACGCCAAGATCGTGGACGCCGTGGAGAAGGCCGGAAGCGACATGCGCTCGGCCGATGCGGGCGCGACCCCGCCGACGACCGGAGAGAAGGATGACGCAGGGATTCAAGGTCGTCGGCAGACGGCTGCCGCTGGTCGATAGCTGGAAGAAAGTCACCGGCGCCGCGGTCTACGGCGACGACGTCCGCTTTCCGAACACGCTGATCTGTCGTCTGCTGCGGTCCACGCTGCCGCATGCGCGCATCCTGCGTATCGACACGAGCGCGGCCGAGGCGATCCCCGGCGTACGCGCCATCGTCACGGGCGCCGACGCGTCCGCTCGCTTCGGCGTGCTCCCGATCAGCCAGGACGAAGAGGCCCTGGCGATCGAGAAGGTCCGCTACGTCGGTGATATCGTCGCCGCGGTAGCCGCCGACGACGAAGAGACCGCGCGTCAGGGCGTCGCGGCGATCGAGGTCGTCTACGAGCGGCTGCCCGACTACTTCGACATCGACGAGGGTCTCGACCCCGTCGAGGAGCCGATCCACGCGTGGACGCGCGACGGCTCGAACTGTCAGAAGCGCGTCGATCAGCACTTCGGCGACGTCGACGCCGCGCTCGACGCCGGCAAGGTCAAGCCGCAGGGACACTTCTCGTTCATCGGGGTCGGCCACGCGTTCACCGAGCCGCACTCGGTCACCGCTGTGCCCGAGCCCGACGGCCGCATGACGCTCTACACGCCGACGCAGGTCCCGCACTACGTGCATCGCGCGCTCGCCAAGGTGCTCGAGATGCCGATGCACCGCATCAAGGTGTTCCGCACCGCCGTGGGCGGCGGCTTCGGTGGCAAGAGCGATCCGTTCCCGCACGAGATGGCCGTCTGCCTGCTCGCGCGCAAGATCCAGCGCCCGATCCGGCTGACGTTCGATCGCGAGGAGATCTTCCTCACGAACCGCGGTCGCCACCCCGGCATCGTCGACGTGCAGATCCCCGTCAGCGAGGACGGCAAGATCCTCGCGATGGACGTCAACGCCGTCATCGACGGCGGCGCGTTCGGCTCCTTCGGCGTGGTGACGACGTACTACAACGGCATCTTCAGCCAGGGCCCGTACAAGGTGCCGGAGTTCCGCTACTCGGGACGTCGCGTCTACACGAACAAGGCGCCCTGCGGCGCGATGCGCGGCCACGGCGCGGTGAACGCGCGCTACGCGATCGAGAGCGTCCTCGACATGGCGGCCGAGGAGCTCAATCTCGACCCGATCGAGATGCGCTTGGACAACGTGCTCGAGCCGTACTCGAAGACGACGAACGAGTTCCGCATCACGTCGAACGGCATCGTCGAGTGCCTCGAGCGCTGCCGCGACGAGTCCGAGTGGCCGAGCAAGAAGGGCAACCTGCCGTTCGGCAAGGGCATCGGCGTCGGCTGCGGCTTCTTCATCTCCGGTTCCGCGCTCCCGATCCACCAGACGCGTACGCCGCAGTCGACCGTGCATCTGCAGATCGACGTCGATGGTGGCGTCACCGCGCACTCGATGGGCGCCGAGATCGGGCAGGGTTCGGACACGGTCATCGCCATCGCCGTCGCCGAGGTGCTCGGCCTGACGATGGACTTCATCCGCGTGCGGAGCGACGACAGCGACACCGCGCCGCTCGACCTCGGCGCGTACAGCTCGCGCGGCTGCTTCATGATCGGCAATGCTGCTCGCGAGGCCGCACTCGTCATCCGCAAGAAGCTCTCTCGTGCGGCGGAGCGACTCAGTGGACACCCCGCTGACGACTTCGATTTCGAGGACGCCAAGCTCATCGCGCTGTCGGACCCGTCGATCGTCATCAGCTACTTCGAAGCGCTGACCGAGGCGCTCGCCGACAACGGCGCGCTCATCGCGAAGGGCTGGTACCAGAGCCCGCGCATGGGCGGCTCGTTCAAGGGCGCCGGCGCCGGCCTCGCTCCGGCGTACTCGTTCAACGCGTCCGTCGCCGAGGTCGACGTCGATCTCGAGACCGGACTCGTGACGTGTCCGCGGATCTGGCTCGCGCACGACTGCGGTCGCGCGCTGAACCCGCTCGCCGTCGAGGGACAGATCGAGGGCTGCATCCACATGGGCCTCGGGCAGGCCTTGATGGAGGAGATGCGTTACTCGAAGGGCCGCATCTCGAACCCGCACCTGCTGGATTACAAGATCCTCGGGCCGTTCGAGACGCCCGAGATGCACGTGCTGATCGTCGAGTCCGAGGACAAGGAAGGGCCGTTCGGCGCCAAGGAGTCGGGCGAGGGCCCGCTGCTGCCCGTGCTGCCCGCGATCGGCAACGCGCTCTACAACGCCATCGGCTATCGCGCGTACGACTTGCCGATCCGGCCCGAGAAGGTGTTCGCGCACCTCGAGAAGATGCGGAAGTCCGAGACGGGCTTCTCGAAGACCTGGGAGACGAACGGCCGATGATGATCCTCCCTGAGTTCGAGTTGCTCCGTCCGCGGAGCGTCGACGAGGCGATCGCGGCGGCCCGCGGCGCGTCCGGTCGCTTCGACTACCTGGCCGGCGGCACCGATCTGCTCTGCAACTACAAGTGGGGCATCAACACGGAGCCGACCGTGATCAGCCTGCGCCACATCGCCGACCTGCGCGGTCGCGACGGCGGGCGCGTGGGCGGTGGCGTGACGCTCGGCGAGCTCGAGCGCGACGCGGACTTCCTGCACGACTACCCCGTGTTCGAGCGCACGCTCGATCGCCTCGCATCCCCGCTGATTCGTCAGACCGGCACGGTCGCCGGCAACCTGCTCGTCGACACGCGCTGCATCTGGCTCAACCAGTCGGAGTTCGCACGCCAGGCGCTCGGCAACTGCCTGAAGGCGGACGGCCCCGAGTGCCGTGTGGTGAAGGGCTCGACCGACTACTGCTACGCGAACTACTCGGGCGACATGGCGCCGGTGTTCATGGTGCTCGGCGCCACGATCACGTTGGCCGGTCCGGACGGTCAGCGCACGATGCCGCTGCGTGAGTTCTTCGTCGGCGACGGCATCGAGCGCTTCGTGAAGAAGAAGGAGGAGATCGTCGTCTCGATCGACATCCCCTCCGACGCGAAGACCCTGCGCGCCAGCTACCAGAAGTTCCGTGTTCGCGAGGCGTGGGACTTCCCGGAGCTCGCCGTGGCCGCTGCCGCGCGCATGGATGGCGACCGCATTGCGGAACTGTTCCTCGTGGCGAACGCCGTCTCGACGATCCCGCTCTGGCTCGACGACGTTGCGCAGAAGCACGTGGGTGCCACGCTCGACGACGCCTCGATCGAAGAGATCGTTGCCGACGTCATGAAGGCGTCGAAGCCCGTCCGCGCGACGCTGCTGCCGCCGACGTATCGCAAGCAGATGGTGGGTGTGATGACCCGCCGCGCGCTGCGCGAGATCCGCGGTGACGCGGATGCGGGCGCCCAGCCGGGAACACAGCCGGGAACACAGCCCGGCGCGGCCGCGTAGGGCGAGCGCAGCGAGGGGCGGATCCCTCCCGCTGCGGGCCGTGGCCCTCGTCGTCGCGGGGCGGATCAGGAGATCCGCCCGTACGGGAGGGTCTCCTGACCCTCCCCGACCCGCGTGACGGGGGCGCCACTTCCTCGGCTCAGCGTTCGAGCGGATCGCTCCGTGTCGTGCCGTCTTCGCCGAGGACGACACGCGTGCCGCCGGCGACCGAGTGCTCGGTCGTCGTGCCGCTCGGCCACCGCACGGTGATGGTGGCGTCGCGTGCGTCCCCGAGACCGAGGAACACCTCGGGCGGGCCGAGGCCCATGAAGCCGTTCGCCGGGAACACGTCGCGCACCTGCGTGCGACCTCCCGCGGTCACCGTCAGGCGCGCGCCGATGCCGTCGCGATTACTCACCGTGCCGGCCAACACCACGCGCACGCGCCCGGGCCGATTCCCGAACCGATTGAGGAACAGGCGTAGCGGTCCGCCGCCGACCGAGCCGACGAGCAAGTCCGGCGCGCCGTCGCCGTTGAAGTCCGCCGCGATGACCGAGCGCGAGTCGGAGTCGAGGCTGGCCGGCGTGGCGTAGGAGACGTCGAAGAACGGCCCGCCATCGCCCGGGTTCAGGAACGTCCGGTTGCGCTCGTAGGCGCTGAGGTTCTCGCCCTGCTGCGTCATCGCGAACGGGTTGTCCACCCAGAACTCGCCCGCCTCGTGATCGATCGGACCGAGCGCTTCGGCGGCGCTCTTGTTGTCGAGGGGCCGTGACACGACGGCCCGCCAGAGGCAGGTTCAGCCGTCGGGTTTGTCCCGCGTCATGCTCATGAACCCCGTCGTCGCGTACAGGTCCAGCGTGCCGTTGCCGTCGAGGTCGGCCATGGCCGGGGCGTACGCCCAACCGACGCCATTCACGTCGCGCGCGTCGGAGACCTCGCTGAACCCAGCGTCGCCGCCGACGTACAGCCGGTTCCCCGAGCATGAGCCGAAGAGCTTGTCGTAGATGCCCGCCGGGTAGTCGTTCGGACCGACGTGCGCGAGCACGCGCCGGCCCATCTTCGAGAACATATTCGCGACGTAGAGATCTGTGCGGCCGTCGCCATCCACATCGCCCGCTGCGACGCCCATGCTCGTCGCGTAGTCGCTCGCGCCGCCGGAGTCGGGCGCCTCCGTGAACACGCCGTTCGCGCCGCCGAGCAGCAGGACGTTGCGCCCGAAGTCGTTGGCGACGTACAGGTCCGGGTGCGCGTCGTCGTTCGCGTGGAGGAATGCCGCCGCGAATGACATCCGCGCGCCGCCGCTCGCGTTCGCCTGCTCGGTCACATCCTCGAGCGTTCCGTCGCCGCGATTCCGCCAGAGCACGTTCTGGACGCCGTTGTCGCCGTCGTCGATCCACGTGCGCGCCGCGCCGCCGCCCTGCGGCGACCGCTTGTAGAGGACGTAGAGATCCTGGAGCCCGTCGCCGTCGTAGTCGGCCACGATGCACCCGGTGGGATCCGTCGCGATCTTCAGGCCGGACGCGGCGGTCACGTCCTCGAACGTCCCGTCGCCGCGGTTTCGGTACAGACGCCGACCGAGGACGAGGTCGGGGAACCCGTCGTCGTCGAGGTCGAACCACCCCGCGAGCGTCGTTCCGCCATACGCCCAGTCGTTCATCCAGCCGCGGACGCCCGCCTCACGGGTGAAGTTCGCGAAGCGCGCCTTGCCGTCGTTCCGCATGAGGAACGGGCCGCCGGAGCGCGACGCGATCGCGATGTCGAGGTCGCCGTCCCGGTCGTAGTCGGCGACGGCCGACTGGAACGTGTACTGCTGTCGGTCCGCAACGGGGGCGTTCCAGTTGTCGAGGAGCGGCAGCGCGGCGAGGCCGGAGGCGTCGGTCGCGTCCAGCATCAGCGTGTATGCCGAGCGGATGACCTCCCTCTCGACACGCCACTCGGTCACGACCGGCTGCGTGCGTATCTCGTGGTCGTCGGCGAAGCGGAAGGAGATGCGGCTCGTCCACTCGATCTCGATCGGATACGTCGCCAGGCCCGGACCGCGGGCGCTCAGCTGGCCGCGCACCGTCATCAGCCAGATCGAGGTCCAGCGATCTAGATCGTCGTCGTCCCGCTCGAGGTGGAGCACACGAGCACTGCTCCCCGTGTCGAGACCGAAGCTGGAGTCGTCGAACGCGCGCTTCAGCCTGGCCATGAGCCCGTCGCGGTCAAGGGACTCCATCCGTTCGCCGGCTGTCCTGACTCGTTCCCCGACTCTGCCTACGGCTCGCTCCACGGTCGGCGTCGCCGGAGCCGACGCGACGAGGTCGTCGCGCAGGTGGTTCTTTGCGGCCCTCACGTTCCCCTTCGCGAGGAGCCGCACGAACGGCTTCCCGAAGAACGTCTCCAGCTCGAACGCCGTGTGCTCCACCGCCCAGAGGCGCTCCTGGTGCGCGCGGTCGAGCGTCGCGGACGCAGGATCGAGGAGCGTCTCCTGCGCGACGGTCGCCGGCGGCGGGGGAGCGGTCTCCGGCACCGTGGGCTCGGGCGCATCACCGCACGCGGCGGCGAGCAGCACGAGCAGCGGAGCGAGTCGGCGCATCGCGCGATTCTGGGGACAGTTCCAACTAACCCAACTAACTCCCGCTGCCAATCGACCGGGCGGACGGCTCCCAACTCGAGTTAGTTGGGTTGGTTGGAACCGTCCCGGCCGCTCGGCCGGGCGGGCGAGGACCCGGCGGAATCCGGCGCCGCGCCTACTGCGACAGCGCGTTCAGCACGGCCTGGGCACCCTCGGCGACGGGCTTGCCGTCGGCGTAGAGGATCAGGTGGGGGAGTCCCCGGATCTTGTGCTGCTTCGCGACGTCCGAGCTCCACTTCACGATGTCGATCTTGCGGAGGACGATGCCCTCGCGGCCGTGGACGAGATCCTCCAACTGAGGATCGAGCTGCTCGCAGCCGTGTCACCAGTCGGCAGTGAAGTCGAAGATCGTCAGGCCGTTCGGGATGGCGTGGGCGGCGAGGTTCACCCGCTCGCCGGTCGAGATGGTCGCGACCTTCGTCGTCGGGTTGGCGGGGCCGCCACCGGTGATCAGGAGCGCGCTCGGCCGGTCATCTCCGGTGGATGTGACGACGGCGGCTGCGCCGAAGAGGAGCAGCAGTGCGGCGAGGACGAGGAGGGTGACCTTGTTCATGGCGGAGATCTCCGCTTCCTCATCGGCAGTGGGGGCCGTCCACCTCAGCCAATTCTCCCGTAGCATCGGGGACGCAGTGGCGCGCTGCGGCGACGGGGAGATCGGGATGCGCTCGTGGATGTTCGTGGGGGCGATCGTGCTCAGCACGATTCTGTTCGGCGCAGTGCTGTTCGGCGCAGTCGGTCCGCTCCCGATGGCCCGCGCCGAGACGCCGGAGAAGCTCGTCGCACGACTCTCGGACGACGATCCGGACGTACGCGCGAAGGCGGAGGCCGACCTCATCGAGCTCGGCGAGGGCGTGTCGGTCGTAGTCGGCGAGCTCGAGTCGTTGTTGCTCCACGATGGGCCGGAGGAGCCGCGCCAGCCCGGTGACGTCCGGGCCCAGTCGTCCTGGGTCACACACGTCGCCGCGCGCGTGCTCGTCCGCGCGGGGACTCCGGGACGCGAGGCCATCGAGCGTGCGTTGCGCGGACAGAACCCCGTCGCGATCGTCGCGTCGGCCCAAGCCGTGGCGACCCTGGACCCCGCCGGAGCCCGGTTCGTCCCCGCGCTGCTCGATGCCCTCGAGTACGAGATGAACGACGATCTTCGTCGCATGCACTTCCACCCGTGGCAGCGATGGGCGGGTCGCGTGGAGCCGAGCGTCTTTGGCGCACTGCGACTCATGGGCCCGGCCGCAGTCGCGGCGGTCCCGCACCTTCGGAAGCGCATCGAGGGAGCACGCTTCGAACGACCCGCGTTCAACACGTTGATCCGGATCGTGCCCGACGCAGAGTGGCTTCTCCCAGCGCTCGAGGATGCGGTGCTTCTCAGCCGGACGCGACTGACGCACCACGACGTCTACTTCCTTCGACCATGGCTTGACGACAGAGGCGCGCTGGCGCTGCCGCTCGTCGAACGGTTGATCGACGACGCCCACGAGATGGAGCCGGCGTCGGCGGCGTTCGACCTCGTCGCGGCGTGCGGTGAGCCCGGGGAGTTCATTCTGATACGTCAGCTCCGGAGGGCCAGGTCCAGGCACCGAACGGCGGCGATCATCGCCTCGATGACGGGCCACGACAGACGTCCCGCGGGTGCGATTGAGCACGTCACCAACGCGTGGTCGCGCGGCCGGGACTCGGGCGCCGAGCGTGTCTGCGCTCCGTGGCTCGCGCTCATGGGCGAGAAGGGCGAGCTCGCCGCGATGGAGATCCTCGCTGAGGCCGAGTGGCAGCGACGTGCGTGGCGCGACATTCACGGCATCGCACCCGAGTTCGCGGAGCGCGTCGGCCGCCGATGGCTCGCCCGTCACCTGCCGCGGCACCCGGCGACGTGGCTCGAGGTGCCGGAGCCGCAGCGCGGGCACATGGCCTCCCCGCTCGTCGGCGGCACGGGAGGCAGGCGGTTCCGAGTGATGGGCGACGGTCACCTCGTTGGCCTGACCGTGTTCACCGACCTCCTGAACGGCGAGCCGATCGTGCGTCGCGTGACGCCCGTGGTCCGGTCGGCCTCGGGGGTCCGGCCCACGGCCTACCCGACCCCCGGCAAGGCGGGGCGATTCCGGGCCGAGTCACTCGCACGGGATGGCTACGCCGTGGGCGGCGCGATCGTGCGCGGCAGCACGCGACTCCAGGGCCTCGCGTTGATCTTCATGAAGATCGACGGCGACCGTCTCGACACGTCCGACGCCTACCTTTCGACCTGGCTCGGCGGCGCCCCACCGGTGGGGGAGAAGGACCCCGCCACGGTGCTCTGGCTCGGCGGCGACGGTCGCGTCATCACCGGCATCCACGGTCGCCACGGAGCCGACATCGACGCGTTCGGTCTGCTCGGCAAGGAGTGAACGCTCAGGCGGCGTGGAGCGACTTACGACGCACGAGATGCCGCACGAGCAACACAGGGGCGATGGCCGCGAACAGGTGCTTCAGCGTGTGGCCGCTGATGACGCCGAGCGCGTCGTAGACCGAGCAGTCGGTGTTCTCGCAGATCTTGGCCAGCGCGTACGCGACGGCGACGAGGTAGAGGTCCTTGGTGCGTGTGTAGCTCGGCGGCTGGACCACCAGCATCCCGACGAGGGCGAGCAGCGGTACGTACTGCACGATGATGTAGGCGCGTAGGTCACCGGTGATGCGCCACACGAGGACGGACGCGCCGCCGACGAGGATCATCGGCCAGAGCAATCGTCGGCCCAGCACGGGGTTGACGCGCTCGCCGATCATCGCGGCGAAGAGCGATGTGAAGACGAGCGTCATCGGCAGCCGGTCCCAGAACAGCGACGCGTCGTTCGGGGCGACGTGATACCAGGACGAGCCGACCGCCGTCAGCACGGATCCAAGGAACACGAGCAGCCACGCCGTCCGTTCCCACGGCTCGCGGAAGCGGCACGCGTTGCGCCGCGCAACGGTGATCAGGCCGACGGCACCGGCGACCAGGAACCCGAGGTTCGAGAGGACGTCCATGGCGTTCGGGACGCCGAGCATCGTGCGCGTGTCCGCGAAGCCGTGGTAGTCCGCCGGTTGCGGGATCGGCCCGTACGCGACGACCGCGAGAGCACCGACCACACAGACCGCCGCGAGCGCGCGACCGGCGCGGCGCGGTGGGAGTGGAGACAGTGCGTCCGACGGAGTCACGTCGCGCGGAGCGTACGGCATGCCGGCGCGTGCACCATGGCGTACCCTCGCGCTCGCCCCCGTCCGAATGTCCGTCCAGCGGATCGGCGTCGCATGAGACGCGCCGTCCTCGCCTCGTGAGGCCCCATGACCGGCGTCGCCCGCAACCCACGCCTGCTCTGCGCCTTCCACGGCTTGCAGATGACGCTGTTCCCCGTGGCGGTCATCACGATCTTCTGGACCATCGAGATCGGGCTCTCGATGCACGAGATCATGCTCTTGCAGGGGCTGTTCGGTCTGACGATCGCCGTCTTCGAGTTCCCATCCGGCTATCTGGCCGATCGGCTCGGGTACCGACACACGCTGACCATCGGGTCGTGGCTGCAGGTCATCGGTTGGGGGCTCTATTGGTTCGCGGACGACTTCTGGACGGCGTTCGCCGCCGAGGCGGTGCTCGGTCTGGGTCTCGCTCTGATCTCCGGTGCGGACACGGCGCTCATGTACGAGTCGCTGCTCGAGACGGGGCGCGAGGATCAGTTCCGCAAGTGGGACGGGCGCTTCCGCTTCTTCGGACAGACTGCCGAGGGCGTGGCCGCGCTCGCCGCGGGCGTGCTCTACATGTGGTCGCCGCGTCTGCCGTTCCTGTTGGAGGTCGGCGTCTCGCTGGTCAACGTCGTCGTGGCGCTGAAGCTCGTCGAACCGGCACGGCACGTCCCCATCACCGGTGGCCACGTGCGTCAGGCGATCTCCATGGTGCGAGACGTCCTCGGACGCAACCGTCGGCTCGCCTCGGTCGTACTCCTCATGATCGGACTCGGCCTCTCGTCGTTCGTCCCCGTCTGGCTGATTCAGACGTACGCGCAGGACTCGGGGATCTCGCCCGCGTGGATCGGGCCGATCTGGGCTGTCGCGAACTTCGTGGTGGCGTTCGGTTCGCTCGCGAGCGATCGCGCGGCTGAGCGGTTCGGCGTCGTGCCGCTCCTGTTTGGCTGCGTCGGGCTCGTGGGCCTCGGGTACGTGGGGCTCGGGCTGTCGACCGCGGTCTGGGGGTTCGTCTTCTACTTCGCGATCACGCTGATGCGCGGGCTGGCGACCCCGACGTTGGCGCACGAGGAGCAACGGCTGCTGCCGTCAACCGATCGCGCCGGGTTCCTCTCGCTCCGGAGCTTGATGTTCCGGCTCTCTTTCCTGGCGATCGGACCGTTCGTCGGCGCCAGCGTCGACCTGAACGGTCAGCGGCCCGTGCTGCTCTGGCTCGGGGCCGGGTTCGTGGCTCTGAACCTGGTGGCCTGCGCGCTCTTCGCAGCGAGTCGAAGGAGGGCCGGCGACGGCGCCGCGCGCGGTTGACGCTCCGCCGTGTCTCGACGTGTCGCGCGGTGGCTCGATGCAACGTCAGACCAGCATGGGGACTCGCTCCCTCGGCGAGGTGACCGTGTCGCGCTCTTCCTCGCCGCCACGATCCTTGAAGACGTGCAGCAACCGTGCACGCGAGACGTCCTTGAAGTTCGGCTCGGGGTAGACGTCGCTCGAGAACCGGGTCTGCGGGCCGTACTCGTGCAGCAGCACGCACAATCCTGACAGTCCGGCGAAGTCGCGGTCGCGAACCGCTCGGCCGCCGTCGTGGACGTCGAACACTTCGTACAGGACCGTCAGGACACGACGCAGCCCGGCGTGGCCGACCCCGTCCTCGAGGAAGATCAGATCGATCTCCAGGCAGCCGAGCACGTTCGCCAGGTGCTGGCGGGCTGCACCCGAGATGGCCGCCGCCCAGTCCGGGCCGAGCGTCTGCGCGAACGTGCCCAGCCGGGTCTCTGGGTGGCTCTCGTCCTCGTCGCGTGTGAGACGAGGGACGAACCACAGATGCGGCGCAATCACGAAGCCGGCGCCCTCACGGTATTCGTGGCGCGCGGCGCGTCGGAGGACACGGCGGAGACCGCGGCGCACCAGTCGCCGCAGGACAACTCGACGACGACGTAGTAGCGCCTCGCGCGCGGCCGGCGTCGACGCGTCGACGTGCTTCGGGTCCAGTGGGACCGCGTCGCGGGGCGCCTCCTCCGGAGCCGTGAAGATCTGCCAGCCGTCCGCAGCCAGCGCGGCGGTCGCCGGCGCCGAGAGCAAACTCGCCGCGACGATACGCTTCGGTACGGAGCGCTCGAGCCGATCGCGGCGTGCTCGGTCGACGAACCCCACGAAGTAGAAGGTCATGACGCCTGCACCGCAGCACGCCGCCCACGCGGCGGCGCGGCCGAGCACGGTCGAGACGGGCATCGCGATGGCTCCGCCATCTCCACCGAGGGCCTCGTTCCCGCAGGCGACCAGGATCAGGAACATGGGGATCAGCGCGGCGAGCAGGCACTGCGGCAGCAAGAACGGCGGGAGCGGGATGCCGACCTCTTCCGCTTCGTCCTGGGACCGGAACACGATCTCGGTGGCGTAGGCCTCGCGCACGGTGAGGATCAGGAGCGCGCTCGCGACACAGCCAAGCAGGCCGGCGAAGGGCACGACCGCAGAGACCCCTCCGAGGGCGGCGACGATCGAGCCGACGAGGATCGCGACCGTGAGCCAGGTCCCGCTCGGGCGCTCGGCGTCGAGCCGACCGGCGTTCTCCGCGCGGGCGTGCCGCAGATCGGCGACGAGCGAGCCGGCGAGGATCCCGTATCCGAACCACGCGACGATCAGCCCGGCCCACAGAGCGACGAGCACCACGAGGTAGAGCGATGCGCTGATGGCGCCGAGACCCGAGCGGAGCGAGGCCGGCACGAGGATCTCGATGAGGCCCAGGGCGATCACGAGGATCGTGACCGTCGCCATCACCTGGGGTCTCCAGCCGAAACGCCCGCGTCGCACGGTCGGATCGAGACGGAGATTCAGTCCGCTGCAACCCGCGAAGCGGGCGGGCCAGGCGTACAGCCGTCGGCCGAACGCGACCAGTGGCGTGACCCACGCGATCGGCCGCGAGGAGTGCACCCCCGCGAGCGTGACGACGAACAGCGCCGCCAGTCCGGCGAAGATCGCGTCTTCCAGATCGCTCGTGGCGATGTCGACGCAGATCTCCACGGTCACGACGAGCGAGAGCGTCAGGAAGCCCCAGAACGCCGAGTGGAGGTGGCCCCGAAGGCGTCGTCGGCCATCGGCAAGGCGGAGTCGTCGTGCGCGGTGCGTCGTCATGGTCGGCTCGGGAGGGTCGTCTCCGCAGCGTCTCTCGGCAGCGGGGACGCCCGCGACAGGGTAGCGCCCTCCGGAGTCGTCGGCGCCGATCGCCGCCGTCGGGCTTCGCCTGTGCGATCGGTGGATCAACCTGTCCGATCAGTGATCAAATGCACCGCCCCCTCCCCTCGCATGCACTAGACCGCTACACTCATTGCACCGGAGGAGGTCACCCTTCGAATCTGGGAGAATGGTGATGGCAAGCAGGAAGCTTCCTGCCACGCCCCTAGCGATCGGCCTGGCGCTGATCCTTTGTGGTGTGGCTTCAGCCGAGGACCTTCGCGTCCCCGGCACCCACCGAACGCTCGATCAGGCGCTCCGCGCCGCCGAGTCCGGTGATCGAATTCTGGTCCGTCGTGGAACGCATGACGTCTCGCGGGCGATTCGCACGCCGAACCTCACGATCGTCGGCAAGCGTGCGCGATTGCGCAGCTCGTTCGACGTGGTTGCGGACGGCGTGACGATCGAGGGCTTCACGCTGAAGCGCGGCGATGTCCGCGTCTTCGGCGATGACGTCACGATCCGGAACAACAAGTTCCGCGGCGGTGCGTTGCTGAGCTACGGCAACGACGCCGTGATCGACGGCAACCGCTTCAAGAACACCAATGCCATGGCAGCGGTGGAGGCCCATGGCCGCCGTGCGGCCGTGAGCGACAACCGGTTCAAGGACGTCGGCTGCGGCGTGCTGATGACTGGTGACGACGGCACCATCAGCGACAACGACTTCGACGACACGGACGAGTCCGCGATCGTCGCCGAGGCCGATGACGTCACGATCGACCAGAACGAGATCGACGACGTGGACTGGATGGATGCCATCACCGTGACCGGCGACGGCGCGAGTGTGACCGGCAACGACGTCGACGACGCACCGGGAGGGATCAACCTCACGGGCGACGGCTTCGACGTGTCCGACAACGATCTCGACGTCGGGTTCGCCAACCCGGACCTCGACACGGGCATGGCGAACGGCTGCCCCGCGATCACGATCGACACCGACCACATCGGCGGGATCGTGGCGGACAATGACGTCACCCACACGACGGGCTCCGGCATCGTCGTCGACGGCGACGGCACGGCGATCGTGGACAACACGGTGACCGGCCATAACGGCCAGGTCTCGATCGAGGTGGACGGCGACCTGAACACGGTCTCCGGCAACACGGTCGAGCACACGGGCAACGGTGGTCAGCAGGACGTCTGGCGCGACCCCGCGGCGCCGAGCCCGGCGGACGGGATCAGCATCGATGGCAACGCCAATCTCGTCGACCAGAACGTCATCACCGACACCTTCGGTGACGGCATCGACGTCGAGGGCAGCTCGAACGACGTGGTCGGCAACACGATCGATCACGCCGGCGACGACGCGATCGACGTGCAGGGCGGCAGCAACTTGATCGGGCAGAACGTCGTCACGAAGCCGGTCGACACCGGCATCGACGTCGACGGGAACAAGAACGACATCGACGAGAACCTCGTCGATCGCCCGGGTGCAGAGGCCTTCCTGATCGATGGCAACAAGAACGACGTCGACGACAACGTCGCCGATCGTCCCGGCACCGACGGCTTCATCGTGGGCGGCAAGGGCAACGACATGATCGGCAACACCGTCGATCAGGCCGGCGGCTGTGGCGTGCTCCTCACTGATCCGGTCGACATCGACCAGTGCTCGGTGGGCGACTGCGACATGGGCGGCCTCGTCAACCTCGAGTCCGGTACGACGCTGAGCGAGTCCACGATCACGAGCAACTCGCCCGTGGATGTGGTGGACCTCGGCGGGATCGGCAGCCTGGACGGCAACGTCATCGGGCAGATCTCGAGCGACCCGCAGCTGGCACAGGGCGCCTATCAGCAGGCTCGCGACGCGTTCGGCGCGCCGGACGCCGATCCGAGTAACGGCGGCCAGGACGACGGCTGGTGGGGCTGGGAGGACGGCGGCGGCTGGCAGGAGCCGGGCCGCGGCGGCAATGATCGCGACGGCAACGGCTGGTTCTGGCTCTTCTAGACCGGGCCGCAACCGAGTCTTCTTCGGGGTCTTCTTCGGGGTCTTCTTCGGGCCCGATCGCCATTCGGCGGTCGGGCCCGTTCTCGTGAGGTCGGAGCGTGAACGAGCGCGCTCCGCTCCCCCGCGGTTCGTGAGGTTCGGGCGGCGAACGACCCCCGGCGAGAACGGGCGCGCGCTTCAGAGCCTTGTCGCGCTACCCTGACACCGCAGGAGAGCCATCTTGCTCGTCGAATCCACACGCTCCGGAGACGTCACCATCCTCACCGTCGGGGGAGAGGTGGACCGTATTGCCCTGCGCCGTCGCCGCGAGGCGATCGAGACCGCGCTCGAGAGCGCCGGTGAGCGCATCGTGTTCGACCTCTCGCAGGCCAGTTTCCTCGACTCTGCCGCCATCGCGCTGCTCCTCCGAGCGCGCCGCGCCGCGAAGGCCAAGGGCGGCGGCGTCGTGCTCGCCGCGTGCTCGTCCTTCCTGATGAAGGTCTTCCACACGCTCGGGCTCGAAGCGCTGTTCCGCTTCACGGAGACGCCCGAGGAAGGCGTCGCACTCCTCGTCGAGTCCGCCTGACCACGGTTTCCTAAACCGTAGGTCGCAGGTTCGAGCCCTGCCGGGGATGCCAGTAAGTCCTTGGCTTGAAATGGGTTAAGTCGGTCAATCTGGGCTTCCTCTGGGGCGCCTTCTCGGGGTCAACTCTCAGGTCAACTCGGAGATCCTCGCCCCCTGGCGCCCCGCGACCGTGTGTCGTGCCGTTGCGCTCCAATCAGAGGGTCATGTCGAGACCCGATGTCCTGACGGTCGTTCGCGCCCTCGCGGACTCGCCTGCTCTTGGCGAGCGTGCCGCCGAGCACTTCAGGCGCCTGGCGGAGAACACTGAGGCCGTCGAGTTTCTCGCTCGCCTGGACTCCACCGGCTTGAACGTCCCGGTCCTCCTTCTCGTTGTCCGGGCCTACCTCGAATCTCCACAAGCCCTGATCGGCCCGATCTGGACCGCCGAGGTCTCCACGCAGGAGTTCGCGGCAGAGAACCTCGTCACACTTGATGACCTCCCGAAACTGCGCGAGGCTTCCCGCCGCCTTGAGCAGGTCACGGGCCGCACGTCAGACGAGGCCGGAGCGTTTGACGCGCTGGAACGCGAACTCTCCGCGACATATCGGAGGTGGTTGGCCTCTCCGGCCGCGATCGCCGAGTTCCGCAACCGGACCCAGCTCGAGCCGCTCGGCGCGGCCGCGCTTCCGATGGAACTCGCAGTCTCGCAGAGTCGGCCGGCTCCCGGATCGCCGCGACGCAATGGTCGGCGTGCCGAGATCCTCGACGTGGTTGTCACGCTGCTCTTCGCAGGACATGTGCATGCCCGCAGGGGCAAGAAGTTCCGTCGCCTTGCAGCGCGCCTCATGCATGCGGGCGTGCAGATCTCATTCGGCGGGGAGTCCTCCGACGAGGTCAACGTCACGCTGGGCCGCCTCCGCAGACACTGGGAGGAGGCCGCGTCGGCACCGCTGAGGGACCACGTTCGTGCCGTCGCGGCGTCTCTCGGCCTGCCTGTGCAGGTGCCCGTCTAGAAGCCGACCCACGGGGGTGTGGAAACTCCCCTGGTTTCCTCTGGTTTCGACACGTTCCGCAATTGTGCACGGGCGATTCTTATCGTGGCATGCCTGATGCATCAGATGCGCACGGAAGCCACTCGTCCCGCCACTCATCCGATTCGCGCGAGCGCCTGCCTGAGGTCCTCCTGGTGGAGGACTTGGCGCGCGCCTTGGGCGTCTGCGTTCGCGTCGCCCGCCGGTACCTGACCTCCGGCGTGATTCCGAGCCGGAAGATCGGCCGGCGACGCGTCGTTCTCCGCGAGGAGCTTCTTCGCGCGCTTGCTCCGCAGAAGCGGAGGCGACGGTGACGGAGCCTCTCAGTGGACCGGAGCGGATCTTCTGCTGCTCGTGCGACGAGCTCATCGTCGGCCCCCCCTCGGCGTGGGACGAGAAGCCCGGGCGTGGTCCGGTCTGCGAGCGGTGCGTGGTGGGGGTCCGGAGGGATCCCACATACCGCTACATCGAGGGCGGCGAGTCCCCCGGAGACGATCTCGACGGAGACGCTCGAGACAAGGACCAGCTCAATGGGTAGCCGCTCGTCCCCGCCGCCGCCGTTCGGATCGCCCGCTACCGTTCAGCGGCGCGGTCGCAAGGTCCGCTGCCCGAACTCCGCGGGGCATCGGCGTGGCGACCTGAACCCCTCGCTCCACATCTTCCACGACGGCGCGTACTGCTTCGTCTGTGGGCATCGCGTCGCGCACGGCGAGCTCGCCGGCGCTGCCCGGCCAGGGCTCGCGGCCACACGACCAGCAAGTGAGTGCGTCACACCGAGACCCGCGCGCGCCACCGAGCCGGATCGCCCGGAACGCCTGCTTCGAGTCGCTGGCGAGGCCGCGCGGCGGTTCTGGGCGAACTCGTCGGCTGTGGAGTCGTTCCACGAACGGTTCCCGCTGTCAGACTCGATGCTTCGCGAACTCGGTGTGGGATGGATGCCGGAAGGTCGCACTCTCGGCGAACTTCTCGGTGAGCGCCCGGCCCGCCGTCGCCCGTCGATGTGGCTCATCCCCGCGTGGTCGACCGATCGACGCAACGTCGAGGCCCTCGTACCGCGGTTTGCACCCGACTTCGTCAAGGTGGGAGCGGCGCGACCGAGAGGGCTATGCCCGAAGGCGCTGCTCGGCGCGGACCTCCTCCTCGAGCGGCCGAGGGACCCCGTGCTGCTCCTCGCTGGTGAGAGGGATTGGCTTACCGCGCTCGTGTGCGAACTGCCGTTCGTCCCGGTCAGCGTGACGACCGGCGAGGGGTCCACGCTGAGCCCGTGGCTGAGCATCCTCTCCGGGCGGCGCGTTCACATCGCGTACGACGCGGACGCCGCCGGGAAGTACGCCGCGCAGCGACGCCGGGACGAACTGCTCGCCGCGGGCGCCGACGTCCTGGTCCTAGATCTCGCTACGGGATGGGAGGAGGAGCGATGAGGCCCCCGAATGACTTCACGGAGTGGGTGGCGCGTGGCGACGGCGAGGCGGTGGCGGAGAGCCTGGAGGCTCTCGCCGACGTGGCGCGCGCGTCAGCCGCGGCCGACAGCGTGTCCGGGCCCGCGTGGCCCGAGTTATCGAGCGATGCGCTCCACGGCCTGCCCGGCGAGTTCATCGCGATGGTGTCCCCGCACTCGGAGGCGGATCCGGCCGCCCTGCTCATCGACTTCCTCGTGAGCGTCAGCGCCCTCATCGGTCGTGGACCGTTCATGAGGGTGGATGGGGCACGACACGCGGCGCTCGAGTTCGCGGTAGTCGTCGGCAGGACGTCGCGCTCGCGGAAGGGCACGTCCCGCGCCGTTGTGCGCCACATGTTGGACCGTGTTGATGCCGCCTTCTTCGAGGCTCGAACGCTCACGGGGCTGGGTTCAGGCGAAGGGCTGATCCAGGCCCTGAAGGACTCGCCGGCGGCCGAGGGCGAAACTCATCACGCCGCGCCGCCAGCGCAGGTGCTGGTTCACGAGCCGGA
The DNA here is from genome assembly GCA_021776825.1 of Planctomycetota bacterium. GTDB lineage: Bacteria > Planctomycetota > JAJSAM01 > JAJSAM01 > JAJVHW01 > JAJFFG01. Next base: position 147,768 of record JAJFFG010000004.1, read on the forward strand.
GTTCTCTCGCGTCCTGGCGGTCTGCGCTCGCGAGGGAGGGACCCTCAGTGCGGTGTTGCGGTCGGCCTGGGACAGCGCGTGCCTCCGCGTGATCACGCGCAAGGACCCGATCAGTGTGCGGGAGCCCCACCTGTGCCTCCTCGCGCATGTCACGCTGGAGGAACTCCGCCGGATGCTCAACTCCACAGAGATCGCCAACGGGTTTGCCAACCGCTTCTTGTTCGTCGCGGCGCGCCGCTCGAAGCGTCTGCCATTCGGGGGAGAAGCGAGCGCCGAGCGCGTGTACGAGTTCGCGGACAAACTCCGCGAGACGGTTGCTCACGCCCAGGAGATCACGCGGATCCACTGGGCGGACTCGGCTCGCGACCTGTGGCGCTCGTTCTACGAGGCGCTCTCGGACGAGGGGGACGGCGTCGTGGGCGCGCTGACTGCGCGAGCAGAGGCCCACACTCTGCGACTCGCAATCATCTACGCGTTGCTCGATCGGTCTGCGTTCATCGAGCAGGCGCACCTCCGCGCCGCAATCGCAGTCTGGGAGTACAGCGACGCATCCGTTCGGTACATCTTCGGCAGCTGCCTTGGGGACCCGCTGGCGCAGCGCATTCTGGATCTTGTGAACGAGCGACCGGCAGGGCTCTCGCGGACGGAACTGCACAAGGCTCTCGGTGGGTCAACGCCAGCCCAGAAGCTCAACCCGGCGATCCAGACGCTCGTCGCCAAGAACCTCCTCGTGCGGGTGAAGGAAGGCGGCACCGGAGGTCGTTCGCGCGAAGTTCTGAGGCCGAAAGAACCGAAGAAACCGAACTCTCCGGCTCCTTCCTTCGGTTCCTTCGCTTCTTCCGGTCCGGAGAGCGACTGTGTCGCCCCCCCCGTGGACGAGCTGGCGCGCCTCTACAGGAGTGTCGAGGACACCGATGCCCCGGAGCCGCGGCTGTGAGCGCGCGACGCCGGGGCGATCGCTCGCGTGCAGCCGGGCTCCGCGCGGTCTTCCAAGAGCACTGCTTCGGCGAGTCGCTCGCCGACCTGGAACGCACGGCGTCTGACGTCTGCGCGGGAGATCCGGGCGCCCTCGTGCGCCTCGTTACGGCGGCTGCCCGACTCCAGTCATCGAGTGTGAGGGTCCATACGGATCTCGTCGCGCGCCGCTCGCGCGCCCAGTTGCAACGTGGGGAGACGTAGGCATGTCACGTCGAAGAGATCCACAGAAGGTCGCCACGGCGGCCCGCGCCATCGCCGAGGGGGGCAGCGTCTCGGCGGCGGCGTCAGCCGCCGGTGTCACGGAACGCACGGTCTACGCGTGGAGATCTGCCGGCCTGCTGGAGAGGCACGATCTCCCCCCCGATCTGGATGCTCTGGACACGGAGTTCACGGTCCAGCGGTGTGATCAGGACGAGCACGAGCTCGGCGATCTCGACCGTGACGATGACGTGCTCGCCGTGCGGCGAACCGCGGCGTTGGAGCGCGCGCGCGCCCAGGCCGCCCGTGCGGCTGCCGATCGTCATCGCGCAGAGTCCGAGTTGAACGAGGCCGAAGAAGAACGCCGCCAGCATGCGGCGCGTGCGGAAGCGAGTGTTGCCACGCCGACCTCGCAGCCCGAGCCGCCCGGACTCGCCGGCACGGCTCGTGAGCGAACTGAGCGCGAGAGACTCCGGATTGCCGCGTGGCGGCGGCGGGAGGTAACCGAACTCGCGCAGAACCAGATTCCCGCCGGCCTACCGCACGACGAGAACATCGCGGCGATCCGCGCGCTGGAGAGACTCGTGGAGGACTGCGCTCGCGCGCACCCACCGACCATCTCCGCCGCGCAGCGAGTGTTGCTTGAGCCGCTGGCTCCGCTGCGACGCCGTGAGTCGGTGCCGCGAGATTGTGACATCGCGAAGTCGGCGTACGACGACGAGTTTCGTCGCCTCCGGATCCTCGACCGCGACCGGCCCGACGATCGGCTAATCGCGGATCAGCTCCGAACGATGGTCCTCGCTGCGATTGAGCCACCCGCCGTCGCTGGACGCCGACTCGCTGCAGACCTTCACCAGCGCCTGACCGATCGAGATCAGCATGTTCGGCGCGGCGTGGCCATGTTCGTAGCGCGGGCCTCGGAGCGGGGACTCGATGCGCTCGCCATCCTGATAGCCGAGTCTTCGGTGCGCGTGCGGCTTCATGGAGCGTGGCCAGACGGCAACATCGAGGAGATCGTCGAGGCCGCCCTTCAGCCGCTGGTGCGCAAGGATGAGGAGGCGAGGCGTCGTGCGCGTTGGGCGCGTGCGCTGCGCAGCCTGGAGGCCGCGTGGACACGGGCAAGGAACGCGGCGCTCGATGCGCTACCACGCCGCCGACGAGGCGCTGCCAGGAGCCGTCTGCCCTACTCCGCACCTGGCGCGGTGAAGGACGCCTTGCGCGTGGCGTTGCATGAGCGAGATGCAGCCGCACCGTTCGCGGATGTTGTCGAGCGTGTCGTCCTCGAGGCACTGAGACTCCGCGTCCAGCTCTTGGCTGGTTCCGACGATGCGAGTGTCCGATGAGCCGGACCGCCGGCGCCCTCGTGCGCGTTTCGACGGACGATCAGAGCCTCGACTCGCAACGCGAGGGGATCGAGCAATGGGCGCGCCGTGAGCGGCTGAGTATTCGCTGGTATGAGGAGACCGCAACGAGCGGCGCGGCGCACCTGCGACCCGTTCTCGATCAGCTCCTCCGTGATGCCCGCAAGGGCAGCATCCAAGTTGTGGTCGTGGCGGCCCTCGATCGCATGGCACGCGACGTCCTGCGGCTCGTGATGACGCTCGACGCCCTCGAGGCCGCAGGTGTGTCCCTCGTTTCACTGCGCGAGGGCATCGACTTCCGCGGCCCGGTCGGCCGCGCATTGGCCGCACTGATCGGTGCGGTCGCTGAGATCGAACGCGCGGCGATCCGCGAGCGCGTACGCGCCGGTCTCGCGGCGGCTCGCGCCCGCGGAACGAAACTCGGCCGGCCGAGATACCGACTCTCGCCGCGCCAACGTCAGCGCCTCGTCGCGCTTCGTCGCGATGGTGTCTCGCTACGGAAGATCGCGCGCGATGGCCTCGTCACCGCCATCGACGATCGGGGTCGCCGACGCAAGCCCTCGCTCGGGTTCCTCAGTCGCGCTGCCCGTGACGCCGACAGGGGAGCGCCATCCTCGCGCTCCGTCTAGCTGGGACACGCTGGTTGCGGCCGGTGACTCCCGGCCCGAACAGCACGCGACCCGTGCACTGGAATCTGGAGGTCGGCGCTGACTCGATCTCGACGACGGGCGCGAGGGACTCCGCAGCGACCAGCCGCGCATCGCGTCGTCACCACACATGAATGAGCTCGGCGCTGCGACTGCCCACCCCGGACGCGTGACGTGCTCACGTGGACTCAGATGGCGAGCGACTGCTCGTCGTGGGCGACTGGTGGCGAGCGTGGTGACTTCATGGACCGGCTACCAGGGGAACAGGCGGGGTCCCAACGGAGCCCAGCCCAATTCCGGGATCAAGGAGGCAGCGGTGTAGAGCCCGCACAGGATCGTGTAGATGCTCAGCGTGCCGCGAACAAGCGTGAGCCAGCGGATGCCAATTCCGACCCGAACTTCGTTCGGCGGCTTCTTCCGCTCATAACGCGACGCCGCCCAGTCCGCCGTGAAGTAGAGCACCCACGCAAGCGCCGCGTTGGCCGCCATCGCCACGTGCCACGGAGGCATGATCCCTGGAGCGAGGTATGCACGAAGCACGGGGACCCCGCGGGCGGCGTCCCAGAGTTGGTCGTAGTCCTCCCACAGAGTAGCGGCGGCATCTGGCGCGACGAGATGGCAGAGCTTCGCGACGAACAGCGTGAGGACGACGAGGGCGTACCGCCGGACGGCCTTAGGAAGAGCGAGGTCGCGAACGTCCTTGACGCGGTCTTCGAGTCTCTCTCGGAACGACGTGCGGACGATCCAGATGAACGGCGCGTAGATCAGCGACGTCCCCTTGATGGCCCAGCGGTATGCGATCGCGGGGAGCAGCATGAAAATCGCCACGACGACGACGTACGGAGCCGTGGAGGCCCGAAGGAGTGCGTTACTGAACCAATTTGGAGTGGGTTTCTGTCGGAGCCACGCCCGGATTGCGGAAGCGGGTAGGAACATTCTGCGCCGGCTCCGGGTCCTAGTAGACCGATTCACGCCGGGAATCGCCTCTGGCGCAACCGTGAGGTCGAGGTGCGAGACGAAACGCCACCAATTTGATGGAATCTCCCGGATCGCGTGGAGTGGGTGTGTGCCAATCGTGTAGAGGGTGGCGAGGATCCGAATGGCCACACTTCCGGCGGCTAGCGCACTCACGTACGCCGCTAACTGAAACGGAAACACGAGAAGCGCAAAGCGCCCCGACGTCTCGCTGTCCGCGAGATCCAATCGCCCGCTGAACCACGCTGAGAGGGCATCCGCCATCTTCAACCCGCGTGCGGTGGAACGAGGTGTGCGGAGCAGGAGGAACGGCGTGACGCACGCGCTGACCAGCAGATGCGTCGTGCCGTACGCCCAAGCCATCCATGCGTACATTCCGGTAGCGAAGAGCGTCTCAACGACTGCGAGAACGCTGAGCGACTGTGGACTCTCGGACGCTGACCCGGTGTACCAGCGCCAGCCCCGCGTGGTGGGTTCGTCGATCGCCAATTCCGCCCCGTCCCCGCTCACTGCGCAGGAGATCCTACGCCTGTCGCCGCGCGAATCGCCTTTGTCGTCACTGGCGCGACAATGAACACCCAGCGCCGCGTACCCGTGCAGACATTGACGCGGCAACGGCTGAGTGGACGGTTGTCAGTACGACCAGCGCCGGAGGCGATCGGCTGCACGTGACGGCGTCGGTGACTGTGCTGAGGTAGGTCGAAGACGTTCTCTGCACGGTGCCGGATGGTCGCAGTCAGTGTCCGCCCCGCGAAGCGAAGGCTGCGCCGCCACAAGACCGGCTTGCGCACAGCGCATTCGGCGGCATGGTCGGTCGGCGAGAGACGATTCGAGCCGCCGGCCTCGTGCTCCCGAAGAATCGTGTCCACCGTTGCCAAGCTTGGACCTACGGCCATCGGGCGTCGCAACTCTCTCTCTGGACGCACTCGTCGCAGGAGATGAATGACCCATCGCGCGGAGCGGCGCGTGGACAGGCCAACGCGTAGTCAACTAGATCCCCCGCATCGCCACGTCTTCGCCGAGTCGAGATAGGCTCAGTGCTCGGGCCGCGAACTGGAGGGCACATGGACTACGTATACCTGTCGCGGCGCTACCGCATCTCGCCCCGAAAATCCGTTCGGAAGGTCGTCGAAGAAATCGAGCAGCGGCTCGGCAGGATCGTCGTTCGAGACATCAAGAAGCACCCGGACCACGTCGAGAGGAGCAAGCGCGGTAGAACGCCCGCCAATAGTCCTGCGGCGTTCCGGATGATCGATTCCGTCCCAACCGTCTATCTCGCACGCCGCATCGCGAGGGAGTACCACCTGGCTCATGAGCTCCTCCACGCAGAGCTCACTGCGCGCGACTTCGAATTCCCACCGACGCTGAACTACCCGGATCCTCCGGCAGACTCGGACGTGGGGCGCTACGCGAGCACCATGGCCGACCTGGTTGGTCGGTTGGACAACCACATGCAGCACCTGGCGATGTTCCCGCGCTACGGTGAACTCGGGTTCGGATCATGGGTATCCGGTCTGTGATGGCATCAGCCTCCGGAGCCGCCAGCCCGGTAGGGGTGCTCCCAGGAAGCGCTGCGCCGCATCCTCGGTGGGGAACATCCGAAAGAACTCCGGCAGCGCGAGCGGGGGAAGACGGGTCGGGACCCGCAAGGTCGAGGCTACCCCGTGCAGCCCCGCGCTGCCATCACAGACCGGATACCCATGGTTCGGATCGTACGAGTTCACGTCGCCCATGAACGCCCGTCAGTATCGAACGCACGAGAGCGTGAAAGCGAGTATCAGAGCAGACCCACTCTTCCTCCCGCTCTGGCTAGCGTCGGTTGCACTCGCGCATGTCTGCGATACCGCCGAGTTCATCGAACCGTCGGGGTGCGACTGGCGCGCGCTCGGCCTGTTCGGTGATCCCGAATTCGGCTCAACGCTAGCGGAGCTAGAGGCCGCGCTCCTCGGCTTGCCCGAGCTTGATCCTGCGACGTATAGGGCTCGCTGTGAGGCGGCAATCCATGCTCTGGGCGTCGACCTCACAACACCGAGCGACCGTTGAGCATGACTCATGTGGAGACCTCACGTGGCGCAACCGGGGTTGGGTCGCCATCAACGTCCCGGACCCTCCGTCGCGCGCGGTCGGGCGAGGCGCGGTTGGGCGACGGTCCACCTCGACTCGATCCTCGTCGTACGACGCGTGGCGACAGCGAGAGCCCTCGCGCCGGAGTCGGGAGGAGAGGCGTGTTCAGGAAACCCCGGGCCTCCGCGACTATCCGTCAGGCTCCATCGAAGCGCGCGAATACACCGTTCAGGAATCAGGTGATTCTGGCACACGCTGCGTGGGTCTCGACTGCCGGTACACGCCACCGCCGCCTCGGGCCGTGCCACGAGAACCACCTCCCTCGGGGGGCGACCCCGCAGGTTGGGCGCGTCGAGGACGTAGTCGTCGTTGCGATCCACGCCCCCCTCGCGGGGGGCGACCTCCTTGATGGGGATGAAGAGGTTGGCCTTCTTGATGTTGCGATCCACGCCCCCCTCGCGGGGGGCGACGGCCTTGACGGTGGTCTCGGTGCGGCCGGCGAGGTTGCGATCCACGCCCCCCTCGCGGGGGGCGACCGCCGCAGAACCGGCAGAGGGGCTCCCCCGACAGTTGCGATCCACGCCCCCCTCGCGGGGGGCGACCTGCTGGACGACCATGCGCAGCACGTCGGAGATGTTGCGATCCACGCCCCCCTCGCGGGGGGCGACTAGTCGAGGACCGGTGTCTGCCCCGTGGACATCTGGTTGCGATCCACGCCCCCCTCGCGGGGGGCGACCGCGAGTGGGGCGGCGTCAGTGTCGAGAACGAAGTTGCGATCCACGCCCCCCTCGCGGGGGGCGACTGCGGGCATCATAACCTGTGACTCCGCAGGCGGTTGCGTCGCGATGTCCGCGAACCCCGTACGTCGAAACTGAGTAGGCGTCGTCCGGCATCAGCATGACGCGCGTAAGTTGCTGCTGTTGAGAGGTTTGCGAGCGCGCGCGAACGTCGAGCCTGGCGCATGGTCACACCGGGTTCGCGACGTCAGCATATGAGGGGCCCGTCGAGGTCCAGTGACGGCTTCGTGCCGTGATGCTCGATGCGATCCCGCCACTTGCGGCCCAGGAAGTAGAACCGAAGACTGTCCTCGGCAGGATTGAACAGTTCCAGGAGCACCAACCGCAGGCGCGTCCACTGCTCCCACGTCAACCATGCTGGTCCGGTTCGCCACGGAACTCGGCCGAAGCCCGCTGCGCGCAGTGCCCCCGCGGGGAGTTCGTGCGGAATTTCCGCCATGAGGCGGTGCGAGGAGGCTTCGTCTGCTCCCGTTCGCGGGCGACAAGGCGCG
>JAJFFG010000031.1 GCA_021776825.1 Planctomycetota bacterium
GTCCCCCACCCAGCGCAGGTCGAACGCGGTCTCGACGCCCTGCAGGTACATGGCGATCCGCTCGAGCCCGTACGTCAACTCGAGCGAGATCGGGTCCAGCTCGTAGCCGCCCATCTGCTGGAAGTACGTGTACTGCGTGACCTCCATGCCATCGAGCCAGACCTCCCAGCCGAGGCCCGTGGCCCCGAGCGTGGGCGACTCCCAGTCGTCCTCGACGAACCGGATGTCGTGGGCGACGAGGTCGATGCCGAGCGCTTCGAGGCTGCCCAGGTACACCTGCTGCGAGTCCTCCGGGGCGGGTTTCAGCACGACCTGGAACTGGTAGTAGCGCTGGAACCGGAACGGGTTCTCGCCGTAGCGACCGTCGGTGGGACGGCGGCACGGCTGCACGTGCGCGCAGCGCCACGGATCCGGTCCGAGCGAGCGCAGAAACGTCGACGAGCAGAACGTGGCCGCACCGACCATCGCGTCGTACGGCTGCAGGATCACGCAGCCCTGACGCGCCCAGTACTCCTGCAGTCGGAGAATGATCGTCTGGAAGTCGGGACCGGGCATGCAGTTAGAGACCCAGCGCGCTCTCGATGCTCTTCACGACGGTGGCGAGCTTGTCGAGAGCCTCCCCCTCGGAGGTGTCGCGGACGTGGCGAAGCTGATGCAGCGACGCGCGTCGCACGTCGACGCCATCGTCACCGAGCGCCTCCTCGGCCTCGGCCATGAGTCCCTCGCCCAGTGCACTGCGGGCCATGACGAGGTCGTCTGCCGTCTGCGCCATGCTGCGCACCACCTCCTGGACGAGAGGGTGCATGGAGACGCGGCTCTCCTCGTCGAGGGCGAGCAACCCGAGTCGCACCAGGTGAAGCACGCCGGCGCTCACTTCCTCGGCGGCGATCTCGAGGTCTCGCGAGCGGCGGAGGTGCGCGACGGCGCCGTAGAGGGCGTCGACGCCGATCAGCGTCGGGTGGGCCACACCACAGAGCAGGAGCAGCTCGAGCGCCACCGGCACCTGGCCGACGAGCGGGACGAGGCGCATGACAGCCTCGCTCGTGTCCGCGATGCTCAGGGGCGCGCCCTGCGGGTGGTACGCGACGGCAGCGCGCGCCGCGAGCGAGGCGGTCAGCGCGAGCCCATCCTTCACCCGCACCTGAGGCGGGTCCATCTCGTCCCCTTCGCGCACTCGCAGCACCGCATGCGCGATACGACGCGGCGCGTGCTCCGGAACGGGGCCGATCTCGACCACCTCGTCGAAGCGCTCGGTTCGACGGTTCGAGACGACGAACACGTCGGCGCTGGACTCACCCTCCGGCGGAAGTGCCGGAGCGAGGTCGGCGTCGGCATCGAGTCCGTCGACGACCAGCAGGGCCCGAGGGTCCGTGCCGAGACGCTCGCGCGCTCGCTGAGCCGTCTCACGCAGGTTCGACGTGCGCTCCTCGCCACGGATCGCAGCGATCTCCGCCCAAGCGAGGTCCAGACCGATGTCCGCGCGAAGAAGCCAGGCTCCGCCGGGGAAGCGACCACCGGCGCGTCGCGCGAGTTCGACCGCCACCGCGGTGCCGCCACAGCCGGTCGGTGCGACGACCTCCACCCGGCCCGGGCGCCGCTCGGTCTGAGCGCGTCCGAAGCTGTCGACGATCGACTGCATGGCGTCGCGCCGTCCGCAGATGGGTCCGGTGCGCGGAGGGAGGTTCGTCAGGACCTCGCCAGCGTCGCCTCCGGCGCCGCGAGTCTGCCCACCGGCGCCACCACCTCCGCCGCCGCCGCCTCGTGCAATGATCGCCATGTGGACTCCAACCTGCCGCCGCCGCCGGAAACCGCGCACCATGCGCTGCCGCCGGTGGGTCGGCAAGGAAACACGCCCGCCCCGGAACAGCCGCTCAGACCACGGACTCTCCGGTGATACGGCCGAGGTCGTCCCAGAAGCCCGGATAGCTCTTCGACACGCACCCAGGATCGGCGATCTGCGTCCCCGGCACCGCCAGTCCGGCGATCGTGAACGCCATGGCGATCCGGTGGTCGCGGTGCGAGTCGATCACGGCGCCTCTCGGCGATCCGCCGCGGATGACGAATCCGCTCGGGCGCTCCTCAGCGTCGCAGGCGAGTGCCCGGGCACCGGCCACCACCGCCGCGATCCGATCGCTCTCCTTGAGCCGCAGCTGCGGCGTCTCCGCCACCTCCGACTCCCCGTCGACCAGACAGGCGAGTGCGCCCATCAACGGGGCCAGATCGGGTGCCTTCCAGAGTGCACACCGAATCGGTCTCCGCGCCCCACCGCGCACGCCGATCCACGATCCGTCCTCGGACAGGAGGATCGAAGCGCCGTAGGAATGGAGCAGCGCCAGGATCTGGGAATCGGGCTGCTTGGAGTCGACGCTCAGTCCTTCGACCCGCACGACACCACCGGTCGCCGCCGCGGCCCCGAGCAGGAAGGCCGCGGACGACCAGTCGCCCTCGACCGTGGCGTCGCCAGCGCGATAGCCCCCACGCCGCACGGAGAACGCGGAACGATCGTCGCCGTCGGGCACGTCCGCGACCGAGGCCCCGCGCTGGCGCATGACCTGCGCCGTCATGTCGACGTACCCCTGGGACACGACGGGGTGGCCGACGGACCGCACGCGCACTTCCCCGTCGAGCACCGGGGCGATCAGCATCACCGACGAGATCGGATGACTCGAGCGCGTGCCGTCGATCAGCAGTTCGGTAACCGGGCCACGGCGCAAGGGGCCGCCGGTGATCGTGACCGGCGCGCGTCCGTCGGCGGACTCGAGCTTCATTCCGAGTCGTCGCAGCGCGCGGGCGACACCGCCGAGCGGACGGGCGCAGAGCGTCTCGTCACCCGTCAGGAGGTACGGTCCCGGTCCGAGCGAGCAGAACGCGAGCAGCATGCGCAGGCCCGTCCCGGAGCCGCGCAGATCGAGCTCTGCCGTGCTGTTGGGGATCTCCCCATCTGCACCATGGACGACCAGGTCCTCCTCGCCCTCGCGGTCGATGCGGAAGCCCAATGCCTCGAGGGACGCGACAACGGCTGCCGTGTCGTCGCCGCGCGGGATCCGTCGCACACGCGATGGCCCGTCCGAGAGGGCCGCGGTCAGAAGCAGGCGGATCGCGTGGCTCTTGCTGGGCGGCGCTCGTACACGCGCGTCGACGGGTCCACTGAACGGCACGGCGCGGGGTGGGAGCGGCTCGGTGGACATCGGGACATTCTCGCGCCCTCCGTCCCTCGGGGACAGATTGAGAGGCGCGGATCTGCTGCCTAACCTGACGGCCCCACCGGAGGAAGTGCGCGCGATGAGCAACAACGACGTCGTCCTCGAGACCGATCTGACCGGCCTCCAGCTCCTGAATCGCGGCAAGGTGCGCGACCTCTATGCGGTCGATGACGCACTCCTGATCGTCACCACGGATCGCATCTCGGCGTTCGACGTCGTCCTGCCGAGCGGCATCCCGGACAAGGGGCGGGTGCTCACCGCCATCTCGACGTTCTGGTTCAAGCGACTCGCCGACATCGTCCCGCATCACCTGATCACGACGGACGTCGAGGCGATGCCGGAGTCGGTTCGAGCCCACGCCGATGTCGTGGCCGGGCGCTCGATGTACGTTCGCCGGTGCGATCCGCTCCCCGTGGAGTGCGTGGCGCGCGGCTATCTCGCCGGCAGTGGTCTCAAGGAGTACGACGTCTCGCAGACCGTCTGTGGGCTCGCGCTGCCCGAGGGTCTCGTCAACTCCTCGCGTCTGCCGGAGGCGATCTTCACGCCGGCGACAAAGGCCGAGGTCGGCGACCACGACGAGAACATCGACTTCGCGCGCATGTGCTCGATCGTCGGGACCGAGACGAGCGAGCGCCTGCGGGAGTTGACGCTGTCGCTCTACGCGCACGGGCGCGACTTCGCGGAGACCTGCGGGGTGATCCTGGCGGACACGAAGTTCGAGTTCGGATTGTCGGACGGCGAGCTCATCCTCATCGACGAAGCGCTGACGCCGGACTCGTCCCGCTACTGGGAGGCTTCCGCCTGGGAGCCCGGTCACAGTCAGTCCTCGTTCGACAAGCAGCCCGTGCGGGACTGGCTCGACGGCATCGACTGGGACAAGCGTCCGCCGGCGCCCCCGATGCCGGAGGAGGCCATCGAGGCGACCCGCGCTCGATACCGCGAGATTCACCGACGATTGACTGGAGAGGAGCTCTCGTGAGCAAGAACGGGTCCCCCGAAACCGCGCAGGTCGCCATCCTCCTGGGGAGCGACAGCGACCTGCCCGTGATGAAGAAGTGCCTCGACTCGCTCGCAGCGCTCGAGGTCGCCTACGACATCGTCGTCGCGTCGGCTCACCGCACTCCGGGCCGTGTCGCCGCGTACGTCGATCGGTGTGAGACGGCAGGCGTCCAGGTGTTCATCTGCGCCGCCGGAGGTGCCGCTCACCTCGCGGGCGCCGTCGCCGCGCACACGACGCTGCCCGTGCTCGGTGTGCCGCTCGCGGTCCCTCCGCTCGACGGGATGGACTCGTTGCTCGCCACGGTCCAGATGCCGCCGGGCATCCCGGTGGGCACGCTTGCTGCCGGAGCGTTCGGCGCAACGAACGCCGGCATCCTCGCCGCTCAGATCCTGAGTTTGGCCGACCCCGCGTTGCGGGAGCGCGTCCGTGAGAGTCGCCTCGCCATGCGCGAGAAGGTCCTCGTGAAGAACGCACGCATGCGGGCCGAGCTCGGCCTGCCTGAAGAGGGATGAGCGCCGGACGAGGGATGAGCGCCCGACCGGGCGTGAGCGCACGGGGAGGTGCAGACGTCAACGCGGCTGGCTCCAGTCCCCCGGCGACCCCGGCAGGTGCGGCGCCGACCGTCGCTTGGCGCGCCAGCGAAGACGATGGATGCGGTGCGCTGGAGCTCCTCGATCAGACGCGGCTGCCCCACGAGTCCGTCGTGCTGCGCCTCACGGATGTCGCGTCGGTACGGGCTGCGATCGGGCGCCTCTCCGTGCGCGGCGCCCCGGCGATCGGCGTCGCCGGAGCGTACGGTCTCGTCGTGGCCGCGCAGACGGGTCCCGCCGCACCGGCCGAGTTCCGTGAGCACCTGACATCGGCCGCCGACCGACTCCGGACGGCGCGCCCCACGGCGGTGAACCTCGCGTGGGCCGTCGACCGCTGCCTCGACTCCGTCGCGGAGATGGACGAGCCGACGCAGATCCGGACCAGGCTCCTGGCCGAGGCACGCACGATCCACGCCGAGGACGAGGCGGCGTGCGCCGCCATGGGGCGTCATGGCGCGACGCTCCTGCGCGATGGCGCCTCGTATCTCACGCACTGCAACACCGGACGGCTCGCCACCGCAGGCATTGGGACGGCGCTGGGCGTGCTGATCACGGGGCATGACGCCGGCCTCGAGCTCGAGGTCTTTGTCGGTGAGGTGCGTCCGCTCCTGCAGGGCTCGCGGCTCACCGCGTTCGAGCTCCAGGAGCGCGACATGCGCGGTCGGCTGCTGCCGGACAGCGCCGCTGCACCGCTTCTGCGCAGCGGGCGGATCGAGGGCGTGTTCGTCGGGGCCGATCGCATCGCGCGCAACGGCGACGCTGCCAACAAGATCGGGACCTACGGGCTCGCCGAGCTGGCGCATGCCCACGGGGTGCCGTTCTACGTCGTCGCGCCGACCAGCACGCTCGATCCGAGCCTGGACAACGGCGACCTGATCCTCATCGAGGAGCGGGCCGCCGACGAGGTTCTGGCATTCGGCCAGGCTCGCGCGGGTCCCGTCGGTTTCCCAGTGTGGAACCCGGCGTTCGACGTCACACCGGCGCACCTCATCACCGCGATCATCACCGAGCGTGGGATCGCGCGCCCGCCGTTCGAGAGCGCGCTCGCGCAACAGTTTCTCGGCGCCTGAGGCCAGCCAGCGATCCGAGCCTGAGATGACTCATGCCGGGCGGCCTCGGCTGCCGATGTGAGCCTGTCTGGAGATCCGGACGAACCCATGGCATTCGAAGGCGACCTCAGCAAACTCGAACTCGGAGACGTGTTCCAGACGCTGTCGATGACTCGGCAGCACGGCACGCTGGTGATTCAGGGCGCCGAGGAGCGCCGGCTCGCGTTCGGTGACCGCGGCATCGCGCTGCTGTCGGCGCGTCCCTCCCAGGGCGAGCACATCTGTCGCTTCCTCCTGGCAAAGGGGGAGCTCGACGAGGAGACGCTCGCCGCAGCGCGCAAGGCAATGCGGCGCGAGCGAGGCTCCCGACTCGACGAGGTCATCGAGGGCCAAGGCTCCGTAAGCACCGAGGCCCTGCGGGCCGCCCGCCACTACGTTGCCGAGGACGACCTGTTCGAGATGTTCACGTGGCACTCGGGTGCGTTCGAGTTCCTCGAGGGCGACGAGGCGTGGACCGGACCGTTCGCCGAGTTCTGGTTCAACATCGGTGGCGTCTCGATGGAGGCGGCGCGGCGGATGGACGAGCTGCCGGGCCTGGACGAGCAGGTGCCCCAGGGCTCCGTCTTGCGTCCGGCCGAGGACGGTGAGGGGCTCGACCCCGAGACCGACCCGGCCGACACGCTGACGATCGCGGCGCTGGCCGACGGTTCGCGGTCGGCCGCCGACATCGTCTCGCTCGTGCATCTCGGAGCGTTCGACACCCGCAAGCGACTCGCGGGCTTGCTCGAACGTGGTGTGCTCCGCCACGCGACGACGGACGAGATCCTCGACGCGGCCGCCGAAGCTCGCTCAGCACGTCAGCTCGACCAGGCGGTCCGGCTGCTGTCGCGCGCCGTCGAGATCGACCCGGACGACCCCTCACTGTGGCAGCAGCTCGCCACCCTGCACCGTGAGAACGGTGCGAAACGCGATGCCGCCTCCGCGATGGAGCGCGTTGCCCGCGCGCAACTCGACTCGGGCGATGCCGATGGCGCCGTCAAGACTCTGCAGAAAGCGCTGAAGACCGACTCCGGCAACCTCGCGGCCCACGAGACTCTCGCCGCCGTACTGCTCCAGCAGGACGACGTGCAGAGCGCCGTCGACGCCGCGCGGACCGCTGCCAAGCACTGTCTCGCGGCGGAAGACTACGAGGCGGCGATCCGCCTCGCCGGCCGCGCGGTCGAGCTCGATCCGAACGACCTGCAGCTGCGCATGACACTCTCGAATGCCCTGATTGGGGCCGAGCGCGGCGAAGAGGCCATGATCCACCTGTCGGAGCTCGCCGACGCGATGGAGGTCGAAGGCCGTCACGACCGGCGACTGATCGACGTCTATCGCGCCATCCTGCAGCTCCACCCCGACCGCAAGGATGCCGACCGCCGCATCAGCGAGATCTTCGCTGCCGCGGAAGCACGTCGTCGATCGGTCGGTATCCGCATCGCCATCGCGGCGGCCGTCCTGGTCGCCGGAGTGCTCGCCATCCCGTTCCTCGGCGGTCCGTCGGTCGAGGCTCGCGTTAGCGACGCGCAGGAGTTCCTCGATGAGGGTCTCCTGCCGGAGGCCGTCGAGATCGTCGAGCAGCTCGAGTCCGAGTCGCTCAGCGAGGACGACGCCATCACGGTTCAGGGTCTCCGGTTCCGCATCACGCAGGATCAGAACCCCGACGCGTCACTTCCCTCGCGAAACCTGCTCGCCGGCGAGCTCGAGGTGCTCTATCGCGAGGCGGACAGCGCCATCGAGGCCCACGCGATCGGGGACGGCTTGACCAAGCTCCTCGCCGCCGTCGAGATCGTTCAGGGCGAGCGCGGCTCCGCCGCCGGCGACTACGTCGGGGAACTGCGCAAGAACCTGGTGACCGAAGTGACGGCGAGCCTGAAGGACGTGGAGCAGAAGTCACTGACACTCGGCGCAGTGGCGAACGAGGTTCGCAACGACTTTGGTCAGTCGACCGAGTTCCACGACGCCGACTTCGGCGTGCAGGTTGCCGATCTCGAGGAACTCCAGCGACTCGTCGATGCCGCCGAGACGGTCTCGGCGATGCAGAGCAGCGAGGATTGGGACGCGGTCACCGAGCAGGTCGCGCAGCTGACGGAGCGCGTCACGCCGGACGCCGCCGCAACGCGCGAACGGATCGGCGAGGCGCTGGCGGCGCTGACAGAGAGTTTCGTCTCGGTGCGGGAGCAGGGTGAGCTGGCGCTGGCGTATCTGAATCGCGCACAACTCATGCAGCGCTTCAAAGAGACTCAGCGCGATGCCGGGGACGCGAAGCGCGCGGGGCGCCTCGAGGAAGCCGCGGACGCGTACCGCGGCTACCTGGAGTTCTGCACGTCGCTGTCGGCGGAGCCCCGCGGCCCCGGGTACGAGCGCATTGTGTTCGGATACATGGAGGCACTTCCCCTCCAGGCCCTGCATCGCGCAGCGCTCGGAGAGATCGAGCGAGTCCTCGACGGCGAGCGTGAGGCGGACGGCGCCCTCGAGGCCGAGAACTTCCGTCGTGCGTTCCGCATCCGCGCCGAACTCGTGCGAAGCGAGCCGACGATCGACTTCACTGAGCGCTTTCGCCTGCCGCTGCGCGTGATCTCGCGTCCCGCAGGGGCTGAGGTGCTCCGCCTCGACGAGGGCGGCGAGCAGTGGCTCGGCACGACCCCGCTGACGATCGAGTACGCCGTCACCGGTGAGACGAAGCTCGCGGTGCGCCGCGAGGGCTTCGACGAGTCGCTCCTGACGCGCCTCGGCGCACTCGACGACCGCGACGGCGAGGTCGTGGTCGACCTGACGAAGCAGGAGCTCTGGCGCTCCGCGCCCTCGGGCCACTCCGAGTCTCAGCCGATTGTCTGGAAGGACCGGATCTTCGTCGCCGACCGTGAGGGTGTGGTCCGTGCCCTCTCACTGGCCGGTGGGAACGAGATCGCGCGCTTCGACGCGGAGCTTCTAGGCGGGTTCGCCGCCGCCCTGACTGTGTTCAACGGTCGCGTCCACGTCGCCAGCGTCGACAACACGGGCTACGTCCTCGATGCCAACAGCCTCGGAGAGCTCCACCGCTACGAGTTGGACGGTCCGGTGCGTGCAGGGTTGGTCGCCACCGACCGCGGCGTCGTCGTCGCCGACGGCAGCGGCACAGTGCGCCTGGTGGACAACTCGGGAGTCAGCCTCTGGAAGCAGCACGTCGGACGCATCGCGGTCGATCCAGCCATCTCACCGGAGGGGATCGTCGTCTGCACCACAAGTGGCGACCTGGTGGTGCTCAACATCACGAATGGGCGCGAGCGCCATCGGATCTCGCTGCCGGGTGACGACCTCTGGGCACCGCCCGTGGTGAAGGACGGTCTGGCCTACATCGGCTGCACGGGCGGCACGCTGACCGCCGTCGATCTGCGCGCCGGTCGCATTCGGTGGAGCAACCCCATCGGCGAGGAGATCGTCGGACGCGCGGCGCTCGCCGGCGGCCGACTGGTCGTCGGGACGGGTCGTGGCACGGCCCACATCGTGGACTCGGGCTCTGGAGAGACGGTCCGCACGCTGGACACGGCTGGGCCGGTCCGCGTCGGGTGCGTCGAGCTCGACGGCGACTTCGTCATCGTCACCGGCACGGGGCGCGTGCAGCGGATCGACCGCGAGGGAGAGACGGTGTGGCGCTTCGACACGGGCGACACCGTCGTCGCCCCGCCAACCGTGATCGACGGCAGCGTGATCGTGGTGACGCGCCGCGGCACCGTCATCGCTCTCGCGCCCTAGTCAGTGTTCGCCGTTGCGTCGCCGCCGGGACCATCAGGGCTCGAGGCGCGCAAGCTGCTCCTCGTAGCGCTGGACGGTGCCGATGGCGACACCCCGCCGCCCTCTGAGCGAGTCCACCCACTCCCACGCCACCGGCAGACGAGCCGCGGCAACCTGTGCGTAGTCACCGGAGCTGAGCTCGCCCATCTCTCGCTGGACGCGCGCGAGCTCGACCTCCGCCAGGGCGAGTTCCCCCTCGTGGCCGAACCCCTTGTCCCGTCGCGTGGACTCCACCGCGAGGCGCGATTCCCAGTACGAACGCCGTTCGTCGACGAGGTACTCCTCCGGCACCACACGCCGGAACTCCTGCAGCCGCAACTGCAGGCGGAGCGAGGGCGAGAGCTTGGCGTGATCGGTCATGCGCGCGTTGTCGCGCAGGGTCTGGAGCGCGAGCGTCATGGCGTGCACGAGTTCCCGCGCCTCGGCGCTCCGCGGACGCAACGCCCGTACCTGGGGCAGCGCGTCTGGACCGCGTCGCAGCAGTTCGATCGCGACGCGATACCGCGTGTCGTCATCGTCCGCGTCGATCCGCGCACTGAGCGAGCGCGTCGTGGCGCGGTCGCGGGCGTGACGGGTGGGCGTGTCGTCGCCGACCGCGTCCTCGGTCTGCACGCTCGGCCGGACCGTAACGGGAGGAGCCGGGGGCGCCATCGGCGCCGGTCCGCGCAGCGCGACGGACACCGCGCCAGCGATACCGCCGAACGCAATCGCCGCAGCAGAGAGGATCAGCGCGCTGCGTAGAGAGGCCACCGACTCAGCCTACCAGTCGCTGCGCGGCGAGCAGCCGGTGCGCACGGTCACGTCCGCGCCGTCCGGTCCGCGCCGTCCCGTCCGGTCCGCGCCGTCCGGTCCGCGCCGTCCCGTCCGCGCTGGCCAGTCCGCGCTGGCCTCGGAAGTGCGCGTCACTCGGTCGGCGTGTGCGAGAGATCCGCCGCGTAGCCAGACCCGTCGCGCTTCCCGTCGGACCCGAGGCAGTACAGGGAGACGATCCCCTCGCCCCCCGTGTCGCCGTCGTAGACGTAGTCGCGGCCCCACGGATCGGTCGGAAGTCCCGCCGGTCCCATCAGACCGTCGACGTAGCCCGGGAGCGGGCGCGTCAACTCGACGAGGCGATTCGGCGAACGCCCGACGATGGACCTGAAGCGAACGATCGCCGCCCCGAGGAGCTCGAGGTCCGCCGTGGCCCGACCGACGTTGCGGTCCCCCATCGAGTCACGCACGAACGCGCGCGCACGGCTCGGGATGACGGGCACGCGATCGTCGCCGCCGACGCTGTCGTCGGCGCGACGGACGACGGGATCGTCACCACGCGGTGGCAGCGGAGGCGGAACGCGATCGTTCGAGCGCGGCTGCGAGTCGACGAGAACCGCCGGGCGGTCGCGCACCGGACGCGGAAGCGGAGCGGCCTCGACCGCCGAACCGGGCGCCGTGACGTCGACGCCAGCCTCACGGAGACGATCGCGCTCGCGGAACGAGACACCACGCGAGTTCTGCGCGTGCTCGGGCTCGCGACCAGTGAGTTCAGCCTCGGCTGCCCGGAGCCGCTCCAGATCCGCGGCGTCGGCACGCCGAC
>JAJFFG010000032.1 GCA_021776825.1 Planctomycetota bacterium
GCTGCCAGGATCTCCCGGATCTCGCGCTCGCGAGCCGTCGCCTTCCGTCCCCAGCCTGCTTTGTCCATCGCTGTCCCTCCCTGTGGTGAAGGGGCAGTCTCAGGCCGTCACGCGGGGGCGCCAGATGGCTGGATCGGACGCGTACACCTGGACGACCACGCCGTCCGGGAGCAATCGCTTTGCCGCTCCGCTGCGCTGCGTCGGCAGGAACGACTCGGGATCGCTCGTGCGGCGACGTGTGGGAGCGGGCACGTGGTCGAACGGCGTGCGGTCGACCGCTCGATCGATCGGGACGGTCGAGAGCTCCTCCGTCCAGCGGCCCGCGTCGTCGTCGGGCCGGTCCAGCGTGAGGAGGAGTGCACCGGCCACCAACAGGGTGGGGAACAGGATGGCAGTGGCGACGAGCCGGCGCATGTCGGTGGTCAACGGATCAGCCACCCATCACGTTCATGTCATCGCCCGGCGAGTTGGGCGCGGAGGTCGTGAGGAAGAGGTCGATCAGGCGTCGCGCCGCCGTCGTCGGCTCGAGCCGGCCATCGACGACCTCCCGGCTGATCCCCGGCAGCGCGGCCGCCACGTCGGCGTGGCCCTCGAAGCGTTCACGCAGGAGGTCCTCGAGCGAGTGGTGCATCCAACCGAGCGCCTGCTGATGCCGGCGCGTCTCCAGCCGGCCGGAGTCGAGGGCGCTCGCGTGCACGGCCAGGACCGCCCCCCAGACGCGGGTCAGCCCGTCGCCCGTCTTCGCGGAGCACGTGTGCACCGGTCGCGGGACTTCGGGATCGCCGTGGGCCGGCGTCGGGAGCATCGAGAGCGCTGCGCGGAGCTGGGCGGCGGCGTTCTTCGCTCGGTCGGCGTTGTCGCCGTCGGCCTTGGTGATGACGACGACGTCGGCGATCTCGGTGATGCCGCGCTTGATGCCTTGCAACTCGTCGCCCGCGCCCGCCAGCGCGAGCAGCACGAAGACGTCGACCATGCCGGCCACGGCGACCTCGGACTGGCCGACGCCGATGGTCTCGACGAGCACGACGTCGTGTCCCGCGGCCTCGCAGAGGAGCAGCGCCTCGCGGGTGCGCCGCGCCACGCCGCCCAGGGTGGTACCGCCGGGACTCGGCCGGATGAACGCACGGTCGTTGCGAGCGAGCCGATGCATGCGCGTCTTGTCGCCCAGGATGCTGCCGCCCGACAGCGTCGACGACGGGTCGACTGCCAGCACGGCGACCGAGTGCTCCCGCTCCGTCAGGTGCTCGCCCAGCGACTCGATGAACGTGCTCTTGCCCACGCCCGGCACACCTGAGATGCCAACGCGCAGCGCGGCGCCGGTCTCGGGCAGGATCTC
The DNA here is from genome assembly GCA_021776825.1 of Planctomycetota bacterium. GTDB lineage: Bacteria > Planctomycetota > JAJSAM01 > JAJSAM01 > JAJVHW01 > JAJFFG01. Next base: position 1,337 of record JAJFFG010000032.1, read on the forward strand.
CTGGAGGAGCTCGGCGGCCGCCTCGGCGTCCTCGCCACGTCGCGACTCGACCAGCGTGATCGCACGCGCCAGAAGCGTGCGGTCGCCGGCACGGACACCGTCGGCGAGTTCTTGCACGGAGGGGCGGGCGGTCATCGCGGGCATTGTCACGTACCTCGCTGCCGGTGTCCCAACCTACGTCGACTCGGAGGCACCGAGCTCCCTGGTCAGAGCCCCGAACACCTCGCGCATCCGGGCGCGAGGGAAGTGCTGCGAGAGCGTGCGCATGCACGTGCCCCGGTCGCCGTGGAACGAGAGCGACGCCTCGCGGTAGACCGAGAGGACGCTGTCGCGGAACTCGAGCTGCTCGTTGACGAACTCGATGCACTCGTCGATGTGCGCGCGGAACCGGTCGATGTCGTCGTCCTCGTACTCCTCCTGCAGGAGCGGGAGCAGCGTCTCGTAGTCGAGGACATCGTGCGACTCGAACAGGTTCCAGCAGGTCGCCATGACCGAGCGCTTGCTGATCCCAACCTTCCAGTGGACCGCCTCGACGGACTCTGGCTTGCACTTGAAGAGCACCGTCTCGTCGCGGTGGTCCGCCACGTACCAGACCGCGCCCTCCGTCCCGGACAGTCGCTCCTCGTCGACCGGCTTGTTGCCGGCTTCCATCCGATCACGCAGCGCAGCCCACGCCGCGACGGGGTCCTCCCCGGCGTTCAACCGCAGCAGGAGCTCCGGTGCAGGAACGCTGCCGAGATCGAGGTCGCACGGCGCGACGGGCGTCCCGTCGGAGCGAACGCCGAACAGCGCGGCGCACCGCAACGGATCGTCGTAGGCGATGAGGTGCGCGTTGCGCGACCCGTACATCTCGAAGCTGATCGCGCAGTCGTTCCGCGCGCTGACGTCCGCGATCTCCGGGTACAGCGCGATCAGCTCGCGCCACATCTCGAGGAACTCGCCCCAACGGCTGTTCCGCAGAACGGGGTGGAGCCGCAGCTTGTACGTGGTCCGAGCGGTGCCCGCAGCATCGCGGTACTGGTATGCCAGGACGTTGGTGCCATCGAGCTTCTCGTAGATCCGGACGCTCCGGATCGGCGGGAACCGGAAGACTCCGTCCTTGCCGAACGGGTAGTGCAGCTTGGGCGTCGCGTAGATCTTCTGCGGCGCGTCCTCCTCACCGACGCGCATCAGCGCGAGAGCGCCGTAGAGCTGGTTCGGCTTCAGGCAGAGGAATCCCTCGAGCCGGAGTCCGTCGTGAAACGGGTCCGTGACGTCGAAGGGCTGGAGCCACTTCGCATCGATCTCGAGCAGGCGGGAGGCGTTGTCCAACATGGTGGGGTGAGGAGCATGGTGTTCCTGCTGACGAACGAGCATGCAGCTCCGAGGTGGAACGCAATTCTAGATTCTCTCAGCGTTGACGCGGGAGCACGTCGATCGGGAGCTTCGCCTCGCGCAACGCCGCGCTCGCAGCCTCGGCCTTCGCGCGCGGGACGCAGAGCGTGCCGCCCATGTTGGAGTGCGCGCCGATGAACTCGATGCGCTCGCGTCGCAGGACGGCGATCGCCTGCTGGTAGGCGTCCTCGTCGGGGTCGCGCATGCGCACGACCTGCGTCACGGTACCCGGAGCCAGGTGGTCGAGGGGCGGGTCCGGCTCGACGAGGATCGTGTCGCGCCCGATCGTGGCTCCGGAACGCATCGGCCGGGCGTGGGGCAGCAGCCCCAGCAGGCGGCGGGCGCGGGCCGCGTAGCGCGCCGGAACGATAAGCTCGGCGACGCCCATGTGGGAGCGGCGAGAGTGGTAGGCCCCCGCGGCGGGGATGTCGACCACTTCCAGCGCGGTCGCGGCCGAGCGCAGTCCGTCGCCGTCGCCGTAGAGCATGCGCGCGACGACGGTGTCGGCGTCGGCTACGCGGTTCGACTCCGGGACGTCCGCAGCGCCCTCGACACGGAACTCCCCGAACTCCAGAGCCTCGCGCGGCTCGGAGCGGCGGGCACCGCGCACGTTGCGTAGAGCGTTGCGGATCGCCGGGGCAATGTCCGCCGGAGCGGAGTACCCGGCGTAGCCCGCGTTACTCATCCCCACTGGGTGGAACCCGGCCCGCGCCAGAGCGCGGTAGGCACGCACCGTGGCGAGGTCGTCTTCGGATGGATGTGAGAGAACGGACTCCGTCGCGGGCCCGGTGCCGTGCCGGACCGCCGGCGTAGCGGCGTCGGGGAATACCAGCAGCTCGCCGTCCGGTAGCGGGGCGGCGGCGTCCTCGATCCAGATCGCGGCGTCGAAGAGGAAGAGCAGCGAACGCGCGCTGGCGACATCGTCTGGCGACGTGAATAGCGCCAGCGCTTCCCCCTCGTCGCGAGCGTCGACGCCGATCTCCGCCATGTCGAGCAGGGCGAGCGCGTGCGCCGCGACTGGTGTGCGCCCCGACCGGAAGGTCGCCACGTGCTCGGTCTCGATTGGGTCGGCCTCGACCGGGTTCACGTCGAGCGGGATCGCGGGCGCCTTTCCGTGGGAGTTCGGCGCCGTGACCGCCGCCGTGGTCTGCGCCGGAGTTTGCGCACAGGCGCCCGCGACGAGCAGCACGAGCAACGGACCGACGCGAGACATGCTCATCGGAACGGACGAGCCGCGATCGCGTTCACCTGCGTGCGTCACTGGCGTGCGTCACCGTCCGGCGGCGTCGAGCCGCTCGAACAGCAGGTCGAGCAGTGCGTTGGCGGCGTCGGGGATGACGGTGCCCGGACCGAAGATGGCGGCGGCGCCAGCGTCATGCAGCGTCGCGTGATCCTTCTCGGGGATCACGCCGCCGGCGACCACGAGCACGTCGGAGCGCCCGTGCGCGGCGAGGGCCGCGACGAGCTGCGGGACGAGCGTCTTGTGCCCGCCCGCGAGGCTCGACACGCCCACGATGTGCACGTCGTTCTCGACGCCCTGACGCGCCACTTCGTCCGGCGTCTGGAACAGCGGGCCGACGTCGACGTCGAAGCCCATGTCGGCGAACGCCGTCGCGACGACCTTGGCGCCACGGTCGTGACCGTCCTGGCCGATCTTGGCGACGAGGATGCGCGGACGCCGACCCTCGCGCGTGGCGTACTCCGCTGTGCGGCGCTGGACGTCCTTCAGGCTGGCCATGTCGCTCGCCTCCCCAGCGTAGACCCCCGAGATCGTCTCCGGCTCGGCCTCGTGACGCCCGAACACACTCTCCATCGCATCGGACATCTCACCGACGGTCGCACCGGCGCGCGCCGAGTCGATGCAGAGACCGAGCAGGTTCGCGTCGCCGCCGGCACCGTCGGTGAGCGCGGCGAGAGCGGCGGAGCAGGCGGCGGCGTCGCGCTCGGCGCGCAGCGTTGTGAGCCGCTTGATCTGCGCGGTGCGCACGGCCGAGTTGTCGACCTCGAGCGTCTCGATGTCGGCCTTCTCGTCCGTGCGGTACTTGTTCACGCCGACGATGACGTCCTTGCCGCTGTCGATGCGCGCCTGCTTGCGCGCGGCGGCCTCCTCGATGCGCCGCTTCGGCAGGCCGGTTTCGATCGCCTTCGCCATGCCGCCGAGCGTCTCGACCTCCTCGATGAGCGCCCACGCCCGCTCCGCGAGATCGTGAGTGAGCCGTTCGACGTAGTACGAGCCGCCGAGCGGGTCGATGGTCTTCGTCAGATCGGTCTCGTGCTGGAGGACGAGCTGCGTGTTGCGCGCGATCCGCGCGGAGAAGTCCGTCGGCAGCGCGATGGCCTCGTCGAGGGCGTTCGTGTGCAGGCTCTGTGTGCCGCCGAGCACCGCAGCCAGCGCTTCCAGGCACGTGCGCGTGACGTTGTTGAACGGGTCCTGTTCGGTGAGCGACCAACCCGACGTCTGGCAGTGCGTGCGGAGCATCAGCGACTTCGGGTTCTGCGGGTCGAAGCGCTTGACGATGCGCGCCCAGAGCAGGCGTGCGGCACGGAGTTTGGCGACCTCCATGAACACGTTCATTCCGATGCCGAAGAAGAACGAGATGCGCGGCGCGAAGTCGTCGATGGCGAGACCCGCGGCGAGTCCGGTGCGGATGTACTCGAGTCCGTCGGCCAGCGTGTACGCGAGCTCGATGTCGGCGGAGGCGCCGGCCTCCTGCATGTGGTAGCCGGAGACCGAGATCGCGTTGAAGCGCGGCATGTGCTCCGAGCAGTACGCGAAGATGTCGCCCACGATCCGCATCGACGGCGCCGGCGGATAGATGTACGTGTTCCGGACCATGAACTCCTTGAGCACGTCGTTCTGGATCGTGCCCCTGAGATCGGCCGGTGCGACGCCCTGCTCCTCGGCAGCGACGACGTAGAGCGCGAGGATCGGCAGCACCGCGCCGTTCATGGTCATCGAGACCGACGTGCTCCCGAGCGGGATGCCGTCGAACAGGATGCGCATGTCCGCGATCGAGTCGATCGCCACGCCCGCCATGCCGACGTCGCCCTCGACGCGCGGATGGTCCGAGTCGTAGCCGCGGTGCGTCGCGAGATCGAACGCCACCGAGAGCCCCTTCTGACCCATGGCGAGATTGCGCCGATAGAAGGCGTTCGACTTCTCGGCGGTGGAGAAGCCCGCGTACTGCCGGATCGTCCATGCGCGCGACGTGTACATCGTGGCGTACGGACCGCGGACGAACGGGGCGATGCCCGGCAGGCCGCCGACGTGTGGGACGCCGTCGAGGTCCTCGGGGCCGTAGCGTCGCTTGACGTCGATGCCTTCGGGAGTGCGCCAGACGTCGCTCATGGGATGCGCCCCACGCCGAGCCGGTCGAGAGCGTCGGAGAGGACGTCCACGGCGTCGACGCCTTGGTAGACGAAGCAGGGGACGTCGAGGTCGGGGACGTCGAGTCCTTCGGTGGGTTTGCCGGCGACGTAGACAAGCGCGTTCGGGAGCGCAGCGGCGATCGCGGGGACGGCGTCCGGGTACGTCGCGTCGTCGGCGCAGATGACCACCACGCGCGCGTCCGCCGCGGCAGCGATGGCGGCATCGACCGTGTCGAACGCCCACGGGTCGATGACGTCGAAGCCTCCACAGCGAAAGAACTCCGCCGCGAAGTCGGCGCGGTGCCGGCGCTTGCGGGCGTCGCCGAGCGGGAGGAGCATCGCGGCGGGGCGGTCATTCCCCCGATCCACGTGCGAGAGGACGCGTTCGCGTAGCCACTCGAACGCCATGCCCTGCCGCATCCCCAGCGCGCGCGCGACCTCCTCGTCGTCGCCCTCACAGCCCTCGTAGGGCCAGGACCGGTCGTCGGAGTCGCCCATGGCTCCATCGCGGGCGGGATCGGCGAAACGGTTGATCCCGACCACCACACGCTCCCGGCGTCGTGTCTCGTCGATGATCCGCTCCATGGCGACCTCGCGCTGACGATCCTGGAACTCGTTCAGGAGGTCGCCGCGCGCGTTGGCGATCGGCTCCACGTAGCGCAGCGCGACCTCGGTCAACTCCGCGGTGAGCGCTTCGACCGCGCGAGCGCCGCCCATCGGATCATCCACATGCGCGACGTAGGCTTCCTCGAGGAGCAGCTTCACCTGATTCTGCGCCAGGCGCACACTGGTGCACTCGTCCTCGCCGCCGATGAGCGCGTCGAAGGTGTTTGGCTCGACGATGGAAGCACCGCCGCAGATGGCAGCGAAGAGCGCCAGCGTGGAGCGAAGCAGATTCGTGTGCGGCTCGAGACGCGTCTCGGTGAACGAGGACGGCATCGCGAGTATCCGTGGCTGCAGCTCGGCAGGAAACCCGAGCTCGCGAACGCTCGCATCCCAGACCCGCCGTATCGCGCGCAGCTTCGCGACCTCGGTGATCACCGCCGGCGTCACCTCGATCTTCAGGATGAGTCGATCGCACAGATCGCTCGCGGTGACGCCCGCGAGTGCGAGCTGCGGAGACCGCAGGAATCCGATCGCGCGGCCGACGGCGTATGCGATCTGAAGCGCTGCGGTCTCTTCCTTCTCGCCGGCCTCGATCACAAGGCCTGCGACGTGCCCGTCGCTCGCCGCGCGCGCCCAGCGAACGACGTCACGCCCCCACGGGTCCACCGCGATCAGCGTGCGGGCGGGAGGGAGGCTGTCCGGCACTGCATCCAGGTGTTCTGGGTCCTCGATCAGCAGGAGATCAGGACCGTGTTCGAGCTCGTGCTCGATGACCTCGCGGAACCTCGGCAGATCGCCGAGGTAGGCGACGCTCGCACAGAGCTGGACGCCCGGCCGCTCACGCCGGCTGGACGCTGGCGCCTCGACGTCCTCCACCACCGGCGGCAGCTCGAACCCGTCGTCCGTTTGCCACGTGATCGATTCCAGAGGCTTCCCCCGCAGCGCCTTCTCGGCGGCGACGCGCCAGTCGTCCATCGACGGCGTCGGGAAGTCGGCGGGGGAGTCCTCGGCCACGGGCGCAGGATAGGGCGTGGCGTCCTGCGGGGCCCCGTTTCGAGGCCGGACCCCACGCGGAGCGCTGCGCGGCTCATGTGTAAGGGACAGGGCGTCGGCTGCGACGAGAGAGCCCGCCTAGAGAGAGAGTGAGGCCGCGTGAACGAACACAGAACGACACGACCGTCGACCGCGGAGGCGCTCGCGAGCGTCACCATCATCCCGATCGGGCCCGAGGTGCCGGAGCCGCCGCCGTCGCGTCCGCAGCGCTATCGCGGGCCGCATCCGGCGCTCCTGTTCACGCTCGTACTCGCCATCGGGTGGGGCGTGCATACGGAGCGTCAGGTGAGCGCGGCGCAACTCGCGCCGCCGTCCGCGCACGTGAAGGCATCGGCTCACGCGTTCCTCGCACCGACCGGAGCCCGGCTGCTGACCCCGCGGCTCGCGACGCGCGGACGAGTGACCATCGCCCCGCCGGCCGAGGCCGTGCGCGTGGCGCATCTGGCCGAGGCAATGGAGGCGTGGTCGACGGAGCGCGTCTCGATCTCGCTGGCGACGATTGATCGTGTCAGTGGTCATGAGGCGCAGGCAGTTCTCGACCGGCTGCAGGCCGAACCGTCGGCCGATCTGGCGAACGACCTGCTCGACGCCGGTGTCCGCGTTCCGGACGACTATCTCGAGGAGTACGCACACGCCGTCGCCGCGACGCTCGGGGCGCTGACTCGTGAGCGCGGCGACGAGGGGCACGTCCGCCTCACCGGCCTCCGCCGCGTGCTCGCCGCGGAGGCGCTCTCGGTCACCCTGCGGCGGGTGGAGGTCCTCTCGCGCAGCTCGACGTCACCGGACTGGGATGCCATCGCCGGCACGCTGGCTCAGCTGAAGGCCTGCGCGCCGCAGATGCTGGAACGCGACGGCGCCGCTGAACAGCTCGCACCCGTGACCAACGCCGTACGCGAGGCCGTCTTCGGAGTCGGCCCGGTCCTGGTCGAGGAACGCGCTCACGTCGCGCAGGTGGCCGCACTCGTCGGTGACGACGCGACCGCCGCAGCGTGTCTAGCGTGGTTTGATGGCGAAGCGGTCGATGGCGACGCCCAGGCGACGCGCGTCCGACTGCTCACTGCTCTGATCCGGTAACGGAGGACCGGCCGGTCAGTCGTCGGCGTACATGATCTCGCGGAACTTCGCCGTGCCGTTGTAGCTGCCGGTCTCGATGGCCGCGGCGAGTGCCTCGATGCGTCCCTGCTGACCCGGGTGCGGTTCGAGCGCGGCCAGTTCGCGGAGGAAGCGGCCCGAGTCGGCGCGCTCGTCGTCCGTCCGCACGAACGCCGAGACCGCGCCGAGCCCGTGCATCGCGCCCCGCAAGAGGTCACGGCGTACGTCCACGTCGGTGGTGCCCCCGAACAGCGTGCGCACGCTCTGGCGCGCCGCGATCGTCGCCTGCTTCCGCGCTTCCGGATCACCACCCATGGATCCGCTCATGGAGTTCGCGGCTCGCGCGATCCCCGCCGCGATGTCCGTGCGCTCCTCGGCGTCGGTCGAGTCACTGAAGGCTTGGAGCATCGAGGCGCCCTTGTCGCGCCCGAACGTTCCGCGGCCGATGGCCTTCCAGACCTCGCGCCGACCCTTTGACGGTGGGAGCCGGCGCGCGGCTTCCTGGAACGCCTCGACGGCGTCCGGCGACGGTGAGTACGCTGCCATCGCATTGGCGATCGAGCCGACGACCTCGGGTGCCTGTTCGTCGGCGATCGCCTTCACGAGCGCGGCGTTCATCTCATCGGCGAGCTTCTTCTGCTCGGGAGACATCGCGCCGCGGAAGCCCTGGTTCATGAACACGCCGCGCACCGCAGCGGCCCGAACGGCGGGGGAGGGAGCACTCCGCATGAGCTCGACGAACTGCCGTCGCACGTCGTCCGGCGCCTTGCCCGCTGCACCGGCGCGGAGCGCCTGACGCAGCACGTCGATCACGTCGGGGTCCTCGGCACCCTTCAGAGCCTCGAGCAGCATCGCGCCCGCACCTGGGTCCTCGGCGAGCGCCCGGCCAAGCTTCCATGCGGCCATCGACCGCTCCTTCTCGTCGTCGATGGCGAGGATCTTCTGCGCCTTCCACGCGAGCGGTTTGTCGGAGTAGAGGAGCCACGCCATGATGTCGAGCGACTCGGCGTCCGCGGCGAGAGCGCGGGCGTCGTCGAGCTCGACTTTGAGGCGCGAGTTCGCGTCTTGGAGGTCCCGTTGCGCTTCGGCCATCGTCCGCAGCGCGCTCTCCATCTCGCGTGTCGAGGGCTCTGGCTCCTCCTTCGCGATCTCCGGCACAGGACGCGAGACGGTCTCCGGCGCGGTCACGGGCGCTGGCCGCGTCACGAGCCACGCGTTCGCGCCCAGCGAGATCACCAACGCACCCATGAGGACCTTCTTCATCGTCTGCCTCCCTCGCACAGGGTACCGGCGGCCGCAACCCGCTGGAGTCGGCACAGGGCGGATCTCCTGATCCGCCGCGCCGAGGGCGTTGGTTCGCGCACCCCCGGTCGCGCGGCAGCCGGAGGACGCCGTAGGGGTGGAGCCCCTGCTCCACCCCGCCGACGCGGGTGGCGCGGTCGATCACGGTGGTTGGCGACCGACACCGGCGACGCGGACGGGAACCGGTCGATGACGATCAGGCCTCCGCGGACCGATCGAACACGGGGAGGCAATACCGCCGACCGATTGCCGTCCGCGTGATCGGCATGGATCGACGAGCGCCAGCGGACCCCAACGAACGAGCGGACCCCAGCGGGCGGGGCGGATCAGGAGATCCGCCCGTACGGCGTCATCGACGCGGCGAGGCCCGTGGGGCGGAGGAGGCGATCACGGTCCGGATCTCCACCCGGGGCGCGGCGGTTGCGGTGCCGTCGACCGATGGCCGTCCGCATCGCGCGAGTCGTCCGCAGTGCGCCATCGAACCCGCCCAGCCCGAGCGCACCGCAGCGGGCGGGGCGGACCAGGGGGTCCGCCCTTACGGCGCCGTTGACAAGGTGCGCGCGAGGGGTCGGCGGGGGCGAAGCCGGACCGAATCCTCACCAGGGGCGCGGCGGTTGCGCGTCAGCGCAAGCGCCGTGACGCGGGGAATGAGGCCACGCAAGGCTGCGACCGAGGGGGCGGCTCTCGCGTGAGAGGTGACGCAGCCGCGGAGCCGACCAGAAACACGAGGTGGCGCGGCGGGTGCGCATCGCACGCGCCGTGCAACCTCACATGTTCCGGCGGTACTGCCCACCCACGCCGTACAGCGCTCCGCTGATCTGCCCCAGACTCGCGACCTTCGCCGTCTCCATCAGCTCCGCGAACACGTTCCCCCCAGCCAGCGCCGCCTCGCGCAGGGCCACCAGCGCCGCCGGCGTCTTCTCGGCGTTGCGCGCCTGGAGTGCAGCGAGGGAGGCGATCTGATCCTCCTTCTCCTGCTCTGTCGAACGCATCACGTCGCGCGGCTTCTGGATGGGGGAGCCGTCCGCACCGAGGTAGGTGTTCACGCCGATGATCGGCATCTCGCCGGAGTTCTTCTGCTGCTCGTAGTAGAGCGACTCCTCTTGGATCTTGCCCCGCTGGTACATCGTCTCCATCGCGCCGAGCACACCGCCGCGCTCGCTGATCCGCTCGAACTCCGCGTAGACGGCCTCCTCGACGAGATCCGAGAGCTCCTCGATCAGGAAACTGCCCTGCAGCGGGTTCTCGTTCTTCGCCTCGCCGAGCTCGCGATTGATGATCAGCTGGATCGCGATGGCGCGCCGGACCGACTCCTCGGTCGGGGTTGTGATGGCCTCGTCGTACGCGTTCGTGTGCAGACTCTGGCAGTTGTCGTAGATCGCGTACAGCGCCTGCAGCGTCGTGCGGATGTCGTTGAACGAGATCTCCTGCGCGTGCAGCGAACGGCCGCTCGTCTGGATGTGGTACTTGAGCTTCTGACTGCGCTCGTTCGCGCCGTAGCGGAGCTTCATCGCCTTCGCCCAGATGCGCCGCGCGACGCGGCCGATCACCGCGTACTCCGGGTCGAGACCGTTCGAGAAGAAGTACGACAGGTTCGGCGCGAACGCGTCCACGTCCATGCCGCGCGCGATGTAGTACTCGACGTACGTGAACCCGTTCGAGAGCGTCAGTGCGAGCTGCGTGATCGGGTTCGCCCCGGCCTCCGCGATGTGGTAGCCGCTGATCGATACGGAGTAGAAGTTGCGCACCCCGTGATCGATGAAGTGCGACTGGATGTCGCCCATCATCCGCAGCGCGAACTCGGTCGAGAAGATGCACGTGTTCTGCGCCTGATCCTCCTTGAGGATGTCCGCCTGCACGGTTCCGCGCACCGCCTTCAGAGCGCGCGCGCGGCACTCCGCATAGACGTCGGCGTCGAGGACTTGATCGCCGGTGACGCCGAGCAGCATCAGGCCCAGCCCGTCGTTGCCCTCGGGCAGGTCGCCCGCGTAACTCGGACGCGGCAGCCCGAGCTTCGTGAAGTACGCCTCGATGCGCCGCTCCGTCTCTTCGGCCAACCCGTTCTCGCGCACGTGCAACTCGCACTGCTGATCGATCGCCGCGTTCAGGAAGAACGCGAGCAGCATCGGTGCCGGCCCGTTGATCGTCATCGAGACCGACGTGCGCGGATCGCAGAGATCGAAGCCGCTGTAGAGCTTCTTCGCGTCGTCGAGTGAGCAGATCGACACGCCCGCGTTGCCGATCTTGCCGTAGATGTCGGGCCGCCGCGCCGGGTCCTCGCCGTAGAGCGTGACCGAGTCGAACGCGGTCGAGAGACGCTTCGCCGGCTGGCCGTGCGAGACGTAGTGGAAGCGCCGGTTCGTGCGCTCCGGTCCGCCCTCGCCCGCGAACATGCGCGTCGGGTCCTCGCCCTCGCGCTTGAACGGAAACACTCCGGCCGCGAACGGGAACGAACCCGGGACGTTCTCGGTCAGGAGCCAGCGCAGCCGCTCGCCCCAGTCCGTGAAGCGCGGCACGGCAACCTTCGGGATCTCGAGATGCGAGAGCGACTCCCAGCGCTGCTTCACGCGGATCTCGCGGTTGCGCACTCGGAACGTGAAGTACTCATTGCTGTAGCGCGCGACCATCTCGTCCCAGCCGTCGAGCGCCTTCTTGCACTCGCGGTCGAGCTTCTCGGTCAGTGCGTCGCGTGCCGTCTCGAGCGCGCTCGTGTCGGCGTCGGCCATGTGCAGCTCGTCGAGTGCTCCGTCGATCTGGAACAGGCGTCGCGCGATCGCGGCCTGGTCGGCGGCCCAGCGGTCGTACGCGCGGTTGTTCTCGGCGATCTCCTCGAGGTAGCGCGTGCGCTTCGGCGGGATGACGTGCTGCTTGTCCGGGAGGCCGACCTCGAGCTCGCTCGTCGACTCGAGAGCCGCGCCGGTCTTCGCCGCGACGGTCGCGATCAGCGCCTTGTAGAGCCCGTTCGTGCCGGGATCGTTGAACTGCGACGCCATCGTGCCGTGGACGGGGATGTCCTCGTCCGGCGCGTGGAACAGCTCGCGGTTCCTGCGGTACTGCTTCTTCACGTCGCGCAGCGCGTCCTTGGCGCCGCGGCGGTCGAACTTGTTGATCGCCACCAGATCCGCGAAGTCGAGCATGTCGATCTTCTCGAGCTGCGTGGCCGCGCCGTACTCGGGTGTCATCACGTACATCGCGACGTCGGCGAAGTCGACGATCTCGGTGTCGGACTGACCGATGCCGGAGGTCTCGAGGATGATCAGGTCGAAGCCCGCGCACTGCAGCACGTCGAGCGCCTCGCGGATGCAGCCGGCCAGCGCGAGGTTGGCCTGACGCGTTGCGAGCGAGCGCATGAAGATGCGCGGCTGCTCGCTGATCGCGTTCATGCGGATGCGGTCGCCGAGCAAGGCGCCGCCAGTCTTGCGGCGCGACGGATCGACGGACAGGATTGCGAGGGTCTTCTGGTCGAAGTCGGCGACAAAACGGCGCACCAGCTCGTCGATGAGCGACGACTTGCCGGCCCCGCCAGTGCCGGTGATGCCGAGCACGGGTGCGCGCGTGCGGCTCGCGAGCGCGTCGTCGAGACGCGGCCGCATGCTGCCCGGATCGTGCTCCGCCTCGCTGATCGCCACGGCCACCGCGCGGTGGTCGTCGGTCGCGAGCGCGGCCACGTCAACCGCGCCGCCGTTGCGCGCGTCGCAGCGAGAGAGCATGTCCTGGATCATGCCCTTCAGGCCCATCTCGCGGCCGTCGTCCGGCGAGTAGATGCGACCGATGCCGTACTCGTGCAGCTCCGCGATCTCTTCCGGGAGGATCACGCCGCCGCCGCCGCCGAAGATCTTCACGTGCCCGCAGCCCCGCTCGGCGAGCAGGTCGTGCATGTACTTGAAGTACTCCATGTGGCCGCCCTGGTAGGACGTCACGGCGACGCCCTGCGCGTCCTCGTCGATCGCGGCATCGACAATCTCGACCACCGACCGGTTGTGCCCGAGGTGGATCACCTCCGCACCGCACGACTGCGCGATGCGGCGCATGATGTTGATCGACGCATCGTGGCCGTCGAAGAGCGACGTCGCGGTGACGAGCCGGACCTTGTTGGTCAGTTCGAACGGCGTCTCCGTGGGAGGCGCGGGCTCCCCTGCGGGGGCGGCGTCATCGGTGGTCGTCGGATCGCGTACTTCGGTGGTCATGCTGGGCTCCAGCGGGACCGTCCGGCCCCAACCGCTCGAATCTGCCGGAAACCGGGTCGAACGGCGAGGGATCGTAGACTGCCAGCATGCTCGGTCTCGCCCCGGCCAAGGATGTTCGGTCCCGCCGAACGCGCCCGATCACCTGGGTGATCGCTGGCCTCGCCGTGATCGCCTGCTGCGGCGCGACGCTCTGGTGGATGGGGCGTCTCGACGGCCGCCTCGCGCGGCATCGCGGCGAGCGCGCGAGCGCCGCGGCCCAGGCGGAACGACACGCGGCGGCGTTGGCGGGCTGGAAGGAGGACATCCTCGCGAAGATCGAACACCGGCTCACCGAGCACGACGGCGCGATCGTGGCTCGCTTCGGCAATCGACTCGAGGCGAACGAGGAGCTCGCGCGATGGCTCGATCTACGCGCGCAGGTCCGGCGATTGGAGGGGCGGCTCGCAGCGCTGAGCCGCCGCGAGTACGTACCGTCGGCATTCGAGATCCGGGCGTTCGCTGCGGACGGATCGCCGCTCCACGGCACGCTCGGCAAACTCCGGAGAGTCGACCCGGACGAGGTCGAACTCACGATCTCGCCCGGTGAACGGGGCCGCCTCGTCGCCGACCTCCACTTCCTCGTGACGTCGCCGAACCATACGGCCGAGGCTCGCGGGCGCTTCCTCTACCTCGCCAGCCGTGCGTGGCTCTTCGACTCCCTCGAGCTGCGGCTGCTACCGCGCTGACGGGTGTCGGTTGTCTGTCCGACGGCCCGTCGCTGTCCGAACGCGTCGGGGTCGGCGAGACTTCACGGATGGCGAAGGAGCCCGCGAGGCGCTGGCGGACACAGCCCCTGACGTGGGCCGTGACGTTCGTCTTCCTGCTGGCGTTGTGCGCGACCGCGTGGTGGTTGCATCTCCGGCTTCAGGCTCGGTTCGACCGGCGGTTTCCGCGGCGCCCGCAGACGCCTGCGCTGAACGCGAAGCGGATCCCCTTGAAGAACGAGGTCCTGCGGCTCGCCGCCGACCTGGATGCGTGGGGCCGGGGCACGTCCCAATCGGATGCGATCGCCGTCAGCGTCGTCACCGGCTCCTTCAGCCAGCCTGTGTCGCACGGGCCATTCGGGGCGCTCGCCGCGCCCGACCTGGCGGCGGTGGAGGTCGCGCGCTGGGGCGGGGCCGGGGGGCTGCATCTCGCACGAGTGCGGTTCCGCGCGCAGTTCGAGCACCGAAGGGCCGATGTCGTGGCTCGCTACCACTATCGCGACGGCGCGGGGTGGGTCTTCGAGACATGTACGCTTCGGCCCGTCGTCGACTGAGTCGCGCGACGCGGGCACCGTCGTTGACGTAGGATGCCCCCATGCGCACACGCCTCGGACTCCTCGCCGCGGCCGGCCTGCTCAGCCTGACGTTCTCCTACGCGTCGCCGGCGCCGACCACCCCGGTCGCCCACGCTGCCGACGCCGGACTCACCTTCTTCGAAGGCGAGTTCAAGAAGATGGGGAAGAACGTCGCCGGCAAGCTCTGGTCGGTCTCGAACGACGCTCGCAAGAAGAACCTCTTCCAGTTCGCGAAGGAGGCCGCCACGCGCGCGCTCTTCTTCAATCCGAACCACAAAGACGCCCGGGACTACCTCGGGTACGTGAAGAAGAAGAAGGAGTGGGTGCTCGACGCCGACGCGGCGGCCAAGGTCAAGCCGCAGAACATGAAGAACGCGAAGGAGTCGCAGAAGACGTTCGACGGCAAGGTCAAGAAGTGGCGGGAGTCGCGCAAGAAGGTCGATGCGTTCGTCGCGGCGAAGTACGCGCAGCTCGGCAAGGCGTGTCTGACTAAGGGCTATGGCGATCAGGCGCAGAAGGCGTTCGAGCGCGCGCTTCTGATGGATCCCGACCAGGCCGATGCGCGCAAGTCGATGGGCCACGTGAAGCTCGGCAAGCTGTGGCTCACGCCGAAGCAGGTCGAGGCCGTCAACAAGGCGATCGGCGGCGAGTGGATCACGGAGGCGACCGAGTACGACAAGGGCCTCGGCGTCGCGCTGAGCAAGATGGAGTCGCCGCACTTCCGCGTGTTCGACGACGCGTCGAAGGACGCGATCCCCGAGACCATCAAGGGCCTCGAGACGCTGTACGCGTACTTCCTCGCGGACGTCGGGATCGACCCGCTCACGGACGTCTTCGGCGGCGAGAAGTACGACCTGGTTGTCGTCAGCACGAAGGGCCCGTGGGACAAGTGGGTGGACGAGTTCTCGAACTCCGCCGACAAGGAGTGGACCAAGGGCTCGTCCACCTCGCGCAGCTACATCACGCGTCGCGGCGGCGTCTTCCGCGTCGAGACGGCCGAGGACGTCGATACGCGCGACCCGCTCCTGCACCACGCCGCGCACTTCATCTCACAGGCGGTGTGGAAGTCGCGACCCGTGGCGTGGCTCGACGAGGGGCTCGCGTACTACTACACCGTCCGCGTCCAGAACACGACGCGCACGAGCTGTCTCGCCAAGGAGACCATCGGGGAGTACGGCAACGATCAGGAAGTGGTCGGCGGCGACAAGGACTGGACCGTCAGTGAGCAGTGGCGCGAGTTCCTGCATGCGATGGTCAAGGCGAAGGCCGACACCGAGTTGCGCACGATCATGCTCACCCCGCTCTCGACGCTGAAGCTGCACGACAGCGTGAAGGCCTGGGCCGTGGTGACCTTCCTGATGGAGAAGTACCGCGACCCGTTCATCACGTTCCTGAAACGCATCCGCGACGAGCCGAAGGTCGACCAGGAGAAGGCTGTGGAGGAGATCTTCGGGAAGGGCATCGAGGACCTCGACAAGGAGTGGCGTGCGTTCGCCATCCGCGCGTTCTAGCCGCGGGCGGCGTTCGAACCTGACGCCGTGCCGAATGACGCGTCCTCTGCGCCGCGACTCGTCCCGCGCTTCCTCCCGGGGGCGCGACGCCCCGTTTCCGAGAGCGAGCGACGATGCCGACTGACTCCAACCGTCAGCCTCGCCGCGGGGGAATGCACCGCCTCACGGCGGTCAGCCTCGTTCTGGCTGGACTGCTCGTGGTCGCGATCGGCATCGGCTGGGTGATCAGTCGCAACATGGCCGCGTGGGGCCACGTCGCACCGCTTGACGAGGACGTCGGCGTCGACGATCGGCTCGATCGGATGGAGATCCTCGAGAGCGATACGCGGGGCATCCAACAGCTCACCGGTCTGCTCCTGAAGGCCGCTGACGGGGGCCGTCTCGATGTGGCGCGCGAGCTGATGACGAAGGACGCGCAGCACCGCCTCGACGTCGCGGCGTTCCAGGCGAAGCTCGACGCGATCCGTGAACGGTTCGGCGCGTTCGCACAGACGCTGCCGACGTGGGCAAACACGGCGCCGCTCGGTCGCACCGACGACGGTCGCCGCCGCATCGAGGTCTCCTTCCCTGGGTTGTTCGAGAAGTCGCGTGCGGTGATCGAGGTCGAGGCCGAGTCGACGTCCGACGGCTCCTGGCGACTCGATCGCCTTGACGTGCGTCCCGAGGAGTAGCGACTCCGTGGTAGCCGCCGTTCACTTCTTCGCGACCGAGTCTGACGATCGACTGTTGCTTGAGCATCTTGCCGCGACCGCCGACGTCCGTGTCTTTCCGTGGTGTGCGATGCCGCTCGATGCGCCACTGCTGCTCACCCCCGCGGAGCTCGCGGAGGGACTGCCTGAGTGGCGGTACGTCGGCATCTTGAACGGCGGGCTCGGGACCGTCGAGTTCATCACCGACCGACCGCGTGCGCTTCGACCTGGTGAGCCCGGATGGCGCGCGCTCGACACCCTCCGCTGGGACGAACTCCAGCCACGACCGAACGAGGGGATCGTCGACCGGCATCGGACCGCAGCGCTCTTCTGGGAGCGATCTTCTCGGACGTCCGACGGGCGGATCCACTCGGGCAACATTGGCTCGCAGGCCGAGTCGATGGCGAAGGTCTCACACGATTACCGGCGATGGGTTCAGCGCGTGATGGCCTGGGTGCGCCGAACCGGCACGCTCGTCTTGAGGGAGGGTCGTCCGCCCGAGGGTGGAGAAGAGTTGGACGTTCGCGCGACGTTCCTGAACTCGATCTTCGCGCTCCCGGGAGCGATGGAGTTCCTCCGAGACGGCGGAGGGTGCGGCACGTGACCCTCGGAGTTCGCGGCGACGTGTCATCTGCGAACTAGCGAGGCCGCGCGTCGTCGAGCGTGACGACGGTGTACGCGAACGCGGGCCCCTCGGTCCGGCCGAGCAACGACGCCCAGTACCAGTCGATCGGATCAGGCCACGAGGCGCCGGTGGCGTCGATGACGCACTCGCGGACGGTGCGGCGCTCTCCGTCGCGCTCCATCGTGTGCGTGGTCCATCCCTGGCCGGACGGGTCGGTACGTCGGGGGGCGGGGGTCACGGTCCACCCGACGGCCTCGTAGCAGACGGCGGACGGATGGAGGTGACGCGTCGGCGTCGCAGACCAGCGAACGAGGATCTCCTGCTCGCCGTCGGTGAAGCGCGCGATGCGGCCTCCGGTGTCGGCGACGAAGCGCTCGTCGTCCGCGACGGCGGGGAGCTCCCGCAGCGGGCGCCCCTCGAACGTGGTGGGCCAACCGGGGAACGCGTCGTCCTGTGCGGTGGCACGGGCGGTGGCACGGGCGGTGGTACGGGCGGTGGCACGGGCGGTGGCACGGGCGGGGTCCGTCGGGATGTTCGACGTCACGAGCGGCGTGGCCGCAGCGATCACACAGAGGATCAGATGGAGAGCGGCGCCACGCATGCGGCCCTCCTCTCTCGCGCCGCGAGCCGCTCGGCGAGCACGATGACGACGCCGGCGACGAGCGCGAAGACGATGACGCCGAGCCCCGCGTGGCTCCACGAGGGCAGATCGAGGCGGGTCTCGGCGAGGGCCAGCGACAGCGAGCGCATCGCATTCGCCAGGAACACGATGGGAGCGAGGAGCGCCACGCCGAGCAACGTGGACCGCGGGCCCAGGCGTTCGACGCCGGCCAGGACGAGCCAGACGAGGAGCGCCCCCCAGCCCATCCAGACGCCACTGCACGGAGCGTCGATCGCGACGGCGCTGCCGTCGAGTACGAGCAGCGTGCCGTCTCGTGCTGCGTCGATCCCAGCGAGCCGCAGGAACGCGACGTCGACCGCAGCGACGCCCACGCGGAACGGCCAGCCGACGAACATCTGCAGCGTCGAGATGTCCGGCAGCGCCAGGAGCGTGAGGCCGCAGACCGCGGGGTCGAAGCGGCGCCCGTGGCGGACCTCGCCGAGGAGCGAGACGAGTGAGAGCACTCCGACCGCGGCCGCGATGAGTGGCGCCAGGAGGGCGATCGCCACGACGAACGCCGCGAGCAGCGCGGTGGGGAGCCCGAGTCGAACCGGACCGGAGGGCTGCGTCGCCGGTCTCCGCATCAGCAGAACCACCGCAGCGGCCGCGGCGAGGAGTCCCCAGGGCTCCCCGCCGCCGACCGTCAGCCGGTGGACGTACCAGAGCGCGATCGGCCACAGCGCGAGCACGTGGACCGCGATCCTCCACGGAGCGACGCGTCGGCTCACGCGACGGCGCTCCGCAGGCGTCGCTTCCACGCGCGTCGTTTCCACGCGACCAGTAGCGCCCCGGCGACGAGCACCACGATCGCCCACTCCGCCGGTTCGGGCACTGAGGGCGCGCCACGGCCGTCGGCCGAGAGTCCCGCCCGCTCGTAGTCCTCGTCGGTTTCGAGCACGACGGCGCCGGTGAGCGGCGTCACGATGCGGTACTGCGACGCCAGCGCGGTCGCGTGGCCGACCGGCATGCGCAGCGACGCGACCTCCTGGTGGGCCCAGAGCGCCGCGAGGGCGTGCGGCAGCGTGCAGGGGACGCGCTCGACGACCTGCGCCCCGGCGCGGACGGAGCCGATGTGGAGCCGTGGCGCGGGCGAGGTGCCGAACCAGGTCGTCAGCAGCGCATCGGCGCGCGCCGCGGGCGTGTCGCCCGGCGCCCACGGCTCGCTGAGCGCCGAGCGGCCACGGAGGTCCGTCGCGACGCGGTTCACGCCCGCGGCGATCCGGAGCGCATGGACGAATCGCCCGCCATTCATCTCCGGGAGTAGCTCGGCGCCGACGTCGCGGCTCCGCATCGCCTGCGGGCCGTGGAGCCAGAGGATGCGGGCTCCTGGGTGCGGCTGCGCGTGCGTGGAGGCCCGGGCGAGCGCGTCGACGGCGTCGATGCCGCCCATCCACGGGAGCGCGTCGAGTGCGGCAACGACGGAGGCCCGCGTTGCGTCGTCCAGTGGGACGAGTCCGGGCGTCGCGTCGACGACGTGGTCCGAGGCGCCGATCACCATCGTCGGCGTCCCGTCCGGGATCGCCGCGAGGGCCGCGGCGACGGCATCCTTCGCCTCGGCCGTGGCGCCCGAGGCATCGACGACCAGGACGATGCCGGCCGGCGGAATCACCGTGTGGGCCACGTGCGTCGTGGCGAGCTCACGCTCCGCGTCGAACGGGTCGACGCTCCACGACGGGCGCGACTCCACCGGGAGGCCTTCCGCCAGAGCGCTGGGCACATCCAGTCGCGCCGCATCGAGTGCGACGGCCGTCGGGACGTTGTCGTCGAGCCCCCGGATCTCCTGCTCGTGCTCTCCGCCATCGCAGAGAGCGAAGTTCCGCTCCACGAAGTACGGCAGCTCGAGCCGCGGGCCGTGGGGCGTCGGGAGGACGCGCGCGGCGATGCGCAGCGCGATCCGCATGGTGCCGCCCTTGCCGGGAACGGGGAAGCACTGCACCTGCACCTGGTCGGGTCCGGAGGTTGTGACGAGGAGCGGGTCGCGCCGCTCCACGACCACCACCTGCCGGTACGCCTCCTGCGCCTTCCCACGGGACGTGATCACGGCGCGCCGCTCCGTGCCGTCGACCCAGAGCGACGCGTCGGCCACGACCGCCCCGGGGGGGAGCTGAACGAGCCCCCGCGCCTCGGCCTCGTCCGGCTCCCACGCGGAGTCGTTGCGGAAGCGCATCTCCCACCAGATGTCGGCGATGCCCGCTTGCGCGTCGACGTCTGCCGAGAGCCGCGACGACGACATGCAGAGGTCGGCGACCCTGCTTCCGACGACCTCGCCGCCCAACTCCTGGGCTTCGGTTGCAAACTCCCGCCGGTTGCCCTGCCAGCCGAGGAAGCCGCGCCACTGCGGTGGCGGGACCTGCCCCGTGGCGCGCCACGCGGTCACCCGCGCCTGCGCGGACTGTCGCTCCCAGCCGAGCCGCACCACGGCACCGACGGGGCTCATCATCGACATCGGCCGCGAGACCGCGGCGAGGATCGTCGAGTCCGGGACGTTCTCGCGGAGGGTCCGCAGCGCCGGAGTTGCGACGGATACGTCGCGCGACCCGGCGCGCGCCAGCAGTACGTGACTCATCACCTGCGGCAGGTCGGCGAGCGACAGCAGGCCGAGGGCCGCGAGCGCGCCCCAGAGCGCGCCGCGTCGACGTCCCTTCTCTGGGCGCGCCTTCACGAGCACGACGAACGACGTGATAGGCGAGAGCGGCAGGAGCCCGGCGCCGTACAGGATGAGCGCGCCCAGCGAGAGCGGGATGAACGGCGTGAAGATCAGCGCGTACCAGCCCGCAACGCCGATCGCCGCGCCCCAGAGGGGACCGCGCACGAGGCCCGGAGCTTCCACGTCGCGCCGCGCTGCCACCAGGAACAGCGTGATGGTCAGCGGTACGAGAAGGATCGCCGCCCCGTGGAGCGGTGTCGGGATCGGATCGAAGAACGAGTCGCCCCACATGCCGTTCGTCGCCTCGACCGCCACAGCGAGCGCTGGGGTCACGATGCCGAACACCACGGCGACCCACGCGCTGATTCGGGGCTTCCGGTCCGCGGCGGACTTCTGCGGCGCGCTGTGCTTCATCCTCGCCCCTCCCGCGCGGCGGGGAGGAGGGCGCCGACGAGCGCGAACCGGTCCCGGGCGCCGTGATCATCCTACTCCGCTGAAGGTCGCGGAGTCGGACGCATCGGGAGGTTGGACGCCCGAGCGAACGGGCTCGCCCGCGGAAACGCGGGCGCTGTCCTACTGCAGCCGGCCGGTCTTGTCGCGACGGCTCGTGTAGCGGCCGCTCGTCACACCGAGGAAGGTCTCGCCGTCCATGGTGAGGAGCGCGCGAACACGGCGGTCGACGCGGCGCAGCGTCTCGTTGGTGAGACCCTCGTCGCGGAGTGAGGCCGCGAACTGACCGCGCTTGAGCTTGAGCGTCAGGCGCCACGTGCGCGTCTTGCGGTGGACCTTGAGCTTCGCGGTGCCGGCGTCGGACGAGGCCTTGCCGCGAGCGTCGAACTCGAAGTGCGAGTGCACGCCGCCGATGTCGATGTCGAGCGACTTGTCCTGCACGTCGAAGCTCTCGGGCAGGTCCATCTCGGCCTTGAGCGCGATGGTGTCCTTCTCGGGCTTGTCGAAGCGCACCTTGGCCTTGAGGCCGGTGATGGCCAGCGTCGTCAGCTGCGTCGGGGCCTCTTCGAACGGCTGGATCGAGACGCGCAGTTGGCCGGAGTTGTCGCTGAACGACCCGACGTCGCCGCGGAAGTCGAAGCCGTCGGCGAAGCCGAGCCAGAGCTTGGTTGCGCCAGCGGGGACGACGAAGCGCTGGAACTCGCCGCGGCCGCGGCCGGTCAGGCCGTCACCGATGAAGAACGACTGGTGCAGGTCGGCGGAGAGAGACACGAAGTCGTCGGCGTTGGTGAACACGAGGCGCTCGGGGGCGGGGTTCGTCGGCTCGGCGTCGCCCGTGAACACGCCCATCAGGAACAGGTTGCGATCGCTGTGCACGATGCCGGAGATGCCCTCGACCGAGTCGAGGTTCGTACCGCCGAACTCGTCGCCGGCGACGCCGCCATCGGGACCGGTCGACTTCGCGAAACTGGCGGCGGCGACCTCGCCGGTGACGAGTGGGAACGTCAGGACCGAGCCCTCGGTCACCGCGAACGAGATCGGGCGCAGGCCCGGACCGCCAAGGGGGGCCGGGACGACGCTGTGTCCCGCGCCGAAGACGTTGGTCTGGCCGTCGACGAGAACGAGTGAGGCGCTCGCCGTGGGTTCGTGCGCCTCGGAGGTCCCGAGAACGGCGGTGAACGCGGCGGCGAGGGCGGCGAGCGTGACGATCGTGCGCGACATGTTCAGTTCTCCCGACACGCTTCGAGGGGGAGCAGCGGCGTATCCTGCCTCGATGCGAGTCGCCTGGATCAGTGTTCAACCAGATGGAGAGCAAGCGGCGTGCCTCGCCGACGCCATTGAGTGGAGCACCACCGGGCCGGTCTGGCCCGTCTGCTCCCGGACAACCCACGCCTGGTCCCCGCCGAGCGGGGCGCCGACTTGGCCGAGCGCGTGGCCTCGGATTGGCGGCCGGCCGGCCTCAGCTCACGCGAGCGGGCGATGGTCGTCTACGCGTTGAAGCTGAACGACGTGCCGGCTCAGATGATCGAAGCCGACGTGGTGGCTCTGCGCGATGTCGGGTTGGATGACGCGCAGATCCTCCATCTGAACCTCGTGGTGGGGTACTTCGCGTTCGCCAACCGGTTGACGTTGGGGCTCGGCGTGAGCCTGGAGCCCGACGAGGGGACCCGCGGGGGGTGAGTGCGGCGTCGCGGTGAGAGGAGAGCGTGCTGTCCCCAGGTCACCGTACGGGCGGATCTCCTGATCCGCCCCGCCGACATGCGTGGTGCGCGCGATCACGGTGATGGGCGGTGGCGAACGAGCTGGTCGGATCGGACGGCGACCGGCGATCCTCGTCGCGGCTCGATGACCCCGGGGGGCGCACGGTGGATCGGCGTGGACGGCCTCGACCCCTGGCCGCCCGCATCACCGGCAGGGCACGCTGAGCGCCATCGGCCGCCATCGACCGCCATCGACCGGACGCGGCCGGGCGCGGCCTAGCGGGCGGGGCGGATCAGGAGATCCGCCCGTACGGTGGGATCCGCATTGTCAACGGCGTCGTAGGGGTGGGTCTCCTGACCCACCCGCGCCGACGACGGATCGCGCGGGCGACGATCGTGGCTGGCGCACGGCGGCGATGACGGTGATGCGCACGAGTGACGGTGATCCCGGTTGCCCGGCCATGACGCAATCGACCGATGGCCGTTCGCATGACGGGAACCGTTCGCAGTGCGCCATCGGACCCGCCACGCGCGAGCATCCCCAGCGGGCAGGGCGGATCAGGAGATCCGCCCGTACGACCCGATTGAGGTGGCGTGCGCCGGAAAGCGGATCGGGACTGGCGACGGGATGCGGCAACGAGCGGAAGCACCGCCCTCGACCGATGGCCGTTCGCACCCCGAGGGTCGCGCGCCGTGCGCCGTCGGACCCGCCACGCGCGAGCGTCACCCGCGGGCGGGGCGGACCAGGGGGTCCTCCCCTACGGCGTCGTTGCCAAAGTGGACCCGTTGGATCGGAGGCGACCCAGAGGGTCCGGTTCCCCACCCGGGGCGCGCTGGTTGCGCCCGAGCGCAAGCAGCGTGACGCGGGGAATGAGGCCACGCAAGGGTGCGGGCAACACGGTGGCTCTCGAGGGAGAGCCCTCGCACCCGCGGAGCCGACCAGGAACAACTAGGGCGCGGCGCTTGCCGCATCTCGCGACGCGCACCCAACTACGAGGCGCCGGCAATCGCCGTGACCCCGGGGCGGGGAGGTTGCGCGTCAGCGCAAGATCCGTGACGCGGGGAATGAGGCCACGCAAGGGTGCGGGCAACACGGTGGCTCTCGCGAGAGAGCTCTCGCACCCGCGGAGCCGACCAGAAACAACTAGGGCGCGGCGATTGCCACCTGCCCCCGACGCGCGCCCACCTA
This sequence comes from Planctomycetota bacterium, assembly GCA_021776825.1. Taxonomy (GTDB): domain Bacteria; phylum Planctomycetota; class JAJSAM01; order JAJSAM01; family JAJVHW01; genus JAJFFG01. The sequence goes on from JAJFFG010000032.1 coordinate 25,110, forward strand.
CGACGGGCTACGCAATCGCCGTGACCTAGTCGTGCACGCGAACCAGGTCGATCCGACGCG
>JAJFFG010000033.1 GCA_021776825.1 Planctomycetota bacterium
CACGCGCCCCAACTCGCTGCAGCAACGCGCCCTCGACCTGCTCGGCGTCACCCTGTAGCCAGCCGGTGATTCGCGGCGCGAGCCGCATCCTCTTCATTCACAGAGAGTTACGTTGCGCCAGGCTCTGGAACTTCCGGCTAGTCGGACGGTATCGGGAGTCCACGGCGCCGTTCGGGCCGTATGCCCAGTCGAGCGGTTCCGGAACTCCGTCGCCCCGTACGGGCGGATCTCCTGATCCGCCCTGCCCGCGGGGGTCGCTCGGTTATGGCGGGCCCTCTGGCGCTCCGCGAGCGACGCACGTGATGCGGACGGCCATCGGTCGAGGGCTAACGCCCTGCGCCCATCAACGAAGCGGCGCCCAGGGCGCCTCCCTCAGATCCAGCGGCGTCGGGACGGGCTTCCCCCCGAGGTCCGCGACGAAGATCCGCCCCAGCGCATCCACGATCAGCGTGCGCTTCGCCCCCTGGCCGTACGTCGCCGGCTCCGCAACCCGCAGCGCCGTGTGGCCCTCGGCCCGCGGCAGGTCGCGCAACCGGTAGGCATGCAGCGGCTTCGACTCGCGGATGGCGGCATCCATCGCGAGCAGTTCGTCGTTGCCACGCGGGTTCGACTCGAGACCCTGCCGCTCGAGCGCCCACATCGCCAGGTGCCACGCGGTCGCGATCTCGTTCACGGCGGCCTCGCTCGGCGCCTTGGTCGGAACGTCCCCGCCGAAGCGGTACCAGCGCGTGATCAGCGGCCGCGTACCGGCGTTCTCGTGCGGCCGCGCACTGCCCCGCCCGCGCTGGACGACGTCGAGACGAATCCAACGCTCGACCGTGTCAGAGAGCTGGTCCGAGTCGCGCGGGTAGATCGTGATCGGATCACCCTCCTCCGCTCCCGTGAACGTGGTGCTCTTGCTCTGCAGACTGCCGTCCCCGCTCAAGATGCACAGCGACCACTCGGCGGTGACCTGGAGACCCGGACGCAGCGCCACCTCGACGGTCTCGAGCGCGCCGGCCATGTACTCCGTGAGCCCGTCGTCCGTCTCTGGGCCGAGCCGCATCCACCGCGCGACGCGCACAGGGGCGCGCTCCGTCTTCCCGGCCTCGACGGGAAGAACGATGCTCTGCGACACCAACTTCTCGCGATACAGCTCGCCCTTGACGCGACTGCCCTTGGGACGGAGACCAGTCAGGTCGAGCTCGGCCCAGACGGCGTAGACCCCGGGCGGCAGTTCGAGCTCACGACCGAGCGGCACAAGTGCGAGCTTCCGCGTCATCTCCGGGATCGCGCCATCGATCGGCAACGTGCGGACGGTGTTGTCCGGCGAAGGGCCACCGAGGCCGCGGAACGGGATGTCCCAGACCCTCTTCTGTCCCTCAGCGCGCAGGCGCAGGCGAGCGCGTGACTGGAGTCGATACGTCGGCTCGGGGAAGCGTGTGATCGCGTCGTCGGTCGAGTCCTTATGCCGCTGGAAGCGCAGCGTGACCTCGACCGTGTCGCCCTGGCCGGCCTTCGCCTTCGAGAGCGCGAGCTGCAACCGAACACCGCGCTGCGGCGGCCCCCACACCTCGTCGGCCGCGACGACGGGCGGCGTGATCACGAGCGCCGCGAGGAGCCCGATCGAGAGCAGAGTGCTGATGCGCTTCACGCGCCCCAGCCTACTCGTCCCGTCCTCGCGTGCGCACGGGCACACGGTAGCGGACTACCCGTAGAGCGAGTCGACCCAGTCGTCGACGGCAGCGAAGCGGGCTGTGAAGTGCGGCAGGAGCGGCGGACGCTCCGTCATCACGAGCCCCTTCAGATCGTCGCGGCGCGATGCCACGGTGCCCATGAGCTCGATCACGAAGTCGATGTGGCTCTGCGTGTAGCGGCGCCGCGGCAGCGCGATGCGGACGAGTTCGTGCTCCGACGCTTCGAAGCCGCCCGCGCCGTCGTCGCGGCCGAACATCACGCTGCCGATCTCGCACGCACGGATGCCACCTTCGAGGTACATGGCGACCACCAGTGCCTGGCCGGGGTACTGACGGGCGGGGATGTGTGGCAGGAAGGCCTTCGCATCGATGTAGACCGCGTGCCCGCCGGGGGGCTGCATCGTCGGGATGCCGCGCTCATTCAGGCCCTGCGCGAGATACCGCGTCGTGGCCATGCGGTACTCGAGATAGCGCTCGTCGAGTACCTCGTCGAGTCCCACGGCCATCGCCTCGAGGTCGCGCGCGGCGCAGCCGCCGTATGTCGGGAACCCCTCGGTCAGGATCAGCAGGTTGCGCGCCCGCCCGGCGATCTCGTCGTCGTTCATCGCGAGGAAGCCGCCCATGTTGACGAGTGCGTCCTTCTTGCCGCTCATCGTGCAACCGTCCGCCAACGAGAACACCTCACGCGCGATCTCGCGCACACTGCGATCGGCCTGACCCGGCTCGCGCTGCTGGATCATGTACGCGTTCTCGGCGAAGCGGCACGCATCGAGGAAGAACGGCACGCCGTGCTTCCGATAGAGCGCGGACACCGCGCGAATGTTGGCGAGCGAAGCGGGCTGACCGCCGCCGGTGTTGTTGGTGATCGTCTGCATGCCGAGCGGCACGCGGCCGGCGTTCTCGACGAGGTAGCTCTCGAGGCGCTCGAGGTCGATGTTGCCCTTGAACGGGAACTCCGACTGCGCGTCGTGCGCCTCGACGCAGACCAAGTCGTCGGCCGCGACGCCCTGGTACTCGATGTTCGCCCGCGTCGTGTCGAAGTGGTTGTTGCTCGGGACGCACTGGCCCTTCTCGGTCGCCACCTGGAACAGGATGCGCTCGGCGGCCCGGCCCTGGTGCGTCGGGATCACATGCTGGAAGCCCGTCAGGCTCTGCACGACCTTCTTGAAGCGCCAGTACGAGCGCGAGCCCGCGTAGCTCTCCCCGGCCGAGAGCATCGCGCTCCACTGGCGGTCGCTCATCGCCGTCGTGCCCGAGTCGGTCAGGAAGTCGAACGTGACGTGATCCGCGTGCAGCAGAAACGCGTTCAGGTGGGCCGCACGCAGGTGGATCATGCGCTCACCCGGAGAGGTGAACGGCATGGCCTCGACGGTCTTGATCATGAAGGGCTCGATGATGGTGTCCATCGAACCAGGTTCGCCGGGAGGGCCGGCGGCGGCGGTGACTGCGGTCACCCGGCGGCTCAGATTCGAGTCGCTACTTGGTCTTGACGCCGCTGAGGGGCACGCGGGGGACGTCCCCGTCCACGCAGATCGGTTCACCGCCGCGCGCCGCGTAGAGCGCCTCGGCGCGGCGCTTGAGGTTGCCCAGGCTGCCGCGCAACGCGGTCTGACGCGCTCCGTCCCCATCGGGAACGCTGCGCAGGTCGAAGCCGTAGACGCGCACCACGAGCAACGCCACGAACGCGCCGTCGCTGGCGCGCACGGGCAGGTAGGCGTCCTGGCCGGCCAACCAGTAGAAGTCGCTGCTCTTCGAGTGGATATCGCAGCGCACGTGACCGTCGTCGTCGACGCGGTTCAAGATCGAGAGGTCGCAGCGAAAGTTGCTGTAGGGGAACGGCAGGTCCTGCACGAAGCGGATCTTCAGCGCCGAGAACGGGCGCTGATCCTCGTCGACGCCACACACGTAGGAGTCGGGGAACGCCCAGATCTCGTCGTAGTCCGCGCCCACGTGGTCGGGATACGCGGCGTAGTCGTTCTCGGCCTCCTTGAGCGCCGCGAGGTCGCACCACATCAGGCAGGCGGCCTGGTGGACGTCGGACGTGCCACCGGGCTTGCGCCACGCCGGCGCGCTCAGATCGTCGCGATCGAACGGCTCCCCCATGAAGACGCCGTCGTCGTCCTCGTCGTCGTCGGGGTCCCAGTCGCCGCTCGTGAGCAGGTCGTCCCTCACGAGCTGCGGAAGCCACGTACGCACTTGCTTCCACACGTCGGGCCGCGCCGCGCGGAGCTTGCGCATGCGACGGATCGCCGCGGCATCGCCCGTGCCGTCCGCGCGCAGCGCCTGCAGGATGTCGCCGAAGGACTGCGTCCACGCCGGCACGTCGGCGTCACTCTTCGCCGGGAACCGCTGCGCGTGCAACGCCTTCATTGCAGCGAGCAGATCGACGGTCTCCTCACCCGCCGGCACGCGCGCGTCAGGGAGGATCCACGCGACGTCGAAGCGTTCCTTCGCGCGCGTCCACGGCACCTCGCGCGGCGTCACCGGCGACGCTGCGGGGAGCAGCGTCGAGATCCCGAGCAACAGAGAAGCGGCGCGCAGCATCCGGAGAGGATACCGCGCGCCGCGTTGGGTCGACGGGAACGAGGGGCTAGCAGGCTGTCGGAGTTACGGCCTCGCCGTGCCACGCAGGTTGGCGCGACAGCCTGCTAGCTATAGGCCGACTGGGGTGCGAGCGGCGGCGAATGGCGGCGCGGCCGGTCCCCCAGCGGCCGGGTGTGCCGATGCGGGTGTTCTGGAGCGGACCCCTGGCACACTCCGTCCCGACTCGGCTGCTCCTGCCCAGATGATCGTATACAGCGACCACGCTCTGGTGCGCGGCGCCGGGTCTAGCTAGCAGCCTGTCGCGCCGGCGGTCTCTCGCACGGCGACGCGCAAACTCCGACAGGCTGCTAGTTGGGCTAGACGACGCCGAAGGCGAGCATCGCGTCGGCGACCTTGACGAAGCCGCCCACGTTCGCGCCCTGCACGTAGTTCACGTACCCGTTGCCGTCCTTGCCGAAGCGAACGCAGCGAGCGTGGATCTTGCCCATGATGTCGCGAAGCCGCGTGTCGACCTCTTCGCGCGTCCAGCTCATGCGCTGTGCGTTCTGGGTCTGCTCGAGTCCCGACACCGCGACGCCACCGGCATTCGCAGCCTTGCCCGGGGCGTACAGCACCTTGTTCTGGATGAAGGTGTGGATGCCGTCGAGGTTCGTCGGCATGTTCGCGCCCTCAGAGACACCGAGCGTGCCGTTGTCGACGAGGAGTTTGGCGGCGGCGCCGTCGATCTCGTTCTGCGTCGCGCACGGAAACACGAGTTCGCCAGGCACGCCCCACGGGCGCTCGCCCGCGTAGTAGTGCACACCGTCGAACTTGTCCGCGAACTCGGTGATGCGACCGCGGCGGACCTCTTTCAGGTCCTTCAAGAACGCCAGGTGGTCTTCGGTGAAGCCGTCGGGGACGTGCACGAAGCCGGCCGAGTCCGATGCGGTGACGACCTTCGCGCCGAGGTGCAGCAGTTTCTCGATGCAGTAGAGCGAGACGTTGCCGGAGCCGGAGACCAAGGCGGTCTTGCCCGCCGCGCCATCTCCGCGCTCGGCCAGCATCTCTTGCATGAAGTACACGGACCCGTAGCCCGTGGCCTCGGTGCGGATCGGGCTGCCACCGAAGTTCAGGCCCTTGCCCGTCAGCACGCCGGTCCACCGGTTCGCGAGCCGCTTGTACTGGCCGAAGAGGTAGCTGATCTCGCGACCGCCGACACCGACGTCACCGGCCGGGACGTCGGTGTCCTCGCCGATGTGCGTGTAGAGGCCGGTCATGAAGGCCTGGCAGAAACGCATGACCTCGCGATCGCTGCGGCCCTTGGGGTCGAAGTTCGAACCACCCTTGCCGCCGCCCATGGGCAGCGTCGTGAGCGCGTTCTTGAAGATCTGCTCGAACGCCAGGAACTTGAGCGTGCCGAGCGTCACGGACGGGTGGAAGCGCAGACCGCCCTTGTAGGGGCCGATCGAGTTGTTGAACTGCACGCGCCACGCCTTGTTGACGTGCACCTGGCCGGCGTCGTCTTCCCACGTGACGCGGAACATCACGACGCGGTCGGGCTCGGTCAGACGCTCGAGGAGCGCCTGCTCGCCGTAGCTCGGGTTCTCGATGATGAACGGCATCAACGAGTCCACGACTTCGCGCACGGCCTGATGGAACTCGGGCTCGCCCGGGTTGCGGGCGCGCAGGCCCTCCATGAACTCCGCGGTACGCCGATCTGCCTCGCGCTCCAGCGTCGTGGTAGTCAACGCGCTCTCCCCCTCTGAATGCCGCAAGGGCCCCGTCCGAGGCCCCAAGGCGGGAGGTTAGTCCTAAACAGGGACTCCGATTCGGTTCATCCGCTGATCTGCGACCTGAACGAGAGCAAAGTCACACCGGTCAGCGCGATCAGCGCACCGACCCAGGCACGCCACGACGCCTTGTGTCCGTAGACGACGCGCATCATCGGGATGACCAGCACGGGCGACGACGCGACGATCGTCCCAGCCACCGCCGTGTTGGTGCTGCCGACCGCGACGAGCCAGAGCCAGACGCCGATCACGGGGCCCAGTGCCACGCCCGCGCCGGTCGTGGCGAGAAAGCGGACGTCGGCCAGCGCGCCGCGCAGCCCGGCCGTCGGGCGCCCAAGGAGGAGCGGAGCCAGCAGCGCGACTGCGGCGGCCGTCATCCGGAGGAGCGTCGCGTAGAGCGCATCCACCGGCTGCCCCGCCGTCGCGGCCCGACCTCCACCGGGACGGCCAACGCCTCGGCGAGCCACGCCCCCGGCGCCGCGGCGCCGATGCCCACCTTGCCGATGACCCAGCCGATCGCCTGACCACCAACGCCGAGCACGCCCCAGAGGAGCCCCTCCGAGAGCTTCCCGATGACCTCGGTCCCGTCGTCGCGTTCGGTCTGTACGTAGACGACGCCGGATGCGAGAATCGCGGCCATCTGTCCGCCCGGCATCGACGTGCCGACGCCGCTCACCAGCACGGCGACCAGCAGCACGACGGTCGCCGCCACAATGCGGACGACATTCAGCAGCGGGGCTGTCTGCTGCCGCGACGCCGACGCGAACAGCAGCGACGAGGCCCCCCAGCAGCAGGCGGTGCCAGCCGCCGCCAGCTCGCCGAGGTGCGTGTCGAGGAACGACATCGGCGGAGGCTATCTCGCGTCCGGCACGATCCCGCGATGCGCTCGTGAACGACCCGGACGAGTGCCACCGCGAAACGACGCGGCGCGCAGTCAGCGCGGCGGGACCCAGTCAGGCAGTCCCTGGCGCGCCCACTGCCCCGCGAGCTCCTCCACGTCGACCGGCTCGGGATCGTGACGAAACGCCACGTAGTCCACTCCATCCACCGTCATGACCTCGGCTGTCGCGGCGTAGAGGCGGCCGGTCTCCGAGAGCGGCGGACTGCCGTTGGGCTGGGGGACGACAAGATGTCGGCCCACACCGGCCTCGGTGGTCGGGGTGCTCACCCACCACGACGACATCGGCGCGAAGTGGCCGCGGCGCTCGTCGAGTGCCATGACGGGCCCCTCCGCGACGTGGTAGCTCTCGCGCACGGGGAACCAGACGACGTCGGGGAGCACGTCGATCGATGAGTTGCTGCCGAGGCGACAGCCGCACAACGCGACGCCCAGTGTGAGGCCGATCGCGAGGAGGATCACGAGGACGATCACGACGGTCAGGGCCGCCACTCGCCCCGAGCTGCTGGACCGCCTCGAGCCCGCGCTGACGCCAAGTGAAGCGCGACCGCGTGAAGACCGGATGAGCATGAGCGCGACGGTACCGCCCCGACGACGCCCGAAGTCAGGACGTTCCCGGTGTCCTCGCAAGCCGCGAGGCGGGCGGGCACCAACTCGGTCAGCGAGCCGTGAGCGGCTCGAGCGCGACGTCGACGGTCGTTGTCTCGCCCGCCGTGAGGACGATCTCCTTGGTGCGTGGCCGGTAGCCCTCGTGGCTGAACGTGACGCGGTAGCGGCCGGCGGGGATCGCCTGGACCAGGTCGTTTGGAACGGTGCCGTTCATCCCCATCGTGCCGCTCAGCAAGCCGTTGGCGTTACTGGAGGCCACGCCATCCGAACGGAAGACGGACAGGACGCCCGAGACCGGTTCGTCGTCGGAGTTGCGAAGGTCCACGTCGGCGTGAAGCAGGGCGCCGTCGGGACCACGCGCGGCGACGCGGATGCGGGCACCGAGGACCAAGTCGATCGTCACGCGAAGCGAGCCGTTCTCGGGCACCTCGATCTCGGTCGTCGCGTCGAGGTAGTGACCGGCCCGCGTGTACCAGTTGCGCGCGTTGGCGCGGACGATCAGCAGGTACCTGCCCGGCTTCTTTGCGATGACGCGGTAGCTCTCCTCGTGCTGGTCAGCGGCCTGCCACGGCACCATCCGGGCTCCGGTGCGTGGCAGTTCCACCAGCCCGAACTGCGCGGCGCTGACCTCGCCGCCATCGGGTGTGCGCAGCAGGGCCGTCACGGGGATCTCGGGTTCGGCTTCGACGACGCGCGGCCGCGCCGTCATCTCGCGCACGATGGTCTCGCCCTCGGCGGGAGCCTGCACCGAGAGCTGATCCGCCTCGAAGTCGCGGTGCTGGAACCAGCCGAGGATCTGCGAGCCGGGTGCCGCGAGAAACTCGACTTCGCCCTGGGCATCCACGTCGACGGGTCCGAGAGCCGTGCCGGTCGAGTGCTCGACGGCGAAGAGCGACGCTCCGAGGACGGGATCGTCACCGAACACGCCGCGCAGGCGAATGCGCCCGCCGCGCACGCTCAGCTCGACGCGAGCATCCGGCGCGGTGCGCTCGACCTCGGAGACATTCAGTGCGCTCGGGAGGACATGAATGCCGGGAGCCGCCGTCACGCCGACCCGATGCAGTCCGTCGCCGAGCCCGCTCACGCGGAAGCGCCCGTCCTCATCGGCCTCGGTGCGCAGTCGCGCGTGCTCCACGCCGTCGCCGACGATCGTCAGGAGCGGGTCCTCATCGGTGTCGGGCTGCAGCACCACCGCGGCACCGCGGTGCACCGCGACGGTCGCGCCGGCGAACGGCGCACCGTCAGGTCCGTACGCGACGCCCTCGAAGGCGTGGCCCTCGTCGAGCGTCAGCGGAGCGAGCGCGCCCGCGCTGTTCGCCGACGCCGTGAGCACGATCCCGGCAGGACGCAGGCCAGCGCGCGTCGCAGCCACGACGTGCTTGCCGGAGTGCGCAACGCGGATCACGAAGGCCCCGTCGGCGCCACTGACCGCGCGGTCGATCGGGAGTCGTGCAGCGTCCCCGCCGGCGACGCGGAACGCAGAGATCGCCGCGCCCGTCATCGGATCGCCCGCGGCGTCGAGGACCGTTCCCGCGAGTTCGACCGCTGGAGTCAGGGCCGGCGTTACGGCGCCCAGTTCCAAGCCGTCGCCGGAGCGCACGTCGCCGACCTGCACACGAGCGCGAGCCGGGATGTACCCCGGATGGTCGACCTCGACCTCCCACTCGATGACGCCCTGATCCGCACCGAGCAGTTCGGCCTGCAGCAGATCCCCCGCCGTGAACTCGAACGAGCCGTCCGGACTCAGTGTTCCGGAGGCCTCCCCCGGCACTGCCTCGAACTCCACGATCGTCCGCACGGTGATGCTCCCGGAGCGGCCGTCGGTCTCGAAGCCGGTGATGTGACCACGGACCTGCCGGCCGCTCTCCGCCACGTCCTCGGCGACGTCGGTCGTCGACTCCTCGATCTCCGATGCGTCCCTCCAGCCCGCGGCGAGGCGCGTGCGATCGCGGCGCCCAGGGTCAATCGGGGTCGCGACCTCGTCGACCGCAGTACCCGACGCCGTGCGACGACCCGGGTCGGCGTCGGCCCCCACGGACCACACGATGCCCACGGCGAGAAGCAGGAGCGCGGCGAGCACTCCGACCGCGATCTTCGTCTTGACGGTCACGGCGACCCCTCCGGTCAGGCCCGCCGCCGCAGTGATCGGAGGGGCCGGGAGCCCCGTCGCAGCCGCAACGAGCGGAACGCACCACGCGCGGCGACTGCCGTCGTGGTTGGCGTCCAACTGCTCACGCAGCCGGGCGAGGGCACGCTTCACACGCGTCCTCACCGTCTCGACCGGGACTCCCATCCTCTCCGCCAGGTCATGCGGCGGGAGCTGTTCGATGAAGCGGAGCAGCACCGTCGTGCGGTACGGCTCGTCCAGGTCCATGACGGCGTTCGTGACGTGCCGGAGCAGCTCGCCGTGGGCGACGACATCGGCGGTGGAGGCGGTCGCCTCCGGGCGTGCCGTTGCCCGCTCGCGAGCGACGCGCCGCGACGTGGTCCGGTGACCTCGCGCGATGCGACTTCGCAGCACGGTGGCCAGCCAGGCGCGCGGCGTGTCGAGTCGGGCCGGCGCCCGTTCGAGGGCTGCCAGCCACGTCTGCTGCTCCAGATCGTCCGCCTGACCGGGATCGCGAACCAACTGATGCGCGAGCCCGCGCAACCAAGCGCGGTGCTCCAACAGCAGGTCGATGGGTCCCGGAGGCGTGGGTGCGGTCATGGTGTGGGGAGGGAATCCCGCCGATCGTGAAACCGGTTCAGACCATTCTCGGGGGACCCTCGCCAGGGTGCACGCGCTCAAGCGCGTGCACCCTGGCGCCGTGGCTCGACGGTCGGACCCGCCGCCGCCTAGAGTGTGGCCATGGACGACGAGCACGAGTCGGCCTCGGGGCCGACAACGCCGGACGACCTCCGGATGCCGCCACGCAACCCGCTGCAGACCCCGGCGATTTGGTTGCTTGGACTCGCGGTCGGAAGCCTCGGGATGTTCGTGGCGTCCCCCCCGGGACTCATCGCGCGGATCCCGGCGAGTGTGGAGAGCGGTGGGCTCGGAATCTTCGATTCCGTGGTGGACATCTGCGTGCTGACCCAGTTGGTCTGCGGCAACCTCGCCATCATCGTCGGCGCCGTCTGCATGCTGCGCCTGCGGAGCCGCGCGATGTGCTGGATCGCGGCGATCGTGTCGGTGCTCCCAATGTGCTCAGCGTTCTTCGTCGTCGGCATCCCGTTCGGGATCTGGGCCATCGTCGTGCTCTGTCGCGACGACACGCGCGCGCGCTTCCGCTAGCCGGCCTCTCTCACGACGTCACGATCCGTGGAGACGTGCCAAGTCGCGGGCGTCGTGTAGCCGCGTGCGTCGCAACCACGAAGCGCATGCGCGCCGATGCGGAAGGCCGCGCCGCGACGTGCCTGCGCGCGACGACTGCCGCGGCGAGCTCACGTCACGCGCCATGCAGGTCGAGTCAGTTCGTCGCCGGGCGAGGGTTGCGATCGCTCGCGAGCGTCGCGACCGGCCGGCGCAGCCGGGTGGTCGTGTCGGACCACCAGCCACGCAGCCACGCGGCGGCGGCCACGGCGGCGAGGGCGAGCACGAGGTAGACCAGGTTCATCGTCGTGACCTCGCCCCACATGACCGTGCGGCCGGACGTGGCGTACGCAATCCCCCCCTGCGCACCCGCCTCGACGCACAGCATCACGACGACGACCCGGCGTGCCGACAGGAACGCCCGTGGCGCGCCCGTGCAGCTCAGCAGCACGAGCGGCAGGTAGATGAAGTACGCGATCGCGGGCGCCGGCTCGCCCGACAGGAGCGTCACCTCGGAGAGGAAACCGGCGTAGCAGCCGATACCGATTCCGGCGAGTGCCGCCCACGTGAGTCGTGCCCACTCACTGCACGCAGCATCGCCGTCGAACGGCCAACGCCGTCGCTGCCACGCGAGGAGCGCCATCCCGACGACGAGAAGCGCGGTCCCCGGAGCAGTGACCAGATAGATGCGCGCGACCAGCGCCGCGAGATCGATCCCGGTGAACTCGTTGAAGACCGTGCACATCGCCGCGCCGACGAGGAGTGGTAGACCGCACGCGGCCTGAACGACGACTCCGAGCGGCTGGCGACTCACCCCCGAACGATACTCGCCGATGGATCGTGGGCCTCGCGCCATGCCCTCATGGCATCCGCTCGAGGGCCCAGCCCGCCGCCGCAACGACGGTCGGCGACCCCGGCTCGATCGCACCCTCGCTGCGGGTGGTTGGCGTCGTGGTCGTCGCAGCGATGGACGAGCCGATGAGCTACCACTGCAACCACACAAGGTCGACGACGACGTCGATCTCGGCACCGGGCGCGCGCGCCTCGACCGTGGGCCAGGTGGCGATGTCACGATCACGAGTGGCGATCGAACGGTGGGCCGCGGCGGCGTAGGTTCCCGGCAAGACACGGAACGTGGCCACGCCGTCGGCGTCCGTCATCGCCGTGGACTCGCTCGCGTACGCCGCTCCGCGGCGACCGCTGATCTGGAGGGGGATCCCGGCACGCCGAAGGATCTTGCCCTCATAGCGAACCCGAGCCCGGATCGTTGCCAACCGTGCCGACGACTTCTGCGGCGGCGGCACGACGACGATCGGACGTGGCCCGGCGGGAACGTCGAGGACGGTCTCCAGAGTCTGTGCCGTCCGCTTGCCCATTCGCTCGCGCCGGGCGAGTCCGACGGCAACGCGATCGACGCCCGGAGGTAGCGCCAGCATCGCGCGCTCCGAACGCATGGCCTCTTCGCTGCGCAGGGCGATCAGCCCGGTGACATCGGGCGACCCCGCGAGCGACCCGTCCCCGGACACTGCGACGTCGTCGCGGTGCGGCCAAGCGCAGTAGCGCGATGGCCACCCCTCATCCTCGTGAGCACGCGCCCACGCGCGCAAGGCACGGAGATCCAGCTCGACGATCCGCCCGGTGGCGATCGTGAACTCACTCCGCTGCGGAGGTCGGCCGGTCGTGACGGCGCCAGAGCACAGCCCAACGCGTTCGATCTGCAGCCGCACCTCCACCAGGGCGGGCTGGTCGGTCAGGACCTCGAGCTCGTCGTCCGAGATCCAGGAACGCGCCGGGTTGGCGCCCCCATGCATCATCCTGATGGGAGCCATGTACGGCCCCTGAGTCGCGGTCGAGACCGCGCCACTCCGGATGTCCAGCGTCTGCGTCGAGCGCCGCCTATTCGACTCGCCGGTCCGCACCGTCGCGAAGAGGTCGTCGATCTCCCTCGCCGCTGCGGGGAGCCCGACGAAGCGGACGATCGCGACCGCGCGCGGCTGCAAGACGACGCGCGCGCGCTGTTCGCCGGCCGTCGAGCGGTCGATCGCGAACTGCTGGGGCACGCTCCATCCCCCGCCGATCGCGAGCACAACGGGGTCCGGCTGACACGCCAGTTCGATGCGCGCCACCCCGTCGTCCCCGATGACGACACCCGATCGCTCCGCGTCGAAGTCCGGCAACGTCTCGGCGTACATGTGCTCGCGCCCGACGAAGCGCAGGATGGCGTTGGCGCACGGGCGTCCCTCGGTGTCGCGAACCTCGATCTCCCAGATGGCGACTGCGTCTCCCGGCAACGGGACGTCGCCGAGGTCGACGACACCACGCTCGCGCACGTCATGACTCACCACCGGACCGAAGACACCGCGACCGCTGACGCTCCACGCGCGGACCCTGCCACCCGGCGAGCGCACGTTGGCCGAGAAGCGACCGCCCGCACCGGAGACCGCGCCGACGTGCTCCCCCATCACATCGATCAACCGCGCCGCGGGGCGCGCCTCGCCGACGAGGCTCATGCCGTGAACGGTGACCGGTGCCCCGACCACGGGCTCCGACATGCCATCGACAACGCGCCCAGTGACGGTCACGATGTCACGCAGTCGCAGCAGGACGAACTCCTGCATAGGCGCCGACCACACGTCGACCCAATTGGCGCTCGAGTGCTGCCCCGTCGCAACCTCCCGCGCGCGCACCTCCAACTCGTGGTGGTCGGCATCGATCTTCGTCTCGAGCTCCCACCACCCGCCGTCCGTCGTCGCGGTGCGATCGATCAGGTCGTGAGACGCTCGTTCGCGGAGCTCGATCGCGACACCCGAGGGGACGGGACGACCGTCGTCGCCAAGCACGATGCCGTGCAGCACGAGCGTTCGCTGCGCCGAGCGCGGTTCCGGCTCCGCTTCGACGGTTGGAAGCGGCCCGGTCTCCGGCGCCGAGGCGACGAGTGCAGGCGACACCCGGCGACGGTCGGCGGTCTCCGGCGCCTCGTCGATGGTACGCGCCGCATCGTCGTCATCGCCCTGCGGCAGCACGACGAGCGTCGCCGCGCCGCCAACGAGAAGGGCGACGAGCAACGCCACGAACGTGAGACGGCGCTTGGTCGTCAACGCGTGCGAGGCTCTCGTCGCGCGTCACACCGCTCCGGTCGTACGTAGGCTGCGCGCACCCGTGCCCTCCCCGCTACGGCGTCGACACGAGCGAGCCTCTGGCCGCCCCCGTGCCAGGCACAGACTTCTCGGATCGCGCCCCCCACAGAGTATCGAACGTCACCTGAGTCGGCGCGGGCGGGTCAGGAGACCCGCCCCTACGAACGCGATGGGATGCGCCCCGTCACGGCACGACGACGACGCGCTTCGTCGTCTCGTCGTAGCGGAGGCTCGTGCCGTTCAGGAGGTACCACTCCTCCCACTTCATCACCGCCGGCTCGCGCTCTTCGGCGGAGGCGAGGGGGTCGAAGCCGTGGGTCAGGCCGGTCGTCGCCGGATCGTGCGGCGGCGACTCAGCGGAGGGCGTCCAATTCTGCGACGCTCGTCCATCCGGCGGCGGTGACCAGCGGAGAGTCCCGGAGGTAATGAAAGCCGTTGAGACCGCTCACGCAGCGGCCGCGCATCGCATCGCGCCGCTCGGCGGCGCCCGACTCCGATGGCATCCGCACGATCACGTCTGGTCGGTAGCGGTCGATGCTCCATCCAAGATCCCACTTGTCGTGTCCGGGGACGAATCGCCCGAGTTGCGGCTTCGTGTTGGCGATGACCGGGTCGACCTTGCCGAGCAGATCGACGTAGCGGCGCTCCGTGAAGTACGGGATCGTCCCGGCAGTGGTGACCGCAACGACGGCGTCGGGATCCGTGCTCGCGTCCACCTCAGCCGCCATGAGAAGGACGACGCGATCCCACTCGTGTCCGTGGAAGTTCTGCGTTGCCCAGTGCCACCACGGCACTCCGTTCACGGCGAGGATCAGGGCGAGCCCCAGTATCGCCCGCTGACGCAGCATCGGCATCGCGCGAGCGATGCCGCCGGCGAGCCAGCGGCTGGTCGCCATCGCAGCAATGCCGGCGAGAACCAGTGCCATGCAGACGTGTGAGACAGCGATGCCAGTACCGTCGAGGGAGACGGGAGACGGGAGCGCTTCCACGTAGAGCAGCGCGGCCGCGGCTACCGCTGCGGCGCCGATCGCAACGAGTACGCCACGAAGTGCCGGCGTTGCCCGACGCCGCTTCGTGCCAGCGACATGCTCCGCGACGTGGATCGCCGCGACAACGAGAAGCGGACAGAGTCCGACGGCGAGGAAGCGATTGGCGAAGCCCATTCGTTCCCAGACGTCGCCTCCAACGTGGCACGAGTACGCAAGCTGACCGAAAAACACGGCGCACGGCAGGAGGCGCCGCGAGCGATCGGCGACGGCCCACGCCCCAGCTGCCGCCAGCAACAGCCACGGGCCCAGGCTGCGCAGGATGATGACCGCGCTCATGAAGAGGCCGCGACCGAGTCGGGCTTCCCACGGTACGTGAGCGACCTTGAGCGCGTACGTGTTGGGCAGCAGCTCGCCGTAGTACGACAGCCGCCAGGCCGTGAGCGCGAGCAGGCCGATCGCAATCCCCCCAGCGATCGCGAGGCCGATCCAACCGACGGATCGTTGCCGACGGGAGCGCCAGAGACACCAGGCGCCCACGACGGTGCAGGCCACTGCCGCGTCCATGCGGAGCAGGACGGCGACGACTCCGAGCAGCATCGCGCCCCAGCGGCTCGCGGGCGACGCCGCGCCTGCCGATCCATCGACGCGCAACGCGAGCAGGACCAACGAGTCGACGACGAGGGCGATTGCGCCGACCTCGAAGCCGCGCAACGTCCAGAACGCGAGCGGATAGCAGAGCCCGACCGCCGCGACCGTCATGAGATCGACGACGCGCTGCGGGACATCCGGCGCTAGCCGTCGGGCGATGCCGACGCACACTCCGAGGTTGGTCAGAAGCAGAAGGACGCCCAAGAGCGACACGCACAGGCAGGCGGGCGAGCCACGCGCGACAACCGCGTGAATGCCGGCCATCGCGACGGCCCAGAGCGGATTCGTGATGCCCTCGACGGGAGCATCTCCCGGGTTGAACACGAGCCCATCACCGGCGGCGAGGTTGGCCGCGTAGCGCATCGAGATCATCGCGTCGTCGGCGAGCGTCCAGACGCGTGCGCCCTCGACGTGGATCGCCGCGCGAATGACAAACGCGATCCAGACGAGCAGCGGGACGGAGACCAGCGCGACGACGGGGAACCGGCTCGAGGGTCGCGCGTGTGCGTCACCCGCGTGGGGTTCCTCGGAACTCGGCCGCACGTGGCGTCTCCCTCGCGATGCTGTCGGCATGACCAGCCGCCCGGAGCGCGGTCATGCGCACCGAGCCTCCCAGCCGACTCGCCTGAGGCTCGCGATCCTCTCGCTCGGCGTCGTCGACGGATGAGGACGTCACGTCGGTATGGCCGGAGGGCCGGAGAACTTCGCCCGAGACTGGCGAATCGTGACGATCGTCCGTGCCGGGATCAGGGCACGACGACGACGCGCTTCGTCGTCTCGTCGTACCGGAGGCTCGTGCCGTTGAGGAGGTACCACTCCTCCCACTTCATCACCGCGGGCTCGCGCTCTTCGGCGGAGGCGAGGGGGTCGAAGCCGTGGATCAGGCCGGTCACGGCATGGAGCGCCTCGGACGCCGACTGGCGGCGCTCGGTGTTGGTCGAGCCGAGGCGCTTCAGCAGCGGGAACACCACGCGGGGGCCGACCTCGGCCGTCTTGTGCGCGATGCGGGTGCGGACGGCGTCGTCGTCAACTCGGCGCCAGCGCGAGAGGACCAGGTCGATGAAGCTCTCGAAGTCGTCGGGCTTCAGGCCGCGCGCAACATTGAAGTTGATGCTGGTCTCGTCGAGCGCCTGCGTGATCGCGCCGCGACGTGTCTGTTGCGTGCCGCGCCGGAGGAACAGCAGCGCGAAGCACGTGTCCGTCAGCCCCTGGTCGCCCCACTCGGCGCCGCCGGCGACGCGCCACGAGCCGATGCTGCGCTGCGTGTCGACGAGCTGACGCGCACCCAGTCCGTACCAGTCGTGTTCGCCGAGGTAGTCGACTTGCGCAAGACGAGCGGCGCGCTCCATGCCGTAGAGGAAGTAGTGGTGCCACGCGGGCCCGGCCATCACCTGACGGGCGCCGTCGGGGACGGCGGCGAACCCGCCCGCCATGCCGGGGTTGCCGGCCACGGTGAAGTTCGCACCGAGCCAGGCGAGGCCGTGCCGAATGGCCTCTTCGGCCTTCGCATCGAGCGTCCGCGGGTACGTCGCCGACGACTTCCCCAACAGCTCGCTGCGGCAGATGACGAGCGACGACACGCCACCGGCGGTCATCGATCCGTACACGTGAGATGCCCTCCCGGCGACCGAGGCCTCACCGGAGTAGCCCCATCCGCGCGACTGATCCATCGTGCCGTCGCTAGTGCGACCCTCAGCACCCGGCGTGAAACGCGGGACGTCGGGGCCGTCCTTCTGCTGTGTGCGGACGAAGTGCTCGAGCGAGCGACGCCAGACCCTGTCGGGTACCTCGACACCCGCGCGCGAGGCGCCCTTCAGACCGAGCAGCGCGAACTGCGTGTTGCTGTTGTCGTACGCCTTCGCCGATGCGCCGCGAATCGCACCGCCGTACCACCACCCGCCGCGCTTGGTCTGCCAACGCGCGAGCCGATCGACGCACTCTTCCATCCACTTCGTGTCGGACTTGTCGAGTTCGACGGTGCGGTCGTCATCGCGGCCGCCCGGTAGCGGTTCGCCGTGCTTCTCGATCGCGAGCATCATCAGAGCGACCGTGTAGGTGCGTAGCCGCTTGCTGCGCCGCGCCGCCGCGTACTCCTTCCGCAGCGTCGCGTACGCTTCCTCCGCCACGAAGTCCTCGCGCGGCACGCCGCAGACGCGCAGCGTGTAGTAGGTGAGCGCGGTGAGGCCGCACGGGTACGTCGCCTTGAGTGGCGTCTTGCGGATGGCCCCGCTCTTCCACCGCTTCTTCACCCAGGAGACGCCGTCGTCGATGGCCTGGTTGATCTCGGCTGTGAGTTCCGCCGGCTGGTCGACCTCGGCACGCGCAGGCCCGCCAACGAGCGCAATCGCGCACGCGACAACACCGACCAACCGAAGGACTCGCTTCACGTGACCGCTCCTGCGCAACCCGCCCCCACTGTACGGGCATCCGCACGACCGTCTTCGGCGATCAACCGCCGCACACAGGCGGGGCGACCTACCGCGAGTGCGACCGCCCGATCAACCCGGTGCGACGCTCGAGATCCTCGACCGTCACGTAGCCGTCGCGAAACTGCTCCAGCGTGAAGCCACCAAGCGGCAGCACGACCAGCGCGGCGGGTTCCGCTCCGTAGACGACGTCGGTCTCGACGTAGATCTCCCAGGCGGCGTCCTGCGCCGCCGTCACGTCGGTGATCTCCGTGGCCGATCGGACGAGGAACATCGCATCCGGCCCCTCGGTAATCGTGGTCGCGACCACCGAGTCGTCTCCGAATTCCTCCTCGATCGCATCCTTGAATTGCCCCATGGCGACCGTCTGCTCCACGAAGCGCAGCAGGTTGTCGTTCCAGATCGCTCCGACGAAGCAGCCGGTCAGGAGAACCGTCACGATCGCGATGAAGACGACCTGCGACAGCGTCCAGGGTGGCGACGCCCGACGCCGGGTCACCGACCGCAGCCGCAGAGCGAGATTCCCGGCTGCTGGCGGGCGGTGTCGAGCGGCGGACCCGGCGGGAGCTCCACGCGATCGGGGTGGATCTGCGTCAGCGTGTCGGCCTCGTAGAGACGGCCGTCGATCATCGTGTAGATCACGCGCTCGGAGTCGCGCACGTTCGCGACGGGATCGCCGTCCACGACGATGAGATCCGCCAGCATGCCCGGTCGGATGCTGCCGAGCTCATGGTCGAGGCACAACGCCTTCGCGCCCATCCACGTCGCGCAACGCAGCGCCTCGTGCGGCGAGAGCCCGCCCTGCTCGAGCATCCAGGTCTCCCAGTGGGCGGCGAGTCCCTGAAGCTGACCGTGGGCGCCGATCTCGACGTTGCCACCACGACGCACGACCTCGGCGCACGTGCGCGCCAGGCGGATGTGGTGGTAGTCCTCCTCGTCGGTCGCGAGAGTGCGGCGGCGCGCCAGTGGATCGACGACGCTGTGCGGGACGAAGCGCAGGAGCCGCTCGTTCTCCCAAACGCGCGTCTTGGCGTACCAGTAGTTCTCCCCCATCAGGCCGCCGTAGCCGACGACGAGCGTCGGCGTGTAGCACGTGCCCGACTTGGCGATGAGATCGAGCGACGGTCCGTAGAGCGGCGCGACCGGCACGGCGTGCTCGAGCGTCGTGTGCCCGTCGAGCACGTGGGTGATGTTGTAGTGCAGCGTCGACCCGCCCTCGGGAACGACCATGACGCCGACCTCGGCCGCCGCGCGCATCACCTGCTGGCGCTGATCGCGGCGCGGCTGGTTGTAGCTCTTGACGCTGACCGGGCCCCACGCAGCGGTGCGCTTGATCTCCTGCAGCGCGTCTTCGTACGAGTTGACGACTGCCTTGAAGTCGCCCTCGGCGCCGTACAGAATTGTGCCGGTCGAGAGGATGCGTGGACCGAGTCGGAGCCCCGAGCGCACGAGCTCGGACTCAGCGTAGATGCCCTCGGTGGAGTTCGACGGGTCGTGCGAGGTCGTGACGCCGAACGCGAGCATCGCCAGGAACGACCAGTTCTGCTGCGACTGGATGCCGTGGCTGCTCGAGCCGGTGTGCGAGTGCACGTCGACGAGACCGGGCATCAGCGTCTTGCCGCTGACGTCGATCACGTCGGCGTGGTCCGGGATCTCGACCTCGTCGCGCGGGCCGACGGCCACGATCTTGTTGCCGCGCACGACGACGACGCCGTCCTCGATCACCGAGAGATCGTCCATCGGCAGGATGCGCGCGCCGACGAGCGCCACCGACGTGTGCGGCCCGGGAGGCGCCGTCAGCATCGTGATCTCACGCGGCTCGGCACCGCAGCCGCGCGGCGCGTCCGGACCCTTCGCGGGCTTCGTTGCGAGCACCGTCGCGACGTCGGCCTCGAACAGTTCGGGTCCCAGTCCCCAGCGCACGGTCTTCGAGTCGGCGGAGAACGACAGGTACGTGCCGCCGGGGTACGAGAGTCGCCGCACGGGGACGGCCTTCGTGTCCGGTCCCAGCTCGAGCGCCGCCGAGGTCTTCGGGAACGGGGCGACGTACGTCTGCCAAAGCTCTTGGAACGCGATCCAGCGGCCGTCCGGCGAGACGACGAAGTCCGTCGCTCGCTCCGACACGGCGTGGACGCGACGATCCGAACCGATGCGATCGACGCTGATCAGCGCCGACTGCTCGCCCTCACGCCCCCGCAGGTAGATGCGGCGTCCGTCGGCCGTGAAGCGCGGCTGGTTTCCCTTCCGCGAGATGCGGCGGGGCGGGTGACTCCCGTCGAGCTTGGCGCGGAACACACCGCGCTCCTCCGTCCACATCGCGCCGCGATAGCGGTCGCCGCTGCCGCGGTGGAACACGACCTCCTTGCCGTTCGGAGAGAGGTCAGCCGACGTGTAGTGCCCCGGCCAGTCGACGATCGTCTTCACGGAGCCGTCGGCGAGGCTCGCGAGCTTCACGCGGCCGCCCTCGGTGTCGCTCCACGTGACGTAGACGACGGACTTCCCGTCCGGCGAGAGTCGCGGCGCGGCCTCGATCTCGCCGTAGCGCTCGGTGAGCCTCGCGACCGAGCCGCCCGCACGCTGCACGTAGATGTGGCCGAGCGCCTGGAAGACCGCGTCTCCGGCGTCCGTGACCTGCGGCCAGCGGATGACCTTGACCTTCTGGCGCTCGGGAGCGACCGAGTGCTGGATGCGACGCAGCGCCATCAGCATCTGCGTCGACTTCGCGCGGAACGGGATCACGGCGGCCTTGCCGGTCGCGACGTCGACGCGCTGCAACTTGCCCTGCGCCCAGATCACGATCGACTTGGCGTCCGGCGTCCAGTCGAAGCCCGCGTAGGGGCCGAAGATCGCCCACGTCTCCTGCTGATCGAGCGAGAGCCCATCCCAGAGGTCGCGGCTCTTGCCCGTCGACAGGTCGTGCACGGCCAACACCGACTGGTTGCGCACGCGGCGCACGTACGCGAGCGTCTTGCCGTCCGGCGAGAGCTGCGGTCGCACTGCGCCGCCCGAGCGGCGGATGACGTCGGTCGTCTCGCCCGTCTCCATGTCGAGGCGACGGATGACGTAGATCGTCCCGTGCGGGTCCTTGTTGTATTCGAAGGTCTTGCCGCCGGACATGTCCTCGGACCAGTAGACGAAGCGCCCGTCCGGCGAGATCTCGGGCTCGCCGACGTCCTGCTGGTCGTTCTTCCGCTTGGTCAGTTGGATGCCCTTGCCGGCATCCGGCACGCGGTACATCCACATCTCGCCGGCCCCGAGGCTGCGCCGCGACGTGAAGTGTTTCTTCGCGATGACCCAGTCGCCGGAGGGATGCCAGACGGCGTTGTTGAGAAGGCGGAAGTCCTCGTCGGTCAGCGCGCGCCGATCGCTGCCATCCGCGTTCATCAGCCAGACGTTGTCGCCACCGCCGCGATCCGACGTGAAGGCGATCGTCTTCCCGTCGGGGCTCCAGCGCGGTTGGACGTCGTACGCCAGCCCGCCGGAGAGCAGGGTGGCATCGCCGCCGTCGAGGCCGACCGTCCAGATGTCGCCGATGAGGTCAAACACCAGTCGCGTCCCGTCCGGATGGACGTCGACGCTCATCCAGGTGCCCTCGTCGGTATCGATCGCGAGCGTGCGGTACTCGCCGCCGGGATCGTCGACGTCCCACTTCGGGGGGTCAGCCTTGTCGTCGGCCGCGTGGACGGCCGGGGCCCCGAGTAGGGGACAGACCAGCAGGCAGGCGAGCAGGCCAGAGCGCGGAACGGTACCGAGGCGGCGCATGACGGATCCTCCGGCCGAGGATCGTAGCCGGTCGCGCGTCAGCCGCGCTCGCAGCGGTCGCGGATGATCGCCAGGATCTCGTCCTGGATGCTCGCCATGATCGCGTCGGTCCAGAGCGACGAGTACGGGTTGAAGCGCGTCGAGACGCGCGTGTCGCTCTCCAGGTGCAGCACGACGCCGCCCTCCGGCCGGACCTCGATCCGGTAGCGACCCGTCAGGACGTCGAAGTACTCGCCCCCCACGACCACGTGCCGATCGAGCGTGGTCATCGGCACGGACTCGGCATCGACGTCGATCGTGAACGCGAGGCGCTCACCGGGTGCCCAGTCCGTCACGACCTCCTGGAACAGGATGCCGCCCGTGAACGAGGCGTGCCGGACGGCGCCGACGCCCGCGCCGTCGATCGTGGCCTCGACCGGGTACGGGAAACCCATCCAGTGGACGAGCCCGGGGCGACGCTCCTCGGGCGTGATCGCGGGCACGCGGACGATCTGGCGCCAGACGGTGTCGACATCGGCCTCGATCTCGATGGAGGTCGAGACGGTGCGGAAGTCCTGTGGGGTCTCGAAGCGCTCCTCGACGAACCCAACGGCGAACGGCAGGAGCAGGACGACGGCCCCCAGTGGCCTGCGCGGCGGCCCTCCGTCGGGCCCACGCCGCGAGCCCATCCCCGTGAAGGCGCCACCGAGGCTGGCCAGGAAAAGTGCGATCGGCAGAAGCATCACGATGCAGATCAGTCCCTCCCACTCCATCAGCCAGACTCCGGCGACGGCGATCAGGACGGAGAGCCACGGCGCGATGATCCGCGCGGGCATCGGTGCGTCGTTGGGGAGTGCGAGGCCCGTGAGGATCCCGATGCCCACCGGCACCACGAAGACGAACGCGATCGACATCGTGACCATCAGGCTGCTGTCGGCGACCGCACGCATGCCGAAGCCATACACGCCGCCGATGAGGGCGCTGGTCAGGAGTGCCAGTGGGAATCGGATCGCCGTGCGCACGGCGATGAGGCTAGTCGGTCGACTAGCAGCGTTGCATCAGTCGCCGTCGGCATCACCAAGATGAGGATGATGTAGGCGATGATCCCGGGGAACGCGACCGAGAGGCACGACACGGCGACGTACAGCACGCGCACGAGCGTCGCGTCCCAGCCGAGCCACTCCGCGATCCCGCCGCAGACGCCTGCCAGCATGCGCTGTTTGCGCGAGCGCTGCAGCCTCTTTCCCGGATCCACCATCGTGCGGTTCTCCCCCTGTTCGTCGGTCACCACCCGTTCGTCGGCCCCGCCGTGGAACCGGCGCCCCCCGGCCGGGTTCTCGCCCCGCGCGCGGGAGGTCCATAATGCGCGAGTGACGGACAGAGAACGAGCGGCGGCCGCGGGGTCGGGAGCGGTGCGCCGCATTCCGACCATGCTCGCTGCCCTCGTCGTCGCGTCTCTCCTCGCCGGATGCGATGGCAACGGCCCGACGCCGATCTTCCGGGAGGCCGGCCCCGAGTGGGGCATCACGTTCTCGAGCGGCGTGACCCCGAACGGGAACTACCCCATCCCCGAGATCGTGGGCTCGGGCGTCGCCGTCTTCGACGCAAACGGCGACGGGCTTGCGGACATCTATCTGATCGACGCCGGCAGCGGCCGCGATCGGGGAGCTCCGAACCGCTTCTATCGTGGGCGCCCGGGCGGCGGGTTCGAGGACGCCACCGAGGAGAGCGGCCTCGGCGACACGGGCTACGGGACGGGCGTGGCGGTCGGCGACATGGACAATGACGGCGATCTCGACGTCTACGTGACGAACTGGGGCATCGACTCGCTCTACCGCAACGACGGTGGGACGTTCGCGCTGGTCGCCGACTCCGGGATCTCCGACGACCGCTGGTCGACGGCGGCGGCGTTCGTCGACATCGATCTCGATGGCCACCTCGATCTCTATGTCGCGCGTCATGCCGATCCGGACGTGTTCGCGAGCGGCGAGCCCGCGGTGGACCTCGTGGACTACAACGGCCCGGGCGTCTACGCCCACGAGGACGACTCGCTCTACCGCAACCGCGGCGACGGCACGTTCGAGGACATCACCGAGCCGGCCGGGCTCGCCGGGCACCCGGCAGCCTCGTTCGGGATCCTGGTCGAGGACATCGACGACGACGGCTGGCCCGACGTGTTCGTCGCCAACGATGGCGTGCGGAACCACCTCTGGATGAACCAGCGCGACGGCACGTTCCGCGAGGAGGGCGTGCAGCGCGGCGTGGCGTTCAACGGCTCGGGATCGTCCGAGGCAAGCATGGGTGCGGCGATGGGCGACATCGACGGCGACGGGCGACGCGATCTGTTCCTCACGCACCTCGGGGGCGAGACGAACACGGTCTACCGGGGCGGGAGCCGCGGCGGCTGGACCGACGTCACGGGCCGCTCCGGCGCCGGCCAGCCGAGCATCGCCCGCACGGGCTGGGGCGCGGAGCTGTTCGACATCGAGTGCGACGGCGACGTCGACCTGGTCGTCGCGAACGGTTCGACCTGGCGACTCGCAACGGCGTATCCAGGACCGTCGCCCAAGCCGTGGGCGGACTACGCCGAGCCGAACGAGCTGTTCCTGAACGACGGGACGGGGAAGTTCGCCCTCGCTTCGGACCGCGCGCCGGGCTTCCGCGAAGAAGCGGAGAGCAGTCGCGGGCTCGCCGCTGCCGACCTCGACGCGGATGGCGATCTCGACCTCATCGTGACCAACATCGGCGGCGTCGCTCGGATCTACGAAAACGTCAGCGAGCGGGCCGGGCACTGGCTCGGGCTGCGGTTGATGGACCCGGACCTGAAGCGCGAGGCGTACGGCGCGACGGTCACCGTCGTCGCGGGGGCGCGGCGCTGGGTCGACGTGGTCGGGCCGTCGAGCAGTTTCCTCACGAGCGTCGACGCGCCGTTGCACTTCGGTCTCGGTGAGGCGTCGTCGGTCGACGCCGTCGAGGTCGTGTGGCCGGGCGCCATTCGCGAGACCTTCGATCTGAACGGCGTCGATCGCGTCCATGTGCTGACGCGCGGGGAGGGATCGCGATGAGGCGCGCTCTGCTCTCCGTCGCCCTGGTGCTCGTCGGCTGTGGCGGCTGCGACGACCCGGCGCCGACGACGGTGGTCTCCGCCGGCGGGATCGACGCGCTCGAGTTCCTGCCACCGGAGAGTCGCATGGCGATCTTGCGCATCGAGGAGGCCGCGCGCCGCGCGTCGAACCAAGAGTCGTGGATGGGTTTCGCGCACACGTGCCTGGCCAACGAGCTCCGCGAGCGAGCCGAGTCCGCCTACCTCGAGGCGGCCGGACTGCCGGGCGATCGACAGTTCGACGCGCAGTACCTCGCCGGAGTCGCGGCGACCCGCTTCGCTCCCGGGCGGGCCGAGAAGCACATCGCCGCAGCCCTGGCCATGCGCGGCCGCTACGTCCCGGCCCATCTGCGCCACGCCGACGTGCTGCTCGCGCTCGGCCGTCAGAACGAGGCCAAGGCGACACTCGAGCGCACGCTCCAGATGGAGGTCACCGCGCACGCGCTGCTCGGCCTCGGCCGGATCGCTCTCGACCGGGGCGAGGACGACGAGGCGCGCACGCTCCTCGAGGACGCCTGGCGCCGCCACCCGGGCCGCCCCGAGATCGCCGCCGCGCTGGCCCAGGCCCTCCGTCGAGCGGGCCGCGAGGATATGGCCCAGGAGCTGGCTGAGTCGATCCCGCGGACGCACCACTGGACGTTCTTCGAGGACCCGGTGCACGAGGCGGCGTTGCGGGATGGGGAGCACTTCACGGGGCGGGCGATCGGTCGGTAGCCGTCACGGCGGTTGCGCGAACTGACGTCGATTGGTGAACGCGGCGGAAGGCAACCGCCGCGCCGGCTCTTGCTGTCTGGTGTGTGCTCGGTCTCGTCACGCGTCACGCGCGTGCCAGCCGTCTCGGTCGAGCACCTCCGCGCACACATTCCCGCGGGGCGGTCACGTCGATTGCAGGGCGGTGGGCGGGTGGGCGCGGATCGGGGCATGCGGCAATCGCCGCGCCTCCCGTGATTCTGGTCGGCTCCGCGGCTGCGTCACCTCTCACGCAAGAGCCACCCCGTTGGTCGCAGCCTTGCGTGGCCTCATGCCCCGCGTCACGGCGCTTGCGCTGACGCGCAACCGCCCCGCCACGGGGTCACGTCGATCGCGGCTGGTTGGCTGGTGACGCGGATCGGGGCATGCGGCAATCGCCGCGCCTCCCATGTTTCTGGTCGGCTCCGCGGCTGCGTCACCTCGCACACGAGAGCCACCCCGTTGGTCGCAGCCTTGCGTGGCCTCATGCCCCGCGTCACGGCGCTTGCGCTGACGCGCAACCGCCCCGCCACGGGTGAGGATCCGGACGCGTTTGGCCTCCTCAGCTCCAAGGGGTCCGCTTCGTCAGCGGTGCCGTAGGGGCGGACCCCCTGGTCCGCCCCGCCCGCTGGGGATGGCCGCGCGATGCGGGTCCGATGGCGCTCGGCGTGCGATGCCGGTGATGCGCGCGGCTCCCGGTCGAATTCGTCCGGCGCTATCGCTCCCAGAACATCTCCCGCCCGGCTGCGTACGTGATCAGCGGCACCGCGACGAGTCCCACAGCCAGCACGACGGCGACGACGTGGTAGACCACGGCGACAAGCGCGAGATCCTCTCGATACCGTGCCCCGCTGCTCGGGGGCGGGCGGCGGGAAACGCGTCGCAGCCACGTCGCTAGCCCCCACGTCGCGAGCGCCAGGGCGGCGGCGCTCGCAACCATGTCGATGCCGCCAAGGCCTGTCAGCCGACTAACGGACCGATCGCGACGACGATCGGGAACAGGGCCAGCGCGCCGACGATGCCCTCCCGCAAGAGGCGCCCCACACGCTCGCGCGCGACGTGGCGCTCCCACGGCCGGGACTGGGAGTGCTGGTCAGGCGGCCGCCGCGGTATGCGTTCGATCGGTGGGGACGGGGGCGCATCCATCGCAGGGGTCAGTCTACCGTCCGCCTCGCGAGCGCGATCCCGTCCGCGCGTCCAGCCCCTGACACCCCAGCGGGCGGGGCGGATCAGGGGGTCCGCCCGCACGAAGCGTTGGGGGGGAGACAACGACGTCGGCTCAGCAGAGGGGGTCGTAGGGGCGGATCTCCTGATCCGCCCGCGCCGACACGGGTGGCGCGCGCGACGCCAATCCGATGGCGCACCGCAAACGGCTCGTGTGATGCGGATGGCCACCGGACGACGACGACGACGGCGCATCCCGTCGACGACGCGGGACCTCCGGCAACGGACGAGATCGACCGGGAGCCGCACGCATCACCGGCATGGCACGCAGCGCGCCGCCGGACCCCACCGACCGCGCGCGACCCAGCGGGCGGGGCGGATCAGGAGATCCGCCCGTACGACCCCGTTCGCCATGCCACGCAAGCAGTGGGAGGAGACGACAGCTGCCCGGCTCTTCACCCGGGGCGCGCTGGTTGCGCCCGAGCGCAAGCAGCGTGACGCGGGGAATGAGGCCACGCAAGGCTGCGACCGACTTGGTGGCTCTCGCGTGCGAGGTGACGCAGCCGCGGAGCCGACCAGACAACAACCGGGGGCGCGGCGGTTGCCGACGATCGCGACGCGCGCCCACCCACGACGCACTCAGCAATCGCCGTGACCCGCCGCGCGCCCACCTACGACGCGCCCTGCAATCGCCGTGACCGCGCGCTACTCCGGCGGCGGGGGCGGGACCGACTTCTTCCAGATCATCCCCGCGCCGACGGTCTGGTTCGTCTCCTCCTCGATGAGGATGAACGCTCCCGTCGCGCGGTTCGTCGAGTAGTCGTCGCAGAGCACCGGACGCTGCGTCTTGATCACGACGCGGCCGATCTCGTTCAGGCCGAGCTCGGTCGCTTCCTCGTCGCGATGCAGCGAGTTGACGTCGATGCGATACCGCAGTTCCTTCACTCGCGCGCGGACCTCGTTCGTGGTGTGCTTCAGGCGGTACTTCGTCGACGTGTTCATCAACGAGTCCGACATCCAGCAGATCGTCGCCTCGATCTCGCGCTCCATGCGCGGCACGTTGCCCGGCCGCACGATCATGTCGCCACGCGAGATGTCGAGATTGTCCTCGAGCGTGATGCAGACCGACTGCGGCGTGTGCGCCGTCTCGAGGTTGCCGTCGTAGGTGATGATCTCCTTCACCTTGCTCGTGAGACCGGACGGCAGGTGGACGATGTCATCGCCGACGGTCACCGCGCCTGACTCGATCTGCCCCATGTACCCGCGGAAGTCGTGCAGCTCCGGCGTCTGCGGCCGGCTCACGTACTGAACGGGGAAGCGGAAGTCGATCAGGTTCAGGTCGGAGGACGTCTCGAGGTTCTCGAGCGCGCTGAGCAGCGGACGCCCCTGGAACCACGGCATGTTGTCGCCACGCGTGACGACCATGTCGCCGAAGAGGGCCGACATCGGCAGGTACCGGACGTCGTGCACGTCGAGCTTCGCGATCCACTCGCGGAACTCGCCTCGGATCTCCTCGTAGCGCGCCTCGGACCAGTCGACGAGGTCCATCTTGTTGACGGCGATGATCAGGTGCGGGATGCCGAGCAGGGTGGAGATGAACGCGTGGCGCTTGGTCTGCGTCACGATGCCGTTGCGCGCGTCGACGAGGATGATGGCGACGTTCGCCGTGCTCGCCCCCGTGACCATGTTGCGCGTGTACTGCACGTGCCCCGGCGTGTCGGCCAGGATGAACGAGCGCTTGGGCGTCGCGAAGTAGCGGTAGGCGACGTCGATCGTGATGCCCTGCTCGCGCTCGGCGCGCAGGCCGTCGGTGATCAGCGCGAGATCGACGCCCTCGCTGCCGCGTCGCTGCGTGACGTCGCGCACGTGGTCGAGCTGATCCTCGAACACCGCCTTGGTGTCGACAAGCAGCCGCCCGAGGAGCGTCGACTTGCCGTCGTCCACGCTGCCGGCCGTCGCCAGTCGCATGAGTTCGATCTTGCGGCTGAAGACGTTCGCGGCGATCTCCGCGGCGTCGTTCGGGTCGGACGGCGTGGTCACGGGCCCGGCCTATTCATGAGGCTCGCGCACTTCGTGACGACCGTCGTCCGGGAGGTCAGAAGCCGCCTGGATGCGGCGGCCACCGCACGCGCCGAATGGCCCGCCCTGAGCGAGGACAGGTCGTCGAGATCAAGGCGCGCCGACGACTGCGACGTCGTTCCGTCTCGGAGGAGGCGCAACGCAGAGATCGGCGGTCTGGACTGCTCAGGTGTGTGAGTCGTCATGAATAGTCCGGGCTAGAAGTAGCCGTCCTTCTTCTTGTCTTCCATCGTGTCCGCGCCCTGATCGACAAGCCGCGTCTCGCGCTCGCTACGCGTCGCGGTGAGTGCCTCTCCGACGATCGCCTCGAGCGTCGTTGCGCCGGAGGAGATCGCGCCGGTGCAGGTCATGCAGCCCAGCGTGCGAAAGCGGCAGAGAACCACCTCTGGCTCCTCGCCGGGCTGGAGCAGACGCGTCTCCTGCGCCGAGAGCATCACGCCGCCACGGCGGACGATCGGGCGTTCGGCCGCGAAGTAGAGCGGCACGATCTCGATCTCTTCCTGGCGGATGTACTGCCAGATGTCCGCCTCGGTCCAGTTGGACAGCGGGAAGACGCGGATCGACTCGCCCTCGTGGATGCGCGTGTTGTAGAGGCTCCACAGCTCGGGCCGCTGGACCTTGGGGTCCCAGGCGCCGAACTCGTCGCGGAAGCTGAAGACGCGTTCCTTGGCTCGCGAGCGCTCTTCCTCGCGACGGGCGCCGCCGATCGCCGCATCGAAGCCGTGCTTCTCTAGCGCGGCCAGGAGGCCCTCGGTCTTCAGCGTGCGCGAGCAGTACGCGCAGACGCGCGCCGGGTTCGAGAAGTCGGGGAGGTTCGCGAGGCCCTTCTCGTTCTTCTCGATGATCAGGCGGAACCCGCGCTCCTTCGCGATGCGATCCCGGAACTCGTACATCTCCGGGAACTTCATGCAGGTGTCGATGTGCATGAGCGGGAACGGGATCGGTCCTGGGTAGAAGGCCTTCTCGGCCAGCCGCAGGAGGACGCTCGAGTCCTTGCCGACGGACCAGAGCATCACCGGATTCTCGAAGGCCGCAGCGACCTCACGCATGATGTGGATCGACTCGGATTCGAGGCGTTCCAGATGCGTCAGGGTGTTCGACATGCGGGCTCGCCTTCCCGGGACCAGGGCAACGGACCGAGGGGAATCGAGCCCCACTCCGTGACCGAGCGGCGCAGGATAGCGCCGTGCGTGCAGCCTGTCAGACCTTCGCGGAGCGTCTCAGAAGAACGAAACGTCGCGTCGTGCGTCCAGGGAGTGGAGGAGACCCCATGCTCAAGCGAGTTCAGAACGCTCTGCTCACCACCGCGGTACTACTACTGGCCTCGGCCTGCGCCTCGACGGAGCCGGCGGGGAGCACGATCGAGCCTGTGCCGACGGCGACGCAGGAGAGCAATCCCGTCGACTCAGCGCAGCCGACGCCCGCGACTCGGTCGGAGCCGATCATCCGGGCCGATCCGGAGCCGGTCGCCGCCGACGACGCATGGATCAACATCGCCACGGTGGGAGGTCTCGACAGCATCGCCGTCGAGCACATCCAGAACACGTTGGCACTCCACGACATCCCCGTGGGGATCGGGGGATCGGTGATGTACGGCGTGCAGGTCCCTGCGTCGAAGGCCGAGCTCGCTGCGCAGCTCCTTCGGAACGACCCCCTCGCACGCGCCCACGTGCACTGGCAGCCACCGCGGCCGGCTTCCGAGTCGCCGGTGGAACTTCTGGAGGCTCCTCGGGCGTACGCCGAGCTACTCGAGGAGCATCCGGCGGGCACCTCGCTGGGTGGCGTGCTGCGTCACGACTACGTGGCTGAGAAGGTGGAGTTCGCGCCGCGCGTCACCAGCATCCAGCGGACGACGCTGCCCTATCGCGCCGTCGACGGCAGCTTCCAGGACGGGTTCGCGTTCAAGATCGTCATGAAGCAGGCGGATGGCTCGGCCGCTGCGCTCGTCGATGCCAACTTCCAGGTCTGGGCAGACGGCGCGCAGGTCACCTTCCAGGGCGGATCGGCGGCAGGTGCCGCGGCGGGCGTCACGGCGGACTGAACCCGAACCCGAACCCGAACCTGGGCGCCGAGCGGCTACGCGCGCAGAGTCGGACGCGGAGAAGAGCCCAGCGAGTTGCGGAGCGACGCGCCGACGCCGGCGGCGAGGAACGCGGCGGTGAGGCAGAGCAGCGCGCCGGCACCGGCTGAGGATCCGGCGAGGGAGTAGAACCCGGCCGCGGTCATCAGCACGGCGAGTCCGAACGCCCACGTGGCGGCGCGCGCGTCGGCCGCGTTCGGGTGCGCCCCGGCACGGCGAGGTGGCCCGGCACATCGGGTCGCAACGGCGGTCGTGGGCTTCGCAGTCAACTGCACCGCGAAATCCTAGCCCGGATCGTTCACGAGGGCGTCGCGGGAACGCGGCGAGATCGAGGATCGGCGCGCGATTCACGCCGGTACGCGTGACGGCCGCACGTCGCAGAGTGTCCTGACGGCTTCGAGTGCGTGAGATCTCGTTCCGGAGACGCGCA
Source organism: Planctomycetota bacterium (assembly GCA_021776825.1). GTDB lineage: Bacteria > Planctomycetota > JAJSAM01 > JAJSAM01 > JAJVHW01 > JAJFFG01. Next base: position 31,315 of record JAJFFG010000033.1, read on the forward strand.
TGCACCCTCTCGATGCGGTTGTGAAGCGCGGCCCTAGTCTTGAGATTCCCGCGGGGCGGGAGATCGCGTGCTCGGGGACGTCAGGCGTGGCGCACTGAACGATCCGGGCTACGTCGACCTCCTCCCCACGGCGACGTGCCTGACGCGTCGCCCGACACGCGAGCCCCGCGTTGTCCCAGCTCGTTGGGGGGTCCAGCCCCGACTTCGCTGCGACGCCACGAGTCGCGCGCGCCCTGCTCGGTCAGGACGATGCTCCGCCCGCGGACGCGTGTCGCCACGCCGGGCAACGTCGGCATCGTCCTCGTCCCCCTCCGCATGCCACGCCGGCGCGGGGAGGAGTCCGGGGTAGCCTCCGGCCCGGAGGACTCCATGGACGACCTGTTCCGCTACCAGGGCGCCGACATACTCGGCTTCGTGCTGACGTTCTGGTCGCTCCAGCTGCTCGGCAGCCACAAGCGCTCCGGGTTCCTCGTCGGCTGCGTCTCGAGCGTGGCCTGGGCCTGGTTCAGCGTGCAGGCCGAGAGCACGCCCACGCTCTGCGCGAACGGCGTGTTCCTCTGCATGAACCTGCGCGGCTGGTGGCGCTGGCGCGGTCTGGACGAGCCTGATGCCTAGCCCTCTACCCGGCTGTCGAGCGCCGCTCGGATGGCCGGCAGCGCCTCGCGGGCCGCGAGCTCGCCGGCGGCGATCAGCTCCTCGGCCCGGTCGAACTCGAACAGCCCGAACTGGGCGACGATCGGCTCGATCACGATCTCCGGCCGGTCGCGCGCGAGCTGGAGCTCGGCGACGCGCGCCTGCAGCGTGTTGAGGCTCCCGGCGATCAGATAGGCGAGGCCCGGCGCCTTGTCGCTGGTCCCGATCGCCAGCGATGCGGCATCGGACTCTTCGCGCTGCTCCAGACGCTCCCGCACCCAGCGCTTCATCCGATCGGGCACGTTCGGGTGGGCCAGGAACGCGTGTGCGGTGACGTCGCGCTTGCGGCGCCGCCGCATCAATGGTTCGAAGCGCTTCGTGTTCAGGTTGACCGCGATGACGAGGTCCGGCCCGAGGGAGCGGCAGGCCTCGATCGGTACCGGTGCCGCGACGGCGCCATCGACGAACCAGCGGTCGCCGATCCGCTTCGGCGTGAACATCCCCGGGATCGCGAAACTCGCGCGCACGGCGTCTGCCAGGTCGCCCTCCCGCAGCCAGACCTCCTCGCCGCTGGTCGCGTCAGTGGCGACCGCGAGGAAGGTCGGCCCGGAGCCGTCCACACCCAGATCCTCGATGCGCTGTTGCCCCACCAACGTGCGCAGGAAGTCCGTCAACCGGTCGGCGCTGAAGAACCCGCCGCGCGCGACGGTCGGGTTCATGAAGCCGACCATCTGACGCCAGTTGAGCTCCCGCAGCGCCTCGACGTAGGCCGTGAGGCTTCCCGCTGCATACGCCCCGCCGACCACCGCGCCGATGCTCGTACCGGCCACGCTGTGGACGGCGAGCCCCTCGTCTCTGAGCACGTTCAGGACGCCGACGTGCGCGATCCCTCGCGCCGCGCCGCTGCCGAGAGCCAGACCGATTCGGGTGTCGTTCGCCATGTGTCGCGGGGAGAAGTCTCGCCGCCGCCATCCTGCGGGCGGCGAGAATGCGCGCGGTCGGAATGCGGGAGGGTGCCATGAGCGAGCTCGAGACACAGTTCCAGTCGTCGCTCGATGACGTGAAGACGCTGTCGCAGCGGCCCGACAACACGACGCTGTTGCGCCTGTACGGACTCTTCAAGCAAGCCACGGTCGGTGACGTGCGGGGTCCGAAGCCCGGCATGATGGACTTCGTCAAGCGCGCGAAGTACGAGGCATGGTCGCAGGTCACCGGCACCGACTCGGACGCGGCCAAGCGCCAATACGTCGACCTCGTCACCGGGCTGCTCGCAGCCGATCGCTGACTCGCCGCGGGCGAGAGCAGGTGGGTCCCTCATCCCAGGACCCTCTCGACATCAGGAGACTCGATCCGATGAAGCCAGCGCAGATCGCCGTTCCGCTCCTGTGTCTCGTTGTCGGCGGCGTCATCGGCTACGGCATCGGCGGGGGCATGGGCTCACCGTCCGAGGCCTCGGGGCCCGACGCGGCAGCGGCGCTCGAGACCGCAACCGCCGAGAACGAACACCTGACCGAGAAGCTCGACGACGCCCAGAACCGGTTCAGGAGCGCGGAACGCGATCTCGCGAGCGTGCGACGCGAGCTCGCGACGACCCTCGCCGCGAACACCGCCTCGAACACCGCCGCGGCAGCCCCAGCCGACGCCCTGGAAACGGCTCCGGTCGACCCGACCGATCCCGCGGACACCACCGCGGAGTCCGGGGACTGGCGGGTGCGCGTGGAGAACTACCCGCTCGTGCGCGTCGCGAACGAAGACGCCGTCGTGGACGAGGCTCTACAGGACATCGAGTGGACGAGCGTCGCGGAGCACATGTCGGCGATGGTCCCGCTCCTCGAGCAGGTCGTCGAGTCCCTCGGGTCCGGAACACCGCTCAGCGGAGAGACGCAGGCGGGGATCCAGGTCCACAACGGGCATCTCGTCGTGGCCGCCGTGAAGCTGATGAACAAGAAGGTGCCGGGCACGGGGGCGAACGGCTCGTTCACGCACCCGGCGGTGATGGCGAACATGATCGCCGGCAACCTCGAGGCGCTGGGAATGCCGCTCGACAAGCGGCAGAACGAGCTGCTCGCGAAGGCCGCTCGCGACTTCACGCGTCGTGACACCACCCGACTTGCGGCCTACACCGACGAGACCCTCCAGATCCGCCGCCTGCTGGAGGAGTCGCTCCTGAAGGGCGAGTTCTTCGACGAGGCCTTCCGCATCCTCTCGACCGAGCAGCACGACGCTCTGCGCCCGGAGCCCACTCGCGGACGGTGCTCCGTGGACCTGCACTCGCAGGGTCTCGTCTGGGCCGGGCGGGTGGCCGGAGTCGACTTCCGGGACCGAGATCACCTGACGCAGCTCGTCGAGGCGCGGATCGTGAGCTCGATGCCGGAAGAGTCCCGTGGCAGCGCGCGCCAGATCATCGGCGACTGGGTGCAGGCGCTCCCCACCGAGCTGATCGACGAGCCGATGGACGCGTTCGGCAAACGCGGTTGGATCCCGGTCACACGCGTCGAGGCCTGTGCCGGTCACGTGCTGCGCCTTGCGGAGTCGCTCCTCCGCGACGGCGATCTCGACGAGCGCGCCGCCAACGAACTGCGCACGTTCGGCGGGACGATCGTGCCGTACCCGGCGTCGACCGACTAAACCCGACCCTCTCACCACGTCGACGCGCCTGACGCGTCGCCGGACACGCGATCTCCGCGTTGTCCCAGCTCGTTGGGGGGTCCAGCCCCGACTTCGCTGCGACGCCGTGGATCTCGCGCGCCCTGCTCGGTCAGGACGGTGTGTCGCGTGAGACGTGGCCTCGTCACGACGCACGACCCACGGAACGACTGGGTTCCTGCCGCTCGTCGCGCCGGCGCACTGAGAAGTCCGGGCGGACGACGCCGCGTCAGCCGGAGTCGGCGGCGCTGAGCGCGGCGAGAGCTTCCTGCACGGCGGCGAAGCGGACCTCCGCCGCGCGGATGAGCTCCGAGCAGCGCGGCGTATCGTGCTCCGCAGCGGCGTCCTCGATCGCGCGCATCGGATCGACCATGGCATCGACGCCACACGTGCCGGCTGCGCCGGCCCCCGAGTGCGAGAAGCGCTGGACCTCGTCCAGGTCGTCGTCCGTGAGCGCCTGTGCGATCTTGCCGAGTTGCTCGGCCGTCTGCTCGACGTAGAGCGTGACGAGCTGATCCACCGTCCATCCGCAGTCATGCGCGACCGCGCGGAGGCGATCGGCCTCCACGAGTGCCGGCGTCGTGGGGACCTCGGGATCGGCGTCCGGCGCCTCCGCCGCGACCGGGGCGCGAGCACCCAGAACGCGCTGCATCGTGGCGAGCAGGCGCTCCAGGTCCACGGGCTTGGTCTCGTACGCATCGCACCCGGCTTCGTGCGCGCGATCGCGCTCGATCTGCCGTACGTGCGCAGAGAGCGCGATGATCGGGATCTGCGCCGTGGCGGGGTCCGCCTTGAGCTGACGCGTTGCCTCCCATCCGTCGATCTCCGGGAGACTCATGTCCATCAGGATCAGGTCGGGCAGGCCGATCTGCGCGGTCTCGATTCCCTGTTCGCCGTCCGGAGCGGTGCAGACGTCGTGGCCCCGGCGAGCCAGGCGGCGCGACAGCATATCCCGACTCATCTCGTCGTCTTCGACGATCAGAATGCGTGCCATCTGTCAGTCCTCCTCCACCGGGCCCGCCGGGTCCGCCGGGCTACCGACCGGCAGGCGCACAGCGAACGTCGATCCCTCGTTGGGCTGGCTCTTCGCGTGCACGTCGCCACCGAGGAGCTCGGCCGTCTCGCGACAGATCGTCAGCCCCAGCCCCGTCCCGCCGAAGCGTCGGGTCGTCGAGCCGTCGGCCTGCGTGAACGGCTCAAAGACGCGCCCAAGCTGCTCGGCGGTCATGCCGATCCCGGTGTCGCTGACCCGGAAGACGACCGACGGTCCGGCATCACCGGTCTCCGTCGTGATGTCCAACGAGACGCGACCGTTCTCCGTGAACTTCGCCGAGTTCGAGAGCAGGTTGAGCAAGACCTGACGCACACGGATGGCGTCGCTGTGAACGCTGCCGACGTCGTCCGCGACGTTCAACTCGAATGCGTTGCCGTTCTTGTCCATGAGCGGCGCGACCGTCGCCGCGACGTCGCTCGCGAGCGAGCGCACCTCGACCTCCTCGATGTCCACATCCATACGACTCGCCTCGATCTTGGCAAGATCGAGCACGGAGTCGATGAGCGACAAGAGATGGTGACCGGCCGCCCCGATCCGACCGAGGTCGGCAACGGCACTGCGATCGTCGGCCTCACGTGCGTCCTCCTCGAGAAGTGCCGAGTAGCCGAGGATCGCGTTCAAGGGCGTCCGCAGCTCGTGGCTCATGTTCGCGAGGAACTGGCTCTTCGAGCGGCTCGCGTCCTCGGCGGCTTCCCTCGCGTCCTCGGCTGCCTCCTTCGCGTGCTCGAGGGCCTCCTGCGCACGCCGCTTGGCGGTGATGTCGCGTCCCATCGCGACGTAGACCTGCTTCCCGTCGCGACGCATCACGCCGATGGTGACCTCCATCGGGAACTCGCTGCCGTCTCCTCGGATGCCGACAACCTCTCGCGGCGCCGCGAGCTCGGGCGACTCGCCGCCCATCAGGAACTCACCCATCGTGTCGCCGTCTGCCGTGCGATAGGGCGCCTTGACCAGAAAGCGTAGGTGTCGCCCGACGATGTCTGCCTGCTTGCGCGCGAACGCTCGCTCTGCCGCCGGGTTGCACGCACGGATGATCCCGTTGTCGTCGAACGTGACGAGTCCGTCAGCGAGGCTCACGACGACCGCATCCAGTTCCTGAACGGCGCGGTCACGGTGCGAGACGGCCTCGCGGGCCCGCCCCTTCAGACGACGGATGCGCGCGCCCTGCCACGCCAAGAGCAGCGACGCGACGATGAAGATCACGACCATCGCGCCGACGATCAAGAACGTCGAGCGGAGTCGCGCCCCGCTGCGTCGGGTCATGATCTCGACGGTTCCGGACAGGTCGCTCGCCAGGGTCTCGGTGCTGGCGAGAAGATCGACGAGGCGCGGCTCCGTCTCGACGGCGCCCGGTGCCAGATCGAGCAGCGTCCGCGCCGCCGCGACCATGTCGGCGTGCATCGCCTGCTGGGCTTCGAATCTCTCGCGCAATTCCGGATCCGTCGCCGGCTCGAGGCTCCGGGTCGCCCCGGACTCGGGATCGATCACCACGGTGCCGCCGCCGAGCAGCGCGCTCTGAGCCGCGGCGAAGCGCTCCCGCGTCGCGTCGTGATCGCGCGCGAAGCCGTTGCGCACGAGGACGACGTCGCAGGAGTATCGCTCGGCGACGAGTCGCTGTCGGCCCACCATCCCGATCGTGATGGCGTCGACGCGCTGCTTCGACAACGTGCCCAGCACCACCGACGTCGCAACGACGGCAGCAACGGCGACGATCACCGGAACGATGATCGGGAGCAGCGCGAGGAGTTTGCGAGGCACGTGAGAGGCAGGAGTCCTTCGCGAACTGTACTCACGGACCCGGATCGACACACGTCCCGCCGAGCCGTCTCACGCTCAGCGCGCCTCAGTCATCGGTCCCCGATGGTCGCGAGGTGGCGCTTCCACGCTCGATCGAGGGCCGCGTCACTCAGGCCGTAGATCCGGCTCAGGCTCGCCGGTTCACGTCCGCCGCCGCGTCGACCGCGCGGCCGAGCTGCATCGAGCAGGCTCTGGAAGCGCTCGTGACGTCCAGCGCCCTCGGCCCCGACGCCGTGAAGCAGGAAGTGCACCACGGACCAGACGGCGGCGTAGTGCTCGCGCCCATGTGCTCCGTCCAGCTCGCGACGCGTCACGGCCACGACGGCCTGGAGGCTCCGCAGCCGACCCGCTACGCGTGCTCGTTCGAGCTCGGCGAGTAGATCGGAACGCGGTCGACTGGGGTCAGCGTCGACGTCCCCGTCACGCGGCAGCTCCAGGTACGTCGCGAGACCCTCGTCCAGCCAGACGGGGACCCCGCGCGCGCGGTCGATCAGCACCGCGTGCGCGAGCTCGTGGGAGAGCGACGTCAGGAACGTCGGTGACGCCCACGTCGCGTAGATCGTGTCCGGCCTCTCGCTCGTCGCGTCCTGATCCCGTCGGGGGCGGCGCCCGGCCGTGAACCCAGGCACGAGGAACGCTCGCCCCACCGAGCCGGCGGGGAAGAGCCGTCGCCGATGCGTCTCGTGCTCCTCGATCGTGCGGGACAGCCGCACCGCGATGGGACCGCGCCGCGAGGTCTCGAGACCGAAGAACGCCGCGTAGCGCGCGGGCAGCGCAGTGAGCAGCGTGTTGACCTCGTTCGGCAGTTTCGGTCCGAGGGAGCTCTGGACGCTCAGGCCGGGCACGTCGGGAGTCCAGACGTGTCCCTCGCCGCGTAGTCGCGCGACGCTGGCACTCTGTCCCGCCCGACGCTCCCACACGAGGAGGCGGCGTCCGTGATCCACCACGACACGATCGGCGCCGGCCGCCGCCGCCGCCTTCCACGACGCAGCCGCGCCCTTCGCGTCGCCACGGGCCCAGCGCAGGTACGCCAGCTCCGCGTGCGCGCGGGCCGGGTCGGCGCCGACGGCAAGTCCGGCGACCAGCAGCCGCTCCGCCTCCACCATTGCACCCTGGTCGCGCAGGACGGCAACGAGTCGCCAACGAGCGTCAGCCGCGGTCTCGTCCAACTCCAGGGCGCGGCCCAGGACCTCGCGAGCGCGGTCGCCATTGCCCGCCTGGGCCATCAGAGCCCCGAGACGAGTCAGGCCCCAGACGTGATCCGGCACCGCGGCGACGAGACGCTCGTACGCCTCGATGGCCGGCCCCGCGTACCCGAGTCGCTGCAACGCGAACGCGCGGTACTCGAGAGCGACCGCGGAACCAGGTTCCTTGGCCAGAGCCAGATCTGCGGCTTGCAGCAGGTCGCCGTCCCGCCCTGCGTCGGCGAGGGAGCGTAGGGAGGCGCGCAGATCCGTGGCCGCCGAGATCGCGTCGCCCGCAACCGGAGCGGCGCCGTCGCCCACATTCTCCTCGGCAGCCGTCGGCCGGACGGCGACGCCGAGCAGGACGCCAAGTGCGAGTAGAGGGAGGAAGCGGCGCGAACCCATCGTCCACAGGCTAACGGGTCAGCCGTTGTCTCTCTCGAAGGGGCGCTAGACTCCGGGAGTGAACAACCGAGACGTCGGTGAGCGACGCGCGCTGCGCTGGGGTCCACTGCTGCTCCTCGGGTTCGCCGTTTGCGCGGGAGCCGTCGCCCTCAGCGCACTCGGGCTGGCTCCGTTCGGCGTCGCGCACTCGGATCGAGAGTCAATCGGCGCCGATGGGCGGTCGGCCGCGTCGTCGGCAGGCTCAGAAGCTGCGGTCGACTCCGAGGCACGCCGCCTCGCCCGCCGTCGCGTGTCGCCGACGCCGAACGGCGACGAGGAGGCGCTCGGAAGCGCTGCCGGCGGGGCCGCTCGCACCGCGGACTCGGTCGACTCCACATCGGAGACGGCCCCCACCGCGGAGCCGCAGTCGGAGATGCCTGCCGCCACGTTCGCGGGGATCGCACTGCGGGCGCATCTCGAGGTCCCAGAGAACGTCCCGGAGCCGGAGGCGCGCAGCGTCGATCCCGGGCGGCCCCCACGACTCTCGCTGAGCGAGTTCGTCAGCGGGCGCCACGAGACTGTGCGCGGCGCGGTCGAGCTCGTCGGGGACCGCGAGCCGGAACTCGAGGATGGCGTCCCGGTCGCCGTGACGGGACGCGTGCTCGAGCAGGAGACCGGCGATCCGGTCTCCGGAGCGACCGTCATCGTCACGTCGACGTTCTACGTACGACAGTTCCAGTACGACCACCACCTGCGCGAGGTCGCTCGCGTCGAGTCCGGGGCCGACGGTTCGTTCGAGATCGAGCGGCTGAACGCCGACCCCGCGCACTTCGGCGACGGCGGGAAGGTGTACGTGACGGTCGTCCATCCCGGTCACGCGACCGCGCTTGCCGTGCCGCTGGCGGAGGTCACTCCCGGCTTCGCGAACCGCCTGCCCGATATCGTGCTCACGCGCGAGACGCACACGCTGCGCGGCCGCATCGTCGACCACTGGAAGAAGGAGCCGATCGTCGGGGCGCGCGTCGTTGCCACGGGTGCGATCAACCCGACCAGCTACCCGAAGGACCAGCGGGACGCGCTGTTCCTCGCGGCGCCCGAAGCGGTGACCGACGTCGAGGGCCGCTTCGAACTGACCGGTCTCGGGGCGGGACTGCAACACGTCTCTCTGCACGCCGGCGACGACTGCATCGCCGAGGACGCGTTCACCGTGCCGCAGACGGACGAGGTCGAGATGCGCGGTCATCCGATTCGTGGGCACGTCGACGGACGCATCCTGAACGCCGACGACCAGCCTGTCTCGCTCGCGGTCGTCAACGGCGGCTGGAACAGCTCGCACTCGTTCGGCGACGGCCGCTTCGTGCTGGAGAACTTCAGCGGCGAGACGGTCGACCTCGTGGTGACCCATCCGGAGTACCGAGAACTGCGCATCCCGAAGGTCGCCGACGATCGCACGGGCCTCGAACTGCGACTCGAACGGCGCATCCCGATCGTGCGACTCGACGTGCGCGAGCTCGACTCGGACGAGCCGCTGCGCCATGTGCAGGTCGTGCTGGCCGCGCGTGAGGACACCACACCGCGCGTGACGGCCTCACCGCACTTCATCGACGCCCGCGGTGTCCACGAGATCCGCATCCCGGACGGCGTGGCAACGATCACCGTCGGCGCCGACGGCCATGCGCCTGAGGAGCTCGACGCCACGAGTCTGGCGGACGGCGACGTGATTGCCGTCCGGCTGCGACGCTCCGAGTGAGTTCGCACCGCTGACGCGCGTTCGACGCCGCGCGGCGTCCGCTCTGATTCGTTGCCCGGGGGATGTCCCGATGCGACTGTGACGAGACGTCCGGGACAGCCATCCCGCGCAGGAGAATGAGCCCATGGAACGCGGCCCGATCTCACAGTTCGTGAAGCACCACTTCCGGCACTTCAACGCCGCGACGGTGGTCGACGCCGCCGAGGCGTGGGAGCGCCACCTCGAGGCCGGTGGGCAGATGCTCGTCACGCTCGCCGGCGCGATGAGCACGGCCGAGCTGGGTCTCTCGCTGGCGGAGATGATCCGGCAGGGCAAGGTGCACGCGATCTGCTGCACGGGCGCGAACCTCGAAGAGGACGTCTTCAACCTCGTCGCGCACGATCACTACGAGCGCATCCCCCACTACCGCGACCTGACGGCCGACGATGAAGAAGCGCTGCTCGCGCGACACCTCAATCGCGTGACCGACACGTGCATCCCCGAGGAAGAGGCGATGCGGCGCATCGAGCGTTCCGTGCTCGAGCAGTGGAAGTCGGCGGACGCCGCCGGCGAGCGCCGGTTCCCGCACGAGTTTCTCTACCGCATCCTGCTGAGCGGCGAGCTCGAGCCGAGCTACCAGATCGACGCGAAGGACAGCTGGCTGATGGCGGCCGCGCGCGCCGACCTGCCGATGTTCGTGCCCGGGTGGGAGGACTCGACGCTCGGCAACATGTTTGCCGGGCACACGATCGAGGGGAACCTCGCCAACGTGCACACAGTGCGCAGCGGCATCGAGACCATGCACGCGCTGGCGGCCTGGTACACGGAGCAGAGCGCGTCGGCGTCGATCGGCTTCTTCCAGATCGGCGGCGGGATCGCCGGCGACTTCCCGATCTGCGTCGTCCCCATGCTGCACCAGGATCTCGGCCGCACGGAGACGCCCGAGTGGGGCTACTTCTGCCAGATCTCGGACTCGACGACGAGCTACGGCTCGTACTCCGGCGCGGTCCCGAACGAGAAGATCACGTGGGGCAAACTCCGCAAGGAGACGCCAAAGTTCATGATCGAGTCCGATGCGACGATCGTCGCGCCACTGATCTTCGCCTGGCTCCTGCGCTGGTAGGTCACGCTCCAATCGGCGCGCGCGCCTCACAACCGGGGCGAAGCGCGGTACCGTGAACCGCTCGCACCGAGGGGGACTCCATGCTTCGAACGATCCTGACGCTCCTGATCGCCACCGTCGTGCTCGTCGGACCGGCTGCGCCATCCGCCGTCGCGCGCAGCGACGCCTTGACCGGCGCGCGCAAGACGATCCTGAAGGACTTCAAGCGGCAGGCGAAGGAGGCCGAGAAGGTACTCGCCAACGTCGCCGCCGCGCGTGCCTCCGATCTCCGTAAGGGCGACATCGATGCAGCCGCTGCGGCTTCCGGATTCGGTGGTGCGGTGGGATTCTTCGCGAACACGCTGAAGCGTCTGGCGGACGAGGCCGGCGACGCGTTCTTGGAGGCGGCCGATCAGGAGTTCGGCGACAGCGGCGACCCCGAGCTCCGTGGCTCGCAGGCCGGCGACGGCGGCTCGTACGACGCACTCGCCGATGCGCTGCAGTCCGAGTTCGACAAGTACCGCGGGCGGTCTCGAAAGCGTGCCCAGCGGTTCGCCGCCGTGGTGGCGAAGGACGGTGGTGTACGCGTGAAGATGCACTCCGTCTTCGAGCCATGGATCTTCGAGCGTCGCAGCATCCCGTCGATCGACGGCGCGCGGCGGCCCGGCGAAGCGGCGCCTCGGCTCTGGGGGCTCTTCGCCACGACCGGCGACGACGGGCGCACGGTCCTCACGGCGTACGGCTCCGCCGACCCGACGCAGGATGGTCGCTTCGACGTGCGCGTGGAGTTCAGCATCCAGCGGCCGATCGGCGATTTGCTGAGCGAAGGCGGCATGCGCGTCTCGCTGAACGGCACGTGGTCGGACACGGTGGAGTTCGTCGTCGGCCAGTCCGAGCGCGACAACCGCGCGGTGCTGTTCGGTGTGGAGCCGTTCGACGGTGGTCTGGCCGGTCAGCAGCCCGGCCGCCTCGTCCACGCGGGCGTCATCAGCATCCCCTGAGCGGCCGCAGCGCCCGACTGCCCACGCTCGCGGAGCCCCTCGCGCACGCGACGCACTCCCCACCCAACCGGTCCCACCCGCCCCACGGGGGGCCCACCCGCCCCCTGAGGGGTCAGGACGTGCGGCGAGGGGCGAAGGTTACATCGGCACCGCGGCGCGACTTCTCCCGAGCCTGCGAGTCTGCTACGACTGCACGCCCCTGGGAGGTGAGCTGATGCGGACCTGGACCTCGATCGCGCTGGCCGTGGCCGGACTCTTGACCGTGACCTGCGGCAACTCGGACGCACCGGCTCCCGGCGACGGAGCGACTGCGCGCGACGGCGCGACACTCACGAGGGTCGTCTACGGCAACTCCAACTGGTACGGCCACGCTCCCGTGTGGGCTGGCATCCGGCAGGGCATCTTCGAGAAGCACGGCTTCGAGGTGGAGGCGACTCCGTTCGGTTCGAGCGTGAAGCGCATCGAGGCGCTGAGCAACGACAACGCGCAGTTCGCGAGCCTCGGTGAGGTTGCGATGCTGGCGGCGATGTCACGCAACAACGAGCGCTTCTACTGGATCGGCAACCAGGACATCGCCCCCGGCAACGAAGGCCTCGTCGGCGTCGGTGTCACGAGCATCGAGGACCTGCGCGGCAAGCGCATCGCCGTCAACCTCAACAGTTCGGTGCACATCACGACCTACGAGCTCCTCCACGCGGCCGGGCTCGACATCGGCAAGGATGTGACGATCGTCAAGGCCGACGACGTCCACGTGGTCGAGATCCTGCGCAGCGGCGACGCCGATGCCGGCTGCATCTGGGAGCCGTACTACTCCCAGATGAAGGCGATCGAGGGCGCCGTCGTGCTCGGCACCGACAAGGACACCTCGATCTACAAGCGCTTCAAGACGATGACCGGCCCCGATGTTCTCTGTGCATCGCGCACGTGGGTCGACGCCGATCCGGAACGCGCGCGTCGTCTCTTCGCGGCGTACTTCGAGTCGGTGACCTGGTGCGAGGAGCATCCGGACGAGCTCATCGATCTGATCACGAAGCGCATCGACAAGCCGCGCGACGTTGTGGCGACGGCGATGGGCAACTTCATCTGGCTCGACGGCGCTGATCAGCGAACGGTCATGAGCGACGCCATGCTGTTCGGACAGGCGCAGTACGCCGCCGAGGTGCTCGAGAAGATGAACGTGATCGAGAGCCTCCCCGCGTACCGCAACTGGACGCGTCTCGACCTCCTTCCTGAGTAAGGCCCCGCTTCGATGTTCCGCTTCCCACGCACGATCTCGCCGCGCCGACGATTGATCTGTGGGTGCCTCGGCGTTCTGGGCGTGCTCGTCGCGTGGTGGTTCCTGACCCTGCCGCTCATCCCGCAGTCGTCGGAGCGCCGCGAGGTCGTCGAGACCGGCGAGGTGGAGCTGCGCACGAATCCCGTCACGGGCGAGTCGATCGAGGTGAAGAAGCGCGAGACCGTCGTGACGGTGGTCGAGATCCACCGTGCGCTCGTGCGACCGCCCGCTCTCGACACGCCGGGCAACACGTTTCGCAGCGCGATGAAGCTGTTCCGTCGTGAGCCGGGGTCCAACGACCCGACGCTCTGGGACCACCTGCTCAAGTCGACCCTGCGCATCCTGCTCGGATTCGCGCTGTCGACGGTGATCGCCGTTCCGCTCGGGATCATGATGGGACTGTTCCCGCACCTGCGCGCGGCGGTGATGCCGATCATCAGTTTCCTGCGCCCGCTGCCGTCGATCGCCTGGGTGCCGCTGGCGATGATCTGGCTCGGCGTCGACGAGGTGCAGAAGCTCGCGATCATCTTCATGGGCACGTTCGCGGCGGCGCTCATCTACACCATCGAGGCCACGATCAAGGTCGAACCCGATCTGATCAAGGCCGCCCAGAACCTCGGCTGTTCGGACCGCCAGCTGCTCTGGCGCGTGCTGCTTCCGGCCGCGCTCCCGAACATATTGAGCGGACTGAAGGTCGTGATGGCCATCGGTTGGACGTGCGTGATCTCGGCTGAGATCGTCGGCACGCGCGAGGGCCTCGGTGCGCTCATCTGGCTGTCCCAGGAGACATCCAACACCGCCGCCGTCCTGGTCGGGATGGCCGGGATCAGTGGCATCGTGCTCTTGCTCGATCTGCTCATCACCCGCGTCGAACGCTGGGTGCTGCCGTACCTCCATCTCGAGGAAGCCCGATGAGGACGGCCCGGATGAGGACGGTCCAGCTGAGGACGGCCCAGATCCGGACAGCGCCGATGAGGACGAGACGGTGAGCGACATCATCCTGTCGGCACAGAACGTGACCAAGTCGTTCGGCGACGTGGTCGCACTCGATCGGCTCACGCTCGACGTCACGCGCGGCGAGTTCATCGTTCTGGTCGGAGCGTCCGGCTGTGGGAAGTCGACGCTCTTGAACCTCTTCGCCGGCTTCGACGCCCCCACCGAGGGCCGTGTCGAGCTCGACGGACGACCGATCACCGGTGTCGAGCCGCGGTGCGGGATGGTGTTCCAGAACTACGCCCTGTTCGACTGGCTGACGGTCGCCCGCAACATCGGGTTCGGGCCGCGCATGCGCGGCATCGATGACGCGGGTCGGATCACTGACTTGCTGCGTCTGATCGGGATCGAGGACTTCGCGGATCACTATCCGCGGCAGCTCTCCGGCGGGATGAAGCAACGCGTGGCCTTGGCGCGCACGCTGGCCAACGATCCCGATGTGCTGCTCTGCGACGAACCGTTCGCGGCGCTCGACGCGATGACCCGTCAGGTACTGCAGGGAGAGCTCTCGCGCATCGTCGAGACGGCGGGAAAGACGTGCCTCTTCATCACACACTCGATCGACGAAGCGCTCCTGCTCGCGGATCGCATCGTGGTCCTGTCGGCGCGCCCAGGCCGCGTGAAGACGACGCTCGAGAACGACCTGCCGCGTCCGCGCACGGCCGACGTGCAGCTCTCCGAGGGCTACCTCGACCGCAAGCGCGCGATCTGGGAGAGCGTCCAGGAGGAAGTGCTCGCCAGCATGCGCGGGTGAGCGACGACCTGCGCGCAGGCTCGGCGGATACCGGCCACGGATTGCCGCCGTAACCTTCGCCCGCCTCGCGCGTCCCCACCCTGTGGAGGGCGGGGGCGGAATTGGGTTCGACGCCACCGAGTGCGCCGCTGTCGCGCGCTCGGCTTACCGCGGCCCGCGTCGTGCGGCCGGCGGCGAATGCTCGACCGTCAACGCGCGTCGTCCGAGGGCCGCGGGCGCGGGCCCGACGCGGTCAACTCCCTCGCGCCGAGTCGCTACTTGCCCGTGAGCTCGACGTCGATCTCCAACGACTCGGCGCCGACGGTCACCGGGATCTCGACCTCGCCGTGCATCTCGTGCCACGCCTTGAAGACGTAGTCCCCTGCGGGGAGGCCCGAGATGTCGAAGCGACCGGCGGCGTCGGTGGTCGCGAAGAACGGGTGGTCGAGCGCGAAGCACCACGCCTCCATCCACCCGTGCGTCTTGCACACGAAACGCACGCGCGCCTCGCGCTTCTTCAGGACGAAGTCGTCCTCGGTGTGCGGAGGCTGAGAGACGGAGCGCGGGTCGTTGCGTGCCGCCATCATGTTGACGTCGTGCGCCGTGTCGTCGGGGTTTTCGACGACGAAGACCTGCCCGACCAGCACACCGAACACGTGCGGGCTGTAGCGACAACCCGCCTGCGTCACGCGCAACTCGCCCTGCGCCGTGTACCCCTCGAACTCCGCGTGCGGCCCCTGCCACGCCCAGACGAACGTGTGCGGAAGGGTGCCGTCCGCGTTGACGAGCGTCTTCTCTCGCTGTCGACCCTCGCCGATCACGGCGTTGCAGTGATCGTCGACACCCGCAGGCGTGAGCTCCGGCGCGGGAGTGTCGCCGACGAGCCGAACGACGCCGGTCACTCGACCAGTGTGATCGGCCGAGACGTAGGGCGTCGCCGCCGCGGCCGGCGTGCCCGGCACCGGCGCACCGGGCACTGGCGCACCGGGCACCATCGGCTTCGGTGGATCGCCGTCGCAGGCGACCAGAAGCGGCGCGACAAGCAGCAGCGCAAGGCCGCTGACGATGCGCGAGAACAGCGAGGCAGATGCGGGGTTCGAGGTCATGGCACCCTCCTGCCCCTGCTACGCGGATGTGCCATTCGACATTCCGCGCGTGCTCGATTTCGCGGCGCTGATCCCATCACCGCAAGGCGACGAGATCAGCACGGTTAGCGCCTCGGGCTAGTGCTCAGTTGCCCTTCTTGGCGCAGTCCTCGCACGCGGGACCGCCGGTCTTCGCCGCGAAGCAGCCCTCGCACTTCGTGACGACGTCGCCGCCCATGAAGCCCTTGCTGCAGTCGGCGCACCAGACGTCCCCGCCGGCCTTGCCGGCCTCGCACGCACAGGCTGCTTCCACTGCGCCCTCGACGGCACCTTCGACGGCACCTTCGACGGCGGCCTCGGGCGTGTCGGCCGGAGCGGGGTCGGCGGTCTCGGCGTAGCAGCCACAGAGTCCGATCGAGACGACGCCAGCGAGGGCGAGAGAGAGAATGTTCGAACGCATGAAATCTCCTCCAATCAGAGATTGGCGAACCGCGCCGGGAGTAGGCGGCGGTCGTCAGCTACCAGGATGAACCCGCGGCCGTCTTCGATCCAGACAACGACCTCGTGCGTGCGTGTCCGACCGTGATCGTCCGGGATGGCGACGGTGCTGCGCGTTGGCGCAGCGTCCGTCGGCAGCCCGTGGTCGGCGGCGCGGAACTGGAACACAGAGCAGTGACCCGACTCACCGCGCCAGAGGGAGTACGCGACCGGCTTGCCGTCGAGCTGGCAACAGCGACCGCCACGGAGAGTGATCGCGTCGCCCAGGTCCGGACAGCTCGCGGCAAAAGGCAGCCCGTCGCCGAGCGCCGTGTCGAGCGCCGTGACGTCGCCGGTCTCCACGCTGACGTGTCGATCGAAGACGTGCTCGTGCGTCGCAGCGGTGGTCAGTCGTGCGAGGCGAGTCTCGGTCTCGGACGGAGCCAGCACCATCGAGTTCAGTACCGCAGCGCCCAGAACGGCGGCGACGAGCAGCGCGGCGGCGACGGCCAGGCGTCGCCAGCCAAGCAGGCCCCGACGCGGAGCACGATCGGGGGCCTCGAGGAGCCGATCGACCAGGCCGATCGGCGGTCGGACATCGGCCAACGCTTCGCGAGTCGCTGCCGCCTCGTCGAGCAGCGCGTACCAGGCATCGCGGAGCTCGCCCGGCTGATCCAGCACGCGAGCTTCGATGGCCGCTCGCTCCGGATCGCCTGCCGGCAGGCTCGACGCCTCGGCCATCCGCTCCCGGAGGTCGCCATGACGCGTCTCGTCCATCTCAGGTCTCCTCTCGATCGAGGACGCGCAGGCGCGCACGCAGGAACGTGCGGGCGCGATGACAACGGGACAGCACCGTGCCGCGCGGGATATCGAGCGCTTTCGCGGCCTCGTCCGGTGTGAGTCCTTCGACGAACACCGTCAGCAGCGCCTCGCGGAAGCGCGGGTCCATCTCGTCCAGAAGACGCTGCAGGCGCTCGCGGTCTCCCAGCAGGTGCACGACGTCGGGACCGGGCTGCGTCAGACTGCCGGCGACATCCGCGACGGCGCCGGTGGCGCGGGGGCGACGCGACGCCTTGCGGACCCACCTCGCACAGCGATGACGCAGGATCGCGAACAGCCAGGCCCGACCGCTCCGCGGGTCACGCAGGCTGTCGAGCGAACGCCATGCCTCGACGTAGGTCTCCTGGAGCACGTCCTCCGCCGCCGCGTGCTCCCCCACCATGCGCCGCGCGAATGCAAAGAGCGTCGCCGCGTTGTCGCGGACGAGCCGGTCGTAGATCGCTCGCCGCGACTCCGGCCCACCCGCAGGACGTCCAGAGACTCCGGGCCGGTCCCCGGGCTCGTCGGGCGTGGATGGGCCGGGGTGGGCTGGGCGAGGCATCGGCTGGGCGGTCATCGCGGTGCGGCAGACGGCGCGGACGACCCGCACCCAGGCTGCACCCAGGAGTGCCCTCCCGACCAGCGTCGATTCCCCGATTCCGGTCCGATGACCGACCGATAGCGTGCGAGGGGTTGGTCGCTACCCGCCGAGCACGGCGAGGTCCGCCTGGACTCCGGACGTGCACGTATGAGCCTGCAGCGTCGCGAACTCACCCGGCGAGAGTCCATCGAGCGAGCGCGTCGACTCGAGCAGATGGACCGCCTTGTCGATCAGAGCGATCAGACCCGGATCACGCTTCTCGTGCGAGTACAGCGTCTTACGCAGACGCAGTGCCCGGAGCGCAGCCTGCGGGTTCGACGCGTCGAGCGCCTGCAGGATGTCGCGCGCGGTGCGGACGTCCTTGCGGAACTCGCCGGTGCGCGTCTCCGCCGGAGTCCGCGGGAGCTCGAGGCGTAGCGTGCTGGTGATCGGTCCGCCGGCGCCTGGGATCGAGACGCGCACTTCGCCGAGGTGCGTCATGGTCTCGTTCCGCTCGGGCGGACGCACTTGGAAGAAGAGCTGGTAGGTGCGCGCCGTCTCGAGCGTGCCGAGGTCTGCGGTGAAGAGCTTGCCGCCTTCGAACGCCGGTGCGGGATAGCGCACGCGCGCCGGGCGGTAGCGGAAGACCTGGCCGCCGACCACGCCAGAAGCCAGCTCGATCTCGATCTGGCAGCGGGTGGCGACGACGCGCTGGGCGACCTCGGCCACGCGCTCGAACGCGCTCCCGATGGTCTCCGACCGAACGCTCTTGACGGTGCCGCCGCGGCGGCCGGAGAAGAGCGACTGGAGGGCGACGACATCGGCATCGGCGCCGAACGCCAGGGCGTGCACGTCGCAGCGCACCTTGGCGAGCATCTCCATCGAGTCCATCGCACGCGGCATGTCCTGCGGACGGCCGTCGGTCATCAGGTAGACGCGGATCGGCAGCGTCGGGTCGACCTTGGCCTGGTCGTACGCGATCCGCCCGGCGCGTGAGAGCGCGCCCGAGACGTCGGTGTAACGCCCGAAGCAGAGTTTGTTCGACTCGAGCGCGCGGAAGAACGGCTGCTTGCCGATGCGGCGCGCCGGCACGGCCTTGATGAGCGTGTCGGAGCCCATCGAGAAGACCACGACGCTGACGAGCACGTCGGCGGCGCCCTTGCGCTGCAGGTCGTCGAGCATCGAGCCGACCGCCCGCTGCAGCACCGGGAACTTGGTCGGCGCGTTCATGCTCGCCGAGAGGTCCAGGGCCAGGATCACGTGCGCCACCGGCTGCCCGGGCTTCCGCTTGAGCGGGCGACCGGAGGCCTCCATCTCGAGCAGAATTCCGGTCAGCGGGGCTTCGTCCGCAGGCACCGAGCGATACTCAGTGCGGTCACTCAAGTCGATCACCGCGTGCGGTGACGGGCGCCTCACGCCCTTCTTCGGCTTCTCCGACATCCTGGCCCTCCTGACCGTCCCGGGCTCAGGATACCCCCGTGCGCACGCTTCGTGGGCCGTTGGGGCCCATCGACACAGAATGCGACGCCGATCCGAGCGCCGGCGAGCCGCCGCGACGCGGTCAGCGCGTGACGCTGACGCCGGCCCAGACGTATGGCCGGTAGATGCTGAAGAGGTCCAGCCCGGACAAGTACGGCTGGTCGAGCCCCTCGCGGATGCCGAGCCCGACGACGTTCATCAGGAACTCGTCGGGTAGGCCGGCCGGGAAGACCGTCTCGACGTCCAGGATCAGGTGGAATGCGAACATCGCCTTGGAGGCGCGCCCGGAGTACGAGACCCCGGCCAGACCGGCCGCCTCCCCGCCCCCGCCCGAGAGATCGATGCGCCGTGCACGCACGGTGCCCTTGTCGCTGCCGACCACCGCGAACTGCGGGTCGTACTCGCTGATCCGAAGGCGGTGCGCGTCCGAGAACGCCACCACGATCGCCGTTCCCAGTCGGTCGCCGCGGGTCGCGGTCGGCACGAACTCGCCGTCCACGACGAACTGGCCGTCGAAGAAGAGCTGCCCGTCCGAGAGTGCGAGGCGCAGGAACTCGCGCGGGCCGGTGTTCTTCATGGGGAGGTCGGCCAGGAGTTCCATCGGCGGCATGCTGGCCTGCACCGCCATCCGGGTTCGCGGGACGACCTTCAGCGTCAAGCCCTCGCGCTCGGGAAGCCACCAGATCTCGCGGCGCGTGAGCACGTCGTCGACGCGGTAGACGTCTCGCTGCTCGTTGTTGAAGACGATGTCGTCCCCGTCCCAAGCGACCGATTCGCACTGCCGTGCGTGCAGGACCCACTCGCGCAGTGGCGTACCGCTCAGCCGATCCGCTGGATAGATCATGAGCTGGGAGTAGGTCAGGATCGCGACGGTCCCGGATGGATGCGCGTCGGCGGCGGTCACCTGCTCGCCCTCGGGCAGATCGAGGACCCCCACGACCTCTGCCATGTGTGACACGCCGGGCGGCGTCGGGTGGACGAGGAAGCCGATGCGCAGGACCTGCGTCTCCGGCTCGCCGCGGTTCTTCACGATCAGGTGGATATGCCCATCCAGCACGAACACGCCCTCCACGTCGTGCGGACCGTCTTCGTACGCGACGGGGTACGTCGCCACGGGGCTCAGCGACCCGTCCGCCTCGACCCGCAGGCGGTAGAGCATGAGGTCGTCGCGCTCGCGCCCGTTGTCGCCGACGTCGCAGACGATCAGGTCCCCGTCGAGGACGGTGAGCTCCTCCCAGTCGACGTTGACCGCGCCGGGCACGGGGATCTCGACCGCGTCGTCGAACGTGGGCGTCGATCCGCGGAACACCGCCGCCGCGCCACCGCTGTCGTTGATCGTCCACCACCAGCCGCCAGCCTTGGCGAGCCCACTGCTCTCGTCGATGCGCGCGTCGCCGATGCGGCCGATCGGCGCGAGAGCGGCCATGTGCGGGACGACCGCGGTCAGGGAGTCGCGCGCCGCGCGGCGCGGAGGCGCATCGACGGGCGCCGCGGGAATCCGGGCTGCGGGGACGCGGGCGGATGGACCACGGGCAGCTGGACCACTGGCCTGGGGCATCCGTCGCGGCGCGCGACGGGCCGGGATCGGGTCCGGAGACACACACGCCGAGAGCGTGAGCAGCAGTAGCGGAGCGGCGACACGAGCGATCATCGGCGTCACGGCGGTGGTCCTCCGGTGAGACGACCGTTCTACCCGTCCCCGTGAAACGCCACGTACGCGGAAGCAGGGCAGCGGCCGCCCACGACGACGCCGTGGTCTCTGGGCTCCGCCAGTACAGTCGGGCGATGACCGAACCGCGCTTCGTGCCGTTGCCGCCCCGTCACGACCCCGGTATCGCGCCGGAAGAGGCGCTCCGCGCGTTCCACGAAACGCTCCGGACCCGGCGCAGTGTGCGGATGTTCAGCGATCGCTCCGTGTCCCGCGAGGTGATCGAGGGGATCGTGACGTGCGCCGCCACCGCCCCCAGCGGTGCGAACAAGCAGCCGTGGCGCTTCGTCTGCGTCAGCGATCCCGCGACGAAGCGTCAGATCCGACTGGCGGCCGAAGAGGAGGAGCGCGCGTTCTACAAGCGCCGCGCCAACGACGAGTGGCTACGCGATCTCGCGCCCCTCGGCACCGACGAGGACAAGAGCTACCTCGAGATCGCTCCGTGGCTTGTCGTCGTGTTCAAGCAGGTGCGCACGGAGAGCGGCGGCCAGATCTACTACGCCGATGAGTCGGTCGGGATCTCCGTCGGGATGTTCCTCGTCGCTGCGCACGTCGCCGGACTCGTCACGCTCACGCACACGCCCAGCCCGATGAAGTTCCTCGCCGACCTCCTCGGTCGTCCGGCGAACGAGCGTGCCTTCGTGCTGCTCCCGATCGGCTACCCGTCCGACGACTGCGAGGTGCCGGAGCACGCGCTGACGCGGAAGCCGCTCGACGAGATCGCGGACTTTCGCTGACGGGGTCGGATCAGTCCGTCACGCCGGACCGTTCCAACGAACCCAACCTCGTCAGTCGATTCGGCCCACCGCGCTGCCGATCCCGAACAACTTCTCCCACGTGCGGGGAATCCCAGAAGGGGACGCCCGACAAAGGCCGATGGTCACAGCCGCAGGGGCGAGTTAGTTGTCGTAGTCTCCACCGTCCCCGCTTCCACGCCGACCTCCGTGGCGTGGACGGCTACCCCTCGTCAGCCGTCTGCGGGCTGCTCCTGAACTGCGTCCGACCCGTCCGCTGGCTGGACGGTGCCCCGACGTGCGAGGTGGTCGAG
>JAJFFG010000034.1 GCA_021776825.1 Planctomycetota bacterium
CACGCGCCCCAACTCGCTGCAGCAACGCGCCCTCGACCTGCTCGGCGTCACCCTGTAGCCAGCCGGTGATTCGCGGCGCGAGCCGCATCCTCTTCATTCACAGAGAGTTACGTTGCGCCAGGCTCTGGAACTTCCGGCTAGCAACGGTTCCTTCGGTGGCACCGGCGACGCTGCCGGCGACTCCGCTGGCAGCGTCGCCGGTGCCGATCGCGATCGATCCTGTCGCCGATCCCGCTCCGACGGCTCCGCACGTTGATCCCGACTCGCACGCCGAACCGGTCCCGGTCTCCGTCGAGCCGCTGCGCGACCCCTGCCCGGCATGCGGTCGGGGATAGCCGGCCTGTGGACGTGGATCGCCCCGGATGCCGTCGGGGATAGCCCCGCCTGCCGTCGGCCTGAGCCTGCTCGTCGAGCCCGAGTTCGCCGCGGCCACGCTGCCGCTCTTCGAGGCCGGTGCGGTCGATGTCCTCGAGTGGAGCTTCGACGTCCACTGGGACGCGCCGCCGTTGCCCGCATGGTCCGACGAACTGCTCGCGCACTTCTCCGCGACAGACCGGTTGCTCGGCCACGGCGTCACGTTCAGCCCGCTGACCGCATCGTGGACCGACAGACAGGACCGCTGGCTGGAACAGTTCTCCGAGGAGTGCGCGTCGCGGCGGTACCGGCACGTGTCGGAGCACTTCGGGTTCCTCGCCGCAGGATCGTTCCACGATGGTGCGCCGCTCCCCGTGCCGCGCACCGACGCGGCGCTCGCCATCGGTCGCGACCGTCTCCGCCGCCTGGCCGAGGTCTGCGGCGTGCGCGTCGGACTCGAGAACCTCGCGTTCGCGTTCGGTCCAGACGATGTGCGCTCGCAGGGCGCGTTCCTGGCGGAGCTCCTCGAGCCGAGCGATGGCTTCCTCCTGCTCGACCTCCACAACCTCTACTGCCACGCCGTCAACTTCGACGTCGACGTACGTGATCTCCTCGATGGCTACCCGCTCGAACGGGTCGTCGAACTGCACGTCTCCGGCGGCAGTTGGTCGGACGGCGTCGGAGGCCGCGTCCGGCGCGACACGCATGACGACGCCGTCCCGGACGAGGTCCTCGCTCTCCTGCCCGACGTGCTCGCGCGCTGTCCCGGCACGGAGTTCGTCATCCTCGAACGCATCACCGGAACGCTCCGCGACGCCGCCGCGCGCGATCGGTTCGCCGACGACTTCCGTCGCGTTCGCTCGGTCGTGCACGGAGCAGCGGCGTCATGACCGACGACCCCACCCTCGATCACTTCCAGCGCGCATTGCTGGAGCTGCTGGCGTCCGCGGACGACCTGAACGAGATCCGCGAGCGACTCGCGTCCGACGCGGCCTTCACCCCGTTCGCCGAGTACGTCGCGGGCTTCGAGCCCCGCATGCTGGAGATCGCCGCCGCCCTGGTGAAGCGCTGGGGCCGCCGGAGCGAGTAGGCCGCCCCAACCGGTCCGAGTCATGACGCGATTGTCCGAGCTAACCTGTTGGCGTCGCGGTCGATCCATCCGCCCCGAGCGAGAAGCGCCATGTCCGTGTCGATGCACATTGACCTCCTCGGACCGGTCGACGGTCCGCCGAGTCTTCGCGTACGCGCGCGGCTGCAGATGCTCCGCACCGACGAAGGCGGACGACGGATCGGGATCAGCAGTGGGCTCCGGCCGAATCACAACTTCGGGGATGCGATGGCTCGCGAGTTCTACATCGGACAGATCACCGTTTCCGACGACGCGCGAGTCGACCCTGGGGAGACCGGCGACGTCATCGTCGAGTTCCTCAACGGTCCAGGACTCTCGGCGCTTCTGACGGTCGGCCGAACATGGCGCATCCAGGAGGGCCCGCATCTCGTCGCCAGAGCGGAGGTCCTTGAACTCCTGGACGAGACGTAGGAGCCCCGCCTACTCGTGATGGAGACCGTCCACGCCTCGATCGTCTCCTGTCGATACGTGCTCTCCGTCGAGCAGCCGCTCCGGGTCCCCGTCCACGTGCCGGTCGATCGCTCCCTGGAGATCATCGAGCGTTCCCTCGAGCACGTCGAGGTGCCAGAGGCCGTCGACCGCGAGCTCGTCGTCGTCGAGGACGTGCAGCGGCGTGATCGGGCTGGTGACGCCGTCGATGGAGAGGACCACTCGCGACTCCGCCTCGCGCACCACGACGAACTCCTCGCTCGGGAAGCGCACCATCGCGGGCTCGCCCTCAGGGAAGAGAGCGAGGTCCTCGTGCACGTCGAACGCGACCAGCACGTCGCGGGCCGTGACCTGCAGGAAGTGGACGTCCCGCTCGTCCCCACGACGACACGTCACCATGTCGTTGGCGCGGACGCGGATCTCCTCGACCGTCGGGAACATCGGGGGCGGCTCTGCGGGCTCGCGGCGACGTAGCGACGCCAGCGCGAAGATCACGCCGATCGCACCACCGATCGCCGAGAGCGTGAGAATCGCAACGGATCCGGCTGACTCGCTCGCTTCCGTCACGATCAGGCCGATCACACAACCGGCCAACGCACCGATCGGGACGCCGATCCAGTTGCCGAGGCCGTCCAACAGCGCGGTCCGCCGTAACGACGCCGACATCCTCTCGACCTCGGCCGGCGTTGCTTCACGGATGCGGCGTTGGAACACGGGCGCAGCCTAGCGGGGCGTACGCATCGGGTCGTCGCGGGCCGTGTCGCCGGGCGGATCGGGAGATCCGCCCGTACGGGTGGGTCTCCTGACCCACCCTGCCGTGACGTCAATCGGTCGACGGGATGAGAGCGGCACGCTAGCGGCGGCGCGGCCTACCGCTCGCGCATCAGGCGCAGGCAGTCCCGCGGTTCGGTGCTGATGTTGTGTTGCCCGTGCGCGGGCAGATGGGCGTCCAGCCGGAAGCCCGCCTTCTCGAGCACGCATCGGGACGCCGCGTTCTCCGCGTCGCAAAACGCGCGGACGCGCGTGATGTCGGGGTCCGCGAACGCGAGCGCCACGACGGCTTGCACCGCCTCGGTGGCATAGCCATTCCCCCAGTGCTCGCGACGTAGCACGTAGCTGGTTTCCACCTCGTCGCCGTCCCACGCCGCGATGATGCTGCCGAGCAGCGCGTCGTCCTCGCGGCGCCGGATCCACCAGAACGGTCGACCGCGTTCGGCCCCGGCCACGAGGTGCTCCACCATCCGGCGAGCGGCGTCGTCCGTGTGGACCGGCCGCCAGCCGACGTACTGCGTGACCAGCGGGTCGTCGCAGAACACCGCCAGCGCGCACGCCCCGTCGTCCGCGGTGGCCGGGATGAGATCGATGCGTCGTTCCGTGAGCATGCGCGTCAGGCTACGCGCGGAACTCGGCGTCGACGCTACCGCCCGGTGAGCGGCGTCGTCGCGCGCTGGAGGAACAGCAGCGCGAAGCACGTGTCGATGATCTCTCCCTGGCCCTCGCTCCAACGGCCTTCCGGCTTCTGACGCGCCAGCAGTTCGGTGGCGCCGTCGAAGTACCAGTCCTTGCCGCCGACACGCTTGACGCCCGCCAGGATGCCGGCGCGCTCCAGGCTGTAGAGGTAGTAGAGGTGCCAGTCGTCGGCCGACTTCTCGGGGGAGCGGTCGACCGACCAGTAGCGATCGAGCCAGGCCCAACCGCCGAGCATCATCGAGTCGATGTGTGTGTCGACCTTGGCGGTCAGCTTCGGGCTGTCGACCCGTCGCAGGTGGTGGCGTGCGATCGCGAGCGAGCCGATGCCCGCGCAGGTCATCGAGCCGTACGCCGTGTTGTTCCGGTAGCCGAAGCCGGCCACCTCACGCACTGGGATCGCGTCGCGCGTGGTCTTGCTCTCGTCGGGGATCGCTTGCCCGGCGAGCACGAGCGCAACGCTCCCGCTGGCTCCGTCTTGCTCGCGCTTCTTCTCGAAGTGCTGCGTCACACCAAGCCAGGTCACATCTGTTACGGGGATGCCGAGGTGCACCGCGGAGCGCAGGCCGAGTACGGCGTACTGCGTGTTCGACGAGTCAACCGTCCCGCCGGACCCGTAGCCCCACGACCCGGGGGCGGCGATCGCCGTCTCGAGTTCGCTCGCGACGACCTTGCACCACTCCAACCGCTTCGGCGGCACGTCGCGAACGACCTTGCGGGCCTCTCCGGGTCGCGCCCCCGAGGCCTCGTGCTCCGGCGTGTACGCAGCGTCAATCGCCATCAGGCAGGCGGCACGCTCGTAGTTCTTCTGTGGGTTCTGCTGGAAGATCCAGTCGAGCGTTTCCGTGACGAGCGGATCGTCGCGCGGCGTGTCGCACTTGAGCAGCGTCAGCAGCACGAACGCGGTGGTCCCGACGTCGTACTTCTTGTGGGCCTTCCAGCGCCCTTCTCCGGTGCGTTTCTTCCGGAGCCATGTCGCGCCGCTCACGATCGCGGCGTCGACGTCCTTCTGGAAGCGCGCGTAGCGGTGACGCTGGATCTCCTTGATCGTCCACTCGAAGTGCTCCTCGACGACCGTTGGCGCCGTGCCGCGGGGCGCCGTCATCTTGATGAGGCCGTAGCGCAGGTCGACGCGCGCGGAACGGACGACCCCTTCGTCTCGATCGAACAGCGTGCGGACTTCCGCCGTCCCGTCCACGATCTTGTACGCGTGCTCCTCTCGCGCCTTGCGCGTGCTCGCGAACGCGTAGCTGGCTGTGACGAGCGCCGTCTTCCCATCGGCGACCCGCTCCGATCGGACACGCCCCTCGATGTGGAGCGGGACGAGCTTCCGGATCTCGCGCGTGACGTCGACGTCCTCCGTCGCGACGTCGCTCGGCGGCAATCGGAACGCGAAGATGGCGGCGAGATCGCGCCGCAGCGGCGACGCCGGGAAGTACTGCCGTCCGTCGGTCAGTTCGTGGCCGTGCAGCGTGAACGGCCTCGCGCCACTCTTGCGTCGCGAACCGCCGTGGAGCGTGACCTTCTCTCGCTCGAAAACCGCGACATCGGACGTTGCGAGACGCCAGCCGACCGGCTGCGCGCCGGCGACATCCAGCACGGGGTCGGTCGTGTGCGGGGCGGTCGGCGTGACGGCGGGGGCCGTGCCGTCACGCACGCCGCGCACGTACGTGGCGAGGTTCGCAAACAGCCGCGTCGACGCGGCGCGGCTCGTCGTCCCACCGATCGGTTTCCCGTTGGCATCGGTCAACGTGTCTAGGTGCAGCGACGACAGGAGCAGACGGCCCTTGCCGACCTCCGCCTCGAGCAGCGCGAACCGGTCGCGCGCCTGCGATGCCGAGAGCACGACGTGGAAACCCTCGTGCCACTCGTAACTCTCCCAGCTCGCCTTCCCGCGTCCGTGCTTCTTGAGTTTCAGCCGCGGGCTCCCCTCGGCGGCGCGCTTCAGTCCCGCGACGAGAGCGTGTCCCTCGGACTCGACGTACACCCGGTCCGAGTCGGTGTCCCCGCGAACGGCGACGAGACCCTCAGGAAGGAACGGCGGCGTCGGCTCGGTCTGGTCTGCCTGGCACATCTGGAGCACCACGCCGCCCCGGCGCAGGAAGTGCCAGAGGCCCTTCACGCGCGTCGCCATGTACTTGTCGTAGTCGGGGTGCTCGCTGACGAAACTGCCCAGCACGATCAGGTCTGCCCGCGCCGACGACGCCGACGTCTGGTGCGACAGCTCCCGCACGTTGAAGCCCGCCGCGGTGAGCGCCTCCGCCGCGCCGACGCCCCTGCCGTGGGGATCGAGGAACTCCCACACGAGCGCTTGAAGCGGCTTCTCGGCGGCGGGCGCCGACGATGGCGCACCGATCGCCAGCGCGGCGGCCACGACGAGCGAGCCCGCGACCGTCGCGAGCACGGGAGCCATGCGTTGACGCATCGTCGCCGATCGTAACCGGTCGCCGTCGTGGCGCGCTCGGCCGGCACACTCGGCAGGCGACCTGACCCTGGGACGGGATGACTCGCCCGGGCTGCTCAGGCTCGAACGGCTCTCTTAGGCTGCGACCGTGACCGCCGAGGGGCTGACTCCCCGGGGCGCGCGGCGCTCTCTTCGAGCCTGCCCTCACGACGGTGAACCAATCTCGTCCTGCTCCGTTCGTGTTCAATGGGAGAGGTCTGTCCAGACCATGGGAGGAGATCTGATGCATCGCATCCGCCCCGCACGCGCCGCCCGCTGTGCCAAAGTGCTCAGTGCCGCCGCACTCGTAGTTCCGCTCGCCCTCACGAGCTGCACCATCACGCCCGCGGACGACGGTCCGAGTGACGTCCGTGTCGTCGAACTCAGCGACGAGGCCGCCGACAAGATCGCGACACTCGTCGCGGATCGCGTCGCCGACCAGGTTGCTGATCGCGTCGCCGACCGAGTCGGCAATCGACTGTCGGAGCACGTCGTGATCGAGATGCCGCAGCCGATGGTCCGGGCGAAGGCGCCCGTGGTCATCCGCCGTGCCCCGTCGACCGTCCGCCGCGCCCCGGCGGCGGCGTCGAGTCGGATCAAGTTCCCGACCGCAGAGTCGGTGGACGCCGCCGAGCTGCAAGCCGCCGCCGACAACGCGGTCAGCGAGGCGCTCGCATGGCTGTCGCGCCATCAGTCCGAGGACGGTTCATGGAAGCCTGGGCAACTCACAGAGGCGGGTGATGCCGCCAAGGGGAACGATGCCTACACCCCCGGCGTGACCGGTCTCTCGCTGCTCTGCCTCCTGCGCAGTGGCGAGAGCCACGTGGACGGGCCGCACAGCGCGACGATCAAGAAGGGCCTGCGCTATCTGAAGAACATCCAGGACTCGGAGGGCTGCTTCGGCCCCCGCACGACGCAGCACTTCCTCTACAACCACGCGCTCGCCACGCTGGCGATGATCGAGGCCTACTCGTCGACGGACAGCGCGCTGTTCCGCGGCTCGGCTCAGAGCGGCGTGAACTTCGTGCTCCAGGCCCAGAACCCCTACCTGGGCTGGCGCTACGGCATCCGCGACGGCGACAACGACACGTCGATGACGTGCTGGATGGTGCAGGTCCTCGCCGCGGCTCAGAAGGCCGAGCTCGAGGTGGATGCCGGCGCCTTCCGCGGCGCGCTCGCCTGGACCGACAAGATGACCGAACCTGAGTTCGGGCGCGTTGGCTACAACCGCCGCGGCGGCCCACCTGCGCGCACGATGGAAGCGATGGAGCGCTTCCCGGCGGAGCACAGCGAAGCGATCACCGCGGCCGGTCTACTCATTCGACTCCTCTCCGGTCAGCGCCCCGAGACCTCTGAGATGGCCGACAAGAGCGCGGCGTTGATCAGCCGCAAGCCGCCGTACTGGAACACCGACCTCGGCACGAACGACTTCTACTACTGGCACCTCGGTACCGCTGCACTCCGGCGCGTCGGCGGCGAGCGCTGGACGGCTTGGCGCAACTCGCTCCACGCCAACGTCACGCAGCGTCAGAACACGGGCGGCGGGGAGTCCGTCCGTGGCTCGTGGGAACCGGTCGACGCCTGGTCGACGGACGGCGGTCGCGTCTACGCGACGGCGACGCTCTGCCTGTCGCTCCAGGAGATGCTGATCTCGCTGAAGTAGACGTCAGCGGACACCACACGACGCGCGCCGCGGAGGGGTGACCCCTTCGCGGCGCGTTCACGTTCGGAGCGAGTCGGCGTCGTCTTGTCAGGCTCGTCGTCTCCCTCCCGACCAGTGCGGCATACTGTCGTCTTGCGGTACGTGCATCTCCCGTCCGGTGCGACGCCGCCCGACCTTGCGGACGTCGGCCGTTTCTGCGCCGTGGTGGTCATCGAGGACGACGTGACGGCCGAATGGCGCCACCGCGTGACGGATCATCTCTATCGGTCGGGCTGCCGCTACCTCCTCGCCTGGGGACGCGAGTGTTCGCTCTGGGACGACTCCATGGACTGGACGAACATGGAGGCGTTCGACTTCGGCGACATTCCGGACGAGGACTTCGTGATGACCACGTGGCGCGACGATGAGCCACTCTCGGAGGTGTTCTGGTTCTGCAAGAACTGCGCGCAACTCTCGCCAATCGACCTGCCGCAGGTCGTCATTCTCCACGTCTCCGCGCAGCCGCGTGAGGCGGAGCTGCCACGCACGTACGAACAGGCGTAGCGACGTCCGTCCACCGCGAGTGCCGACATCGGCGACGAGAGTCACCTGTCTCGGCATCCACGCGACCGTCCGGTTCTGCCGACTCCCGGCGCAGCGTCGGGGGACGTAGGCTGACGGACGCGGGGCGACCTGTCCGCCCCGGAAGGGGCAGGGCACATGGGCTGGCGCAGCGCATCGAGACAGCGCGCGAAGCGGGCACGCCCAGTGCCGGGCGCGACAATGACGACCTGTACGGGATGCTCGGCTGCGGGGTGGTTCTCGCCGTTCTCGGCGGACTGTACGTCTGTTGCGGCCGGTCTCTCGACTGGGTCGGCGAGGTCTGGGACGACGTCGACATGTTCCGAGGAGACGAGTGGGTCGAGATCGAGATCCCCGAGGACCCACGCTTCCGGCGCCCGCCCACCGTCTTTGTCCGGGAGGACTACCCGGGCGAGTGGGAGGACATGCTCCGCGAGGCGAAGTGAGACGCGGTCCGCTGCATGAAGCGGCGGGAGCGGCGACGACCGGTCTCGGTACTCGCCCGGCCTCGGCCCCTACACTCGTGCGCATGTGGAAGAACCCATCTCGCGCCGCCCTCGTGATTCTCGCCGCTGCCCTGGTCGCCACGCCGGCGCTCGCGCAGGACCGCGGCGACTCCCACGAACCTCCCCGGGTGCTGTCCGTCGAAGCCGGCCAGGCGCTCCGCTACCGGTTCACACGACAGCGCTCGGCCAGCGGAGCCGGTCTGCCGCGTGCGAGTGATGACAGCATCTCGCAGGAGTTCACGCTGCGGGTGAAGGAGGCCACGTCCGACGGGGGCGCGACCGCAACGATCGAGTTCGGCCAGGCCACCGGGCACTACACGATGCGCGACGGCCCGCGCGTCGACCTCGAGGAAGGCGCCGAGCTGCCCGCCGCGAAGTCGAACGAGGACCTGGTCCTGCCCCGGTCGCTGACGTATCTGAGCGGGCGGAACGTCGAGGTCACACTCGACGGCCGCGGTCGCGTCACCGCCGAGGCGGGCATGCGCGAGGCGATGCAGGCGGCGTTCGCGGGGACTCCGTTCGCGAAGCGCGCCGACGAGTTCCCCGACGCGGACGCACGCGGAGAGCTGCGGCTCTACATCCCGCCGCGTTGGTCCCTGAAGAAGAAGCACGGCGCCGTCTGGGCCGACGACCTGCAGATCGACTTCGGGGCTTGGATCGCGTTCAAGTTCAGCCGCGTCTGGTCGATGACGGTCGACGCCGACGAGGTCCGCGCAGAGGCCGAGTGCTCCGCCATCCCAGATCGCACCGTGCCCGAGGGGCAGGACGTCGCCGGTAAGGGCAGCGAGGCGTTCGTGTGGTCGCGGCGGGACGGCCTGCTCCTGCGTCACACATCCGCGTTCACGTTCAAGAGCGAGGGCGATCGCGGCATCGACGCGACGGCTCGCCAAGTGCTCGAACGCATCGTTGCCGAGGAGAGCCCTCTGCTCGTCACCCTGAACGTGAAGCCCGACGAGACGTTCCGCTTCCGGCGCACACTCGCACGCAGCGCCGTCTGCGAGCAACTCGGCCGCGACGGCGACGACACTCTGACGCAGGACGTCGCGATGACCGTTGCCTCGGTGACCGAGGACGGCGGTGTCGTGCTCGACCTGGAATTCGGTCCGTTCACCGGTCGCTGCAAGCTCGCCGATGGCAAGCCGGTCGCGCTCGACACGCAGAAGGGTCTGCCGGAGGTCGACAACCGCACCGACCTCGCCCTCACTCGTGGCCTCACGTTCCTCGGGGGCGCGAAGGTGCGCGTCACGCTCGACTCGCGCGGCCGACCGACACACGTCGACGGCGTTGGCGCCGCCATGGCGAAAGCGTTCAAGGGCACGGAGTTCGAAGCGCTTGTCGCCGAGCTCCCGATGTCCGAGGCGCTGCGCGAGATGGAGCCGTTCTTCCCACCGCTCCCGCAGGCAACGACGGAGTCCATGTCGTGGCAGGACACGGCGAGCATCAACTTCGGTTCGCTCTCGAAGTTCTCGTACGAGCACCGCTGGACACTCGCGACCGACGACACCGCGTACACCGCGAGTGCCGAGCTCGAACACGTCCCCGGCGCCACCGTTCCCGCGGGTCAGACGAACGAGGGCACGGGAACGATCACCAGCACACGCTCGAAGACCGACGGCTTCGTGCTGCACCACGAGACCACGGCGACGTTCAAGGGACGCGGCAACTTCGACATCGACACGAAGTTCCACGAGGTCTTCGAACGCGTGACGAAGTAGCCGCGGTGTCCGTGCTGCAGGGCGCCGGCCTGTCTGCCGTTCCCGCACTCGTGCGGCCGGCGCCGGCCCCGAATCCCACGCGGATCACGCCGACGCTGCTCGGATCCGGGAGCGCGCGCGCGTCTCCGCCTCGATCGCTCCCGCGAGATCCTCGAGAGTGCCGTCGAAGAGCACGCTGGGGCCACTGAAGAACTCCGCCTCGAGCGGAAGCTCGTCCATGCGGAACGTCCGGACGAGCGGTGCCGGGCCGCCCCGCGGCAGCAGCGAGAGCACTCCGCCGCTCACCGGATCGCGATCCAGAGCGAAGTCGCGGGACGGGAACGTTGGGGCGTCGCCATCCACGTCGCCCACGACGTAGGGATCGAACATCCACTGGCCCGTGAGGAACAGCAGCCGGTCGTCGTCGACCTGAAGGAAGTAGTGCGGTCCCTCGTCGTTGGCTTGCTCCATCTCCGCGTAGCGCGCGTCGCTGACGCGGAGAGTCTCGATCGTCGTGAGCGGAATCCGGCGCGCTCGTCGATCCGGAATGACCCAGAACCAGATCAGCAGAACGGTGATCGGCGATCCGACGATCACGCCGATCAGGGCCGGCCAGAGGCCGACGTCGCCTCCGGCTAAGCCGATGAGGCTGCCGATGATCACGCCGAACGCTCCCAGCGCGAGCATCGGGGACGCACACCACGCTGCCGTGTCCGCGTGGTCGCGAAACGACGGCTCGCGCGCGGCGTCGGCCAGTTCCTCGGGCGTCGGCGGACGTTCGGCGATGACGAGCATGGTGGGTCCAGTTTGCCACGGCAGCGCCGCGCCAGGGCACACGCAGCCAGTCGGACCAGTTCTCGTGCCGCTGACACGTCGTCCGTGGAAGCGACGCCGAGCGGCTGGGCAGGTGAGCCCGCTGATCGATGACATCGGAGAGTACGCTGAGTCCTCCCTGCGCTGCTCACGCACTGTCTTGGAAGCTGGGAGGCGCGCTGTGACCGAAGACGATCTTCGCGCCATCGAACGGTCCCTCTCGATCGAGCTACCGTCCGCGTATCGCGCCGCGATGCTGTCGTTCCCGGTCCCAGCGTTCGCGCTCAGCTCGGACACCGAGCTCTGGGACGACGCGAGCGCCGTTGTCACGTTCAACCAGGAGCTGCGCAACGGCCAATCCGGTGACCCGTGGCCCGCGCACATGTTCGCGCTGGGACACGCCGGAGATGGATCGCCGTCGGCGATCGACCTGAACTCTCCCGACGCGGCTGTCTGGTGGGTGGATCGCTGCGGCCTGTCGAACGACGAGAGCTACGAGTCGCACGCGTCGTTCGACGTGTGGCTCACCGAGTACGTCGAGCACACCCGCCATGACGCCGAGGCCAACTGCATCGATCCCGACGGTACGCCGGCGGAACGCGAGGCGGTCGAAGCCGAGTTCGCGGGCACCGGCTGCTGGGATCTGCTGAAGATCATCGGAGCGGTGATCGTCGCGGCGATCCTCTACGTGGTCGTTCGGGTCTGGACGGGCTGGTGACACCGATGTCCTCTCCCCAGCCCCCAGCCCCCAGCCCCCAGCCCCCAGCCCCCAGCCCCCAGCCCCCAGCACCCAGCACCCAGCCCACGCCGAGCCGCGGTTCGGATAGAGTCGGTGTTCAGCGAGGGAGAAGAACCATGCGCGCCACCACGTTTCTGTCGATCGCCCTCACGGGTCTGCTCGTCGCGTGCAGCAGCCCGTCGGGCGCGCCTGCCGATCGCGTCGTGTACCGCACCTCCGAGGCGCGCGCTCCGACGCTGGGCGCGATGGCCCAGCCGGACCGGACCCCATCAAACCGGACGCAGTCGCAGCCGTTTCGTCCCTCGCAGTCGACCCGTGTCGGGGAGATGACGGAGGCCGAACGCATCGCGTGGTTCGAGAGCCACGGTGCGTACCCGCATCCCTACTCCCCGTCCTCCGAGCGGCAGAGCCTGGGCTACGTCAACCAACCGACGGACTGGGGCTGGGTCGTCCCGGCGATCGTGACGGCCGGAGCGATCTACGGCGCGTACCGCGTCAAGCGCCACAACGACTGGGACTGGTAACTCGTCGACGGTCGCTGGACGTCAGCCCGCGGCTACGGCAGCGGGAACGGGCCGAGCCAGAGGCTGACGCCGGCGAACCCACCGGTGCGGTGCACCCAGTACTGACCGTCGCCGTGGCAGACGTACGCCGTGTCGGTGAAGAAGTCAGCGCCCCCTGGAGGAGGCGCGGCCAACACGACGACGCGCGTGGCGGCCCCGTTCGGGCACGTCTGCTTCGTGGCGTCGAACCCACCACCCGGCGTTGCCGTGCCGCTCTGGAAGAAGTCGGCGCCACGAGAGGTGAGGTCGGCGGTGAGTGACGCGTTCAGCTCGGCGTCGGACGGCAGCGGCTCGGGATCGGGGTCCGGATCCGGGTCGGGATCAGGGTTCGGGCCAGGGCCTGGATCGGGCACGGGCGGAAACGCGACGGCCACCCCACGCCAGCGCCGCACGCGGCCGTCCCGGACAATGAAACTCTCGCTCGTGTCGACGACGACTCCGCCCATCTCGAGGGAGAGCGGTAGATCGACGGCCGAGCTCGCCGCGAGCGCCGAGAGATCGGCCCGCGCCACCTTCAGCTTCACGCGGCCGGTCACCGCGTTTGCGGAGAGCTTCACGCGACCGCCGGCGATCCTGCCGCGGTAGCGGAGACGGCCGTCGTTGCGTACGCGCACACCATCCGATCCCGCGTCCGCGGCGACGAGATCGGTGCCATCGAGCCGGACTCGCAGCGCATGCGAATCCGGGTCGTGAAGTTCGGCGAGGTGGCGCGGGCTGACCTGGAAGGCGAGCTTGAGCATGTGACGCGCCGCGCCGCTCCGCTTGGCCACGGAGAATCGCGCGCGGGCCTTCATGACCCGTACGTCCCCCTCGAGCGCCTGGCCGCCGGCCGTGCCAACGAGCGCCGCCAGGACGAGCATCGCGATCCCGGTACGTGATGTGTGTCTCATGCCCTCAACCGTGCAACCGGCGTTCCAGCGCTCAGGCGCCCCGATCGTCCACTCGGCGTCACGCTCTGGACACCATCAGCGTCACCCTACGCTCCCACGGCGGTAACCCGGTTGCCGGTGTCGGTCCCACCCGCCGGGCAGTTCGCGCCGGGAGCGCCAACCGGCGGATTGACCCTGGGACGGTATGGCGCGAGTGCGCTGATCGTCGACTGCTACGCTGTGGCGAGCATGGGCAAGGCGCGCGCAATCTCGGACGAGGAGCGGCAACTCGTCGAGCAGTTGCTGGTGCCGCTCGGTGAGGCGGCGGAGCCGTACGTCGGTCAGCTCGCGGACGCTCGGGCTCGGAGAAACTGCGACTGCGGCTGCCCGTCCGTCGAGCTGATTGTCTCCGGCGAACACCCGTTGGGATCCGTCGCCGGCGGGCTGCTGTCCGAGGGGTTTGCGCGGACACACGACGGACGTCCGATCGGACTACTCCTCTGGGACTCGGACGGCCGCCTCGCGCATCTCGAACTCTGCCCTCACGAAGGCGACGCTCCCTTCGGCGTCTCCGACCTGGCCGAAGTCAGTGCGAGCATCTCGAGTTGGGGCCAAGGCCGAGACCGATAGACGTCCTCACCCGGTGAT
Source organism: Planctomycetota bacterium (assembly GCA_021776825.1). Classification (GTDB taxonomy): domain Bacteria; phylum Planctomycetota; class JAJSAM01; order JAJSAM01; family JAJVHW01; genus JAJFFG01. The sequence continues at coordinate 13,879 of JAJFFG010000034.1, forward strand.
GAACGTCAGCGGTCTCGGCACTGCTCGAGCCCGTCCAAGACCAGGTCGCGGTCATACCGTCCCGGGGCCATCCCGCCGGCTGTGCCAGCCCCCGCGCCCCGGGTTGCTGACGGCGCGGCCCGTACGCCGCGGTCGATGCGATCGAGCCGTGATGTCCCGAGTTCGGCCGGGACTCCACGTGTGCGTCAGGAGCGCTAACCGGCGGGTTGACCCTGGGACGGTATGCCGCGTTCGAGCGCGCGTCGCAGGGCTCCGAGCCGGACGCGAGCTAGGCACGTCCCGACCAGTGAACCCCCTCTCCCGACGATGAGAGTCGCCGGTCTCCCCACACGAGCCGCGCGCAGGCGCTGGCGGCGCACCGCCCGCGACGCGGCCCGCGCGGAGCCTCCACCCCGTCCGGTACACTCCCCCGTAACCCAGCGAGGGACAGAGTGGACGAGCACGACACTCCCGAGAGCGAGTCGAGCGCGGAGCAACGCTTCGAGGTCCCCGATCTGCCCGGAGACGTCCTGAAGGGCTACGAGCTCACCGAGCGCATCGCCGAGGGTGGAATGGGCGCCGTGTTCCGCGCGCGTCAGGTCTCGCTCGACCGCACCGTCGCCGTGAAGGTGCTCAAGCCCCGACTGGCGAAGGACAAGTCGTTCCTGCGCCGCTTCCAGCGCGAGGCGCGCGCCGTCGCCAAGCTGGATCATCGCAACATCGTGCGCGCCATCGACGTGGGCGCGTCCCGCGGCTGGCACTACATCGTGATGGAGTTCGTCGAGGGGCCGTCGCTGCAGAGCGTCCTCGACAAGTCCGGCGTCATGAACGAACGCGACGCCATCCGCGTCGTGTGGCAGATCCTCGCCGCGCTGCGCCACGCGCACTCGAACGGCCTCGTACACCGCGACGTGAAGCCCGACAATATCCTGCTGCCGCCGGGCGGCGACGCGAAGCTGTGCGACCTCGGGCTCGCCAAGGAGACCGAGGGCGACGGCACGCGTCTCACCGTCGTCGGCACCGCGATGGGCACCCCGCACTACGTCTCTCCGGAGCAAGCCGCCGGCGCCGAGGACGTGGACGTCCGCTCGGACATCTACTCGCTCGGCGCGACCTTCTATCACATGGTCTGCGGCCGTCCGCCGTTCGTGGGCGGCGGCGCCGTCAGCCTGATGGCGCGCCACATCACCGAGGCCGTGACCCCCGTCCAGATGCACAACGGCGCCCTCTCCGACGGCGTCGCCCACGTCATCGAGACGATGCTCGCGAAGGACCGTGACGAGCGCTACGCGACGCCCGCCCAGGCCATGCTCGAACTGAAGGCGGTCGCCGCCGGAACGTGGACGGCCCCCGACGCCCCGGCCGAGATCCCCGACGCCCCCGCGTCCGCCCCGGACGCCGCCCCCGGCTCGACGACCTCACCGTCCTCTGTCAACCTGCGCGCCGGCCGCGGGCGCCGCAGACGAGGCGGCACGAGCAAGCGCCGCCGCCGGAGGTAGGGCGGTCGCGCTCGCCGCCGCCGGACGCGCACGAGTCCGTTCGCCGCTGGCGCCCCCGCAGCGGGTGTCACTCTCCTCCCACTCGCGCTACGTCAGGCCTCGCGCGTCACGATGCTCCGGTCGGCTGGACATACGCAGACCACGAACGCGTGCCGCCCGTGGCGCCACCCGTCGGTGCGCGGCTCAGCGAGCCAAGCGAGAACTCGTCCGAGCCCGTCGTCGATGAGGAGCTGGCGCGCAAGCGACTTGTGCTCTCTGAGGACCGGGCTCACGGACAGTTCCCAGGTCTCGTCGTACCAGCCCCGCTCGATGAAGTAGTTGCTGCCGCTGCGACCGGGCTTCACGTTGCGATATCGGGCCGCGAGCACCTCGACGGGGCGGTTGGCGGCAGCGTCCGCGCGGATCTCCGCGAGGTCCCCGTAGAACCCGAAGTCGACCGAGAGCTGGTCGAATTGCGGGGCGTCGCGAAGCGCCGCACTCAGCGCTTCGGCCCCGATCGGGAACGCGAGTTCGCGAGGCGTGCGAGACCGGGTGCGGGTCGGAATGAGCGTCATGGCGCTCCTCGTGGTGGCGAGCGGACACGGAGAGTCTCGCACATCGAAACGGCGGCGCTCCACGCGCACTCCGCACCGAACCGCACCGCGCTAGCCGGACGTCTCCCGCGTCGAACGCCAGTGCTTCAGGTCGGCGACGATGACGAAGCTGATGATCACGAGCAGGAACCAAGACGAGACGATCATCCAGCGCGGTGGGTACGTCTCCAGCTTCAGCTCGAAGATCCGCCAGGCCTGGCAGATGTAACTCGCCACCTCGGGAGTGGCCCGAGCGGCATCCACGTCGAGACCACCAGCACCGCCATGAAGCTGCCGGCAAAGATGCAGCAGCGCGCCTCCTTCAGTCCGAAGACCAGGAACTCGAGGCAGCCCTCGCGGAGCGCCGACGCCGTGCGCGGAGCCAGCGACGGCGGCTCGGGCGGCTCAGTTGGCGTAGGGGCGCTGCTCTGCATGGGAGCTCCGGTGACGACGTGGTCACGACGACGCTGGAGACTACGTCAGCCATGCGAGGGAGTGGCGACGCTCCAACCCAGCCCGACTCCGCAACGTGCCGCACGCGCTTCCGGTCGAGCGAGTCGCGCCAGCTCAGAGTGTTCTGCCGTTGAGGGGTGCAGGGGGGCTGAGAGCCACACGCGCGCCGTGAGCGGCACAATGATCGCATGCCCGCGCAGTCCCCGATCGCCCAGTCCTCGATCGAGCTGTCGTCAACCGGACAGTCGTCAACCGCGCAGACGTCGATCACACCGGGTCGCCGCGGCGTGCTGCGCCGTGTGCTGAACGGCGGGCTCGCGCTCGGTCTCCTGAGCGTTGCGGCCATGCTCTGGGTGGGTGCGTTCGGCGGGATGGAGTCGTCGGACGCCGACGAGCGGAGGCTGATCCTGCGGCAGCTCGCGTTCGTGCGCGGCGACGTGGACGAGGCCGACGGCGCGCGGCGGATGCAGCAGCTGTTCCCCGAGGGCGCGTGCTTCCTCTACACGCTGTACGGCCTGACGTGGGCGAACCTCGCTCGACGCGCCGATGCCGATGAGCCGCTCCGCGCGCGAGCGCGAGCGGAGATTGACTGGGCGCTCGACGGCCAGGAGACGCCGGCGTCGCTGCGACCCTTCCTCCACGATACGCAAGTACCGGGCGGCGTCTTCTGGGCGGGCCAACGCAACCTGCTACTGGCCGAACTGATGTCCCTCACCGCACGGGGTGACCGCTCCGCACCGCGTGAGGCCGAGTTCCACCGCCAGTCGCGCGAACTCTCCGCGGCGTTCGCCGAGGCCGGCGGCCCGCTGGAGGCGTACCCGGGTCTGTGCTGGCCGTGTGACAGCGTCGCAGCGGTCGTCTCGCTCCGTCTTCACGACCGGCTGTACGGCGAGGGCCGCGGCCAGGCGTTCGACACGTTCCTCGACTGGGCGGCAGCGAACTCCGATCCGGAGACCGGGATGCTCCCGGGGCGTGTCGAGTTCGGATCATGGGAGCAGGCGGAGCCGGCGCGCGGCTGCGCGAACTCGTGGAACCTCGCGCTCTACGCCCGCGTGGATCCGGAGCTCGCACGAGAGCGCTACGTCCTCTACCGGGAGCACTTCGGCGTGACGCGCCTGGGACTGCGCGGCTTTCGCGAGTGGCCGCGACACGACGAGCGGGATGCTGACGTCGACTCCGGGCCGATCCTGTGGGACATGGGCGTGACCGCCACCGGGCTCGGGCTGGCGACCGCGCGCGCGGTCGGTGATCTCAGGACGGCCGACGACGTCGAGGCGTTCGCCAGGATGGTCGGTCTGCGAATCGACAGCGAGGAGGAGACCCGGTATCTCCTCGGTCAGCTCCCGATCGGGGACGCCTTTCTCGCCTACGCGCGCAGCGTCCCGCTCCCCGACGGCGTCGCGCTAGACACCCCGTCAGCGTGGGTGCGCTTCCGTCACCGGTGGCCGTTCCATCTCCTCCTGGCGGCGTACGTCGCGGTGATCGTCCTCGCGTTCCGCTTCGATCGGCGCCGCTCGCGGGCGCGTGATGCGGAGACGGCCTGAGCAGGCCGGTCTCCCGGCCGCGGCCGCGGCAGCGTCCGCTGTCGCGCAGGCGCGCTCGGAGCACCCAGGCCCCGCCGACGGCGAGCGGAGCCTGATGGCGACGTGCGGCGCGGAGGCCCCTGCCTTGTGACCGGGCGCTACCGCGTCGTCGAGCCGGACTCGGGTGGTCTCATGAGCACCACTCGGAACCCTGCCTTGTACATCGCGTTGCCGGCGGGTGCCGATCCGGCCCCCCGAGGCGATACTGCGCGCGCTGAGTTGTTGGCGCTCCCTCCGCGAGATACGGCCATCTCCATGCTGGGCGCTGATCCTTCGTCCACGCTGTCGGCGACGGGCGCGTCAGGGAGGCACCACTCCCAGGCGTTGCCGAGCATGTCGTAGAGGCCCCAGGCATTGGGGGCCTTTGTCGCGGCGGCCTGGACGGCCTCGCCGTACCACGCGTCAGGGATCCTCAAGTCCTTCGGGATATCGGTCGGCGGTACCTGAGTGACTCCGGAGTTGCCGCGGTGCCAGACCATCGCGTCGAACAGGTCCGGGTCGTCGAGATCCAGCGTGTCGCTGGGGTTCCCGGCGCGACAGGCGTACTCCCACTGGACTTCGGTCGGGAGAGTCGCCTCGTAGTCGGGCGCGACGAGTTCGTTGAGACGCTCGACGAATCGCAGCGTGTCGGCGTACGACAGCCAGACGGGTCGGTGCGCACTGCCGCGCGTCGAGTCCGGCGCGGGCTCAGCCATGACGGCCGTCCACTGAGCCCGCGTGACCTCGTGGACGCCGACGAGAAAGGGAACGAAGATCTCCAACTCGTAACCCTGGCCCAATCCGCCCAGAAACTCGGGCACGTCCAGGCGACCGGGCGCGATCTCGACGAAGACCATCGGTACCCCGTCGCCGAGATCGATGGTGACGTCGCCGTGGACCGCTGGGGCGCGATCCCACGACGCTCGAAGCACCACGACGGCTGCCGCTGCGAGGAGCCCCAGCGCTGTGATCGCGATCGCGAGAGCCGCGACTCGCCGCCCCGTTCTCGTCATGACGTCACTCCTTGCCGTGCGCACCCGGTCGCCGCGAGTCCGTGAGCGCGGACACACGGTACCAGTCCCGAGTCGGCGGCGGAGTCGCCGCAGTGCATCTCCGCGTCGCCGTCTCGCCGCGCTCGTGCAGCGGGAGTCCCGCCCCTCTTCGACCAGGTGCGCGACGTACGCGAGTCCATCCTCGAGCGCCGACTCGACGGTTCCCGGTAGCCCCGCGGCCCAGTCGGGCTCTGTCTCTCCGCGCGCGCGAGCGAGGTGTACCGGGACCGCAGAGCCGACGAGGCCCGCGCTCCGCGCCGCGGTCGCCGTGGGTTGACGGTCTACGCGTCGCGGCTACCGTCGAAGTCGGTCGGGGGACCGCGGTTGCGGGAGAGCCGGATGATCGAGCGTCGAGCGCAGGTGTGGGCATACGTCGGGGTCGTGGTGCTGCTTCTCACGGTCCGACCCGCGACGCACGCGGCCGAGGAACCGGGGACGGAGTGGCTCGACACGGGCTTCGGCATGGCCACCGAGTGCTACGAGGGCTACGGCGATCCGAGCCCCGAGGAGCAGGAGCTCCTCGAGCACATGAACCGCGCGCGTCGCGACCCGATCGGTGAGGGCGACCGACTCGCGACCTTCTACCTCGACCCGGCGCTGCACGCGTCGTACCTCGTCTCTCGTGCCTTCCGCCAGAGCGCAGGGATCGACGAGCTCACGCCGCTCGAGTCGCGCGCCGCGTTCGCTGCGCTCGAGCCCGCGCCGCCGCTGGTGTTCCAGACGGCGTTGAACGACGCCGCAAGAGCGCACTCGCAGTTGATGTCGGACCTCGACCAGCAGACGTTCCAGGCCGATGGTGAGCCGACTCAGCAGGCGCGTGTCGAGGCCGCGGGGTACCCGGAGGGCGCCGTGCTCACCGAGTTCATCTACGGCTACGGCCGCCAGCCGCTGAACGTGCACGGACTGTTCGCATTGGACTTCGGGCAGCCGGTGGACACGACGTCCGGTGTGCCGACCACTCCACATCGCGACGTCCTCATGGACCCGGCGTACCTGGACGTCGGGATCGGCATCGTGAACCGGCAGCCGACCGTCGGCGCTCCAGCGCGCGTCACGCTGGGGCCGAAGGTCGTGACCATCGACTTCGCGCAGCCCGTGGGCGCGGCGCGCTACGTGACCGGCGTCTGCTTCGAGGACCTCGATGGCGACGGCGCCTACGCCCGGGACGAGGGCTTGGCCGGCATTCGCGTCGAGACCGATGCCACGACCGCGTACGCGATCACGACCGCAGGCGGCGGCTACGCGATCCCCGTTGCACCTGAACTCGGCACCGTTCGCGTGCGCGCGATCGCTCCGCTCGGCGACGCTCGTGAGCGCTTCGGCGTGCGTGAGGCGAGCGTGGTCGTCGGTGCCGACAACGTGAAGGCGGACTTCGTCGTGCAGCCGTTGCCGCCCACGATCCACGACGTCACTCGCGAGGGCCTCGCGCTTCTCGACGCTGCGACCACCACGATCGACCTGCCGCTCGCGATCGCGCCGTCTGCGATCGATCGAGCGCTCGACGTCGAGGTCGCGGTGCAGATCACCCACGCGGAGCGCTCCGACATCTCGTTGGTGCTCGAGTCGCCCGACGGCCGCCGCGCCACGCTCGTGGACGATGTGACCGCTGGCGCGGACCTCGTCGGCACGTTCCCGCGCGACCTGATGTCGTCCACCGATCTGCGGGCGTTCACCGGCGCGCCGGTCAGTGGTACGTGGCGCCTGCACGTGACGGACGCGGCGGCCGGTGCGACGGGGTTGCTCGAACGCGTCTCCCTGCGAGTGCGCTCGGAGGACGGCACTCCCACGCCGACTCCGCCGGCCGGGCTCCGCGTCGGACGCGTCGCGCTGAAGTTCGCGCGTCGTCGCGGGCGCGATCGCATTCTCGTGCACGGTGAGTTCGATGCCGACGCTCGGCTGCTCGACCCCGCGTTGGGTGCCGAGCTGCGAATCCGTCCCGTGGGCGCCGACTCCGATCTCGTGCGCATCGTTCTCGACGGCGATCGCGCGGCGAACGCACGGCTGCGCGTCAAGTCGAAGGTGCGTTGGAACCGGCGTGGAACCTCGCGGACGACGTTCTCGGCCACCATCAAACGGCTCACGATCCGCGACATCCCAGAGGCAGTCGTCGTCGAACTACACGCTGGCGGGGCCGTCGTCTCCGACACGATTGCGCTGGGGCCGACCGGGATTTCGCGCGGTCCGTTCGCCGGCCCGCTGCGCGGCGATCCGGATCTGAACATCGGCATCGAGCGCGTGACGACGGCGCGCGGCATGCTGCGCATACGGGCTGCGGTTTCGCTTCCCCCTGACCTGGCCGTCGCGTTTGCGGGCAACTCCAGCGTGTTCGCCGACGGGCGATTCTACATCGACGTCGGCGGCGCGTCGCTCGCGGGTCCGATCGATCCGGCGCCGTTCGGTCGGAGGTTCTGGGTGCCTGTCCCGCTCTCCACGTACGCCGTCTCGCCGGCCCACGCCGCGCTCTTCGAACAGGCGCCGTTCGCCACACTCGTGCATCCGTACGAGGAGTTCCGACAGGTCACGTTCGACCTCCGCCGCGGCGTGCTCGACATCCGGGTCCCCGCGAGCGATGTCATCCTCGACGACGGCACGCTACCGATCCGGCTGCGAATCGGCTCGCGCGTCACGACGACGCGAGTGCGCCTCCGCCAGCAGGTCCGCCGCATCCTCTACTGAGACGCACCGAGACAGCTGAACGCTCGGGGTACCCGTGTCACCGTCCCGGGCTCCGCCGCATTGCGAACGGAGCCGTTCGCGCTCATACCGTCCCCGCTCATACCGTCCCAGGGTCAATGCGCCGGCTGTACCACTCCCGGGTGTCCGGGTCGCTGGCGCCGCGACTGGCAGGCCGCCAATCGATGCGCTCGAGCTCTCGCGACCCGAGCGCAGCACGGACTCCGAGTGTGCGTCACGAGCGCTGCCCGGCGAACTGACCCTGGGACGGTATGGCAAGGTCGGTGCGAGAGGTACTCGCCACGCGACGTTGAGCGTTTCTTGCCCGTTCTCGCGTTTGGCGGCGTCTGTCGGTGAACTGACGGAACGACGGAGCAGCCGAGATGAGCAACGACCCACTGATCCGGTACCTGGAGAAGCCGACGAAGCGGATGTTCTCTGCGCTGGTGCGCGAGACACGCGGAACGGTGCTGGGTGCGGCGTACCGAGTACTCGGCGATCGCGCGTGGGCCGAGGACGTGACGCAGGAGGTGTTCGTCAAGCTCCTCGTCGCGCGCTGGAAGCCGGAGGACATCCGCTCGGGTCCGGGCCTTCTGGCGCAGCAGGCGATCCATCTGGCGCGCACTCAGTTGCGCAGTGCCGGACGCCGTGCCTCCCGGGAGCGCGTGGCGGCCGAGCGGCGCAGCGAAGCCGTCCAAGCCTCGTCGCAGGAGGTCGCCGACGTCGTGCGGAATGCCGTGAGCGAACTGCCCGAGCCTCTCCGTGACTGCGTGGAGTTGCGGTACTTCGGCGGGTTGCGTCTCGGCGATGTCGCAGCAGAACTCGGCTGGCCGCTTCGGACGGTGAAGCACCGCCTGAAGCAGGCGAAGGACAGACTCCAGCCCGCGCTCCAGGGCTCGCTTCTGTCGAGCTGCTTGCCCTATCTCGGCGGCGACGGCGACGAGCATCCGCACACCGTTGAACCGTCCTCTGAACTGGACGCGGCGCTCGAGCGGCTGGGCACGGACGGACCCGCGCACTCGCAGATCGCCACTGGTGGGCGCGCGGCGGGCGGTCGCCGAGCCGGCGTGCGGTGGCTCGCAGCGGCAGCCGTCATCGTCGGAGTCGCCATCCTGTCGATCTGGGCCGTGAGTGAGTTCGATCCGGAGCCGAGCGCCCGGTCGACCGCAGCGGACACGGCAGCGGGGGACACCGACCCGCCCACCGACCCGTCCACCGGGCCCTCGCGCACGTCGCGCTCGCGCCGTCCGCTTCCCGCGGATGACGCGAGCGCCGCGGACGCACCCGAGCCCGGAGCTCCGTCCACGGCAGCCGCCGAGACCGACGACGAGGCGCCTCCGACATGCACCGTAGTGATCCGGGTTCTCGGCCCCGGTGGTGACCCCGTCGAGGGTGCACGCGCCCGCGTCGAGTTCGAGCGGGAGACGATGCTCGCGATGGCGAAGGGAGGCGGGTTGCGCGAGTACGACGCGCTGCGCGCAGAGCAGACGGTCGATCGCACCGGCCAGGTCACGATCGAGGGCGTCCCGGTCTTCGGCAGCCGGGAGTTGCTCGAGGGGCACGCGTGGGCGTCCGGCTACGGCTCCACTCGCGGCGAGGTGTTCGAGTTGATTGCCGGCGAGACGTGTGAGCTTGAGCTGTGGCTGAGCCCGTCGGGGAGCATCCCGGTCACCGTGCTGGACTCCGACACAGGAGAGCCCGTAGCGAACGCACTGGTCCGGTCGACGACCGAAGCGACGCGCCGCCAGATCGACGCGGCGACGCTCGACACGCTGACGGCTCCGTGGCAGGGCCGAACGGACCACGACGGTCTGCTCACGCTGAGCGATGTCGGCGCTGGGCCGCACACGATCCGCGTGCACGCCGCCGGCTACCGGCCCGCGCGCATCGAGCCGGTCAGGGCAGGCGAGGCGCTCCGCGTGCAGCTCGATCCGGTGCGCGGTGAGGGTGTCGTGATCGCGCGTGTGCGCGGTCCCGCCGGGGATCCCGTCGCGGGCATGAAAGTACAACTGTCCACCGGTCAGAGTGGCGCCGCCCGAACGGCGGAGACCAACGCCCTGGGCGAGGCGCACTTCGACCGGGTTCCGGCGGGTGTGAGCGTGATGGCCTCACTCGACATGGTCGCGTGGACGATGCGCGGCGTGTCCGAGGAGTGGGCGCAGGGCGAGAACCTGCAGTTCATCCAGCACACGGAGATCGGTGACGGCGAGACGGCCGAACTGCTGCTCGGCTTCGCCGGCGGGGACGGGCGGGTTGTCATCTGCGTTGTCGATCAGGACGAGGCCTCCGTCGAGGGTGCGAGCGTCAGTCTCTTCCGCATGGATCCGGTGCTGGTTCGCAACACAACGACGGACGCGCAGGGACGCGCCGTGTTCGAGAACGTGCCGACCGGTTCGTTCCGCTGGAGCGTCGACGCTGGAAGCGCGGACTGGAACGGTCGGCGCATCCTCGAGGTCTCTCCCGGAAGCCCGGTGGAGATGACCGTCGAGACCGGCCGCGGCCGCGTGGCGGGTCGCGTGCTCGGCCCAGGCGGAGCGCCGGTTGCCGACGCGGCGGTCGAACTGATCGCGGAGCAGGGTGTGGTCCGCGTGAAGAGCGAAGGAGACGGTCGGTACGTCGTCGAAGGGCTGCCCCCCGGGGCGTACCCGGTGCGCGCATCCACCGACGGCCGCGCACCCGCCTTCGCGTACATCGAGGTGCGTCGCGGCGCCGACCCGAGCGCGCTCGACTTGACTCTCGGGAGCGGCAGGCCGGTCACGATCGTGTTCACCGGTGCGCTGCGCAGCCAGGCCTCGAACTTCGCAGTGACCGCCCGCAACGCCGACGGTCGCGCGATCACCCTCGGCGGCATCGCCGAAGCCGGGACCATCCGCGCGCGCCAGCGGCTCAACCCAGGGCGCTACCGCGTGACCGCCGAGAACCCCGACGGCTGCGTCCTCGAGCGCGATGTCGTCGTCACTGCCGAGGAGTCCGTCCGCATCGTCTTCGACGAGAAGTGATCCGGCGCGCCGACCGCGTCCCGAGCCGTGGGAGTGGGGACGCCGCGATCTACGCGCACGAGAACCGCCGCTCCGTCCCGGCGGCATGCGCTTGCGAGCGGGTGAGATCCGCGCGCGAGCCGACTTAGTCGACGGAGTTCTCGCCGTCGCCACTGCAGGCACCGACTACCGATGTTCTCTCGATAGTTTTTTGCCACTAGTGGTCGTTGTGCAATCTCATTTCTCCCCGAGATATAGCGAGGTGAGTGAGTTCTGCGCGCGGCGATCGAACCGCCAGAACCGATACATCGATCGGAATCACTTACTCTATCGGGGTCCACCCCCACTGTTCCGGAGTCTCGACGCGAGATGGCCCGACGCGACTCTCCCCGCCACGCACCGCGAACGCTGCAGGCTGCTCGGCTTCGCGCGGGGCTGAGTCAGGGTGAACTCGGAGAGCAGATCGGCGTCGCCCAGAACACCGTCTCGGACGTCGAGCGCGGTCGAAACACGAGCGAGGCGACGATCGCGCGCATCGCTGGGGCTCTCTCGGAACACATCGACGTGGTCCTCGCCGAAGCGGCCAAGGAGGCGATCGCCTCGCATCGCTGGCGCGCCTGCCTGGATCGGACGTGTCCGAGCCCCTTCAAGGGTGTGCTCGCGTCGCCCGCGGCGGTCGTCGCGATGTTCGAGCACGTCGAGGCCGGCCGCGCTGCCTGGTGCGGCTGGTGCGGGGCGGTGCTCGAGGACCGTTGTCATGGCGTCGGATGCGTTGCGCCGCTGCAAGTTGGGGCGTTCTGCACCTCCTGCGGAGGCGCGTACTGGGCTGCGCGCACGCGCACTCAGGCGGGGGCTGTGGCTGACGGCGCAGCGACGCCAGGCTCGGCTGAGCAGCAGTCGTGACGGCTCGGGGCATCGAGGGTGAATGTGCGATGGGGAGCGAGCCCCCGCGGGCGCCCGTGCCGGCAGCGTCGCTGGCGCAGAGAGTCCGAGTGGCGGGCACCGCATGCGCGCTCTCGCTGATCACGTTGGCTCTGACCACTTCGACCGACCACGTCGGTTTGCTCGACGGTCCGGACCTGCAGCTCGTGTGCCTGTTCGGAGCGGTCGCTTCCTCCTCAGCGGCGATCACCGCGTTCTTCCTGGACCGACGTCGCGCAGCGTGATCTCGCTCAGTGGAGGCGAAGGTCGCGAGTCCAGGCAGCAGCACGACGAACGCGGTGGAAGGCGGGACCGCGGAGCCTACGCAAACCAACTGTCGGACGCTGAGCCCGCCTGGGCCGAGCTGGTTGACGAGGCTTCCACTGTCCCCACCTTCAGGCGCGGCGGCTCGCGGCGGCCGAGTCGTCGCGCTACGACCCGTCGATCACTCGCCCCTCCGAGGACTGGTCCTCGACGTGGCGCCGTCTGGTCGCAGCCGACTACGGGCAGACGCCGACTGTCGCCGTCTGCGTCGTCCGCACGTCGCCGTCGAAGCGCCCCGTCTTGAAGACGTGGAACGGCGTGGCGGTGGGGCACGGGATCGGCGCGCCGGGGCAGACGTTCTCCTCGCAGAGCGCGAACCGCCAGTCGATCTCCATCGCCGCGCCCGCGTTGCGCACGGCCACGATGTCGAGGATCGGCGGAAACGCGCCGGGACCGCGGACAAGGGACGACACCGTCACGACCATGTCCTGCGTGAAGTCCACCGCCGGCGGAGACCCCGGGATCCCGCGTGCCGCCCACAGCGTGTCGTACTCCTGTTGCGTGCGCGCGATCTCGACATGCGGCAGCGCGGTGTTCGGAAGCGAGAAGGCGACGAGCGACGTGAACTGCCGCGGACCGGCCGGACCAGGATTGGGCGGCGCGTCGGTGTAGTGCCACTTCACGGGCGTGCCCGCCCGCGTGATCAGGAACGACAGCGTCGTCTCGGCGGTGACGTCGCCCACTCTGATCGAGACCGTGACGTCGTCCGCGCCGGCGTCGCGCAGAGGGCTGAGGTTGGCGCGCTTGATCACCAGGTTGAAGCGCCCGGTCCGCGCGTTGACGGAGAGCTTCCTCGACCCCTCGAGCCCTGCTTCTCCTCGCAGCCGGTAGCGCCACTTGCGAATCTCGTCGTGGCGCGTGTGGATGCGGTACCCGGCGTCGTCCGTCCCCGCGGGAACCGAGAGTACGGTCAGCGTGCCGACGCGCACCGTGACGTCGTCGAGCGCGGGATCGAACGTCCCCAGCGCATCGCGGTCGGGGAACGTGCCCTTGATCCGCAACGTGTGGCGCGCCGAGCCGGTCCGGGCGTGCGTCCCGAACTTCGCTCGTGCGAGCGTCACCGTCAGTTCGCCCGCGTCCTGCGCGGACGCCGTCGCCGGCACTCCCATCAAGAGCGCGCTCGCCGCAACGAGCAGGGCCGCGGTCGTGCGATGCATCGGATGCTCCCGTCCTGCGGGCCACGCGCACCGGAGGCCCACTCCTCCTTAAACGTCGGCGGCACCCCCGGTGTTGCACCCCTCGTGGGCGCGTGTCGACCAACGCGTCTTCGCGAGCCCGGCGTCGTCTCGGAGCGCAGTCGAGATCCCCGTCGGTCATACCGTCCCAGGGTCAATCCGCCGGCTGTACCACACCCGACGTGTCCGGGTCGACGGCGCCGCGACCGGCAGGCCGCCGATCGATGCGATCGAGCGTTCGCGACCCGAGCTCAGCGCGGCCTCGGAGTGTGTGTCACGAGCGCTGCCCGCCCCGGGTGTCATCTCCGAGCTTGGCGACCGCCATCGGCGATCGTGGCCGCGCCGACGGTCAGCGGTCGCTGTCGGCCGGTGCTTGGCGGTGGTCGTCCACGCGGGTGAGGTGGCTGAGCGGCACGTAGTACTTCGCGTACCGGACGCCGTCGTCGTAGAGCCGGCCACGAAGGGAGCGCACGAGCACCGTGGCGCGCTGGCGGATGCCGTTCACGCGGCCGACGCGTGTGTGCCCCTCGAACGAGAACCGGACCGCGTCGCCGGGACGGATGCCCGAGTCGATCCAGCGCCGCTGCGTGGGTGAGATCATTTCGTGGCGAGACTCCGTGTGCGCGAAGAGGTCCCACGCGAGCTTCCGGAACGCCGCGCCGCTGCACGACGAGCGTCCCGTGCAGAGACTCTCGAAGACATGCAGCAGCTCGTGTTCGAACACGCGCTGGAGCACGTCGAGCCGGTCGTGACACAGGCGCCCCGCGACGTGCACGGGCCGCGGGTCGTCGCGGAACGCCCCGAGCACGAGCGGGACCGAGATCGCCACGTCGAACCAGCGCCACGGCGCGACGCCGGCGTGCGTTCGCACCTGGCCCCGCCGTATCGTCGTCAGCCCGGCGGAGCGCGTCATCCGCCGCGACATGCGCAGTCGCGGCTGCGTGCCCGAGAGCGCGTCAGCCAGGCACCTCCCGAACGCGTGCTGGTCGTAGAGCTCGAAGAGGACCTCGAGATCGACCGTGGAGATCCGATCGAAGTCGCCGCGACGTAGGTTCGGCGAGTCGTGGAGTAGCGCCTTCCGAACGGCGGCGGTCACCTGCTCCGGTGCCCCGAGAGGCGCCCGATCGAGGAACGCCAGCGTCACCGACCGGGCCTGCTCGTCGAGGGGGTTGGGGGGCGCACGCCGGACCATCGACGCACCGTATCGTCCCAGCCCGACGCCGGGCCGCTCGCCGAACTCAGATACCGAACCCGGTCATACCGTCCCAGGGTGGTCATACCGTCCCAGGGTCAATCCGCCGGCTGTACCTCACCCGACCTGTCAGGGTCGCCGGCGCCGCGACCGGCAGGCCGCCGATCGGCACGGTCGAGCTCTCGCGACCCGAGCGCAGCACGGACTCCGAGTGGGCGTCACGAGCGCTGCCCGGCAAACTGACCCTGGGCCGGTATGTCGTGGGCCGGTATGTCGTGGGACGGTATGTCGCACCGGTCACCGCGTCCGCCCGCGACTCCACCCGATTCCTGAAGCTCCCGCGGCCATGCCGAAGTGCGCCTTGCCGGAGGACGTCCAGCGGGCCGACGGCACTGATCGGGTTCGGGGATTCGGGGCTGCGCGTCATCGCTTCCGATCGTCCAGCCGACCTTCCTCTGCCAACGCGCGCCGGAGCAGAAACTCCACGTGACCGTTCAGGCTGCGGAGCTCGTCGTCCGCCCAGCGACGGAGTGCCGCGTGGACCCGAGGGTCCACGCGGAGCAGGAACGCCTTCTTCTGTCTCGGCGCGTCGGCAGGCCGATCGTCGGTCAACGGATCACGTGTAGAGCGAGCCGGTGTTGATGATCGGCTGCGTCGCGCGCTCCCCACAGAGGACGACCAGCAGGTTCGAGACCATGGCGGCCTTTCGCTCCTCGTCGAGCTCGACGATGCCCTGGCGGCTGAGCTGGTCGAGCGCCATCTCGACCATGCCGACGGCGCCTTCGACGATCTTCTGCCGGGCCGCGATGATCGCGCCGGCCTGCTGACGCTGCAGCATCGCGGAGGCGATCTCGGGGGCGTATGCCAGGTGCGCGATGCGCGCCTCGATGACCTCGACGCCCGCCTTGTCGAGCCGGCTCTGGATCTCCTCGGCCAGCTTCTTCGCCACCTCGTCGGTGCTGCCGCGGAGCGACATCTGCTCTTCGTCGTGCACGTCGTACGGATAGCGCGTCGCGAGGTTGCGGATTGCCGCCTCGCTCTGCACGCGCACGTAGTCCTTGTAGTCATTGACCTCGAAACTCGCCTCGGCGGTCTCGACCACTCGCCAGACCACGACGGACGCGATCTCGATCGGGTTGCCGTCGACGTCGTTGACCTTCGATGTCGCGGTCTCGAAGTTCCGGATGCGCAGCGTGAGCCGCGTCTTGGTGAAGAACGGGTTCACCCAGAACCAGCCCGGGGTCTTGATCGTGCCCTTGTACTCACCGAAGAGCAGCAGCACCTTCGACTCGTTCGGGCTCACGACGATCAGACCGACGAGGCTCAGGATGGCGCACAGGATGGCGAACAGCCCGAGGAAGATGAACCCCTCGTGGTCGCCATGGTGCCCCGCGTACGCGAAGCTGCCGATGGCGCCGCCGAGCAGCGCGATCGCCGTGATGAGGCCGATGATGCCGGGGACCCCGCCCCGGATGCGTTCTTGGATCGCCACGTGGTTCTCTCCTTGTGAGATATCGGAATGATATCAGATCGGTATCACAAGCGTGGAACCGGATCTCACCGCGCGGGTTCGCCGACGGGCAGAGCGGGCCGCCCGGAGCGAGTCCGCCTTCTACAGTTACGGCGTGAGACTCGTTCGCGAGACCACGTAGCGGGACGGGCGGCGATGCCGCGATGCCGCGAGCGGACGCCGCGCGCCGCCCGCGTGGGCGAACGTCGACGCACGGTGATGAAACTCACCGCTCTCGGTCTCCCAGTCTCGCCCGCGCGCCCATCTGCCGCGTACCATCCGCCGCGCACTCGACGTTGGGTGCGGTGACATCGGTTCTGCATGGTGCTACGTCAACCAAGTCGGCGCTCGGAGGTGCTGTTCAGGCTCGGAAGCTGACGTCGCTACCACTGTGCCCAGTCCCGGCTACCCCTAGTGGGCTTTGCGTTCGGGCGAGCCGGCCTCACACCTCGCGAAACGCGCGCTCTGGACGCCCGCGAGTGCGCGGTCGCGGTCAGCGCTCGGCCGGCTTCGACGTCCCTCACCGATCGCGGTCGAACAGCCCCTTGAACGTCGCCGGGGGCGGTGTCTCGAAGGTGACCACGCGCCCCAGTCGCGGGTGCATGACCGACAACCGTCGCGCGTGCAGACCCAGGTGCGGCCCGCCGCGCCCGTAGCGCTGGTCGCCGACGACGGGATGGCCGAGCCACGCCATGTGGCAGCGGATCTGGTGCCGACGTCCGGTGTCGAGCTCGACCTCCATCAATGCGCACGTTCGGGCGCGCTCGCGCGTGCGGTAGCGGCTGCGCGCGGTCCTGGCGCCCGGCCCCTCGCCGACGTGGACCGCAAGACCACGGTCCTCCCACAGTGGCTGGTCAACGACGCCCTCGGTCGGCTCCGGGTGTCCATCGACGATCGCCAGGTAGAGCTTCTCCGCGTCCTTCCAGTTGGCTTGCACGGCCTCGCGCATCTCGCGGGACCGCGCGAAGAGCAGCACGCCCGAGGTCTCGCGATCGAGCCGGTTCACCGGCCACAGCCGTTCGCGCCGCCGCGACGTCGAGAGCGAGTCCCTCACCAGCGCCAACGCCGTGCGCTCGCGTTCGCGCTCCGTCGACACCGACAAGAGCCCCGTCGGCTTGTCGATGGCAATCAGGTCGGAGTCGGCGAACAGGACCGTGAACGGCGCTCGAGATCGTGTCGGCCGCTCCGCAGCCGAGGCGTCACCGACTTCCACGCGATCCCCGGCACGCAGCGCGTGGTCATGGCGTGTCACGCACTCGCCGTTGACCTCGATGCACCCCTGCCGCAGCCGCGCCTTGAGCGTCTTCACGCGCCAGCCGTCCAGCCGCTCCCGCAGGAACACCAGCAACGGACCGTCGGCGGCGACGTCGAGTCGCTCACTCACGACATGCCGTGCCCGTCTCCGGCCCATCCAGAACCGGGTCCGGCGTTCGATACCGCAGGCGAGTCAGCGGGTTCCGTCGGACGCCCTTCCCGGGCTCCCCTCGTCGTTCTCACGACGCCGCTCGACCGACTCGGGAGCGCGAACCCGAGGGGAGGGTAGCGGACGCGCCGCCGAACTGAGCCTGGCATGGTGTGGCGATCGGCGAGGCGCATCCCACTCACGACATCCCGCAACTCCGCCATCACGGCGCGCAGGTCGTCGGAGGCATCGTCCCGGGCCACATGAAGTACATCGTCCGACGGGTCGTAGTTCGGGATCCAGTGGAATCAGGGACAGTGGAATCAGGGACAGTGAACAGCGTCCCGCAGATCCCGTCGGTTCGGGGGTGGTGGTGCCGCGCGCCAGCAGCCGCGCCACGGCCTAGTAGGTGAGCCTTCGTCGTTCCCGGCGGACCAACAGTTCCTGCCTCTGTCGCTCGCCGGCGATCTCGACCGAGACGCGGAGCGGATGGTCGCCAGACTCGATCCTCCCGAGCTCCGCGCCCCGCACCTGAACGCGGAGCGTGCGTGCGGCGGGGTCGAGCTTCGCGCGCACGCGTCGCCGACGGCCTCGCTTGGCGACGAACCGCTCGCCGCGGACGCGGAATGCCGACGCGGGGATGCGAAGACGCAGCTTGTCGCCGACTTCGATCACGACCTCCGGGGGCGTGCTAACGTCGGCATCGCCAATCTCAACGAGCAGGTCCAGTCGATCCCGCCGCAGACCGCGGACACGGCCATCGAGCTGAGCGATCACGACGCCCGGCGACGTGCGGTCCTCCGGGGCTTCGTCGAACGAGAACTCGCCTCCGGTCAGTCGCACCCGGCTCGTTGTATGGACCGCGCCGCTCCCAACCACCAGCGTGAGGGAACCGGCGGGGTCCAGCGGCGCGAACACCGCGGGATCGAGGTCGAGCGCGGCGTGCCAATGCGTTCCCTGCGGTCCGAGCGGCGTCAGCGAGAAGGCTGCGTCCGGGTCGGACCTCGTCCCCGCGAACCCACCGACGCCGTCCGGCGCCAGCTCGAACGTCCATTCGAGTGCCAGTTCCACCACGCGCACCTGAACGGGCTGCACGGGGTCGAACGGCGTGACTCCCAGGTCGAGAGCCGCAGACACGTCGGCTTCCGCGGTGACCCTCTCGATCGCAAGTCCGCCGAGGTCGGTTGGCGGCGGCGGATCCTCCGGCAGGGGGCCCGCGCCGCCGACGAACAGAGCGACGGGTCCCCGGCCGGCGACGTGATCGCGCGCGGCCACCGTGTCTCCGGCGATGGCGACGCCGCCCAGTTCCGGCACGACGGCGATCGGCAGGCCGGCGCCGAGGCAGAGCGACTCCAGTTGCCGCCATGCTCCGTCCGCGCCGCGCTCGAACTGTTCGACGCGCGTGTCCATCTCGACCGAAGTCCGCCCCGCGACGAGGCGGTCGCCCACGAGTGCGACGGATGCCCCCAGCGGCGGCTCGCCCGGCGTGCGCGCGGTCAGAACGGACTTCCACGTGCCGTCGAACTCGAAGATCGTCAAGCCGTCGCGGCTCCCCACGGCCAGCCGGTCGTCGTCGAGAGAGACGACTCGCCCGAACTCCGCGAATGCGCGCGGTTCGTCGGCGGAGAGCACCTGCTCCAACTCCCACGCGTCCGAGCCTCGCCGATACACATGGACACGCCCCGAACGCGTGGTCAGATCGTCGAACGGGGCTCCGATCGCCAGGCGGTCGCCCGAGACGGAGAGTGCGCGACCGAAGCCGAGACGGTCGTTGGGCTGGGCGATCGAGATCTCCGCGGCGACTTCCCACGAGTTCGAGCGCTCGTAGACGTAGACCACGCCCGGCGGAGAGAACGCGAACTCGTCATTGAACGTGGATGCCGCGAGGACGGCGCTGTCGAGCGACACGGCGCGCCCGAACCCCTCGCCCTGCGTCGGGACGGGCGCGGTGATCCGATCGCTCGGGACCCAACCGGAGGTGGTGCGCTCGTACAGGTAGACCGCGCCCGCGCTCGATAGATCACCGACGTCTGCGTGTCGTGCTGCCACCGCCACGACGGCACCGTCGGTGGCGACGCGCGCTCCGAACCCGTTGCTTGCCGGAGGCGCGGAGAGCGTGGTCGACTCCGTCCATCCCGAGTCCACGCGCGTGAACGTCCGCACGACGGACTCGTCGATGCTGGGGTCTCCTGTGACGAGCACATTGCCGCATCCCGCGAGCGAGCGTGCCACGACCGGGCTGGCCTCGCGATCGACGAGGGGCTGCGGAGCGCCGCCGTTGCCGGCGCGCGCGCCGCCGAGTGAAAGCGTCGTTGCAGCCACGATCGCGATGAGCGGAATGCGTGCGGTCGCGAAGTCCATGGGGAGTCTCCAGCCGGTACCCGGCATCCCCAACGACGACCTCGACCCCTTCAGATCATAGGCGACATGTCGATCCGAGTGCCGAATACCGAGATCGGCGAAGTTCATCACCAGGCGTGCTCGTTCGCCCTCCCGCGGCGGCTGCAGGAGCGGCGGCGGCGGCGGAGACCGCGGAGACGACGGATGTCACGGAGCCAGCCGGGAGTTAGCGGGGGTTCGTAGCAGAGTGTCCCGACTTCCAAGCGGCGACACGTGTCAGGGTCGCCCGGCGCCGCGACCGGCACGCCGCCGATCGCCATGCCGTACCAGGCCCAATTCGCCATGCCGTACCAGGCCCAATTCGGCGGCCCGACGCTCCAACTGCTCTCAGGTTGAGCGACTGCCGTCGAGTGCGTGGACGTCTCCCTCCGGCCACGTACTGGGCGAGCCTGAGAAGAAGTGGAGCGATGAGCCCGCCGAATTGAGCCAGGTACGGTATGCCGAGTCAGCGATCGACGGCCACCTCCAGGGTCCGTGGCGTGGGGGTGGGGAGGATGCTCCAAGTACCCTCGTCGGCGTCGAGGATGCCCTCCGCAGGGAAGATCCGATCGAACTCCATCCGCAGTTCCCCTCCGGCCGCCGCCGGCAGGACCTCGACGAGGAACACGAACCGCGCCCGGGCATCTCGTCGCGCCACGAAGGGCGTCAGGTGGTTTACCCCCAGGGTGGCAGCCGTGCCACCGCTGTTCTCGGTGCGCGCCGAGTCGCGATTGCGCGCCGCAATGACCTCGAGGATGCGACCGTTCGTGACGTTGACGCTGAGGGCTAGGCGCGGCGAGCCGTCGTTGCGGGGCAGGAGCGCTCCAGGACCGGCCAGGCGAACATCCGCCACCATCGCCACGACGTCGCCCACGGTGGCCTTCTTCTTGCCGGCCCCGACGCTCAAGAATGCGAGGTGAACGAACCCGCCGCCGCGATTCACATCGAAGTCGAGACGGCGGAACGAGCCGATGAGCGGGTTCGCCGGATTGAACGCTGCCTTCAGCCGAACGTGCATCAGCTTGAACTCATCGAATAGCGGCTGTCCGATGAAGTGGATCGGCGGTGGTAGCTGGAATCGCGCCTTCACGGGCAGGCCATCGTGATCCTCGAACTGCCGCCCGAGGAGGCTGGCGTGCTGCGTCGCCACGAGTTGGACGCGCGCGACGCGCTTCGAGAGGTCGCGAGCGGTCGCGATGCCTCCGAACGCGATGCTGCCATCCACCGTGATGGTCACCTCGAACTCACCCGTGGATGGACTGTCGGAGTCGATCGCCCGGAAGCCGATCTTCACCTCTCGCTCGACCGCCGGATCACCGGCTGAGACCGTCCCGTCCCACCCCTGGCGAGCAGCCCAGAAGAGGTTCACCACTCGCTTGATCTTCGGCCCCGGCGTGAAGGCCTGGTCCTCGACACTCGGCGCGGACTCGGCATCGCCGTCCACCTTCACGACGCGATACAAGTACTCCGCATCGGGTTCCGCGGACTTGTCGACGAACCGCTGCGGGTTGCCGCTCGCTGGATCGATGCTCGCGGCGAGGGTCGTGAGGACATCGAAGAACGGCTCACCCTCGACGGCCTTGCCCTCGTCATCCGCATCACCGAGCCGCACCACCAGCGCGCGCTCTACGCGATACGTCGCGTTCGCATCGGCCGCGTCGTCGCTCCAGGTGACGGTCACCTTGCGGTTCTTGCTGTTCCCGGTCGCGCGCACGTCGGTCGGCACAGCGACCGCCTCCTGAGCCCACGCGCTGCTCGAACCACCAACACTCACAGCGAGTGCCAGTCCAAGCGCCAAGACGATCGTGCCCGTCCGCATACTGTCCTCCCGCGCCCCGCTGAGATCAGGGGCACCGGAGTGACATTGCCGTCGCGAGGCGGAACCGGACAGACGGTCGAAACACCGCAATGTCGAGACCCGTGGAGCGGCTCACCGCGTAGGACCGGGGACAGTTGGGAGCTGTCTCGCCTTCGACCCGTATCCCCGCTACGCCTTGCGCGGCCTCGCCGGCGACTCGTCTGCACTGTCGCTCCCGCCCTCCGTAGCACCGACCGTGACGGGATCAAGCCGTCGGCCATCGACGCCGCGCCGGAGCAGTGCAACGATTCGGTCGAAGGCCAGGCCCGCGGTGTCATGAGCGTCCTTGTCGCCAGGGCCAGAGCGACGCAGCGCCGCGGCCGCATTCGCGCCCAGATCATGCGCCCGCTCCGCTGCTGCCCGGAGGTGGTCGCGCTGCTGGTGTTCCGTCAGGAACTTCTCCTCCGTCTCTCGTTCCTTCAAGAGCGCGTTGTCTCGAACCGTGACCGCTCGATCACGCTCTTCAACCACCGCCGCGTGATCATCAGGCAGCACGGGCGTGAGCTCCCGCTGCTTCCAGCGTGCCTCAGCCTCCAGTCGGCGCTGTCGCGCCTCCCAGATCGCCGCCCACCGGCGCCATGCCGTACTAGGCCCAATTCGGCGGCCCAGACGCTCCAACTGCTCTCAGGTTGAGCGACTGCCGTCGAGTGCGTGGACGTCTCCCTCCGGCCACGTACTGGGCGAGCCTGAGAAGAAGTGGAGCGATGAGCCCGCCGAATTGAGCCAGGTACGGTATGGCGAGGCCGCCGAATCGGGCCTGGTACGTTATGGCGGGACGCCCGCGCACGTCGGGCGGTCCTCTCGCGCGAGTATCGTTCTCCACGCGATGGAACTGCGTGTTCGCCGGAATCGAGGAGGTGCGAAGATGTTGTCGAGTTCAGAGTTCGATGCGGCGCAGATAGCGATGGTGCGTTTCAGCACGCTGCTCTTCCGCCAGGATCGCAACATCGTCGCGGCGTGCGTCGTGTCGCGCCGCACGAAGCGCGGTAGCGGTATCGAGCCGTGCGTTCGCTACTCGGTAGTACGCAAGCTCCGGCGAGAGGAGATCCCGCCCTGGAGGCGAATTCCCCGCGTTCTCGATGGGGGTCTCGGACCGGTCGCCACTCAGGTGTTTGAGACAGGCGGACCCGTGAGTCTGGTGGAGCACACGACGAGGGAGCGTCCGCCCAGACCTGGGGCGAGCATCGGGCACGTTCGTGGAGGTGGCGATGTCGGAACCTATGGTGCGCTCGTGCGCTCCCATGCCGAGTCGCTGATGCTCACGTGCGCGCACGTTGTGGCCCCTAACGGCGCTGACTCCGAGGTGAACGACCCCGTGTTCCAGCCTGGCCTGGGAGACCTCGGGGACGTCGGCGACGAAGCGTTCGCGAACGCGAGGTTCGGGCGGGTGCACACGCTCAAGCGAGGCTATCCCTCGAGCGGAACAGACCCCGATGTGGTCGGGATCATCGATGCCGCGCTGGTTGCCCCGTACGACGGCAACGGAATCAGCGCGATGCCGCACGACGGGGTTCCTCCTCCGAGCCCAGAGCATCCAGCCATCGGACTGGTGACCGCTCGCACGCCAAACGAGGTCTACCTGCAGCCGATCGCGACGGTCCTGTCGAGGGTCGGGGCAACCTTCCCGCGCGCTGGATCGATGGCAGATGCCAGGGAAGGGATGAGCATCGTCAAGACCGGCCGAACCACGGACCGCACGGAGGGGACCATCAAGAGCCGGTCCGGCGTCTGGAGCCTGGAGCTCCCCCTCGGCAACGGCGGGACGCGCACCGTCTCGGCTGGGCCCGTCATCGTCGTGGAGGGCGGAGAGTTCGCACATCATGGAGACAGCGGCGCGGTTGCCGTAACGCTTGCGAAGCGAGAGTCCGAGACGGACGACGATGACGACAACGGCGAGTCAGGCGGCGACTCACAGTAGCCAGGCCCGGGGGCGAGTACAGAGACCGGCGAATCCCTCCGAATGCGGCGACCTACGCAACCCGGCCCGGTGCTTCGGTCCAAGGATCCGCGGCATACTCGGAGCGGGCCGGCCGGCCACTGCCGCGCCGAAGAAGCGGACCGGATTCAGTGTTGCGGTGACGCACGCAGCGGTTGATCTGCAGCCCGCGGAGAAGACGGGGCTCGGTACTCGGGCGAGGAGTCAGTTCCCCTTCTTCTTCCGAGCACGCCGGAGGTGCCAGAGTTTCGGAAGGCGCGTCGGTGCTTGAATAGCGAGCGCGCCCATCGCCGTCACGTAGACGCGGCCGCCCGCCTCGCCCCACGGATCGATCTCGGGCGGCCACGAGCCGGCGTGATCGCCGTCAGCTATCTGAGTCTCGATCAGCGCGGTTCGCACGGCCTTCGTCCACTTGCCGTTCGGGCGGTGCTGGGCGAGAACCACGAGACCGTAGAGCGCGGTGTGGAGATCGACGTACCCGGCTTCAGATGGCGTCGGCGGCAATGCTCCGTCGAGTTCCTTGGCCATCCACCGGACGGCCTGCGGATCACCAAGCGAGAGAGTCCACGCCAGGAGTGACGTCGCAGTCGACGAGCGCGAGAACTTCGTGGGATAGCGCTCTGCCACACCCGCGAGCATGTTCGCGGGCTCATCGGTCGTGAACGCATGGTAGTCGTGACCGAAGCGGGCGTCCGGTCCCCCGCGGCGGGTGTACCCGATCCGACCCGGGGGATCCAGCGTCCTCATGCGTGAGTACCATTCGTCGGCTCGATCGAACACCTTGTCGTCGACAGGGACGCCCGACAGACGGGTGGTGGCCAACGCGATCAAGAGGTACGCGGTGGCGGATGAGTCGCAGTCCCCGCGAACTCCGGCGTATCGCCAGCCGAGTTTGTAGTCCTCCAGCGTCTGTACGCGTGAGAGGTGACACGCGAGCGCGAAGTCGCGCGCGTTCTCGACGGCCGGCCGGAGCTCCGGATCACGCGACAGCCAGTAGGCCTCCGCGACTGCCATCGTCGCCAGCGCGTGGTTGTACGGACAATGCGCCACAGTGCGCGACCCGAAGCAACCCTGGGCGTCCTGGGCCGCGATCAGCGCCCGCAGGGCGTCGGCCACGGCCTCGGCGTGCTCGCCGTCCTCGTGCGTACTCCCCGTGCCAAGAAGCGCCAGAGTGGCGAGCCCTGTGACGCCGATCTCGAAGCGAGAGTGCTTCCCGGCCGTGCAGCCGTCGACACGGCACATGGCGTGAAGTGTGCCTCCGGACCAAAGTCCATCCTCGCGCTGCGAGCCACGCAACCAGGCGATGGCCGCGCCAGCTGCCGCGCGGGTTCTCAGATCCTTGATCTTGCGACGGCGCAGTTCGAGAGTCTTCGGCGGATCGGGGCGCTCAGGGGCCGCGTCCGGTTGGCTCTCCTGGGCGAGCAGGGGCATCGCGGCGCCGATCGCGAGCGCGATGACGAGCAAGCGTTGAGTGCACGGCCGCATCTCTCTTCCTCCCCGTGGTCTTCGCTGCAGAGTACCGAGCGGTGAGTTCCTTCACGGTGAGCGTTCTTCCGGTCTCGCTCGAGCCCGTCCGAGCGGCTGCCGCGCAAGGCGGGGCACCTTCGAGTAATCAACTAACGCGGTGACGCCGGGCGTGCGTGGCCGCGTCTAGCCGTAGGCACCGATCAGTAGTACTGATAGTGCGAACTCGTCAGCAGCGCGAGCGCTGCCGTCCGCCACGTCGCTCCTGGTTCGCTGCAGACGTCCACGAACGCTAGTGCTTCCGCTTCGCTTGGGTCTCTGCCCAGGAAGCGGTTGAAGAGCTCGAGGATCTGGCTGCTGGTCACGGTGCTCGCGTTGGCGGCGTTTGGGTCGTCGGGGTTGTCGGTGGTGCGGCGGCCGCCGGGAGGCGGCTGGCGGCCCGTGCCGTTGCCGCTGGCCGTTGACTCGCGCTCCGTCGGCGGCAGCACGGCGCCGGAGTCGAGCATCACCTTCGCCAGGACGCCGCGGATGGGGGCGGGGTCGGTCATGGCCTGGAGGGCGTTGCGCATGTTGCGGAACTCCTGCAGGCCGGGGGGGCGGCCGAGGAGGTCGACGAAGAGGCTGCGGATGAACTGGTGGTCGTCCTTGACCTTGGGGCTGCGCGTGGTGGCCGTGTAGGCGGGGCTGGTGAGCCAGTCACGGAGGATCGCCCGGAACTCGTGGGGGTCCATGCGCAGGCGCTCGACGACGGCGGTGTGGTCGGCGGCGGGGAGCGGGGCGCCGAGGTAGCGGAACTCCATGCGCGTGGCGAACTGCTCGACGCAGTCGGGCTGGGCCAGGCTGATCTTCACGACGTCGGACTGGTTCGCGCCGAGGATCTTGAAGAGGCGGGCCTTCTGGCCGTCGTACATCTTCTTGGCGGCGTTGAGCGACCTGACATTGCTCTGGACCTCCATGCCGAGGAACTGCTCGAGGACGACGGTCACGTAGGTGTCGTTGCCCGGGTTGCGGGCGTTGAACTCGGCACTGAGCGCGAACTCGCGGTGAGCGTCCAAGTAGTGCGCGTGGCCGTCCTTCATCTTCTGCGGGACGGCGAGCAGGCGGTCGGAGGTGGGGCGGAAGCGGTCGATCAGGAGGAAGAAGAAGGCCTCCTCGTTGAACCAGTGCTCCCACGTCGCGACGGAGTCGAGCAGCGTGTCGACGCGCTTGGCGTACGGCATCGCGGCGAGGCGCTGCATCTCCTCTTCGGTGGGGCTCCGGCCCTGGGTGTCGAAGAAGAGCGTGCGCGTCAGTCGACGCTCGTGGGTCGGGATCTTGCCGGCCGTGACGGCGCCGGTGTCGGCGGTGTCCCTCGCGCGCGTGGCGCCGAACCGGATCAGCACCGGCCAGCCGGTGAGCTTCTCGTCCTTCGGCGCGCAGCGCAGGAGGTAGGGGCCCGCGCGGTCGGGGGTGAAGGTCGTCTTCTGGTCGGAGGTGGACGTCAGGCGGGCCTGTGAGCCGAGCGGCGCCTCAACGATGGACCAGGCGACCGTGACGTCGTCGCCGTCGGGGTCGTAGCTGAGCGAGGCGTCGAGGGCGAGCTCCTCGCCGGTGGCGACGTTGGGCTTCCAGGGGGCGAGGACGGCGATCGGCGGGGCGGACTGGGCGGTGGCGCCGAAGGTCCAGGCGACGAGCGGGCCGGTCGGGTCGATCAAGGTCGTGTCGAAGTCGGAGCCGTCGGCCTTGCCGCCGTCGTGGTCGACGCCGCCGCGGTCCATCGGCACGAGCTTCAGCAGGAGGAGTGAGCGCGCGGGGGACTGGGGGTGCAGGAGCCGCGTGATGGACTTGTAGTTCGTCTCGACGGCGGCGGCGGACCAGGAGTCGCCGTCGTCCTGCGCGAGGATCTTGTGGCGTGTCTCGTTGTCGGGGTCGTCGGCGTCGTGGCAGCCGATGCAGTCGCGCTCGAGCAGCGGGAGGACGCGCTCGCGGAAGTACGCCGGGTCGTGGGCGATGCCCTGGCCCATCATCCCGCCGCCCATGGTGTCGCCGGACATGGTGTCTTGGGCGAGGGCGAACGGGGTTGCGAGGGCGGCGGCGGTTGCGAGGACGAGGGTGGTGGCGAGGAGGTGGCGGGTCACGGGGGGATCCTAACGGGCGAGGGCGTGCGGGCGGGGGTGTGGCGTGGGAGGCGGGCTCGGGAGGCGACATCGTGGACCGGGGGTCGTGCGCGTCGGCGGGGTCGTTCGGGGAGCGCCATCGGACCGGGGTCGAGCGCGTGGACGGCGCGCGCGATCGAGGGACGGGATGCGGACGTGGCGCGGCGATGGGGTGGACGGGCGACCACGCCCATGTCGGAGGGGGGCGACATCGTCGACCGATGCTCGTGCGAGCGGCCAGCGTCGTTCGCGGTGCGCCATCGGACCCGCGTCGGCCGCGTGGATGCCAGCGGGCGGGGCGGACCAGGGGGTCCGCCCCAACGGCACCAATTGACGACGTGGGCGCGGACTGACGGCGTGGGCGCGGACTGACGGCGGCCGACGCGGATCGCGATGACCGGCGACGCTTGACGACGGCGGGCCCGGGTTGACGACGGCCGACGCGGATCGCGGCGGCGGCGGCGGGGCGGCGCACGCGATCGAGGGGGGCGCTGGCCGCGAGACTCGGCAGTGGCGCGCGCGGTCGGTCGTCAGCGCTCACGGTTCCGGAATCGCGAGGGCGAGGGGCTTGTGGCCCCCCGCCCTGGGAAGGAATGAGCCGAGTTGGCTCTACTTCTTGCGCGTGGTCCGACGAGTCGTGCGACGCGTCGAGGCCGTGCGAGTTGCGGTCGTGCGGCGAGTCGCCGACTTGCGCGTGGTCTTCTTGCGAGCGGCCGGCTTGCGCGCGGCCTTCTTGGCTGCCGGCTTGCGCGCGGCAGTCTTGCGGGCGGCGGGCTTACGCGCTGCCGTCTTCTTCGCGGCGGGCTTGCGCCGTGCCGGAGCCTTCTTGGCTGCCGGCTTGCGCGCGGCCTTCTTCGCAGCTGGCTTGCGCTTCGCTGCGGCCTTCTTCGCCGGCGCCCGCTTGGCGGGAGCCTTCTTCGCTGCTGCCTTACGCGCCGGCTTCCGCTTGGCGGGAGCCTTCTTCGCAGGAGCCTTCTTCGCGGCGGCCTTGCGTGCCGGCTTCCGCTTGGCGGGAGCCTTCTTCGCCGGGGCCTTCCTTGCTGCGGCCTTCTTGGCAGGCTTCCGCTTCGCGGGCGCCTTCTTCGCAGCGGCCTTCTTGGCGGGCTTCCGCTTAGCGGGAGCCTTCGTCGCAGCAGCCTTCTTGGCCGGCTTCCGCTTAGCGGTTGCCTTCTTTGCCGGCTTGCGCGCGGCCTTCTTCTTTGCGGCCATCGCATACCTCCTGGAGTGGTCGCATTGAGTCGGTCGGCGCGTCCGCGTGCCGTCCGTCACTCACTTCATCGACCGAGGTGCGTCACTACTTCGGCCAGCGTGAACCAAATCTTCAACCGGATGTGTCCGGCGTAGATTCGGACACCACCCATTGGTGGTAGGGCGCATGCGAATCCACCACATCGAAGGCGACGATCTCAGGGACGTCGTACGGGTGCAGCTCGGCAAGGCGCGTGCGCAGCGCAGCCACGCGATCGCGCGCCGTCTTGATGATCAGCAGCGCCTCTGAATCGCGCTGTACCTCGCCCTTCCAGCGGTACACGGACGTGATGCCCGGCAGCACGTTCACGCAGGCGGCTAGGCGCTCGGTGATCAGGCTGGAAGCCAGTGTTTCCGCGGCTTCCATCGGGGCGGTCGAGAGGACGACGAGCACGGGAGTTGGTCTCCGGAGACGCGGTAACGCCTGCGACGTTACGCCGTGGCGGGGACGCTTGCCGCGGCGCGCGCCGCGACGCGCGCCGCGAGTTGTGATCGCGTGCGTTGCGGTGTGTGGTCGCAGTGTGTTCGACGGTGTGCGCGCGACGCCGCCGCGCGCTTCGCGTCGACGAGCGCGACGTGCGTCGAACGCGCGTGTCAGCGCGGAAGAACGCGAGCGAGAAAATCGCGCAGTCGTGCGCTCGTCGGTGTCACGAGCAGTTCGGAGGTGCGTCCCTGCTCGACGATTCTCCCCGCGTCCATGAACACCGTGCGCGTCGAAACGTCGCGTGCGAACGCCATCTCGTGCGTCACCACAGCCATGGTCATTCCGTCGTCTGCGATGTCGCGCATGACCGCGAGAACCTCGCCGACCGTCTCGGGATCCAACGCGCTGGTCGGCTCGTCGAACAGCAGTGCATCGGGGCGCATCGCGAGTGCTCGCGCGATGGCAACGCGTTGCTTCTGTCCACCCGACAACGCGTCCGGTCGCACGTCCGATTTGTCCGAGAGTCCGACGCGTTCGAGCAGGTCGCGCGCGGTCTGCTGCGCGCTGTTTGCGGAGACGTTGCTGACGAGCGATGGCGCGAGCGTGAGGTTCTCGAGCACCGTGAGATGCGGGAACAGATGGAACGCCTGGAACACCATCCCGACGCGGGTGCGGGCGGTGTCGATGTCGCGTCCGCCGGGGACGACAGGGAGATCCAGCACCCGCACGGTGCCCGCGTCGGGGATCTCCAGTCCGTTCAGGCAACGCAGGAGTGTCGACTTGCCGCTGCCGGACGGTCCGATGATCGTCAGGACCTCGCCGCGCGCGATGTCGAGGTCGACACCGTCGAGTCCGACGACGTTGCCCCAGCGTTTGTGCAGGCCGCGGGCGGTGATGACGGTGTTGCTCATGGCGTTGTGCATCGAGTCGCTCACAAGCGGGACACCGGGAGCGGCTGGGGGCCGGCGAGGCGGCGTTCCATGCGGCGGGTGAGGAACGAGAGCGGCAGGGTGATACAGAGGTAGAGCGCGGCGAGCGTCAGGAACGATGCCCACGTCTCGTACGTGTGCGCCTGCAGGTTCTTCGCGTGATAGGTGAGCTCGGCGACAGCGATGATCGAGAGCAGCGAGCTCTCCTTCACGAGCGAGACAGCTTCGCCGGTCAGCGGCGGGAGCATGCGCTGAACGCACTGCGGCAGGATGACGTGGCGGATGGTCTGCGCGTGGCTGAGACCGAGCGAACGAGCGGCCTCCCACTGGCCGCGTTCGACCGACTCGACGGCCGCGCGCACGATCTCCGCGACGTAGCTGCCGGCGAACACTCCGAGCCCGACGGCGCCGATGACAGCGGCCTCGCGTGTGCCGAACACGGTGTTCAGACGCAGCACGGTCGCGACGCCGAAGTACCAGATGTAGAGCTGCACGAGAAACGGCGTGCCGCGCACGATCTCGACGTACGTCGTGGCGAGCTGGTGCAGCGCGACGCTGCGCGAGACGCGGGCGAGAGCGGCGGCGGTGCCGAGGACGAGTCCGATGGCGAGGGCGCCAGTTGAGATGACGACGGTCAGGCCGAGTCCCTGCGCGAAGAGCGCGCGGCGTTCCCAGATGAGGTGCCAACGGATCTCGCCAGGGAGTGCCGCGAGGATAGCGACGAAGACGGCCACGCAGGCGAGGACGACGCTCGTGCGGACGAGTCCGGGTCGTTCACGCGGGGGGTGCACGATCCGGTCGGCGTCCTGGAGCGGCATGCGAGTCACGCCGTGGCAGCCGAGGCTCGGGGGGCGCACCGCGTCCTGGTGGATCCGGGTGCGGGAGATCTCGTTCCGGAGACGCGCACGCACCGCTGATCCCGTGGTGAAGCGGATCCGGGGCGGGAGATCGTGTGCCCCGGACCGCCAGGTGCGTCGCCCTCGTGAACGGCACGGACGAGCGTCTCACGCGACACAGCTACTCGTCCTCGACGCGGAAGCGTGCGGAGTCGCCGAGCCACTTCTCTAGCGCGAGGTCGACCTTGCCGCCGGGGCGGGACTCGACGTGCAGGAACGCGTCGACGCGCTCGGCGAGATCGGCGCTCATCGACTGCGGCCACGCAATGCAGTAGAGCTCCGTGCCGAGCTCGACATCGAGGATCGCAGTCGTCTCGGCGTGCTGCGCGTGCAGCTTCACGATCGAGACCATGTCGTAGACGAGCGCGTGTGCGCGACCGGCGGCGACCTCGGCGGCGGCGTCGACTTCGCGGTCGTACGACTTGATCTGAGCCTGCGGGAACGCGGCCTTGGCCTTCTCCTCGCCGGTGGTCTTGCGCTGGACGGCGATGACGACGTCAGCGGCATCGAGGGTCGTGTGCGCGGCGTTGGCGTCGACCTTGGCGGTGCTGACGAGGATGCCGGTGGGGACCTTGCAGTACGGGCGGCTGAAGCGGATGACCTTCGCGCGTTCGTCGGTGTAGGAGAGGCCGGAGGCGATGGCGTCGATTCGTCCGGACTGGAGGTCCGGGATGAGCGCGGAGAACTCCATGTTGCGGAACGTGACCTCGCGGCCAAGCGTGCCGCCGACGAGGCGCATGAGGTCGATGTCGAAGCCCTCGACGTCGCCGGAGGCGGCGATGGATTCGAAGGGCGGGAACGCGGCTTCGGTGCCGACGACGAGGGGGGAGTCGGCGGAGCGGGCGCCGCAGGCGGCGAGGACCGCGGTGAGCGCGAGGGTGGCGAGGGCGCGGAGGGGTGGCATGGGGGGGGAGTGTAGCGGTGGGGGCGAGGGGCGCGACGCCGATCGGTTGTGCAACCCGCCGCGCGCTCGCGGGGCGACGGGTATCGCCGGTGGCCGTCCGATCCACCGGGGTCGTTCGCGGAGCGCCATCCACCAGCCGGGATCGAGCGACGCGTGTCGGCGGGGGCGGATCAGGAGATCCGCCCCGACAGCGCCTCACGCGCGGGCGGGCCCCCGTCGGGGGCGTCGGCGCCGATCGAGCGTGCGGCGTCAATCGCCGGCGTCATGGAGTCGCGACGTGGATCGCCGATGGCCGTGCGATCCGCCGAGGTCGTTCGCGGAGCGCCATCCACCGGCCGGGATCGAGCGACGCGTGTCGGTGGGGGCGGAACAGGAGATCCGCCCGTACAGCGCCTCACGCGAGGGCGGCGCGCATCGCCGATCGCGCGCTCCGGACTGCCGTCCGCCGTCGCGATGTACGTCCGCCATTCCAATCCGGGTCGTACGGGCGGATCTCCTGATCCGCCCCGCCCGCTGGCGTGCGCGCGGTCGATGGGGGTCGACGGCGCGTGTCGTGCGACGCCGGGATGCGGACGGGAACCGGTCGAGGACGCCCGCACCTCCCCTCACGCGCCGTCCACGTGGAATCGGTCCCGTCCCCACGCCGCTGGGTTGTCCTCGATGTACGCCCGCGCAGCCTGGATCTCGCGCTCGTTGCGAAGAACGCGGTCGTGGAATCCGCGGTGCCACAGGCTCCCGTTGAGCGGTCGCCACCCCTGCCTCGCTCCGCCGATGTGATGTCGCCGTGTCGACAGGCTCTTGAATCGACGCACGACCTCCGACACCGACGGTGCATCTCGTGCCCGCGCGATCGCCGCGCGTAACACCGCGATCCCGTGCAGGTGATTCGGCATGACGACGAACGCGTCCATCGTGACGTCCGGCGCGGCCTCGAGGACGGCCGCCCACGTCGCCGCCACCATCCGGCCCGCCGGCGAGAGGTGCATCGTCGAGCCCACGACGCGGCCCAAGAGCGGTCGCTGCCCCGCAACGCACACGGTGATGAGGTATGACCCGGTCGACGCGTAGTCCCAGGTCGACAACCTCAACGAACCCCGTCGGCGCGGATGCAGATCTCCCACCCCAGAAGGACGCCCCAGACCCCCTTTCGGTGACATCTCACGCTCAGATCCCGAGATCCATCGCAGCGGATCCTCAACCTGGCCCCCCTCCGCGGCCGATCTAAGACGTGCTGCCAGCCGGATTCCACCGGCTCGAGGGAGAGAACGATGAAGAAGACACTGCTTCTCGCTGCCGTGCTCGCCGTTGCCACGACGGGTTGCTACACGTCGCGCCGCATCGCCGGGGATGACCTCCAGGGCGGCCTCACGAACCCATCCTTGTGGGTGACCGTGCCGGTCGACACGCTCCTGTCGCCGTACCAGATCCCGAAGTGGATCATGGACGAGAGCGACGACTGGACGCCGTTCAACGTCGACGACGTGCGCCGCAACTACCACCAGGACAACTGGGCGAAGAACGAGCTCCAGAAGCGGTAGTCGGCGCTCCCGACGGAAGCGCAGACGCGACGCCCGGGTTCCTCTCGGTAGATTCCTCGATCTGAGGGACTCCGAGACGAATCCGGTGCGTTTCGCGTACAGAGCCTCTCAGGCGTTCGCCGGAATCGACGTAAGTCGTTGTCCATGCACGCCTAGACGCCATCGGGCCTAAGAGCTCTGTCGCCGAGGGAACCCCCTCCGCGCTGCGTTTTCTTGGCATGCCCTTGCGCGAGGCCTAGCCTCCGCACCTTTCTCGCTGGGGATGCCTGCAAAGTGCTCTCCAGAGGGGTTCGATGGGCCTGCGAAGACCCTCGAAACCGGGCACGCGAACACGATCATGAACAGCCCAGACGACCGGGCGGGAACCACGTGGCTTCGATACACGCATCTGGGAACTCAGTACTGCCTGACCTTGCTGCTCTTCGTAGCGGCCGGGTGGTGGGCGGATGCGCACCTGGAGTGCAGCCCGTGGCTCACGATCGTGGGGATGCTGATCGGGTTTGTGACGTCGACGTATCTGATCGTGAAGGAGACATCCGGCATGGGCCGCCCGCGCTGAGCGCGACGGCAAAGTGGGCCGGATCGATCACCTTGGCTACTGCATACGCCGGACTCGCGCTGCTCGCCGGAGCCTACTGCGGCTTCGATCCGGAGGTCTGGACCGGCATCTACGTCGGCACCTTCGCCGGGCTCGTCAGCCTCGTGGTCGAGCTGGCCGTCGTCGGTCGCTCGATGCGCCTGTTCAACGAGAACGGCCTGCAGGCGACGCTCATGACGTTCACGATGCGCCTCGGCGCCGTGGGCGGCCTCGGCGTCTGCTTTCTCGCTGACGGCAGCTGGGTCGACCTCCAGGCGTTCTGCCTCAGCTACTGCGCGACGTTCTTCATCTACATGTGCTGGCTGACCTGGCGCACCGCCAAGCAGCCCACGCAGTTCGAGCGCCGTCAGGCCGCCAACGCCTCCGCGCAGCGTGAGGTCGCGCAGCCACAGATCGCTCGCTTCGCGGCAGGAGGCGTTCGATGAACTCGATCGTCCTCGGCAGCAGCGACCCGTTCCAGCACACCTGGAACTCCTGGCAGGTGCACCTCTACCGCTGGGACTTCAACCTGCAGGCGATCCCGGGCTTCGAGATGCTCGGCATCACGAACGGCGTCTTTGCGATGCTCGCCGCCGCCACGCTGCTTCTCTTCGTCGGCATGCGAGCCGGAAGCGAAGCGCGCGCCGCCGCCGCGGAGGGCCGCATGCCGCGCGGGCTGGCCCACGTGATGGAGGTGTTCGTCCAGTTCATCCGCGACGACATGATGAAGCCGAACATGCCGCACCACTATGCGCGGCCAGGCTTCATCTCGATCTTCTGCACGTTCTTCTTCTTCATCCTCTTCTGCAACCTGCTGGGGCTCATGCCGCAGCCGTTCGGATACACCGCGACGGGCAACTGGTGGGTGACCGCCGGCCTCGCCTGGGGCGGCACGCTGATGATCATGATCGGCGGCGGGATGAAGGAGAAGGGGCCCATCGGCTTCTGGACGGGCCTGGTGCCGCACGGTGTGCCGGGCGCTCTCTGGCCGCTCCTCTTCGCCATCGAGGTCGTCGGCGTCTTCGTCAAGCCGTTCGCGTTGATGATCCGCCTCGCCGCCAACATGACGGCCGGGCACATCATCCTCGCCGTGCTGGCGAGCTTCCTCACGGCCGGGCTCTCGTTCGGCGCCAAGCTGGCCGTCTGGCCGGCAGCGGGCTTCGGCCTCTTCGCGATCACGGCGTTCGAGATCGTGATCGCCTTCATCCAGGCTTACATCTTCACAATTCTGAGTTGTGTCTTCGTCGGGCAATCGTTGTCCCACGAGCACTAGTCCCAAGTACGGCGGGCTGGCCTACGGGCGTCCGCCAGGAGGTTCTCGCGATGGAAGGATTCCTCGGAGCAGCTATTGGTGCGGGCGTTGCCGCCCTCGCCGCCGCGTTCGGGATCGGCAAGATCTCTGCCGCCGCGTGTGAGTCGATCGCCCGCAACCCTGAGGCTGCCGGTGACATCAAGGGCAACACCATCCTGACCGCCGCCTTCATCGAGGGCGTCTGCCTGTTCGCCTGCGTGATCGCGCTTCTCGTGAACAACAACGTTCTCGAGGCGATCCGCATCCAGTCGACCGGCGGATAGTCGTCTTCGGCTCGCCTTCCTCGGAAGGCAGCCTCGCCCTGCCCCGGAGCCGAACTCGGCGTCCGGGGTAGGGAGGTGCGTTGACGGATCGGTCTACGGCGCCCTGGGCGCGCGTGGGCAGTCATGGAGCGTGGGGAACGATGGAAGAGCACGAACAGCCTGACGACGGTCACGCAGCCGTCGAAGGGCACGGCGGGCACCACCCGATCAACCCGATGGACTTCGCCGATCCGGCGAACTTCAAGGCCGCGCTATGGGCTTTGGGGGTCTTCATCCTGCTCGTGTTCGTCCTGCGCAAGTTCGCGTGGGGTCCGATCGTCAGCGGGCTGAACGCCCGCGAGCAGCGGATCACCGACAGCCTCGAGAAGGCCGAAGCGATCGAGGTGGCGACCCGGGAGTTGGCCGAGACGAACAAGCAGATGCTCGGCGAGGCTCAGCGCGAAGCGCAGGGCATCATCGCGTCTGCCCGTACGTCGGCTCAGACGGCGGCCGCCGAGATCACGGAGAAGGCTCAGTCGGAGATCGAAGCGACCCGCGACCGCGCCAAGCGGGAGCTCGCGCTCGAAGCCGACAAGGCTCGTTCAGCGCTGCGCGCTGACGCGGTCGAGCTGACCATCGACGCCGCGTCCAAGCTGCTCGGCCGTTCGCTGAGCGATGACGACCACCGACGTCTGGCCGAAGAAGCGTTGGCCGACGCGGCCAGGGTCGCCCGCAACTAATGGCCAACCCCAGCGAGACCATCGCCCGCGTCTACGCACAGGCCCTCTTCGAGGTGGCTGTGAAGACCGGTGAGGTCGGGCAGGTGCTCGACGACCTACGCGTGATCCACGCGTTGGCTTGGGCGCCGGAGAACCTCGTGATCCGCGAGTTCCTGTTTTCGCCGCGCGTGGACCGCGACCGCAAGTGGTCGGCCATGCGGTCGGCGCTCGAGGGTCAGGTCTGTCGCCCGGTCCTCGGACTCATGAAGGTCATCATTGACAAGGGCCGCGAGGCCACGTTGGACAACATCGCGGTGCACTTCGAGCGCTTCCGCGATCAGGCCGAGAACCGCCTCCATGCGCACGTCACCGTGGCGCAGCCCATGGACGAGGCATTCCGCGCGGATCTCGTGCGGCGTCTCGAAGCGGAGAGTGGCAAGACGGTCCGCCTGCACGAGCAGGTAGACGAGAACGTTCTCGGCGGGGCGTCGATCCGCATCGGCGACCGCATCATCGACCGCACCCTGCGCACCCAGCTCCAGAGGCTCCGCAAGAGTCTGCTGGCGCGTGCGACGGAGGACTCCTCGCCGGCCGCCACCTAGGCCGGAACGAGGCGAACGGGAGAGCACAGAGCAGTGAGCATTCGACCCGACGAGATCACCTCGGTCCTGAAGAAGGCCATCGAGGGCTTCGACGTCGACCTGTCCATGGACGAGGTCGGCAGCGTGCTCGAGGTGGGTGACGGCATCGCCCGCGTCCACGGCCTCGAGAGCGTGATGGCCAACGAGATGGTCCAGTTCGAGAACGGCGCCTTCGGCATGGCATTCAACCTCGAAGAGGACTCGGTCGGCATCGTGATCCTCGGCGACTTCCTCGCCATCGAGGAAGGCCAGACCGTCAAGCGCACGGGCCGCGTGCTCAGCGTGCCGGCAGGCGAGGGCCTGATCGGTCGCGTCGTCAACGCGCTCGGTGAGCCGATCGACGGCAAGGGTCCGGTCAAGACCGACAACCTCATGCCGCTCGAGGGCGCCGCCCCCGGCATCGCCGATCGCCAGTCGGTGTTCGAGCCGCTCATGACCGGCATCAAGGCCGTCGACGCGATGATCCCGATCGGCCGTGGCCAGCGTGAGCTCATCATCGGCGACCGTGAGACCGGCAAGACGTCGGTCGCGATCGACGCGATCATCAACCAGCGCGGCAAGGGCGTCATCTGCGTCTACGTCGCCGTCGGCCAGAAGGCCTCGACGGTGGCCGGCGTGGTCGACCGCCTCACCGAGAACGGCGCGATGGACTACACCATCGTCGTCGTCGCTCCGGCGAACGACCCCGCGCCGATGCAGTACATCGCGCCGTACTCGGGCACCGCGATGGCCGAGTACTTCATGCAGAACCACTTCGTGGTCGACGCCAAGGGCAACCCGACGGCGAACGAGGACGGCACGTTCGTCCGCGGTGAGCTCGCGTTCCAGGAAGAGCTCGACCACCTCGAGCGCAAGCAACTCACCGCCGACTCGGCGCGCGGACTGCATACGCTCTGCGTCTACGACGACCTCTCGAAGCAGGCGGTCGCGTACCGCGAGCTGTCGCTGCTCTTGCGTCGTCCGCCGGGTCGCGAGGCGTACCCGGGTGACGTCTTCTACTGCCACAGCCGCCTGCTCGAGCGCTCGGCCAAGCTCTCTGACCTGCAGGGCGCGGGTTCGCTGACGGCGCTCCCGGTCATCGAGACGCAGGCAGGCGACGTGTCGGCCTACATTCCGACGAACGTCATCTCGATCACCGACGGCCAGATCTACCTCGAGCCGGACCTCTTCTACGCCGGCGTGCGGCCGGCCATCAACGTGGGCATCTCGGTGTCGCGCGTGGGTGGCAACGCGCAGACGAAGGCCATGAAGAAGGTCGCCGGTCAGCTGCGTCTCGACCTCGCCCAGTACCGCGAGCTCGAGGCGTTCGCGCAGTTCGCTTCGGACCTCGATGCCAACACGCAGGCGCAGCTTGCCCGCGGTGAGCGCAACGTCGAGCTACTGAAGCAGGGCCTCTTCAATCCGCTGTCGATGGAGGACCAGGTGCTCGCCATCTTCGCGATGGGCGAGGGCTACTTCGATGACGTGCCGGTGGACCAGGTCCCGGCCGCCGAGGCCGGCATGGTCGAGTACGTGAAGAATCACCCGTCGGGCGTCATGCAGACGCTCGCCGACAAGCCCAAGATGACCGACGAGGTCCGCGCGGATCTCCACGCGGCTCTGAAGGCGTTCAAGGACCACTGGTCGGCGACCGCCGCTTAGGCGGGGCGAAGCCGGACTAGAGAAGGAGCTGCACGACAGTGCCCGAGAGCTCGAAGGTCATCCGCAAGCGGATCAAGAGCGTCGCTTCGACGAAGAAGATCACGCGCACCATGGAAATGGTCGCGACGTCGAAGTTGCAGCGCACCCAGGGTCGCGTTGTGCAGTCGCGTCCGTACATGGAGTCGCTGCGCGGTCTGATGGAGACGCTCTCGTCGGCCGTCGAGTCGATCGGACTGTCGCCGCTGTTCGAGCGTCGCAACCCGGTCAAGAAGGTGCTCGTCCTCCTGATCACCGCGAACCGCGGTCTCTGCGGCGGCTTCAACGCGAACCTCGTGAAGAAGTGCCGCGAGCACCTGGCGTCGCTCGAGGACGAGGGCATCGAGGCCGAGCTGTGGGTCGCCGGCAAGAAGGGCGTCGGGCAGTTGCGCTTCCGCGGCTACTCGATGGAGCAGACGTTCACCGAACTCTCCGACAACCCGACCTTCGACAACGCCGAGGAGATGGCGAACCCGCTCATCGAGGCGTTCCTGTCGGCTCAGGTCGATCGCGTCGATGTCGTGTACGCGGACTTCCAGACGGTCGGTCGTCAGCCGCCGACGGCGCAGACGCTCCTGCCCGTGGGCGGGACCGCCCAGTCGGAAGACTCCGACGCCGTGCGCGAGCTCGGCGACTTCATCTTCGAGCCGAACGCGACCGAGATCCTCGACGAGCTCGGACCCCTCTTCGTGAAGAACCTCATGTACCGCGTCCTGCTCTCCTCCGTGGCGAGTGAGCAGCTCGCGCGGCGGGTGGCGATGAAGAACGCCACCGACAACGCGGCTGAGATGCAGAAGGCGCTCACGCGTCAGTACAACAAGGCCCGCCAGGCACAGATCACGCAGGAGATTGCGGAGATCGTCGGCGGCGTCGAAGCGCTCAAGTAACACCCCCTTCGCACGGCGCTTGGCGCCGTGCGGAACGAACGGAGTCGAACCGAAATGGCGAACATCGCGGACGGCAAGGTGGTCCAGGTCATCGGACCCGTCATCGACGTGGAGTTCCCGGCGGATGCGATGCCGGAGATCTACGCGGCGCTGACGCTCGACAGCGAGCAGGACGTCGTGAAGATCCACCTGACGGCGGAGGTGCAGCAGCACATCGGCCGCAATCAGGTGCGCGCGGTCGCCATGTCCTCGACGGACGGCGTCGTGCGCGGCATGACCGTCAAGAACACCGGCTCGCCGATCTCGGTGCCGGTCGGCGACGGTTGCCTCGGCCGTGTGTTCAACCTGCTCGGCGAGCCGGTGGACTACATGGGCGACCTGCCGGAAGGCATGGAGCGCCGCCCGATCCACAGCCCGGCTCCGAAGTTCCAGAACCTGTCGGTGAAGACCGAGATCTTCGAGACGGGCATCAAGGTGGTCGACCTGCTCGCGCCGTACGCCAAGGGCGGCAAGACCGGCCTGTTCGGCGGCGCCGGTGTGGGCAAGACGGTCATCATCATGGAGCTCATCAACAACATCGCGAAGCAGCACGGTGGCTTCTCGGTGTTCTGCGGCGTGGGCGAGCGCACGCGAGAGGGCAACGACCTCTGGGCCGAGATGAAGGAGTCGGGCGTCCTCGAGAAGACCGTGCTCTGCTACGGCCAGATGAACGAGCCGCCGGGTGCGCGTCTGCGCGTGGCGCTCTCGGGTCTGACCATGGCCGAGTACTTCCGCGATCAGTCCGGCACGGACGTGCTGATGTTCGTGGACAACATCTTCCGCTTCTCGCAGGCCGGCTCCGAGGTGTCCGCGCTGCTCGGCCGTATGCCGAGTGCCGTGGGCTACCAGCCGACGCTCGCCACCGAGATGGGCGCGCTCCAGGAGCGCATCACCTCGACGGACTACGGTTCGGTCACGTCGGTGCAGGCCATCTACGTGCCCGCCGATGACCTGACGGACCCGGCGCCCGCGACGGCGTTCACGCACCTCGATGCGAAGACGGTGCTCTCGCGCCCGATCGCCGAGCTGGGCATCTACCCGGCCGTGGACCCGCTCGACTCGACGAGCCGCGTGCTCGATCCGCAGTACGTCGGTCAGGAGCACTACGACTGCGCCCGCAACGTGCAGTCGATCCTGCAGCGCTACAAGGACCTGCAGGACATCATCGCGATCCTCGGCATGGACGAGCTGTCCGAAGAGGACAAGGTGATCGT
The DNA here is from genome assembly GCA_021776825.1 of Planctomycetota bacterium. Lineage (GTDB taxonomy): Bacteria > Planctomycetota > JAJSAM01 > JAJSAM01 > JAJVHW01 > JAJFFG01. Next base: position 54,190 of record JAJFFG010000034.1, read on the forward strand.
CCAGCGCGCGCGCAAGATCCAGAAGTTCCTCTCGCAGCCGTTCCACGTGGCCGAGGTGTTCACCGGCCGCCCGGGCCGCTACGTCAAGCTCGAGGACACGATCCGCTCGTTCCAGGCTGTGGTGGACGGCGAGTACGACCACCTCCCCGAGAACGCCTTCTACATGGTCGGCGGCATCGACGAGGTCGTCGAGCAGGCCAAGACGATGGGTGTGGGGTAGCCGATGGGTCTCACCTGCCACGTCGTCTCGCCGGAGCGCCCGCTCTTCGACGGTGAGGTCGAGCACCTTGTCGCACCCGGTTCGCTCGGCGAGTTGGGCATCTATCCGCAGCACGCGCCACTGGTGTCGAAGCTGATGCCCGGCGTGCTGCGCCTGCACAAGGCGGACGGCGTCGAGAAGCTGGCCGTGCGCGGCGGCTTCATGCAGGTGAAGGACGACGACGTGACGCTCCTCGTCACGCGCGCGGTCCGTCCCGAGGACGTCGATCGCGCGACCGTCGAGCGCGAGCTGACGGAGTGCATCGAAGAGCTGCAGCATCCTGACAGCGACGAGCGGTACGCGTTCCTGTTGGAGCGTCGGACGTGGCTGCAGGTGTGCTTGAAGATGCACGCGTAGGCGAGGGGACACGTCGATTGCGGCGGGCGTCGTCGGTGGGCGCGCCTCGACGCAGTGGCAATCGCCGCGCCTCCCATGTTGCTGGTCGGCTCCGCGGGTGCGACACCTCGCCGGCGAGTGCGTTGGCCCTCGGTCGCACCCTTGCGTGGCCTCCATTTCCCGCGTCACGCTGCTTGCGCTCGGGCGCAACCAGCGCGCCACGGGTGGGGTCCGGGGCGACCTCGCCCCCGCCAACCTCGCGCGATCGCTGTGACCACGGCGCCGTAGGGGCGGACCCCCTGGTCCGCCCCGCCCGCTGGGTCTCGCTCGCTCGACTCGGGTCCGATGGCGCTCAGCGAACGACGCCGCTGACGCGAACGGATACCGGACAGGAACTGTTGCCGCTCCTCGCGACCGCGACGGCGTTCAGGCCCGCGACCGTCATCGCCCGTAGCCGCCCGCCCGACGCCTGTCGTCCGCTGACCGCCATCCACCCGCCGGGACCGAGCGGCGCGCGTCGGCGGGGCGGATCAGGAGATCCGCCCGTACGGGCCGTTGGGTTCATCCGCGCGGATGGTCATCCGACGCGGTGGCAGCGCGCCGGGGATCGGCGGGGGCGATGATCTGTCGACCTCGCCGTACGGGTGGATCTCCTGATCCACCCCGCCCGCTGGGTCACTCTCGCTCGATGGGGGTCCGAAGGCGCCCAGCGAACGACGTCGCTGAAGCGCACCGCCACCGGACGGGGACCGTGGCTGCTGCTTCCGACCGCCGCTGCGACGGCGTTCAGGCCGGCGACGATGCTGGCCCGTAGCCGCCCGTCCGGCCCCGGTCGTCCGCTGACCGCCGTCCACCCGCCGGGACCGAGCGGCGCGTGTCGGCGGGGCGGACCAGGGGGTCCGCCCCTACGGCGGTCCTCCCGAGGGCGATCCGTGGCACTTCCGGCGCGGCGGTCGACGCCCCACCATCCCCTACGGATGCGCCGCGTCCCACGCCTCCCGCTCGTCCAACAACACCGCCGCCGCCAACGGCAGCGGGATGTTCCCGAAGCCCAGCAAGCGGTCGTGGAACTCGCGCAGCTTCCCTGCCCCATGCTGCGCCACGTACGCATCGCGCATCCGCTCGATCTCGTGGCGCCCGATCCAGTACCCGAGTGGCTGCGTCGGCCACTCCATGTACTTCGTCACCTCGCGCTCCGCCGCTCGCTTCGACATGCCGCTCTCGGCGACGAGGAGATCGCGCGCTTGCGACGGAGCGATGCGGCCCATGTGGAGCGCCGGATCGACGTAGCACCGCACGGCTCGCCACGCGCGCATCCGCAAGAGCGCCAGCCGATCGAGCGGCTCGGTGAGCACGCCGGACCGGTCGAGCAGGCCCTCGCTGTAGAAGCCCCAGCCCTCGACGAACACGCTGTTGTAGCCGCGCCCCCGAATACGACTCTCCACCATGGCGGCACGCGTGAACTGCAGGTGGTGACCCGGCACGCCCTCGTGCGCCGAGACGACGCGCATGAAGTGATCGTCGACGTCTCCGAACCACGCGGCCTGATCACGCTCGCCCAGGCCGTACGGCAGCGGTGCCACGATGTAGCGTCCGTCGAAGCGGCGCTTGTTGTCGAAGCGGCCCGGCAAGTAACACGCGAACGCGTACGGCAGCGTCGACGGACCGGCCTCGACGGTCAGGTGACGCGCTTCCTCCGGGACCGAGATCAACCCGGCCGCGACCACGGCGTCCTCGGCTGCCTTTGCCGCGTCGGCACATCGCGTGACCAGCTCCTCGTGGGTGGTGGCGCAGTGCGAACGCTCCTCGACCATGAGCTCCTGCCACGTTCGTCCGTCGCCGTGCGCAGCAGCGAACGCTTCCAGGTCCGCGGCCGCCGCACGTCGCGCGCGCTCACCGATGCGAAGGACCTCCTCCGACGTCAGAGCGAAGCCGTGCTTCCGCCGTAGCAACCACGTGTGCTTCTCGCGGCCCGCCGGTCCCGCCACCACCTTGTCGAACTTGTCCTCGGAGAGACGTGCCGGCGCGACGACGCCGTTGGGCAGCCCGTGACGCGGCATCTTGTGCAGCGCGCGATCGAGTGCCATCAGCACGACGTGCAGATCGATCCAGTCCTCGTCGGAGAGCGACGTTCGATCGATGCGTGCGAGTTCGTCGCGGAGCGTGCGCTGCGCGTCCCGGTTCGCGTCGTTCGCCAGCGTCTTGCGGAGCCGGTTCTCGACACCCCTCATCGGCGACGCCGTCGGGACACCCTCCTGCGCCACGGCACTGGCGGAGAGGGTGGCGGCAAGCGCGACGGCGAGCACGAGTGCGGCGAGACGGCGGAGCATACCCCTCATTGTGCCCGCCCCCGGTGGATTGGCGCCTCCCGTAGACTCCGCGTGGGAGGTACGGAATGAAGCTCATGCGTACGGTTGTGATCGGTCTCTGCCTGGTGGTCTTCGGTCTCGGCGCGCGAGCGCAGGACGAGGACGTCCAGACGTTCACGCTGAGCCAGCCCGCGTGGCGGGCGGAGGTCGGCGACGTCGTCACCAAGACGAGCGAGATGGTTGGCTCGATCAAGATGACGGCCGTCGGGCCGGACGGCGCCGTGATCTCGGAGCAGGAGGGACCGAAGGAGGACCGCGAGGAACTCGTGATGCGGGCGCTGCAGGTCTCCGATGGCGGCCGTGTGACGCATGCGCTCGGGTACCTCTCCTCGTGGTCGCGCGTCGAGGCCGAGAAAGACGACAGCTGTCTTCACGGCGCGTTCCTCTACCTCTCCTCCGGTGCCGCGCGCGTGATCGAAGGCGGCGGTGACCTGACCTCCGACGCGAAGGAGTGGCTCACGGACGAGACCCTCGATGCGGACGCCGGGTCGGGCGGGCGGTTCGTCCGGTCGGTCTATCCCGCCGAGCCGGTGGCCGTCGGCGACGAGTGGATCGCCGACACGGACGCGATCATCGAGGAGGTGCTTGATGGGTCCGATCGGATGGAGATCGATCCCGATGCCACCGAGATTCGCGTCCAGCTGCTCGAGGTCGACGAGTCGGTCTCGCCAGCACGGGTCACGTTGCGGTTCTTTGGTCACGTCGAGGTCAGCGGCATGAACGACGAGCGCGTGGGCGAAGTCGTGATCCGAGAGGGCTCCGGCGCGGACCTGGATGCGCAGGTCACCGTGGACGGTGACGGGTACGTCGTCGAGGGCGAGTTCTCGCTCAGCCTCGGGATGGAGATCGAGCAGCAGGGCGTGGTCGTGGTCGCGGAGGCCTCCGCCGAGGCGAGGATCCGCCAGACGTTCCAGCTCGGTGGCGACTTCCCAGATCTCCCGGAGTAGCAGGACGCCGCTGCGGGCCGAGTCCGCGACGCCCTCTTAGCCGGTCGGCGCCTCAGGCGGATCCGTGAACCCGAGGACGCGTCCGAAGCGACCGTCCGCCGCAAGCAGCCCGACGTTCCAGCCCGAGGCGACGACTGCGCCGTCGGGGTCCGTGGCCTGCCACCGGTAGTGCACGGTGTCGTGCACGAGCTCGTGCGGACCCGCTTCGAGCGTGAGGCCCTGCATCATCTGCCGGCTTGCGGCGATGTGGCCGGAGAGATCGGCGTGACCCGTCACGGACGAGTACGGGTGTCGGAAGTCTCCGTCGTCGGTCATGCACGCGGCGATGTGGGGGAGGCGCGCGTCGGCGTCGGTCTCGCCCCACGCGGCGAACCACGATGTGACCAGCTCCGCGGCGCGGGCCGCGTTCTGGCGCTGCGCGGAGACGTTCGCCAGGACCGATGCGTAGAGACGCCAACCACCACGGTGCTCCGCCGCGGCGCCCGCGCTGGGCAGGCCCGAGTGACGGAGCACGAGATGCGTGCCCGAGTCCGTCGGCGTCAGCGTGATGTCGACGCGCGTGGAGCCGGGGGCGAACGGCCGTCCGCCCTCGTAGCCCCACGTGAAGGCGAAGTGCCGGTGTGGCTCGAGGGCGACGACCTCGCCCAGAGCGACGAACCCTGATGCGGAGTAGTCGACTCGCAGCTCACCGCCGACTCGGGGCTCGATCGTCGCGTTGCCGCGCGCTGCACCGAACCACGACGCGAACGAGTCGGCCTCGGTGAAGAACGCGAACACGGTCTCCGGTCGCGCCGCGATCGTGACCTCGAGTTCTCCGGCGTGTCCCTCGGGCTTCGTAGCCGGCGCGTCGCTCATCGTGACTCTCCTCGAGCTCGCTTCTCGGCGAGCGTCTTCAACCGGTGGAGTGGCTCGGCCCACATGGCCTCGAGCATCTGCCGCAGCGGCCCGAGCGCTTCGGGCAGCGCACGGTACAGGCGCCGTCGACCGTCGCGACGCACCGTGACCAGGCCCGCCTCGCGCAGCACGCGGAGGTGTTGCGAGACCGCGCCGAACGTGACGTCGAAGCGCGCAGCGATGTCGCCGGCGCAGAGCTCCTGCTTCCAGACATACCGCAGGATCTCCTGACGGCGGGGTTCGGCGACGGCACGTAGCAGGCTGACCACGCACCTATGTTTAGCAGTGACTAAAATGATGTCAAGGCACGCCAGCCCGGATCGTTCACGAGGGCGTCGCGGGATCGCGGCGAGATCGAGGAACGGCGTGGGCGAACGCCGTCACGATTCACGTCCGGCCGTCGCACGCTGCCCTGGTGGCTCCGAGTGCGTGAGATCTCGTTCCGGAGACGCGCATGCACCCTCTCGATGCGACTGTTCGAATGAGACAGTGAAGCGGATCCGGGGCGGGAGATCGCGTGCTCGGGACCGCCAGGCGTGGCGTCCTCGTGAACGATGCGGGCTAGCGCGGCGACCTGGCGAACCTCGACGACGCGCGACTCGTGGACGGGGCGACGCAGCCGCCCTCCGAGCCGGTTCTCTCGTAGCAGCTGTTCTCTCGTAGCATCTGGTCTCTCGCAGCATCTGGCCTCTCGCTGCATCTGGACCTGACGGAGCGGTGATGCGCTGCACGTAGACTGCTCACCATGCGTGCATTGCTTCTGGTCGCTCTCCTGTCGCTCCTGGCTGGCTGCGCCGGTGCCCAGGTCCGCTGGCATACGCCGCGCGACCCGGGTCCGCTCGAGAGCGACGCCGCCGTCGCACTCCACTACGCGGAGCATGCGCCGGAGTGGACGAGCGCGCTCGGACCGGCGGCGGGCCCCGCCTCAGACGTGCCGGTCGACGCGATGCGCGTCGCCGAACTCGAGGTCGTGGACAGCCCGCTCACATCGTGGTCCTCGATCCGATCGGGAGTCGAGGACTCGGCTCGTGAGCTCGGCGCGAACACGATCGTCGTGAACGGCATGCAGGACCCGACGACGTCGCGTCGCTACCTGTTCTTCACTCTCCTGCTGCGCGAGTAGCCCGACTCGACGCGTGCTACCGCGTGCCGGTGGGTTCGCAGATCCCATCGATGGGGCAGAGCTCAGCCGCGCCGATGTCACCGAACAGCGGGGTCGTTGCACCTGCGGACACGGTCTCCGGAGCGCCGATCCGATCGCGGATCTTCGACTCGAGGTCGTAGACCGACAGGCTCCCGCTCCACGAGATCATCCCCTGCGGGTCGACCAGCACGGCATGGGGCAGGTACTTGAAGTCGTAGCTCACGCTGGACGTGCCGTAGTGGTCGATGCCGACCGGGTACGGGACCTCCTGCGCATCGAGGAACTTCTCCACCTCGTTGATGTGACCGTCGAGGTGCGAGTGGCCCATCGGCATGTGCACGCTGAGGATCTCCAGCGTGTCGCAGCAGTACTCGCGCGCCAGGCGTCGCATGTCAGGCAGCGACTTGACGCATGCCGGGCAGCGGTTCGACCAGAACTCGATCAGCACGTGCTTACCACGCAGCGAGTCGAGATCGACGTCGCCGTCGGCGTTGAGCCAGACGTCCACATCGAGATCCGGAGCGGCACGACCATGGTCGAGGCCATCATTGAAGGCGCAGGCGGTGGACGCGAGCGCGAGTGCGAGGGGAGCGAGCAACGCCGAAAGGCGTGGCCAGGGCGCACGGGTGGCGGCAGGCAAGAGCGGTCCCTTTCTCGAGTGGAGTCGGGCGCAGCCTGCCGGGCTCCGACCTCTCATCGGCAGATCGCACGCTCGGACTTGAGGCTGAGTGTCGATCGCCTGCCGGTTGTCGTGGGCAAGCGTGATCGCGTCGACGTCGCGACTGCCTACCATCCACTCCGATGTCCGCTTCGCCGACCCGTCGACCGTGGCTCGAACGCCTCGCGCTCCACCGCCCGGAGCTGCGTGCATGGGCGATGTACGACTGGGGCAACTCAGCGTTCTTCACGACGGTCGTCACCGCGGTCTTCCCGCTGTACTTCGTCAGCATCGCTGCGCCCGAGCTGTCGTCGAGTGCGGCGACCGCGGCGTTCGGCTACATCACCACGATCGCGCTGTTCGCCCTCGCGGCGTTGGCGCCGCTGCTGGGCGCGGTGGCCGACTACTCGGGGGCGCGGAAGCGCTTCCTCGCCGCGTTCATGCTGTTGGGCGTCCTGGCCACGGCGTCGCTCTACTTCGTCGACTCCGGTGATTGGAGACTCGGGATGGTGCTGTTCGGCATCGCCAATGTCGGCGCGTCCGGGTCACTGATCTTCTACGACGCCCTTCTGCCCCACGTGGCGGAGCGCGACGAGACGCACCGGCTGTCGACGGTGGCGTACGCCGCGGGGTACCTCGGCGGCGGAATCCTGCTCGCCGTGCAGCTCGTCGTCATCCTGAACCCCGGCATGTTCGGGCTGCCCGAGGGGACGCTGCCCACGCGGCTCGTGCTGGTCTCGGTGGCCGTCTGGTGGGTGGCGTTCTCGCTGCCAATCCTGCGTCGCGTGCCCGAGCCGCCGCGCATCTCGCGACCGGGTGACGTCGAAGGAACGCCGCCGCTCCGCGCGGGAGTCCGGCGCCTGACGGTCACGATCCGCGAGCTGCGCCGGTACCGGCACGCACTCCTGATGATGGGGGCCTACCTCGTTTACGCCGACGGCATCGGCACCGTGTTCCGCATGGCCGGCATCTTCGCTGCGGAGCAGGGCTTCGAGACCGGCACGATCATCGGTGCGTTGCTGCTGACACAGTTCATCGGCGTGCCGTGCGCCATCGGCTTCGGCTTCCTCGCACACCGCATCGGCGCGAAGGCGTCGATCCTCGGCGCGCTCGTCGTGTACGTGCTCGTCTGCCTGCTGGGAAGTCAGCTCGAGACGGCGGGCGACCTCTATCTGCTGGCCGCCGCCGTCGCGCTCGTGCAGGGCGGGACACAGGCGCTGAGCCGGTCGCTGTTCGCGTCCATGATCCCGACCGGATCGTCGGGCGAGTTCTTCGGCGTGCTCGCGGTCTGCGAGAAGGTCGCCGGGGTCGTCGGCCCGTTGGCGTTCGCGGTGGTGACCGACTGGACCGGATCGAGCCGCTACGCCGTGATGTCCGTGGCCGTGTTCTTCGTCGTCGGCGGGCTGATGCTCTGGCGCGTCGACGTCGAGGCGGGCCGCGACGCCGTGCGCGACTAGCCGGCTGTCGGAGTTGCGGCCTCGACGGGCCCCGCGGCGTGGCGCGACAGCCGGCTAGTTGTAGGCCGGCGGGGTGGCCAGTGGCGGTGGATCGCAGTGCCGCCCGTCCTCCGGAGGCACCACGGGCGGCGCTGCTCTCGAAACAGCTGCTCACGCCTTCGTAACGGTCAGTTGCAAGCGGGTGTGCGCCGTGCGGAGCATGGACCGCTCCGCCAAGCCGCTCTTGAGTCCGCCGTGCAGCGAGCGCCGAAACGTCGCACTCATGTCGGGATCAGTGTCCACGGCGGCCACGTTCTGGTGCCAGGCGGGGCCTCCAACTAGCAGCCTGTCGCGCCAGGGGTCTCTCGTACGGCGACGCGGCAACTCCGACAGGCGGCTAGCTACCGGCGCCGAACGACGCGCGCGAACGTCCGGTAGAAGTAGCGCAGCAGGATCACCCAGAGCGACGACCCGCGCCGTGAGCCGCCGGTCAGCAGCACGCGCAGGTCGCGCTGATCGCCGGGTGACAACAGACCGCCGTCGAGGAGGTGCTCCTCGTGCGACTCCATCGCCTGCTCCATCTTCATCTCGAGGGCGGTGCGCAGCTGCTCCAGGAACTCGCGCGAGGCCTGCTCGCTCTGCTCGCCGGCGAGCAACGCGAGGTGCGCCATCAGCAACGCTGCCTGCTTCATCGCCTCGGGCGGCGCCGGCGACGCCTCCAGCTGCTCGAGGAGCCGTCGCGTCAACTCCTTCAATGCCTCGAGCTGCTTGTCCGTCAGGTGGAACGCGGTCGCCGGATCGAGATCGTCGATCTCGATGAAGACATGCGACAGGCGTTCGATCTCGTGGCCGAAGTCTTGGCGTAGCTCGCCGCCGATCTCCTTCTGCTCGGCTTCGACGCGGCGCATCTCGGCGCGCAGCGTGTTCAACGTCTCGGCATCGTGACTGTGCTTGATGCCGTCGCGCAGAACGTCGCGTCGATCACGCAGCTGGACGATGCGCTGACCGCGCCGCGTGTCGGTGCGCGTGTGGTGCTCCAGCGTGTCGCGCACGTACTGATCGGTCGCGAAGACCTGGGCCCGGCCGATCTTCAGGCAATGCAGGCGGATGCGATCACCGAGCGCGTTGGCGACCTTCGACTCGTCCATCCGAGCCGCGCCGTCGGTGACCACCAGGATCTCTGCGCCGGAGAGCGACGGCTGGTCCGCGATGTCGGAGCACGCCTGCAGGATCGCGCGTTCCAGGCACGTGCCGTTGCCGAGCGTCGCCTGTCGGGAGATGCTGCGGATGAGCGTGCCGTATGAACTCCGGTCGAGGGCCGTCGAGAGCGGTCCGACGCCGACGTCGAACGTGCGGAAGAAGACCTCGCCCATCTCGCTGCGATTGCGTTTCAGGAAGCGCAGCACGGCCGCCTTGGCGAGCGCGAAGCGATGCCGCAGCGCCATCGACCGCGACGTATCGAGTAGCACGTAGACCTTCTGCTTCGAGGGCGATGGTTGGAAGTCGTCATCACCAGTGTCGATGGCCCGGATGCGGGGGGCCTTGGCCATCGGGAACACGAGCGTCCGGTTGGCGAGTCGCCGGAGGAACACCTCCTCCGGCAGCAGCCACTGGTCCGCGTAGACGTACCGCACGTCACTCCACGAGCGGATGAACTCGGCCTCGTACTCCTCGCCGGCAGGGACCTCGATCATCGTCGCGTCACTGTCGGTCGGTACGGCCTCGGTCGACTCGCCGGTCGGAGCAGCGAGTTGCAGGACGTTGGCGACGGCTTGGCCGGTGTCGCTCGTCGGGTCGGCCAGGATGCGACCGATCTCGTAGACCGCCGTGAAGCCGCGTGGGAGCTCGTCCTCGAGGTTATCGAGGAGCCCCAGCTCATCCATCTCGATCAGGAAGTCCTCGTACACGCCGGCCGTGAGCTCGAGCGGCGTGTCGACGGAGCTCACACCCAGGGTTCGTCCGTCGCGTAGAGGTGCTTGACCTCGTCGAGCAGACGCATCTTCAGGAGTCGGATCTCGTCGGTGAGCGGACTGATCGACTCGAGGTAGGCGGTGAGGAGCTTGCGGTTGTGCTCCGGTTCGGTCTCGCCGATGCCGAGCTTCTCGCGGGCCCACGTGAGCAGCGAGCGGCGGACCGGGGTGGCCGCGAGCTCGGCAATGGGTTGCTCGAGCAACTCCGGCTTGTCGTGCACCCGGTCCAGCACGTCCTGCAACTCGAGCATCGTGTTCAGCTGCTCGAACGCGTGCGACGCCGTGTAGTGGTTGCGCAGCGTGTCGTGCGCCTTCTCGAAGATCTCGCGCTCCTCGCGCACACCGGCCGTACAGAGCAGGATCGGCAGCTTGCGAACGTCGTCCGGCTCGACCTCGAGCCGATGGTTCATCACCGCGATCGCGCGCAGTGCGTCCAGCGACTTCGCCTGCGTGCGGGGTGAGATGTAGAACTCCGGCTTCCCGGCGTCACCGGCCTGCTCGCGCTGACGACGATGGCGACGCAGCAGCGACTCGTAGTGCCGTAGCACGAGGTTCGCGAAGAACATGATCTCGGCCGGCACCTTCACCGAGTGGTTCGGGTCGTGACCGCGCACCACGTTCGAGAGGCGCTTCAGCGTCTCGAACGGGATCGTCACCTCGGGCTGTGCGATGCCTCCGCGGTGGAGCACGAACTGCTGTGAGATCCGGTACATGAAGAACGGCTCGCGGTCCGGTTCGACGACGGCCTTGTAGAGGAAGCGGTCGAGCACCGCCTCGGTGATCTCGGTGACGCGGATGTAGTTGGCCGCACCGATCACCGTGTGGATCGGGGACGCGACGTCCTGGATGCCGCGGACCAGGCGCCGCTCGTTCAGCGTCGTGAGTAGCGCGCGCAGCGTGTAGTCGTTGGCGTCGAAGATCTCGTCGATGAAGCCCAGCTGGCTCTCGACGAGCGAGCCCTCGGTGTTGTGGATGATGCGGCCCTTCTTCAGCTCCTCGAGGTCGAGGGCGCCGAAGTAGGTGTCTGGCTGCTGCTCCTTGCTCGCCTGCATGCGGAAGATCCGCGCGCCGGTGAACATGGCGAAGATCTGGTTCGTGAGCAGCGACTTGCCGACGCCGGTGCGCGCGGCGAGCAGCACGTGCTCGCGGGTCAGCAGGGCGCAGAAGATCTTCTTGATGACCTCGGAGCGGTTGATGGCGCGCCGCTCGACGAACGAGATCGCACGCCGCAGTTCGGCGACGGCGGACTCGAGCTCGGGGGGGAGGTCGGCGGACATCGGCCGCGCACGGTACTCCTCCTACCCGCGTGGTTTCAAACGCGAGGCGGATCGGCCTCGGCGAGAGCGGCGAAGACCGCGTGGGCTGCGGCGGCGTCCGTGGCCTCCTCCAGCTGGCGTCGGCGAGGAGTATCGTTCAAGAGCGTGGCGAGTTCGGCGAGCAGTTGGAGATGGGCTCCGCTCTGATCCGGGTGCGCTACGCAGAGGAAGAAGAGGCGGCACGGCCGATCGTCGATCGCGCCGAAGTCGATCCCGGCGGGAGCGACTCCGAACGCGCAGATGTGCTCCCCCACGACCTCCGTACGGCCGTGAGGGATGGCGACGCCGCGCCCGATGCCCGTGGAGGCCTCGGCCTCGCGGGCGAGGACCGCGTCGCGTACGGCGCGTCGCACGGCCGGATCGTCGAACGGCAGCAGTCCGAGAAGCTCCTCGATGACGGCGGTCTTCGAGGTGGACTCGAGCGGCACTCGGACGCGCACGATCGGCAGGGCGTGGACCAGACTCACGCTGCGTAGGCTACGGGGAGTGGGGGACGGCTGCGGGACGTAGGTCGCGTGCAGTCTTGCGCGGTGTTTCGCGGGGCCGCGCTCACGAGCGAGACTGTGATTCTCGCCCGTGAATCAGGCCCGTGAATCAGGCCGGTGAATCGAGCCAGCCCGCTAGGTCCGAAGACCCGTCGGGCTGACTACCGGTGGTTGAGCGCGCAGACTTCGCCGATGCGCCCCTTCAGGGGTTTACGGACAGTGATCCGGTACCTCGCGACGTTGCCGCCACGGGGTCGACCCTCACAGAGTTCGCCTGCCTCTCGGAGTTCCTCTTCCCCCGGCGTAGCGGCCTACTGGTTCACCGCTCCCTCCGCGTCGTACGAGACGACCACGAGGTCTTTCGCCGGGAGACCGGCTCGGACGCAAGCGTCCGAACGTCTCCCTCAGGCTTGGGCCGCCCTCTCAGGGCACCCGCCTCACTGCCGGTCGGTAGCCGAAGCCACCAACATCCCCTCCTGGGGTTTGGCGCCCCTTCAGCGACATCGGCGACAGGGTCCGCTTCACCCGGGCTTGCCTCACCCGGCACGTTCCGTCCGCGGGGTTTCTCACCCCCTCGACGGTTTGCTCCCCTGCCACGTTGCGACCTCGATGGTCGCTGCCACTCATGGGGTTTCAGATCCCGCTACGGTTTCGATCGGCTCGGCTGCGACACGTTGCCGCGTCGCGAGCCCGTCGTTTGCAGTGCGTCCAGGCCTCGTACTCTGAGGAACACGAGGTCGAGCGCATCGCTCGCTCAGGGCCCATCACCGAGTCTCCCGTGGGGCAACTCACCCGAAGGCTCGCCGTCCCACCGTCTCGGGAACTCCCCTTCGGAGCTCGTCATCACCCGACCGCTGCGTCGACCGAAGTCGTCGCCATTCCCCTCGCGCGCTTTCGTCCTAGCGTGGCGGCGAACCGCCTCGCTGAGACCGGCGCCCCAGGGTTTGTCCGATCAGGTGACCAGCGGTTCGTAAACGTCCCGCGTGGCTCCCATGGGGTTTCTCTGCATCGCTGAAGCGCCTCTGGCGCCTCCTGATGCGGTGTTCTGCGATGCCGGCACACCACAGAACGGGAAAGTCTCCCGCGGCCGAAGCCGCGTTCTCGGGGCCGGAGCCGAAACTCCCTTCCCGGCGTCGCTCGGCGGTTCCCCGCTTCGCTCTGCCCTCTCCAGTTGATCAGGATTTCAAAGAGCCGTCGTCGAGCAGGTCTCGGCGTTGCCTGCCTCGCTCAACCAAGGAAGAACTTACCGACTGCCCTGAACGCGCGTCAAACCCGATATTCATCAACAAACCGCCTCCACAACGCACTGTTGAGAAGATGTGGAAAAGTGCGATGTCAGCCTCGAATGCACAAGTGCGCGCCGTGGAGTGAGTTCCGACGGGCACTCCTCGTCAAAGCCCCCTGCGGGGGGCCTCGCAGCGCCCGTGGGAGGTCCGATTTGCGTCCCTCCACCGGGCCAACTTTTTGTCCGAGAAACCCCGTTTCCACGCCTGTGGAAAGACGTGCGTGGCAGCGCCGTCGGATTCTGGGCGAAGCCTTGACGCGCGACGCGGATCCCACAACAATGTGCGGCAGAGCGATATTTGTCCCCAGTATGTAGTGGCGCCGACGCGGTTCGGTGGGGCGGGGTCTCTGAGGACCGTCCTGCCGGCCGCCGTCTTCGTCTTCGAGGTGAGCCTCGCCCCCGAAGCCGGTGGCGAGCGCGGGAGAGGCCATGGATCGACGACTCCGGAGAGGTGCGCCTCACGGTTGTCTTCGAGCCAGTACCGCTCGATCCAACACCGCTCGAGCCAGCACCGGTTGCGCCCACGCCGGTTGCGCCCACGCCGGTAGAGCCACCTCGCGCCCAGGCGGTTCCCTCCTGGCCAGTCCCCTCCAAGCCCGTCCCCTCCAAGCCAGGGCGGACCGCCGCCTTCTCCGTTGGGGCGCCTCCGCAGTGCTGGCGCTTGCGGCGATGCTCATGATCGGCGGCTGCGCGAGTGGCGAGGCGGTCGTCGGCGAGTCCGACGTGGTCGCGGCTCCCGTCACCAGCACCGAGCTCGCCAGATTGACGGGTCTCCACGCCGCGCCGATCGACTCGTTCGGGCAGGTGATCCTGAGGCACGCTGCATCGGCCGAGCGAATCTCACTGTTCCCCGGAACGACCATCGCGGTCATTCGCGGCCAGCGCATCACCACCGAACTGCCGATCGAGCGCGTCGGCGACGAGGCGGTGGTCAGCGCGGACGACGCGGATCGCATTCGCGCCGTCTGGGGTGCTCGAACGCCGCTCCGCGCCCGGACCGCTCCTCCGGTCCACGTTCACGTCGGGTCCGGCGACCCCAATGCTGGGCTCCCACCGCCGCTCGGGGCGCGCCCGCCGCGGACGCCCAGGCGCGCCCCCACCGTGGCGAAGCCGACCAATGCTCCGACTACCCGGGAGCTCCGAGCGTGGCGTGTGCCGCTCAAGCGGCGCTGGCGCTACATCGTGGTCCACCACAGCGCCACCGCGGCGGGCAGCGCAGCGTCGTTCGACACCGCGCACAAGAAGCGGCGTTGGGACGGCCTGGGCTACGACTTCGTGATCGGGAACGGGAGGGGCGCGGCCGACGGCCTGGTCGAGGTCGGCTTCCGATGGAAGCAGCAGCGCGACGGCGCCCACGCCGGCAACAAGCTGATGAACCAGACGGGGATTGGGATCTGCCTGGTCGGCGACTTCACGAAGTCCCAGCCGACGACCTCACAGATGCGTTCCCTCAAGCGCCTCACGGACTTCCTCAGCGCCTACTGCGGCATCCCGCCCCAGAACCTGCGACGTCACAGCGACTTCCGCGAGACGATCTGTCCCGGGCCGCTGTTCCCGAAGGCGTTCGGATTCGACCCGATGCCCGGCGTCACTCGCGGGGCCGTGTTGCTTCCTCTCCCCCGCTGACCCGCCTCGCGCGGCTGGCCGCGCGCCTGAGCGCGCCGGACGCACGATGTCTGCGTTCTCACTCCTCCGCGGGGCCGGGGCCCCGCGTCGTCGTGACGCCTTGACCTCATCTCCCGCTGCGCACTCAGGGCGGTCCCCGACGGACGGGAGGACGCGGGGCGTCACGGCGGGCGCGACTCGAGGGGCGGGTGGTGCGGGCCGCAGAGCGCGGCGGCCAGCCACGCGAGACGGGTCAGCGGGGCCCGCTGGTTCGTGGGCACGGCGGAACCGTCGGCAGTTCCTCAGGCATAGCGACGCGGTCGCGACTCCGCGGGGGCAGGGACCCCCGTTGTCGTGACGCCATGACCTCATCTCCCCCGGCGCACTCAGGACGGTCCCCGACGGGAGGACGCGGGCTGACACGGCGGGCGGGACTCGAGGGGCGTGCGGGGCGGGCCGCAGAGCGCGGCGGCCAGCCACGCGAGACGGGTCAGCAGCGGGGCCCGCTGCTTCGTGGGCGGAACGGCACGGCGGCGAGGGCCTCCGATCGCCCGACGGTGCGTCTCCATTGGGGCGCTCTCGCGGTTGCGCGGAGGCCGCCCGGAACGAGCGACGGGCCGCGTGACTTGGGGGTCACACGGCCCGTTCCTTGCCGGATGGGCGAGAAATGGACTACGCGGCACCCGGCGATGGGCGCCCCGCTCCTTCTCGGCTCAGATCACGAAGCAGTGCACAACTCGAGGCGACCAGAACGCAGATGGCCCGAACTCAGATGGTTCCGGCTCAGCTGTCTCGGGCTGCCGGGCGAGCTACTTCTTCTTCGGCAGGATCTTGAACATGCCAGTGCCGCACGTCGAGCACTTGCCCTTCATGGCCTGCTTGCCGTTCTTCATCGTGACCTCTTCCGTGGAGGTCATCTCCGCCTTGGCGCGGCACTTGACGCAGTAGCCTTCCATCGCTGCCTCCCTGGGGTCGGTGGGGCTCCGACGACAAATCCCGCCGAACTGCCCTCTAGAGAGGATATCGGCTGAGGGGGGTCTCAGGCTCACTCTGAGCCTGAGAGTTCTCGCGCTTCGTTCGCTCGGCGGCAGTCGCGTGGCGTCCTGTGACTCGGATCATCGACCGCTCGGCGCGCCGTGCGAGGCGCGGTTCGTCCTGCTCAACACGTCCCGAGGCGGTGGCGCTCTGGCGCCTCCTAGGCTCGAAATCGAGCCTGGGGGCGTCGAGAGAGCCCTCAAGCACCCGCGAGCATCCTGGGCTCGGCAGAGGTGGCCAGGCCGGTGCGCGACGGCAGCCAGCGGCCGACTCACGCGCGCCAAACGACTCGCACCAGGCTCGGCCAGATTGGCTCGGCGAAATCGGGTCAGCGACGGGCAGCGGCCGCAATGGCGGCGCTGTTCTTGCTGAATCGGATCTCGCGGGAGTCGGCGTACTCCATCAGCTCTTCGACCATGCTGCGGTGGATACCGCCCTCCTCGGCCAGCAGGCGGAGGAAGATGCGGCCCTCGCGGTTGTCGATGCGCGACGAGGCCTGGTTGAAGAACCGGTTGGACTGCTGCTCGGCGCGGAGAATGCAGTCGACGGCCACGTCCATGGAGGCGCGGTCCTTGACCTCGAGGAACACGAAGCGGTCCTTGAGGCGCTTCTTGTCTTCGCGGCCGAGCTCGATCTGGGAACTCCCCACCAGTTCCTTGCGGTACTTGCGCAGGATCTTGCGGTGGTCGCGCTCTTCCGAGGCCATGAGGCGGAATCGCTGCTTCATGATCGGATCGCTAACGACCTTCGAGAGGAACTCGTAGTACTGCGACGTCAAGGTCTTCCAGAAGATGCTCAGGTCGAGAATCTTCCGGGTGTCCTGGATGCCGGGCGCAATCTCTGTGGTCATACGGTCTGCCAGCGAGTTCCGATCGTGCGGCGTCGTGTGCCGCGAACATGGTGATGAACGTGGGTGTCGAGTGAGCCCGTGTCGAGGAGCCCGTGTCGAACGAGCCTGACGCGCCGACGGCGCGCTTCCCCTAGGCCTGTTCGGGAGGACTTTCGGGCCGCCTGTCGGCGGAATCCCAAGATGGTAAGACGGCCAGAGGGCCTGTAAAGCGAAAAGCGAACGCGGACGGGGTGGACCCGGCCGCGACGTACAGAGGGTAACGCCTACCCCGGGACACGCATTTCAGGCTCGTTCAGCACGTCTCCGCGGGTGGCGACGGAACTAGGCTACGGACTCGGGGGCGGCGGTGCACGGAGCGCCCTCAGTGACCCTTCCGCGACGGCGCATCCCAGGCTCCGCGAGCGGTCCATTCGGAATGCGGGCTCTCAGAGCGGGCGACGATCGGCGTAGGTTCCGCCGATCGGGTACCACGTGCGGACGGACGCCTCGCCGAGCTTCCAGCACAGGTTCACCGCGACGTCGTCGTGGCGGCCGTCGACGATCACGACGCCGAGCTCGGGATCGCCGAAGCGAGCGCCGAGCTCCGTGAGCTCACGCATCTGGGCGTTCAGCTCGGCCAGCTCGTCTCGCACCTCCTCCGGGAGGCTCACGTCCGACGAGAGGTCGTCGATCGAGCGCTTCGTCTGCACGTCAGCGAGCTTCTGCTGGACCCGCAGGTATGTCTCGCGTGCGCTCGTCGCGATCGATCGGATCAGCGGGAGGACTCGCTCGAGCTCGGCGGGTGTGTAGGGGCGCGTGCGCACCGGTGCGGAGTTGCTCACAGGCTCTTGTCGGCCGTCGAGCCCGTGCGACTGAATCAATCCGCAGCCTCTCGAATCGAGAGAGGGCCGCCGGTGGGGTGCACCGACGGCCCTCGTGATCTCTCGACCAGCTCAGAGTCCGGTTCGGAACTGAGCCCGATCTGGGTCAGTTCTGGTTCTTGCGCCGCTTCTGAGAGCGACTCCGGTTCGGCGACCGACGAGGAGATGCGGTCCGCGGACGCGGCGTCGAGTTCCGGACCTGAGGGGTCCGGCGGACGGACGGTGATCGCGTCGGCGTGGGTGTACGGCGGGGCGCCGTCGTCCGCTGCGGAGTCCGCCGCTGGGGGGTCGAACGCTGCTGCGTCGGACGCTGGGTCTGACGCGGCGACGAGCGGGCTGACTGAGGCCGTGGCGTCGTCGTCTGACGACGTGGGGCGACTGTCGTGGTCGTCTGTCGCGGCGCGCTGCGACGGGCGGCCTCCCGCCGCTGTGTCGACGCCCGCGACGGGGTGGATGCCCGCTGCGTCGGTGTCGTTCGCACTGTGGTCGGGCGCCTGACGGTGCGACGACTCTCGACGGGGCGCGTCACCGGGCGGCGCGTCGTCGTCGTTGCTCGTACGGAGGTTGGCGCCTCGGGGGCGCGTCGGGACGCGCGTGGTGCTGTACTCGGGCGCGACTCGACAGTGGGCCGGTTCGGCGTAGTCCGAGCCTGGGCCGGGCGGTCGCCGGCACGCGCCGGACGCGAGGCCCCGCGCTGGACGTCCGCGATCTCCTGACGCACGCGCTCACGATCGCGGTCGGTGGCGAACGCGCCGCCGGTGCCGGTGCCACGCGCGGCGCGTGAGCGGCGGTCCGTCGCCACACTATCGCGACCAGACACCGCGCGGCCAGACGCCGCGCGGCCGGACGCCGCACCGCGGGTCACGCCGTCGGTGAGGGCGCGCGGCGAGGCCACACGCTCCCTCGCGGAGTCGCTGCGCGTGGCCGAGCGGCCACCGTCACGGCGCACACCGACGGTGCTCGTCGCCGGGTTCGTCGCGCGGCCGTCGTCGAACCCGTCTCGGAACCCGCGCTTGTACGCCCTGCGCTTGCCGTGGCGGCCGTCGTGACCGTGGTGGTCGACGTGGCCGTAGCCGTGACCGATGTGCCCGTAGCCGACGTACAGGTCATAGTCGTGGTAATTCAGGTAGTAGCTGGGGGAGCCGTGCAGGTTGTAGTACCAGCTGTGGCAGCTGCAGCCGTAGTAGTGGTGACCGCAGCCCACGTAGTGCGAGTGGCCGAACGGGATGTACTGGTAGACGACCTCCTGCTCGTACACGACCTGCTCGTAGACGACCTCGGGCTCCTGCTCGATGACGATGACCCGGTCCTCGTAGAGCTCGTCCTCGTAGGCGACGTCGTCGTCCTGGCTCTCGATGACGATGATCTGCGTCTCGTCGGCGGCGGGCTCACGCTCGATGATGATCTCGCGCTCGACGACGACGGGCTCGTCGTCGGTGCGGAGCGGCTGCTCCGTCGACGCCTTGTCCAACTCGTCGGTCTCGTCGTCGCGCGGGGCGGCGTACGCGGCAGGGGGCGCGCCGAGTGCACGACCGTCGGCCAGGCGGGTGACAGGCGCCGGTGGACCGTCCACGGGCTGCCCGCTGCGGGTCGCCGCGAGCTCGGAGTTCACGCGGTCGAGCTGATCGCGCAGTCGCGCGACCTCCTCGGCGAGGACGCGCACCGTGTCCGCGTCGATCGGGCGAGTGCCCTGAACCGGAGTTGGCGGCGGCAGCGGAGCCTCTTCGGGCTTCGCGGCGGGCGTCTCGTCTGCTGGCGTCTCTTGAGCCTGCGCCACACGCTGAGGCGGGGCGTCACGCGTCGCGCGAGCATCCTGGGCGGAGGTCGATCCGCCCCAGAGGCCGAGGCCGGCTGCGCCGGCGGCGGCGAGAACGAGGTACAGAGTTTTCTGCGTCATGGGGAGCCTCCTGCTGAGGTCTCTGATGGGTTGTGCCATGAGATGTGTCTCAAATGGCGGGCCGTTGCCGCCGAGGCGGGCATCCGGCTCGCATGTCCCCTGGTGGGGACGCCACTGCATCGTGTCGAGCGCGCGGTCCGATGCGTCGGGCACCGGCGGCGCGGGCTCGCTCACTGCAACGGCAGGAATTCGTGTCGGCGTTCGACGCCTTCCGCGTCGGTGTGGATGACCGTGTAACTGAACGCCCCTGAAGCGTAGGCGACCAGGTCCTGTATGACGAGGGTGTGGGTGTGCCCGGTTCCGTCGAATGTGCGGACCTCGGTGTACCCGACGGCGATTCCGGCCGCGTTGTACGTGAAGTTCGAAAGGGTCACGGTGCCGCCGCCCTGCGGCGACTGCAGCGGGTCGACGGTGTACGACGCAACGCTTCCCTGCCCGTCGAACAGGACGTCGTGGACGAGCGCCGTGGTGGTCTCTTCGTTGCACGTGAGCCGGTAGGAGGTCGGTGGATCGCCGTCCAGGTCGGTGATGACGTACTGACAGTCTGGCGTCTGTCCGGCGATCCAGAGCGGCTCGGGGATGGCGTTGGCGGCCGACCAGACGACGTCGTTCCCGGCACCGTCCTCGTCGCGGATGAAGACCAGCGGGACGACAGCGTTCGACCGCGGGAACAGGGCAAAGCGCAGGTCCAGGTGCGACTCCTTCTCGCCCGGAGCCGGTCGCAGATCGCGCTCCGCGCCGTCGGGCAGCGTGCCCTTGAGCTTGACCTTCAGCGACCACTTGGTCGTGCCGGGAGGCACGTTCAGGACGATGCGCTGGTCGCCGGCGCTCGTGATCGCAAAGCCGTTCTGCTTGAAGGAGGTGCGCTTCGTCTTGGCGGTCTTCGCGCTGACGAGGTCAGCGCCCTCGGGTCCGGTGAACGAGGTGATCGTGACCGGTTCGTCGCCCTTCCATGAGAGCGAGACGTTGGCCTCGTACCCGTCGTACGCACCGAAGACGAGCTCGGTCGGCGGCTCTTCGTCGGTTGCCTTCCCGCGCAGCGTGAACTTGCGATCCGGCTTCACCTTGACCGTGACGTCGATCGTCCCGAAGAGGCGCTCGGCGCCGCCTCCCGAGGCATCGTTCAGTCCCGCGACAATGCGCTGCAAGCCACCCTCTGCCAACGGGTTCGTCCGGATGTGGTACTGCGAGAGTGGTCGCGCGAAGCGGAGGTGGTCCGTGCGCACGTACTGGGCGTCGTAGAGGTCGGCGAGCGGGAAGCCGCGCGCGCCCTTCTGGCGACGGACGCGCACATCGAGCTGAGCGTCGCGGACGCACTCGATCAGGTACTCCTGGAGCGGCACGTCCGCGGACGTCGCATCCGTGATGCGGTCACCGTGCGCCACGACCGTGCGTTCGACGGCGAACGCCGCGGAGGCCGTCACCAGAAGCGCCCCGAGAGCGATCGTGAGGCTGGGGAGACGCGGGTGGTGGCGGAGCGTGGGAACGGACACGGAGGAGCAGGATAGCGGACCCCGGGAACTCCGGGAGCCCCAACGAGCTCCTGGACCCACTGCCGGGCTTCCTCGGCCGTCGCGCTGCGCGCGGATACCCTGCGGGATCGGTCCAGACCCCCTGGGAGCAGCACGAGATGAACAGCACCGAAGTCGTCGTCGCCGGAGCCGTCCGCACGCCGATCGGCAGGTTTGGCGGCGGACTGCTGAAGATGTCGCCGGCGGACCTCGGCGTCGCCGCTGCCACCGAAGCGCTGCGGCGCGCCGGCGTCGCTCCCGACGTCATCGACGAGACCCTCTTCGGCCACGGCCGTCAGGCCGGCGGCGGAACGAACACCGCGCGGCAGGTCTCGGTGCGGACCGGCGTGCCCGTCAACGTTCCGGCGATGACCGTGAACAAGGCCTGCGCGTCGTCGATGAAGACGATCGCGCTGGCCTACGACGCGATCCAGCTCGGGCGCGGCCGATCGCTGCTGGTCGGCGGCACGGAGTCGATGTCGAACACGCCGTACTTCCTGACCAACGCGCGCTTCGGGTACCGGCTCGGCCACTCCGAGGTCGTCGATGGCATGTATCGCGACGGCTTCCAGTGCCCGATCTCGAACCAGCTCATGGGCAAGACCGCGGAGAACCTCGCGGAGCAGTACGACATCTCGCGTGACGAGCAGGATGCGTTCGCCGCCCGCTCGCAGGCGCGCTGCGCTGCCGCGACCGAGCGCGGGCTGTGGGCCGACGAGACGTTCGCCGTCGAGGTGCCGGGCCGTCGCGGGCCGACGATCGTCGAGACGGACGAGCATCCGCGCGCGGACAGCACGGCCGAGAAGATGAAGAAGCTGAAGCCCGTCTTCAAGGCTGACGGCACGGTGCACGCCGGCAACTCGTCGGGCATCACCGACGGCGCGGCGGCGATGCTGGTCCTCTCCGCTGCACGCGCGGAGGAACTGGGCGTCACGCCGATGGCGCGCGTCGTCGACTGGACCGTCGCGGGCGTCGATCCGAACATCATGGGCATCGGTCCCGTGCCCGCGGTCAACGAGTTGCTCGAGCGTCAGGGGCTCTCCCTCGGCGACATCGATCTCATCGAGCTGAACGAGGCGTTCGCGGCTCAGGTCATCGCGTGCGACCGCGAGCTGAAGATCGACCCCGAGCGACTGAACGTGAACGGCGGCTCGATCGCGCTCGGACACCCGATCGGTGCGACGGGCTCGCGCATCTGCGTGACGCTCCTGCACGAGATGCAGCGCCGCGGTGCCAAGCGCGGTCTGGCGACGCTCTGCGTGTCGGGCGGCATGGGCATGGCCATCCTGTTCGAGAGCATCTGAGCGGCGACATGGGCGACGGTCGGCGCGACGTCTCGCGACGGGGCCTCATCGGGGCCTTCGGTCGCGGCCTCCAGAGCTTGAAGGACGGGCTCGAGGACGTGCAGGCCGCGGGGTCGTCGAGCCCGCCATCGTCGGCTGCGGCGCCACCGCCAGCCACACCACCCCCAGCCCCACCGGCGCCGTCCTCTGGCTACTCACGCATCCTGCGCCCGCCCGACGAGATGGCGTTCGCCGAGTCGGCAGGGATCGGGTCGTGGACCCTCGATCTGCGCGGTCGCGCGCTCGAGGTGGCGTCGAGCGTGATCGTCTCGGGCGGCGAATTGCCGGAGCACCTGATCCTGGTCCGCGTCCATCCGCACCACTACGCCGCTTGCTCCGCCGAGTGTCCGGTCGACGGGAGCGATCTCCTCTGGCGTCACGACGACGACCGTCTGAACTGCCCCGCCTGCTGCTCCCAGTGGCGTCTGGACGGCGAAGTCACCCAGGGCCCCGCCGACTGTCACCTCGCCCGCCTGGTCGTCGATGCGCTCGAGGATGGCGAGGGCGGCGTCGAAGTGCGCGTGCATGTTCCGTAGCGCCAGTGTTTCCTCGTGACAGTGTTCCCTAGCGACGGTGTTTCTTAGCGATCGGCCGAGATCCGAACCCCACCCATACAATCCCCGCCGGGCAATCCCGCCAGGAGGAACGCGTGAGCACGAAGGACCGCATCGTCATCGCCAACTGCGGCGGATTCTGGGGCGACGACCCCACCGCCGCGCGGCGTCAGGTCGAGGGTGGGCCCATCGACTACCTCGTCATGGACTACCTCGCCGAGGTGACCATGGCGATCCTGCAGAAGCAGCGACAGCGTGACCCCTCGAAGGGCTTCGCGGCCGACTTCCTGCGGCAGATGCGCGACGTGCTCCCCGCGTGCGTCGAGCGCGGAATCACGATTATCAGCAACGCCGGCGGCGTGAACCCGCTGGCCTGTCGCGATGCACTCGAGGCGCTCGCGGCCGAACTCGGGATCGCCGATCAGGTGCGCGTCGGTGTGATCTCCGGCGACGACGTCTTCGAGCGGATCGACGAACTTGCCGATGCGGGTGAGCCGCTGGCGCACATGGACTCCGACCGTCCGCTCGCCGACGTCCGCGACGAGGTCATGTCGGCCAACGTGTACCTCGGGGCGCAGCCGGTCGTGAAGGCGCTCGCGATGGGCGCGAACGTCGTCATCGCAGGCCGGATCACCGACACCGCCGTGACCATGGCGCCGATGATCCACGAGTTCGGCTGGGCCGCGGACGACTGGGACAAGATGGCCGCGGGCGTGATCGCCGGCCACATCATCGAGTGCGGCACGCAGTGCACCGGCGGCAACTTCACCGACTGGTACCTCGTGCCCAGCTTCCGCAACATGGGGTACCCGCTGATCGAGGCGAGTTCCGACGGCACGTTCGTCGTGACGAAGCACCCGAACACCGGTGGCTTGGTCTCCGTGCACACGGTGAGCGAACAGCTCGTCTACGAGATGGGCTCGCCCGAGTACATCGCACCCGACTGCATCGCTCGCTTCGACTCCATCCAGCTCGAGCCGGACGGGCCGGATCGCGTTCGTGTCAGCGGCGCGCGCGGAGCGCCCGCGCCGGAGAAGTTCAAGGTGTCGGTCAGCTTCGCCCACGGCTATCGCGCGTTCGGACGACTGCTCGTCTCCGGTCCCCGCGCGCTCGCGAAGTCCATGGTCGTCGCCGACTCGTTCTGGGCCGCCGCTGGCGGCATGGAGCAATTCGAGGATGCGAAGACGTCGATCATCGGCTGGGACGCGAGTCACCCCCCGTTCAACGAGGACGACGACGAGCCGCCGGAGGTTCTGCTGCAGTTCGCCGTCCGCGACGACGACCGTGACAAGATCGAGAACGGCTTCGCGGTGCAGCTCGTGCCGCGCGTGCTCGCGACCGTGCCGGGCATCACGTACCTCGCCGACCAGGGCCGCCCGCGCGTGTCCGGTGTCGTCGGGTACTGGCCGGCTCTGATCGGGCGCGACAGCCTCGACGTGCGCGTGATCGTCGGGGATCAGGAGGAGAGCGTCACCTCGGCGGCCCCGGATGCTCCAGCGGAGCCCTTCGCTCCGGGCGAGTCGTCGGCGCTCGTCCCGAACACCGGCCGGCGTACGCTCGTGGCGCTCGAGGAACTGTGTCTCGCGCGTTCCGGAGACAAGGGCGACACGTGCAACATCGGAGTGATCGCGCGCTGCCCCGAGGTCTACGCCTGGATGCTCCAGCACCTGACGGCCGCGTTCGTGAAGCAGCGCTTCGACGGCATCTGCCACGGCGAGGTCGAGCGGCACGAGGTGCCGAACCTGCTCGCGATGAACTTCCTGCTGCACGAGAGCCTCGGCGGCGGCGGCACGCTCTCGCTGCTGCTCGACGCCCAGGGCAAGACGTACGCGCAGTACCTGCTCGCCACCGAGGTCACGGTCGACACCGGACTCGTCGAGCTGCTGGACGAACTCGACGAGATCGACGGCGCACCGGACGGCGGGAGCGAGATCGAGTGAGCGACGTTCTGGCGCGTATCCGGGAGCGGGCGCGCGCCGCGCACTGTCGGATCGTCCTGCCGGAGACGGGCGATGCGCGCGTTCGCGAGGGCGCGGAGATCCTGCGTGACAGTGGTCTGGCGCGACCGATCCTGCCGGACGCCGCGCTCGTCGACGCGCACCGCGCGCGCTACGCCGAACTGCTGGCCGCGGCTCGCGCGCACAAGGGCATGACGGTCGAGCAGGCGGCTGCCGCTCTCGACGATCCACTGCTCTTCGCCGCGCTCATGGTGCGAGCCGGCGACGCCGACGGAGCCGTGGCCGGCGCGGTGGCGACGACGGCCGAGACCGTCCGCGCGGCGATCGTCGGCATCGGCCCTGCGCCGGGCATCGCCACCGTGTCGTCGTTCTTTCTCATGGACGTGCCGGCGACCTCGGCCGCGTACGTCTACACCGACTGTGGCGTCGTCCCCGACCCGACGGCTGAGCAACTCGCCGACATCGCGATCGCCGGCGCCGAGAGTGCGCGCTGCTTTCTGGAGGCCGAGCCGCGTGTCGCGTTGCTCAGCTTCTCGACGAAGGGCAGCGCGACGCATCCGCGTTCCGAGAAGGTGGCGCGGGCGACTGAGATCGTGCGCGAGCGGGCACCCGAGTTGATCGTCGATGGTGAACTCCAGGGCGACGCCGCGCTCGCGCCGGACGTCGCCGCACGCAAGGCGCCCCGCAGTCCCGTGGGCGGCCGCGCGAACGTGCTCGTCTTCCCCGACCTCGACGCCGGGAACATCGCCTACAAGCTGACGCAGCGCCTCGCCGGCGCCACCGCCCTCGGTCCTGTCCTCCAAGGCCTGATGCGACCGATGAACGACCTGTCACGCGGGTGCACTGCGCAGGACGTCGCCGACGTGGCGTGCATCACAGCGATCCAGGCGAGCCTCGTGAACAGGCCGCGCTAGCGTGACGCGGCGTCGCCTCGCGATCGCTCTCGGCGCGCTCGTGATCCTCGCTCTGGCCGGCATCGCGATGTGGCTTGTGACCACGGCGGCGCCGCACCACGTCTGGGTGCGCAACACGCTCCGCGTCAATCGCGACGTCGGCGTCCCGCACGTGGTCGCCAACCCGGACGGCGCGGATGCGTTCAAGCTCGATTGGCATCCGGCGTGGGTGGCCGTGCGTGACGATGCCCAGGTGCGGACCGGTGAGTGGCACGTCACGATCACACGCCGCCGTCGCGGCATCGAGCAGCGCATCGCGAAACTGCTGCGTCTGAGTACACGCGTCGAGACCTACGCCGAGAGTGGACCTCAACGCGAGGAAGGCCCCTACACCTGGACGCGGTACGAGCGACGCTAGAGTCCCGACTAGCGCCCGGTGCGGAGCCAGCGACCGACGGCATCGCCCAAGATCTCGTGGGCCCGCTCGTTCGGGTGGGGCGCGTGGCGACTGACGATCAGGTCGTCGGCCTCGAGCCCGCGGAAGTCACCAGCGAGATCGATGGCGTGCGCGCCGAGGCCGCGCGCCAGGTCGACGATGCGACCGTGCTCGGCGGCGTACGGATACTGCGGACCCCAGTGCAAGAGGCGCGGCACGACCGCGATCGCCACCGGCACATCGCGCTCGCGACAGATGCCGACGAGGCGCGACAGCCGCTCCGACTGCTGCGCCCAGAGTTGGTCGTCGAGATGCGCACGCGCCGACTCGTCGTCGAGGCCGACGTCCGAGGGACTGTGATGCCGGTACCACCACGTGTCGTAGAGGAAGGACCGGTGGTGATTGATCCACGTCGACCGCGATGTTGTCAGCGCGAGGTCCAGCTCGTCGAGTCGCTCGCGCGGGAGCAGGTCCTCCATGTCGTCGAGCGAGTAGAGAAGCACCACGACGTCGATGCGTGCGCCGCGCACGGAGTCCTGCAGCCACGATGTCTGCTCGGCCGTGGTCCAGTGCGGGTAGCCGACGTTCCAGATCTCGGTCGCGCCGGGCTGGATCGCGTCGAGCCCGGCGAGCACCCGGTCGCCGACGCGATCGGCGAGCCTCTCGATGCCGAGCCCACCGACGAGCTCGTCGCCGATGACGGCAATGCGCCGCACGCCTTCGCGCTTGTCGTCGGGCCACGCGTGGTCGCGGAAGCCGTGCGCGTTGAGGTGCGGGTCCCAGTGGCGCAGCCGCCACGCCCGCCCGGACATCGTGGCGATGCGGACGTCCGGCTCGTCGACGACGTAGCGGAACCACGTCTCACCGAGCAGCGCGACGACGGCCAGCGCCCCCGCGATCCAGAGCGCGATCGAGAGCGGCTTGGAACGCGCCCGCGCCATGCGTGCGATCACGCAGAGCGACCCCGCCACGAAGACGAAGAGCAGGTAGTCGATGACGTACCCGGTCGCGGGCATCTCCGTCGGCATGCGCAGACTCTACCGCGAGCGCGGAGCCACGCTCACGAGCCGGTGGTCTCGCTTCGCAGGCCCTCGCTTGCGGCGTCGAGCTCGCTCCGCTCTTCGGCGGTGAGGTTCTCGATGCCGCCGACCTCGTTGATCCGGTCGAGCAGCACGTCGATGCGCTCCTGCAGCCGTCGGCGTCGAGCGGCGCTGCTCTCGGGGCGCGTCTCCGGCTTGGCCTCACGCTCCTTTCCCGGTGAGGCGAGCGCCGCGTCGAGTCCCTCGCTCAGCGCGTCTTCGTCGAGGAAGTCGGGCGCAGCCGGGCGCTCGCGCAGCAGGTCGGCGTGTGCGGCCTGGCGCGACGTCGTGAGGAACTGCGCCGTGAAGAGCAGTCGCTGTGCCGACATGAGGTTCACGATGCCGACCGCGATCAGCAGCAGGGCCCAGGCGACGCTGCTCGCGCCACCGCTGAGTAGCATGGCGAGTCCGGCGAGGCCCATGGCGATCGCGCCGGCGTAGCCCGCGTACGCGCTCCAGATCTCGGCGCGCTGCACGCTGGTTCGCGCGGCAATGGCGCCGCGCAGGAAGCGACCGCCGTCGAGCGGATAGAACGGCAGCAGGTTGAGGACGGCGAGCGCCGCGTTGCCGAGCAGGAACACCTCCGTGCCCACGCGCCACGGCGCCACGGCGTCGGCCGGAGCCATCGCGAACGCGATCCACGCCGGACCGATCCACAGTGCGTGCACGGCCGGTCCCGCGAGCGCGCAGAGCATCTCTCCGCGCGGCGAGGCGGTCGGCGGGTCGTCGTGTCCGAGCGGTCCGAACGGCGAGATCAGGACGACGCCGGCCGGGACGCCGAGACGTCGTGCGGCCCACACGTGCGCCATCTCGTGCGTCCACACGAGCACGGAGTACGCCAGCGTCCAGAACGCCGTCCACCCGATTGCCTCGGGAGCCGGGAGCGACCGTCCGATGAGCGCCAGCAGAGCCAACGGCACGACGGTCATCGACCAGTGCACGAAGACGTCGGCACCGAACACGCGCGCCACCGGCACCGCAGCACCGATCGCGCGGTGATGCATGGGATGGTCGTAACGTGGCGTGCTCACAGTTGGCTCATCTGGCAGCCTATCACCCGTCGGTGATCCGCGTCCCGTCTCTCACTGGGACGGTCGCCCTTCTGGGCTTGCAGCGTCGTTGAACCCCAGCGCGACGAGCAGGCAGGGTCCTCCCGCGATCACGTTCATGCCCAGCCCGACGGCCCGCGCCACCGCCGCCTCGCTCTCGGCTCCTGGCTGCATCCAGACGTGGCGAATGCCGAGGCGCGCCATGTCCTCGACGACCCGCTCGGTGATCCCTGGTGGCGTCACAATCGTGACAGCTTCGATGCCATCCGGTGCCTGCGCGAGCGAAGGGAACGCCGCCACACCCTCGACCTCCGCCGCCTTGGGGTTCAGCGCCACCACGTCGCGATCGTGCTGCAGGTAGCAACGCAGGCACTTGTTGCCGTACTTGCTGCGATCGGTCGATGCCCCCGCGACGGCGAAGCGCGTCTGGTCGAGGAACGCGGCGATCCGTTCGTTCGTGTCCACTGCGTTCAACTCCACCGGTGAGGGTCTTCGATGCGCGGTCTTCGTGGCGTGCGTCGCGCGATCCGTCCACGTCAACGCGCGTCAGGACGGAAACCTTTCGGGGTGTTCCACTGACTGCGAGAGTGCGCGACCGCTCGCTCGCGCGCGAGGATCACCCGCGCGGAGATGACGACACCCGCGCCACGATGAAGACCCCCGGCGCCTGGATGAGGACAACGGAACGATGAGCTCCTTCCACGATCCCTTCCGCGCCGCCATCCGCAGTGCCGTTCGCGGCGCCCTCGACCTGCCGGCTGACGCCGAGGTCCAGCTCGGCGCGCCGCCGAACCCCGCGATGGGCGACGTCGCCGTGCCGATGTTCCCGTACGCGCGCACGCTGCGGAACGCGCCGCCACGCATCGCGCAGGCGGTTGTCGCTGCGTTCGAGCCTGGCGGTGGCGTGTCCGAGGCGACGGCTGCCGGTCCGTACGTGAATTTCCGGCTCGACAGGTCGGCGTTCCTCGCGTGGGTGCTCGAGACGATCGATGCGCGCGGCGACGCGTACGGCCACGTCGACGCGCCGCTGCTGCGTGACGACGGTGAGCAGCGCACGGTTGTCATCGACTTCTCGTCGCCGAACATCAGCAAGCACCTCGCGTATCACCACATCCGCTCGACGATGATCGGCAACGCGTTGTGTCGGATCCACCGCGCGCTCGGTTGGCGGGCGATCGGCTTCAACTTCCTCGGCGATTGGGGCACCACGCACGGGATGCTGCTCGCCGCGTGGACGCGTGCCGACGCCGACCTGGATCTCGACGAGGACGGCGTCACGAAGCTGAACGAGATGTACGTCGCGTTCCGCGAGGCGATGAAGACCGACCCGTCGCTCGAGGGCGAGGCTCGCGCGTGGTTTGCGCGACTCGAGCAGGGCGACGCCGAGGCTCGCGCACTCTGGGAGCGCTTCCGCGCCGTCTCGTTGGCTGAGTTCGAGAAGGTCTACGCGCGGCTCGGGGTCACGTTCGAGGCCGTCTGCGGCGAGAGCTTCTACGAGGACCGCATGGAGCCGGTGATCGAGCACCTCTCCGCGCAGGGCCTGACGGCGATCGACGACGGTGCGCTCGTGGTGGACCTGTCGGAGCAGGGCATGCCGCCGTGCCTCTTGAAGAAGCAGGACGGCGCCACGCTCTACGCGACGCGCGACATCGCGTCGGCCGTGCATCGGCACGAGGAGTGGCAGTTCGACCGTGCGCTCTACGTGGTCGGCAAGGGCCAGACGCTGCACTTCAAGCAGTGGTTCGCGGTCGTCGAGAAGGGCGGTTACGCGTTCGCCGGGCGCATGGAGCACACCGCCTTCGGTCAGATCCGGATGGGCGGCGTGAAGGTCTCGTCCCGCGATGGCGCCGTGCGGCTGCACGACGTGCTCGACCGTGCATCGGAGGAGATCGGGGCGGTCATCGCCGAGAAGAACCCGACGATGTCCGCGGAGCGCCGTCACGAGGTCGCACAGCAGGTCGGCTACGGCGCGATCGTGTTCGCAGATCTCAGTCGCGAGCGCGAACGCGACGTCGAGTTCGACTGGGACCGGCTCCTTTCGTTCGAAGGCGACACGGGTCCGTACTGCCAATACCAGCACGCGCGCATCGCGAGCATCGTCCGCAAGGCCGGCCGCGAGCTCGGGGGCGCGGACCTGTCGCTGCTCACGACCGATGATGAGTGGCAGGTCGCGTTGCTGTTGGCGGCGTTCCCCGAGCGCGTCGAGAAGGCCGGCAAGCGCGCGGAGCCGCACTGGGTCGCGGGCTACGTGCTCGAGCTCTGTCGTGCGTTCAGCTCGTGGTACGCGCAGGGCAGCCAGGACCCCGCGCTGAAGGTCAACTGCGCTGACGACGACACCGCACGTGCACGACTCGCGCTCGCACACGCCGTTCAGCAGACGCTGCGTAACGCGCTCGACCTGCTCGGGCTGGCGGCGCCGGAAGAGATGTGATGGGCGAGCGCGAGGTCGTCCGTCGGGAGACGATCCTCGACCACGCGTACGCGACCATCCGCCTCGACACCGAGCGCGCGCCGGACGGTCAGGAGCACACGTACATCTGGGGCACCGGCCCCGATGTCGTCTATGCGGTACCGCTCTTCGCGGACGGATCGGTGCTGCTCAATCGTCAGCGGCGCTACGGCCTCGAGGAGCCGTCGCTCGAGGTCCCGGGCGGGCACGTCGATCCGGGCGAGGAGCCGCCTGTAGCCGCCGCCCGCGAACTCGCCGAAGAGACCGGCCTACGCTCTGCGCGCGTGACCCCGTTGCTCTCGTGCCTGATGGCGATCAAGTTCCAGCAGCGCATGCACTTCTACCTCGCCGAGGACCTGACCGACGGAGCGCCGGACCGCGACGCGGACGAGGAGATCGAGACGGTGCGCATGCCGCTTGCCGAGGCCGTCGCGAAGGCGCTCGCCGGTGACGTCCTGCACGGACCGTCGGTGACAGCACTGCTGCTCGTCGAGCGTCGCGCGCGAGCGGGCATCGACCGGGGCCGGGACACCTCCAACTAATCAACTAACTCGCAGCGGTTGCTAGATGGGAGGCCGCGGCTGGAGAGTTAGTTGATTAGTTGGAGGTGTCCCGAGGTTCCCCAGAGCCGCCCTCGACCATCTTCCGCAGCCGACGCAGATCCTTGCGCATCTCCGGCAGGTGTCGCGCCGACGCGACCATGCGACGCCACGCGTCGAGCGGCATATGCGGGTAGCCGGCCACGATCGCGCCGTCGGCGATGTCGCCGGTGATGACACCGACGCCGGCCACCGTCGCGCCCTTGCCGACGCGTGCGTGGCCGGCCGACCCCGCGCGCCCGCCGAACACGCTGAAGTCGCCGATCTCGGTGCTGCCCGCGAGCGCGACCTGGCCGCAGAGCAGGACGTGGCGGCCGATGCGGCAGTTGTGACCGACCATGACCTGGTCGTCGATCTTCGACCCGTCGCCGACCGTCGTCGGGTCGAGCGTGCCGCCGTCGATGCACGCGTTGGCACCGATCTCGACGTCATCGCCGATCTCGACACCGCCGACCTGCGGGATCTTCGTGTGGCCGTCGCCCGACGAGGCGTAGCCGAACCCGTCGGCACCGATCACGGCGCCCGAGTGCACGATGCTCCGGGCGCCGATGCGCACGCGGGCGTAGAGCACGACGCGCGGCCGCAGAACGGCTCCCTCGCCGATCGAGCTGCCCGCCCCGACGTACGCGCCCGCACCCACGACGGCGTTGGTCCCGATCTCAGCCCGCTCGTCGACGACTGCGAACGGTCCGATCGAGGCTCCGTCGCCGATGGCCGCCGAGGCGTGGACGACGGCGAACTCCGACACTCCGGGGGCGGGCGTCGCCTCCGGATGGAGACGAGCGAGCACCGCGGCCACCGCCGCATGGGGCTCGGCGTGGACGATGGCGTCGCGGCCACCGACGTCGAGGCCCTCGGGGGCCACGACCGCGCCGGCCTCGCAGCCCGCGAGACGCGCGAGGGTCTTCTCGTTCGCGACGAACGTCAGGTCGTTGGGTCCCGCTCGTTCGAGTGACGCCACGCCGCGGATGCAACGTGCGCCGTCGCCGGCGAGACGTCCGCCGGTCAGCTCCGCAATCTCTCTGAGAGTGAGCTCCATCGCCGACGAGTCTCGCACGCCGTCCCGCTGCGTCGCGATAACCTGCGGAGGTGCGCCGACGTCATCTGATCCTCCTGCTGGTCCTGCTCCTGCCCGTGAGTTCGCTCCTCGGGTGCGTCTCGTGTCCGAGCTGTCCGAGCTGTCCGCGCACCGCGAAGGAGGCCGGCCTGCCCGTGCGGGTCGAGGCTCCTGGGACCGAACCCCGCGCGAACCCGCCTCGCTGATCTCACGCGTCGGGACGTGGGCGCATACCATCGCGGCGTGGAGTCACCGTCCGAGCCGCCGTCCGAGCCTCGAGCACAGTCCCAACCGCCGACCGAGCCTCAGGCTGTGCTGACGTGCCCCTGCGGCGCGCCGGCCCCCGAGCCGTTGCCGGGACCGGGCTGTGCGCCGGCACCGTGTGCGCGCTGCGCGACTCCGCTCGTTCGCTCGGGCGCCGTCCCGGCCCCCGCCGCCGAGCGAGCGCTCGGGGCAGCACTGCTGGTGGCCGCCGTCTCGGCCGTCGGGTGGATGCTCGCGGCCAAGGCCACCGGAACCGGCGCCTACTGGTCGCTGCCGATCGCGGGCGCCGGTGTCGGCCTGGCTTCGGCCATGGCGGCACGCGCCCGCGGTGGCCGCGTGCAGGCGGCGGCGGCCTGCGGGTTCCTCATCTTCCTCGCGCTCGGTGAGGTCCTGATCTACCGCTCCGCGCTGCTGCCGCGCCTCGTGGCCCTGCACAGTGCCGAGGGCGCGAGCGACGCCGAGATCCTCGCGCGGACCGAACTCGACCGCATGGACGTGGCGCAGTTCCTCCACATCGAGCTGACGGTCGGGCTCTTCGTCGGCCTGGCGATCGGGCTGGCGGTTGCGCTGCTGCTGAACCGCGCACCGCCGGCGGTCGTGGCGTTCCACAAGCGCGTGCCGCCACCGGCAGCGCCGGAGCCGGTCAGTCAGCTCCCTGCGGAGCCGCTGGCTGACGTCGAGATGCCGCTCGCCCAACATGACGAACAGGTCGATGGCGAACAGGTCGAACACGGCCACCACGACGACGAGGACGAACTCTGATGGCGATGATTGCAGCGCGAGCGGTCACGACCGATCAGGAGACGCAGATCCTCGGCGTGACGTGGGCCGACGGCCACGAGAGCGCGATTCCGTACGCGACGCTGCGGGATCTCTGCCCGTGCGCCCGCTGTCGGAACACGCGCGAGGAGGGGCGGCCGATGCTGCACATGGCGCTGACCACGCGGCTCCTCGAGTGGAAGCGGATCGGGAACTACGCGCTGAACTTCTCGTGGGGCGACAGCCACGACGAGGGGATCTTTGCGTACGACTACCTGCGGGGGTTGTGCCCGTGCGGGGAGTGCGAGCCGGCTCGTCGGTAGGGGGGGCGAGGGGGCTCGGTGACGCGCGGCGGGTCCCGGGGCGTGCGCGGCGAGCGTCGTCGCCGATTGCCGTCCGGATGGAGAACGCTGGTGCGCTGAGCGCCGTCCACCCGGCTCGTCCGCGCGTGAGATCGTCGGCGCGGGCGGATCAGGAGATCCGCCCCTACGGGCCGTATGCCAGATCGAGCGGTGCCGCCTGCCCGTGACGCCGTAGGGGCGGACCCCCTGGTCCGCCCCGCCCGCTGGGTGGCGCGCGGTCGATGGGGTCCGGTGGCGCTCTGCGGACGGTGCCGGTGATGCGGGCGATGATCGGTCGAGGGCGACGACGCCGATGGGGCGTGTGACGCGTGACGTCATCGAGTGGCGACGTGAATCAAGCGGTGTCGGATCCCGATTACGCCGTAGGGGCGGATCTCCTGATCCGCCCGGCCTACGCGGGTTGTGCGGGCGGTTGGCGTGGATGGCGGTCGCGTGCGGGGCGGGGGATGCGGTCGTCGCCCGGCGAGCGGCCGTCGGCTGATCGCGGAGGGGCGCGGCTTCGCGCGCCGGGTTGGTGGGCGCGCGCGGCGAGGGGCTTGGGCGGTCGAGGTCGTCGCCCGTTCTCGTCCGGATGGGCGACGCTCGTGCGCTGAGCGCCGTCCACCCGGCTCGCTCGAATGATCAGTCGTCGGCGCGGGCGGGTCAGGAGATCCGCCCCTACAGCTGAGCGGCTGCGCCGCCAGACATGGGCGTGGCGCTGCGCCACGGCGCGCGGCGAGCAGAGAGCCCTTGAGCTAGCGCTTCTTCTTCCCGCCGCGCTTCTTCTTCTTCCCGTCGTCCTCTTCATCCTTCCCCAGCGCGGCCTCGATGAAGGCCACGAGGTCGGGGTCGGTGAGGTCGGGGGACTTGCGCCAGTCGATGATCCGGATCTGGTACGAGATCTTGGTCTTCTTCTTCGTGTACCAGAGGTACTCGGTGAGCCACTGGATGCGGCGCTCCTTGGTGCCGACCACCGCCCAGTGCCAGATCTGCGGGCCCTTCTTCTCGCCGAGGAACTCGGGGTCGACCGTGCGCGCGACCTCCGAGAACTCCTCCTTCTTGGAGTCGAAGCGGCTCTTGCTGATGTCCTCGACGCGGTCGTACGTCTTGCCGCCCCAGTTCTGAGAGAACTCCCAGACCTTGATCATGACCTGGACGGCGGTGTCGTCGCCCTCGAGCTGACGCTCCCAGAAGATGTCCCAGTCGCCCGCCTTCGGCACGCGCTTCCAACCGTCGCCCATGGGGACCTTCAACTTCAGGCCGTCGATGCCGTCGCGCTTCTCGATTTCGCGCATGTAGGGCTTGCCGAGGTCGCCCTCGATGCCCATCCGCTTCGCCGCGCGGAGCGCCAGCAGGTGCTGCGTGTACTGCTCCTTCTTGGCGCCCTTCGACTCGCACGCGAGCGTGGCGTACTCGAGCGCCTTCTTCGCCGCCTCGTCATCCCGCTTCTCCTCCGGGATCGGACGCGTCTCCGACACGAACTTCGCCAGTTGCAGCGAGATCCCGGCGGCCTTGCCGTAGACCTCGTACGGCTTCTTCGCATCCGGCGCGATCTCGGCGAGGAGCTGTGCGCCCTTGGAGTAGTCCCCGACGATGCGGTCGAACTGCTCGTGCGGCGGTGAGAACGCGGCTCGCAAGCCGTACGCGACCGCGAGCAACTCCTTCAGTTCGCTCGGAGCTCCCTCGGTCTCGAGCGCCACCTCACCGTGGGTCACCGACCACGACGCGTGCTTCAGCGCGGTGTCGGTGAGCTTCTCCTCGCGCTCGATCTCGATCAGACGAGCCGAGCACTCGAGCGCCTTGACCGACGCCTCGAAGTCCGTCGGCTCGATCTTGCGCGCCACGGCGTAGTTCTCACGTGCCGCCATGAGACCCGGGCGCAGGTTCGCGCCTTTCTTCTGCAGCTTCACCCAGCGGAGCGCGTTGTCCCCCAGGCTGAACCGCAGTTTGGGATCGTTGCGGAGCTCGTCGGGTGCGTTCGACAGCATCTCGCCTGCTTCGGCGAACTCGCCGCCGACCATCATGAAGCGGAGCTTCCTGGCGATGGCCTTGGGATCGTCCTGGGCTCGGGTGTCGGGGCCGACGAGGGCGGCAACGCCCAGCAGGGCGAGCGCGAGACCGGCGAAGCGCGGAAGACGCGACATGACTCTCTCCATGGTGCATCCGGGACGCAGCCGCGGTCCCCACGCGGTGCGAGTCGGGGCGATCTGGGGGAAGTTCGCGATTCTCGTGCCGCCAGGCCTCCGCGGCAAGTGCCCTTCGCAAGTCGCCGGAATCGTCCCCTTGGGAGTGCACGGGATGTTACGAAGAGAGCCATGGCCCGCGCGCTCGGAACGATCGTCAGCTTCGCCCTGGTCTTTGCGGCTGGAGCCACCACCGCGTGGTTCGTGCTCGACCCGCGTGCGGACGACGCCGCGCAGCGTGTGACGGACGCTGAGCGCGAGCTCGCGAACGCGCGTATGGAGGTCGCCGACTGGGAGCGCATCGCGCAGACCGAACGCGAGCGCAAGGAGGTCGCCGAGGAGGAGGTGGGCAGGCTGCGCCGGGCTCTGGATGCTCCAGCCCCGAGCCCACCACCGATCGAACATCCCGGCCCGGGCTCCCAGGAGAAGCCCGGAGTCCTCCCGCCCGAGTCGTGGGACGGACAGAAGCTCCGCATCGAGCTTCATCGCCTCGCCAACTACGGGCGCCGGATGTCCCAGACTCCGCTGCTGCCTGCCGTCGTCGCCGCGTCGCGGCATCAGGGCGACGAGGCCCTGAAACTCCTCCTCGACATCGTCAAGGCAGATGGTCTCAACGAGAACCTGCGCCGCGCGGGGTTCCTCGTCCTGCAGCGGCTCGACGACGGACGCGCCGTTCCGACGCTGATCGAGCGTTACCCGCGCGAAACGACGCTCGCGATGCAGATGCCCGCGCTGCAGGGCCTGGCCACGCTGCCCGGTCGCGAGCAGCTCGGTACGCTGCTCGACGTCTGGAACCGTGCCGACACCGATCCGCGCCTACGACAGATCGCCATCCACGGCCTGGCTCGTCGTGGGCACTCCGTGGCGGTCTCCGTCGTCGAGGGCACCGCCCAAAACTCGACGGGCCCGCTGCGCGCCCGCGCGATCGAGAGTCTCCACTCGTTCGTTCGGGCGGACGGTTACGCAGCTCGCGACCTGATTCCGATCTTCGGCAAGGCGCTCGTCGGCGCCGACGGCGATCCGCAGCGACGCCTGGCGCTGCTCGCGCTCGAGGGCTACTGGCACACGGACGCGGTCGAGCCGCTGCGCGCGTTCACCGCGCAGACCGAGGTCGACGACACGCTGCGCGCCCGCGGTGCGCGGATCGCCGGTGGCATCGAGCGCCAGGACCCGCGGCCCGCCGACGCCGGCATCCCGCGCACGGCCCGGCGCGCGGATCGCTCGCCCGCGCCGGTGCCGCGTCGCGACGGTGCCCCGCCCGAGAAGACCAAGCCCGAGAAGACCAAACCCGACGACGCCCCGCCCGACGACACCAAGCGCGGCGACGGCGAGTGACGCCCTGAGCGACGAGGTCGCCGGTCGCATTCGCGGTGTGCTGTTCGACGTCGGGAACACCCTGCTCGGGATCGACCACGCGCGCCTCGCCGCGACGATCCGTGACGCCGGGCTGAGTGCCGACGCCGAGGCGGTGGCGGAGGCGGAGATGCGGGCGCGTCCGCTGCTCGACCCGCACCTCGGGAAGGCGCCGAAGCGCGAGACGCCGGAGATCTTCCACCGCTACGTCGACCTGATGCTCGACGGACTCATGCTCGACGGCCAGACGCTCGACGGCCAGATGCGAGAGGGCCAGATGCGAGAGGGCCAGACGCTCGACGGCCAGATGCTAGAGGGACAGCGCGTGCCGACTGATCCGGCGGTGCGGCAGCCGATCCACGCAGCGTTGCAGGCGATCTGGCAGAGCCTGTGGATCGTCAAGGCGGGCGACGTCGAGCCGACGTTGCGCGAGTTGCTGCGGCGCGGGTACCGGCTGGGCTGTGTCTCCAACTCGAACGGCACCGTGGAGGATTCGTTGATCGCGACGGGTCTCGACCGGTTCCTCGAGTGTGTGGTCGACTCGGGGCTCGAGGGCGTCGAGAAGCCGAACCCGCGCATCTTCGAGATCGCGGCCGAACTGATGGATCTCCCGCCGGCGGAACTGGTCTACGTGGGGGACTTCCACGCGATCGACGTCGTCGGTGCGCGCGCCGCCCGGATCACCCCGTTCCTGATGGACCCGATCGGCGCGTGGGAGGGCCACTCGGACGCGATCCGCATCCAGCGTCTGGGGGACCTGCTGCACTTCCTGCCAGCGAGGGTGGATCCTAAAGACGGGTCGTAGGGGCGGACCCCGTGGTCCGCCCCGCCCGATGGGTTGACGCGTTCGATGAGGCGCGACGGCGTTCGTCGTGCGATGCCGGATCGTCATGAGGCCGTACGGGCGGATCTCCTGATCCGCCCCGCCCACTGGGGATGCGCGATCATCGCGGGGTCACTGGCGCTCCGCGGGCGACGTTCGAGATCCGGACGGCTCCCGGACGAGGGTCTCGCCGCCGATCGACGACGGAGTCATCGAGTTGCGACGTGGATCGCCCATGGGCGTCCGATCCACCGAGGTCGCTCGCTGACCGCCATCCACGCGCCCCGTCCGAGCGAACGGCGTCGGCGCGGGCGGATCAGGAGATCCGCCCCTACGGATCCCGATACCGCTCCAGCAGCTTCCGCACGGCCTCGTTCTTCGGATCCAGCTCCAACGACCGCTCCAGCGCCCGCACCGCCCGATCCCGGTCTCTCCCCGTCCGCGTCTCCGCCGCCTGAGACTCGAACCGCGTCAGCAACGCCGCCCCGATCAGCGCGTGCGCGCGCGGGTTCTTCGGCGCGAGCGCCACCAGCGTCTCGAGTGCGGAGACGTGTGCGTTCAGCTCACCGCGCGTGCGCGCGGCCTCGGCCACCTTGTTCGCGAGACGCGCCGCGCCCTCGCGCACCGCTCGTTGATCGCCCGCCTTGGCGAGGACGTCGGCGAGCCCAGCGGCTGCGTCGTCGAGATCACCACCGCGGAACGCGAGCGTCGCGCGGAGCAGCAACGCGTTGCCGTTGGTCGGCTCCGCCGCGAGTGCCGCTGCGACGATCTCGCCCGCCTCGTCGAGATCGCCGAGCCCCGCTCGCGCCGTGGCGAGCGCAACGCGGGCCGCGACGCTCTTCTTGTCGCGACGGAGGACGTCGCGCAGCGCCGTCTCCGCGTCGTCGAGTCGCCCGAGCCGCAGCAGTGCCTGCCCCCGGTGGAGTCGCGCCAGAGTGAACTTCCCGTCCGCCTTGACCGCTCGCTCGAACGCGGTCAGCGCGGCTTCTGTCCGATCGCCCGCCATGAGCACCACGCCGAGGGCGTTCCATCCGCGCGCGAACGTCGGGGCGACTTCCACCGCTCTGCGATACCGCTTCTCGGCCTCGCGCAGTTTCCCCGACCGTGCGAGCGCGTTTCCGGCCGCGTAGTGCGCGAGATGGAAGAGCGGCGCGCGCTTCGCCGCCTCGTCGAACGCCGCGGCCGCCTCCTCGTACTGCCCCTTCGCGAGCAGCCGTTCGCCGCGCTCGTACGCCTGCGCTGCCGCGTCGTTGGGTTGCCCCGGAAGCACCGGATCCTCGGCCCGCGCGACGCCGATCAGCATCCCGAGCACGAGCAACACGACAGCGACCCCACGACCGATCACGCCCCGAGAGTACGCGCTCCTGACCAACGGCCGCGATCGTCCTGCCGCGCGTCCGCCCTCAGCCTGCGTAGCAACGCGGGCAGTGGAAGAAGCCTTGCACGCCGTTCTCGAACTGGGGGTTCGGCCACAGGCGCAGCGCCATCTGGCCCGTGCAGACGGGGCAGACGAGATCGGCCGAGAGCCCGAGCGCTTGCGCGAGCGCCGCGGTCTGACCGACGAAGCGGTTCAGCACCGTGTCGTAGCTGTGCGCCGCCGCAGCGTGAGCGGCTGGCGGGGCGTGTGCAGTCGGCGCGGGTAGCGCCATCTGTGGGGCCGGTACTCCGTGGGGGGCCGGTACTCCGTGAGGGGTCGGCGCACCGTGGCGGACGGGCACACCGTGAGGGGAGGCTGCGGGCGGCACCTGGGGGGTGGGCTGCCCGGGGTAGCCGGCCATCGGGGCGTGAGGAGGCGCCGCCGGTGCGTGGTGGGGAGCCGGAGCCTCGTCTGGAGCGGCTGCGGCGGGGTTCGTGCGGGGTACGAAGCGCCGTTGCGGTTGGATGCCGCGATCCGGAGCGCCGTGTTCGGGGAGCGTGGGCGCCGCGAACGTGGAGTCCTGGATCGTGCGGTCGGGATCGACGTGAAGCGTGTTGCGCTGCGCGTACGCCTCGACAGCGTCGCGCGGTGCATCGTGCGGCGCATCGCCAGGGCCGTCGCCCTGCGACATGCGTGCTGCAGCGCGAAGACGATCGGCGACACTCGCGCCAGGTCGGCGCGGCGAGCGACCATTGCCACCACCACCGCCTCCGCCGCCACGCCGGAAGCGCTTGGCGATATCGTCAACGGCCGACGGAATGTTCGTCTCCGCGATGACGCCGGGCCTCGGGTGCGGCACCGGGGTCCCGTCGAGCAGGGCTGAGAGCTCGATGGAGATGTCGCGGGGACCCATCCGGGACTTCTCGAACACCGCGTCGGCGCCGAGGCGCATGGCCTGCTCGACCATGTCGGCGTCGCCCGGCTGGGCAAGGAGCACAACGCGCGCGTTCGCGTACGCGGGATCCGCGCGCAGGACCCGCAGGACCTCGACGCCGTTGCGATACGGCATCTGCAGATCGAGAAGCACGAGGTCGAACGCCTCGGCCTCCGCCGCCTGCACGGCTTCGTAGCCGTCCGCTGCGAGCGTGACACGATAGCCGTCGCCCTTCAGGCGCTGGCCGTAGCCCTTGCGGATGAGCGGGTCGTCGTCGACCAGGAGGACGCGGACCGAATCGGGACGGACGCCGTTGCTCACGACGTTGCCCTCTTCAGGCTGCTCAGGCTGGCGTGGCGATGCCGCCGCAACCGTCCTCGCACGCTCACTCTCCTCGTTGGGCGGACGCACCCCCGCGCCCGCGGATTCCGTCCCTTTCATCGGGAATGCGGCCCTTCGGACCTGAGCGGCGCTCCCAGACCGGGAAATTCGACTCTCAGCGTGAGAGCCAGCCTCCGGCCCTCGTCCACGGTGCGTTTGCGCTCGGAATCCCTGTTCGAGAGGAACAGGATGGCCGCCCGTATCGTTGAAGCGCCGGGCGGCACGGGCCGTCCGAGACCGAGGAGATCCGATGAAGAACCTGCTGTTCGCGGGGGCTGTGCTGGGGCTTTGCCTCACCGTCACCCCGCTCACCGCCTCCGCTCAGGAGGGCCCCGGCGAGGGCGCCACGACCGCCGAGTCCGCCGAGGCGAACTCGATCCAGTGGATCGACGGATGGAGCGAGGGCAAGGCGGCCGCTGCGAAGAGCGGCAGGCTGATGCTCGTCTACGTGCATCGCACGTCGCCCCCGTGACCCCCCTGCATCCAATTGGAGAAGAGTGTCTTCTCCACCGAAGCTAGCAAGGCAATCAGTGATGAGTACCTCGCCGTCCGTCTGACCGGCGGCCGCGACATCACCCCCGAGGTCCAGGACTTCATGGGGAAGTACAGCGTCCGGGGCTACCCGACCATCTTCGTGATGAACGCCGATGGTCACGTCGTGAACGGCCGCGTCGGTCGCACGGCTGAGGGCATGCTCAAGGCCCTCGCCGATGGCGAGAAGGCCGAGGTCGAGTACAGGGAGCTGAAGGGCAAGGAGGACGCTGCCTCCAAGACGAAGCTCGCCCGCCTGCTCATCGACCGCGCACTCCAGGAAGAGGCCGAGGAGCTCCTCGAGGAGCTCGCCGAGACCGCCCCTTCTGCCGACGTGCACGAGGCGCTCGCGTACCTGTACCGCAAGCAGCAGGACCCCGACGCCGAGACCGAGAAGCTCCAGGAGATGCTCGGGCTCTACCCGAAGGCGGACAAGCGCAACTCATGGCGCATCCGTCTGGCGTTCCTGCCGATGGAGTCGGCGGACC
This sequence comes from Planctomycetota bacterium, assembly GCA_021776825.1. Lineage (GTDB taxonomy): Bacteria > Planctomycetota > JAJSAM01 > JAJSAM01 > JAJVHW01 > JAJFFG01. The sequence goes on from JAJFFG010000034.1 coordinate 95,878, forward strand.
GCGCGAGCGGTCCAGAGATCGGTGCGGCGGTGATCACGTCGCTCGGCGAGTTGTCGGCGGAGTTCGAGAAGGGCGGCGACACGAACACAGCCGCCGAGGTCCGCGAGACCATGGCCCGGCTCAGCATGATGATCGGGAAGGCCGACGAGGCCGTCCAGCACATCGACTGGGTCCTCGCGAACGCGAAGGACTCCGAGTACGCCCCGAAGTGCCTGATGCACCGCGCCAACGTCAAGTGGCGTGCGAAGGACTTCGAGGGCTGCAAGGGCGTCTTGGAGCAGATCCTCGAGGACTACCCCGAGAGCGAAGACGCGAAGCGTGCCCCCGGCGGCATCAAGAACTGCGAGAAGCAGATGGGCGGCTAACGCCGCGACCTCTGCGACCTCGCATCAGCGAGATCCACACGGGCCCCGGAGGCGACTCCGGGGCCCGCTTCCGTTGGCGAGCGTCCCGACGCCCGCGCCGAGTCTGCGACCCGGCACCGCCCGAGCCCCCGGCGCTGTTCCTCACTCGCCCGGAAATCCTCTACGCGCGGCGCCGCTCTCGCCTAGCGTCGGCGCCCCTTCGCGCAGGCAGCGCCGGTCCGCCGGCCGCCGCCGACCGCGACTCTCGCCCGTCGGGGCGTAGCTCAGCCTGGCAGAGCGCTTGCTTCGGGAGCAAGAGGCCGGAGGTTCGAATCCTCTCGCCCCGACCACGCATAAGTCCATGGGCACGAGCGACTTACGGCGATCGCGCGAGCGCGTTTCGGGACCCTCGGATTGGCCCGAATCCGGCTACCGCTGCACTACCGCTGCACATTGACACGCGCCGCGGCGCCGGCGCGCTCCGGGCAGGGACGGAGCTGGGCGCGACGATCGCGTTCAGGGTGCGTGCACGGGCCGCTCGTTGGCGGACAATTGCGAATCCTCCCCCAACGCCTGAACCCCGGACCACCCCGGCCGGGCACTTGTGGGTGAGACCATGCCCGAGGCCACACGTCCCGTCGACCCGCAGGAACTGCTTTCGCAAGTCGCGCCCCTCCGTGCACTGGCGCGTCGGCTGATTTTCGACGCGAGTCATGCTGACGATGTCGTTCAACAGGCGCTCGTCGTCGCGCTTGAACGTTCCTTCGCTACAACCTCTTCTACTTCCTTCCATACGCTCTGACTGTGCTGACATCTGCGCCTCCTTCCTGAGGCGGACTGCCCGGCGCTACGTCATCTCAACAGGACAGGTTTTTGTGCCACCGAACATGCAGTCGAACTGGTCGCGGACAATCGCGCCGTCACCGCGGCGGCGCGAGGATTCACCTTGACACGGTACCTACCTACTAGTAGGTTGCTAGGCATGTCACGCAAGGACACGGCCGACCGCCTGCTCGACGTCGCCGAGACGCTCGTCCAGCGTCGCGGCTTCAACGCCTTCAGCTACCGCGACCTCGCGGCGGCCGTCGGCGTCAAGACGGCGAGCATCCACTACCACTTCCCAGCAAAGGCCGACCTAGGGCGCGCGCTCATGACCCGGTACACGGAGCGGCTTGAGTCCGCGCTGGCGGGCCTCACCGCCTCCGCACCGGGAGCCCGCAACCGGCTCGAGGGCTTCGTCGCCATGTACAGGGACACGGTGGCGGCCGGCGACCGGATCTGCCTCTGCGGCTCGATGGCTGCCGATGTCGAGACGCTGCCAGACGATCTTCGCAGCGCCATCCGGAACTACCTCGAGCGCAGTGCGGACTGGGTCAGCGGCGTCATCCGGGCCGGGCGTGAAGCCGGCGAGCTCGATCCGCGGACGGACGAGCGCACGATCGCATCGATGCTGGTCTCGAGTCTGCAGGGCGCGCTGCTCCAGGCGCGGGCGATGCGCAGCCCGGAGCCGATCGAGCTCGTCGAGCGGGCGCTGGCCGCGCTCCTCACCACCTAGATCCCTCGCGGAGAGGGACAGGCCCTCCCCGCACACACACTCATCCACCTATCGATGCATAGGTAGTTCAAGGAGCACGAACATGACCAAAACACGGAACCAGACAGCCCTGATCGTTGGCGGATCGAGCGGCATCGGCGCGGCCACCGCGCGGCGACTCCTCGCCCGCGGCCACCGCGTCGAGATCGTCGGGAGGAGGCGGGACAAGCTCGAGACCGCAGTCGCAGAGCTGCGCAAGCTCGGCGACGTCGAGCCGGTCCGGGCCGATCTTCGGGAGGAGGCCGACGTCGCCGACCTCGCGGCCCGGATCGCGGCGTCGGACGCGCACTACACAACACTCGTGAACGCGGCCGGCACATTCAACCCGAAGCCGTTCCTCGACCACGGGCTCGCCGACTACGACGCGTACCACGACGTCAACCGCGCGACATTCCGCGTCACGCAAGCCGTCGCCCGCAACATGCACGAGCACGGCGGCGGCGCGATCGTGAACGTCGGTTCCATGTGGGCCAAGCAGGCCGTCAAGGCAACCCCGTCGTCCGCGTACTCCATGGCGAAGGCCGGCCTGCACGCACTCACGCAACACCTCGCGATGGAGCTCGCGGACTCCAGGATCCGCGTGAACGCTGTCTCGCCCGCCGTGGTCGTGACACCGATCTACGAGGCGTTCATCGAACCCGCGCAGGTCGAAGCGACGCTCGCGGGCTTCAACGGCTTCCATCCCATCGGCCGCGTCGGGCGGGCCGACGACGTCGCGGCGGTCGTGGACTTCCTGCTCTCCGACGAGGCCGGCTGGGTGACTGGATCGATCTGGGACGTCGATGGCGGGGTGATGGCAGGACGCAACTAGCAGCCGCGCCGCAGGTCACGAACGCCTGTAACTTCCGCGCACGCTTCCGTCATAGAGATGCGGACACGCCCGGCGTGCCCGCTGCCCACCAGACAGGGCGCAATTCACGCGGACGGCGAACGCGCAGCCGCACCGGCGGTTCAGATCAGATCACGGCGCCCGACAGGCGTCCAACAGAAGGACCAGAACGATGAGAACAGCAGTTACGGCAGCCGTCGGGGGCGCGACATTGCTCGCCGCACTCGCAGGGACGTTGATGTGGGGGGCGCAGTCCACGGCCGACGACGAGGCGCGGGCGCGGGAGGACGCGCGGGCACAGGTGACCGTCGGACTGACCGACCGCACGACTGAGCTCGAGCGGGAGCTCGCGAGCGAGAAGCGTCGTACCCAGCAGGCCGAGCGCGATGCGACGGAGCTACGGAAGGCAGTCGAGGCGGCCACGGCCGAGCTCGCGACGGCAACCGAGCAGCTGGCCACGGCCGAGGCGGAGCCCCCGGCAGGCGCGACCCGCAACTACCCCGCCTTTCGCCCGGCGGGTCTCGAAGAGGCCCTGGCAGGCATCGACTGGGAGGTCGTCGCGACGAGCATGTCGAACCTGCCACCGCTGATCGACGAGCTCGCCGGTGCTCTCGCGGAAGGACGCTCGAAGTCCGAGCTGCCGCCCGAGACGATCGGCGCGATCCAGCATCACAACGGGCCGATCCTCGCGGTGGCGATGAAGCTCGCGCAGAGCGGCCTCGCCGGGACGGAGGTCAACAGCGCGTTCACCCACCCGGGCTTCATGTCCAACGCGCTGGCCGCCACCCTCGATGCGCTGGAGATGCCACTCACGGCCGACCAACGGGCGGCGCTTGAACGCATCACGCTCGACTACTCGACGCGCGAGTCACAGCGCCTCGCGGCCTACGACGACTCGACGTACGTCATCGAGAAGTCCCTCGACGAGTCGCGCCTGAAGCGCGCGTACTTCACCGAGGTCTACAGCGTCCTGACGGACGAGCAGCACAACACGCTCCGCCCGGAGTCCGTGCGCGGACGCACGCAGCTCGACCTGTTCGGCGCTGGCCCCCTGTGGACGGGACGCGCCGGACCGGTTCTCGTCTCCGATCGAGACGAGCTCGCCGCGAAGGCCACCCGATGGGTGACTCGTCGAGGCGGCATCGCCGACGACCAGCAGGCCCGCGCGGAGGAGCTCATCGGCGCCTGGGTGGCGGATCTCCCCGAGCCGTTCATCGCCTGGGTGCCGGACGCTCTCGTGAACGCCGGAATGCTGCAGGTCGAGCACGTCGAAGACAGCGCGGCGCGCGTCGTGGCGCTCCTGCGGACGCTCGATGCGGAACTGGAGCTCGACGTGGACGGCCGGGATCGCCTGCGCGCGGTGCCGGGCACGATCGTCGTCTACTCGCGCCCGGACTCGGAGTAACCCCCAGTGTTTTCCCGAGACACAAACGGGCACTGAGCCCGAGGAGGAACCGGCTATGGAAACCGGGAAAGTGAACAACTAACCCAACCTCTCGCCGGGCCGTCACGCTCTCCGGGGTTCTCCGCGGCGCAAGTTTTGCCTGAACGACGGGTGTCCCGCGCACGGCACAGAGTTGCTCTAGAGTTGCGGAACCACCGTCGTCTCCTGCGACACATGCGACGCATGCGACAGGTGCGACGGGGAGAACACGCTCGCGAGCCTGGCGGTCACTGCTTCGGGAGCAAGAGGCCGGAGGTTCGAATCCTCTCGCCCCGACCACGATTCCCGCCGCGATGAACCGCGCGGGTGAGTCGAACCACGTTCGCGAACGGATGAGTCGGTTAGCGAGGCCTCGGCGAGGGTCGCTCGTCGTCACGTGTTCGCAGCGACCGCGAAGCCTGAGGTGGACGGCCTGTCCGATCAGATCGGGAGCTCCTCCGACATGCTCACGGAGGCAGAGGTGCATGACATGGTCGGCGACGTCTGGTCGGACCTCGGTGGCGCCGAGGGCCGACCGTGACTCATCGCGTCGTCCATGCGGGCAGCTGGTAACCCATCCGCCAGGTCATTTCGCCAGCGACAGGAGATCCAAGTCTAGGAGATCGCTGCACCGGAGATCCGTCGCGGAGAGGTCGTCGAGCGAGCAGATCTGACCGTAGACCGGGCCGAATCGATTGGCGCCCGGTACGAGGCCAAGCCAGCGCTCCAGCAGATCGGGCCAGGTCTCGGACTCGAATTCGGGATCATCTGGCCCTCGGATGAACCAGAACATCAACTCCACCTGTTCCGCGTTCCACGAAGGGGAGGCCTGAACGCGGATCTCGTCGAGACCCGCGAGGGCACGTCCCTCGTCACTGCCCTTGTCGTGCTTCTTCTTCAGGCGATCCTGCAGTTTTCCGGCGAAGCGAGTGAAGTCGTCGGGGTAGGCGAAGCGTGATCGCTTGCGGGCGAGCGCCCAGGCGAACCGCCGCGCGGCGTCGTCCGAACTACAACCGGACACTCTCGTCCAGCCAGCAACCACTGGCTTCTCCAGCGTCATCACCCGATCGAGATCCGCCACCAGCTGCCGGTCGGCGACTCCTGGTACGAACGCGTAGCCGGGACGGCGCCCACGTTCAACCTCGTGGAGTCGCGCCTCGTCGACTTCGACAAGCGGAGCCACCTCGACATATGGGCGCTCGCCGCACGAGCGGACGATGTCACATGTCTGAGTCAGAACGACCACGCCGGCGACGGGCTTCTCGACGAGGTCTACGCCGAGTGCGGCCGCCTCCCTCGCGGCAGTCGTGACTGGGCCATCAGGGTCGATCCGGTGCACGAACCAGTGCTCCCCAAGGGAGCAGTCGCCCTGCCGCCACTCGCGCATGGCCGCATCGACTCTGCGGACCAGGTCTTCCCGTTCGGCTCCGTCGGGCACTACTCACGAACTCGGGCTGTCCGAGCTCCTCGAGCCTTGCCTGGCTCTCGGTGAATTCGGTCGGTGAGCGCATCGACGAGTTCGGCGGGTCGTGCAGGAAACTTGGCCCTGGCAGCGCCGATTCCGGCTGGGGCCACGAGCCGACGCTCTGAAGCCTCGCCGCGACCGAGGAGTGCGATGGTCTCTTCGAAGCGCTGCTCCGCGAGGAGGTCCAGCGCGACTTCCCCGCTCTCGACGGCTGTCAAGAGGAGCGTTCGGTTCGCTCGTGCGCTGCCACGATCGACCTCGTGGAGCACTGCGAGCATCCGTCCTAGGCGCTCGTGGTTCGTGGACGAGACAGGCTTGCCACCTGCCCAGAAGTGAAGGCTCCGACGAGCAACACCGAGCGCACGCGACAGCTGCTCCCAAGTCAGCCCCGAGAGCCGGCGGATCGTCATCAGGACTGCGGCAGGCGTCTCGAATCGTGCACGCTGAGGAGTCGGCGAGAACGACGACTCCTTGGTGACGCTCAAACCAGCGTTCGACGAGTTGTGGGCGCTAGTGGAGGTCTCGTGCGTGCCCATCCACAGCGTGTCGGCGCTCGCGCTGGAGGTGCCCGAGAGACCCATCGCGCCTGCCACGATGATGACGAGAGGTAACGCCTGAGCCCGCATTGCGCCCACGGCGGAAGTGCCGAGAGTCGCCTGGTCGCGATCAAGCACGATGGTCACGCCTCACCCCCATACCGGCGAATGAACTCCCCCGTGACCGCCCATCGGAACAGCTTGTAGTTGGCCTCCGCGAGTTCCCGCGCGCGTGCGAGGATGACGACGGAATCGAACGGCTGCTGCTTCTGTTCGAAAGCGTCCAGATCGAGAACCCAACTTGGATCGGCCACGGGCTCGATAGCCAACGGATCGATGGTGCTCCCACCTGGGATCATGCCCCAGCGGGCCCTGATCTGCCCATCCTCGGAGATTGAGAACACGCTTTCGCAGACTGCCACGTGAGCGCGACGCCCCAGAGGCGACGACAGGACGCCAGCTACCTCTTCTCTGATCATCGTTCTGATGTCGCCGGCGTCGGCGTTCTCGACGCGGTCGATGTACCGAATGCCGATCCGCGAACACACCTTGGGATCGAGGTGCTCCGCCGCCGCGTTGACGATCTGCTCCAGCCTGCCGAGGAAGTCGCCACGACTTCGGTATGCGGTCGTCTCCAGCGCGACGAACTCGGTGGACAGGCTCACCCGCCAATTCTCCTCCAAGTCGTGGAAGCGCCAGGCGGTGTTCTCTTTGGTCTGGACCGGGCCCTTCATGCTGAACGTGACGCTCTGGCTCTGCTCGGCCCGCAGGACTGGATAGTCGGTCCGGATCGCCTCCTGGAACGAGGCGATGAACTCCTGCTTCTCGATGGATGCGATGACCGGGAAGCGCAGCTGGGCGACGACGCGGATGAGCGGCGCCCTGGCCAGGGAGACCTCGGGAGGGATCGGCTCGCTGAACGGGTCGGAAGGGGGTGTCACGTCGGTGGTTGCTCCTCAGTTCGGGGGCGCGGTTGCGGCACTTCTAGCCTCCGATCACGATGCACACAGTAGTCTAATACAGTGACAGATAACTGTGAAGTACAGTGTGAAGTTCGGAGTTCTCCCTCGGATTCTTGAGCCTGACAGCGCTCGACCGGCCTCACGTGCGGAGAATCGAGCTTCTGTGGGCGACTTCGCCAACCACGGTGGCAACAGTCGCTCGATCGCAGGCGTACCTGACCGATCGTATTGGCAACTTCGCCGAGCTGGAGCCGTACCTGGACCTGTGGTCTGCCGTGCCCTGCGAGAACGGCGTCCTCGAGATCGTGGTCGTCGAGCACGACGCTGAGAGCTTCGATGTTCCCAGGATCGAGAAGGGCACCGACGGGCGAGCCCTCCGCTAGTCGCCGAGGTCGAGGACGTCCGTGTTGGCGTGGTGCGCGAGCTCGTCCGACCGCAGCCGTTCAGCGACCACATCTGGGAAGTCGAGCTCCATCCCGATCCAGCGGCGCCCCTTCGCTTCGCTGACAGCGAACGTGGTTCCGCTTCCGCCGAAGGGGTCCATCACGACGTCACCGGGCTCAGTCGACATCTCGACGACCCGATCGAGCAGCTTCGTAGAGAGTGCATTCGCCTTGCGCTTGCCTGACTTGAACTTCGCGTGCCGCACGGGAGGGATGTCCGTCCAGACATCCTTCAGCGTGATGCCCTTGGGGTTCAGGGCCTTGCGGTGTCCGCCGTAGTCCTTGACGTCGCCCCCGCAATGCCGACAGACGGCGATCGGCGTGCGGATACGCCGGAACGTCTTGGGCTTGCCCTTGGTGTAGTAGAGCAGGCTGTAGTGGCTGGGATGCAGGCGACCGGCGATGGGCAGGCAGGCGCTGATCGACACCGCGATCCAGTGTCGGAAGAGCATGTCGGTCTGTTGCCCGATGAAGTGCCCAAGCTCGACGTTCCACTTGGGGAGGTTGTAGAGAAACAGCGCCCCTCCAGGCTTGAGCACGCGGACGCACTCGGCCAGCCAGGTTCGGCACCACTCGAGGTACTCCTCGTCTCGGAGGCTGTCGTTCGTCCGTCTCCCGTACTTCTTCCCGAGGTTGAACGGAGGGTCCGCGAACACGGTGTCGATGCTCTCGCTCGCGATCCGTGGGAGCGTGGCCATGCAGTCGCCGCCAAACAGCGCGCCGTGGCTCGTGGAGAAGCTCGGCTCGACGGGCTCGGCGCCATCGGCCCAGAACCCGTCGAGGGCCATCTGCTTGCTGTCCCAGCGGAATGCGGTCTGGCACGGCTGCGCGAGTTCTGTATCAGCTACTTCCATCGTGGGACGACGCTCCTTGCACGAAGGCTAGGCGAGAGCAGGGACGAGCCCTCCGGCTCGCCGTCGGCCAGCTGTTTGACTACCGTCGCGGACTCCGTCGGCGCGGACAGACCGACCTGGCGGTGCTCCTTCCGAGCAAGCCCGATCCGGCTTCGACCGCGTACCTTCGGGACGTGGACGTTCGCATCCTCTGGTTCGCGGATGCGGAACTCTCCCGCATCGTCGGCGACTGGTGCATTGGGCCAGGAGCCACGTCCGAGTAGCGAGCCCGGCGTCCTTCACGGGGACCCCTAGAAGTACCCCATCGCTACCCACTCGAGCCGCTGAGTGAGCCGTTCCGCTCGGTCACGCGAGCTGCCGGAGACGATCCCAGCCTGCACCAGGTCACCGCTCGGCGAGCAAGCGCGTGCACGCACCACCCGTAGCAGCTCCCACGCGGTGGCCGTGCCGACTCGGTGGCGACTCCCAGACTTGCATCCCGTGTCGCCGAGCCCGTCCACGAGCCGAGCGACCGAGACGAAGTGCTCCGTTCGCACCTCGCCCTGCGCGAGGGCTGCGACAAGGCCGTCCCCAGTTTCGCTGCGGTGTTCGCGTGGTCCGCGGTCGAGGGCGCGCTGTGCGTGCTGAGGCGACCTGCGAAGCAAGTGACCTCTTGAGCTGAAGGCCGGGGGGCGCCTTCACGCTGGCCGCCGTGCCTCCCGCCCGTCGGCTCATGCAGCGTTGCAGCGGTCAGACGACGAGTTCGATATCGATCGTCGTGTCGTGCGCTGGCTTGACCTGCTCCGACGCCGTTCCGGTGCCGACGACACACGCGATGACGGGCATGTACTCGAGGACGAACGTGCCACTCTCATCTGTGAGGGCGGAAGGGAGCACGAACGGAAGGTGTGGCGCTGCGGCGATGTGGGTCTTGACCAAGGCTCCCGCGACGGCTGATCCGTCTGTACGTCGAACGCGGCCGCGCACGGCGCCGCCGCGCCCGAGGCGGAAGTCGGCCTGCACCGGATCGTCCGGCGAGCCCGTCGCATCGATGACACGCCACGTCACCGCGAGGTCCTGTGCCTCGACGACTAGCAGTGAGCGCGCGTCGAGCGCCCCAATGTCGTACTCACCGTCGGCGCCGGACGTCGTCTCGCGCTCTCGGAGAGCACCCGTGCCGTGCGCGACGATGCGCGCCCCCGCAACCGGCCGCCCCGTCGCGTCGGTTACGCACCCGCGCACGCACCCGCCGCGTGGAACTGCGAGGACGCTCGGCCTCACGGTTCCGTCCGCTCGCACAGTGACACGTTTGGATAGCAGACCTCGGTCGGGCAGGAGCACCTCGACGTTCAACGGTCCCGTCGGCACTCCCCGAAGCTGCACCACACCTCCGCGTCCGATCTCGACGATCCACGAGCGTGTGCCGGAGTTCACCCGCAGGCCGCCCGGCGGCTCAAGCGGCGCACCGCTCTCGGCGGCGACGACTGCGATCTCGACGTCATGCCGCTTCGGGACGCGGAGAGTGACCGGCGGCGAGGGGAGCGTGACCGTGACGACGAGGACCTCGCTCCGGATCTCGAAGTCACCGGCGGTGGGCAGTCCGGCGAACCGGAACCGGCCGTCGTCGTCGGTTCGCGCTCGACGCATCACTCTTGGCTCGCCGAACACCGTGAAGAGCTCAACTCCCGACAGCGGGTGACCCTCCTCGTCGAGCAGCACGCCGATCAACTCAGATCCCGCCTCGAGGACGACTTCGGCGCCGCCAGCGGCGTCCTCTCGGAGGTCCACCTGCGTGTTGCGCGGTGCAGCCACAACCCGCGCTGATCAGTTGGCGTAGCACGCGTGCCTCTCCGCCTTCGTCGCCTTCGAGCGGCAGAAGCGCGGTGACTGGCACGCGCGCTTCCTGGCAGCCGGCTCGCGCGAGATCCGGCGGCTGCACGCGATGGACATCTGGTCGAAGCGACACGGGTTCGCACGCATCTACGCGTACGACCCGGAGCGCGGCGGTGCCGCGTACACGGTCAAGTACGCCACCAAGGAGTGCGACGGCGACTGGACGCTCGTCGGGCACCCGCGCGGGACCGAGGGCTTGCCCTTCGTCCGCTCTCACGGCAAAGCCTGAGAGCGGTAGGTATGCCTCTCCCCGTTGCTTGACGGGGAGAGGTGCCCATGCGCCGCAGATCCGGTGGCCGTTGCCACCGCTCGACGCGGACGGAGGTCGCGATCTCTTCCCAGCGGTGAACGCGCTTGCGGGCGTGCAGGGGCTGCTCGAGATGCGTGCGCACGTTGCTGCGGACCAAGCCAGTCGCCAGCGGGCGATCGCGACGCTGCTCCGGATGGGGAGGCGCATCAACGAGCGCGTGGGCCCGTACTCCGGAATCGCAGCGGACTGCCTACTCCGTTCGGGCTGCGCCGCGCTCCGGGAGGAACTGCGTTCGGGAATCGAGTATCCGACTGCGACACGCGCCGAACTGGACCCGCTGCTCACGCTACGTCGCATCGACTCGCTGCCCACGGCCATCGCGGCGGCGCGTACAGAAGCGTGCGAGCACGTCCCGCGACTGCTGGACGGCACCGCGTTTGTCGATCGAGGGATCTGGGAGAAGGCAATGGAGGCTGCAGCGTACGCGCGTGCAGGGCGGAACCCGTTCGCACGGCCCTGGGACATCGACCCGGTGTTGGCGGTCGCGATGATCGGTGACCTCGACCGAGTCGCTGAACTTCCCCATTCCTGGGATCGGAGCTTCGACGCGGCGTTTCTGCAGTGCTTTCCGAAGCAGCCAGTCAACTACCGGGCCGCCGCGCCGCTGCACATGCGCATCGATACTGCACGCCAGATCGACGCGGTCACACGCCTGGCTCGCATCGCGCTCGCGGCATGCGTCTACCACCGCGACCATGGGAAGTGGCCCGGATCGGTTGTGGAGTTGTCAGGCCTGTTCGCGGACGGCGAGCTCCCGAAGGATCCGTACACGGGCGACGGCTTCGTCTGGCTGCGGGAAGGCGACGTGTTGGTGGTCCGAGCGCGTCCGTGGTCGCTTCGGCCCCCCGGATCGGGGATACCGCCCGACGACCCGGAGGCAGCCGGACTGGTGTGGCGCTTGGCACCACCGAGCGACCACCGTCAACGCTGACCCTGGAAGCCGGGACCGTGGAATTCGGGACCGTGGAAACTGCGACAACGAACTCGGTGCTGGGGCGGGTCGCTCAGACTGGGAAGTTGTCGTAGTCTCCGCTGTTCCCACTCCCATGCCCCGATGGCGCAGGCCACTGCTTACCGTGCTTCTCGTCGCGACCGCGTTCGCAGGCTTCGCGTTGAGCCGCACCCACACGGACGGAGTGACGGTCGAGCGGGTGACGCTCGAGTCCGCTGCAGGTGACGCGGTCCCGGCGCTGTGGCTCACGCCGGATCGTCCGCGTGGGACGGCGCTCCTCGCGCACGGGAGGAGCGCATCCAAGGAGACGATGTTCGCGCTGGCGGAGTCGCTCGCAGCCGCCGGTTTCGAGTGCTGTGTGATCGACCTTCCCGGACACGGTGACTCACGAATCGGTTTGACCCAGCGCGCGCCGCGGGACGCGTTCGTCGCAGGCGCACGTGCACTCAGTGCCCGGCGTGGCGGCGCGCCCGACGGTCGCATCGACCTGCTCGTCGGACACTCGTTCGGCGCGTCCACGGGGGCTCGTGCCGCGAGCGCTGGCGACGTCATGCCGACGCTGCTGATCGCCATCGGTGCACTCCCACGCCCTGGTGCAACGGACACGCTGCTGATCTCCGGTCGATTCGATGAGTTGATCTCGCGGGAGGAGCTTCGTCAGCATGCAGCGACGATCGGCGCGGGGACGGTCGTGGTGCCGTGGTCCGATCATGTTCTCGAGCCGTTCGATCCGCAGGTCGCCGATGCGGTCGTGGCCGCTGCGCGATCGACGATCTCTCCAGCGCTCGACCCGGTTGTTCACTCTGCCGCGCCAGCACGCATGGCGGGTTGTGGATTGCTGCTCGCCTCCGCGCTCGCGTTGATCTTCCTGCTCCTCCCGCGGGATATCGCGGGATGGCGTGCGGGAGTCGTCGGCGCCAGCGCTGGAACGTTCGTGGTCGTCGCGCTCGTCGCCGGCTTTCACGGCACCTGGCTCTATCTTGCGCCCACTCCGTTCGGTGCTGCCCTCGCGGTGACGTGCGCTGCGACTTGGCTCGCGGCCGCGGTTGGGTTCGAGCGGCTGACCGAACAGGTGACGTGGCTTCGGGGGCGCGGTTGGGCGACATACGCGCTCGCGATGCTGGCAGTGTGTGTCCAGATCGTCGCGTCCGCCCTTACCGATCAACGCTTCATCGCGCTCATCTCTGCTCTTCTTCTCATTCTCCTGGTCCTCGGCCGCGCGCTTGGTCTCGCCGTCGCACGACGCGCACGCAGCGAGCTTGCCGGTCATGCGGCGTTCGCCGTCGCTGTCGGCTACATGCTCGGAGTGTGGGGCGGCGGATTCGTCTAGCCCGACAAGCCGATGCGGGCACAGCCCCTCGTGTCTGCCTAGCGCGCCCTCTGGGGTACGCCACCTTGTGCCACCTCACGTGGGCACCCAGGAGAGACGGCTGAGCACTGATGAGACGCCTGCCGTGCGTAAGTCCTTGCCTGGCAACACCCTGAGCTTGCTTCGGGGGCGAGAGGATTCGACCCTAACGGTTGCCTGTGGTGCGCGGGCACCCGGCGAGCGAGCCCGAATCCCTTCGGCGCGCATCCTCGGCATCGCCTTCGGCGTGCGAATCCTCTCGCATCTCCGAACGAGTGAACGCGCGTCGTGTTGCCCGTGGGACCGCGTCGTGGGATCGGGACTCGGTGGATCGACGCCTCTCGACCCACCTCGCCGAGGCCGCATCTGGCGGGCAAGTGAGAGAGAGTGTGGAGCGTCCACGCCGCCGATCTGAGCCTGGTCCGTTAGGGTGATCGACCCCTGCGCGGATCGGTCGAACGAGGAGGAGCGGATGCGGATCCCGGTCGTCATGGCAGTTGCGGCGGCCGCCTGCTCGGCGTGCTCCTCTCCGGGGGATCTCCGCGCGGCGGCGGAGTCTGCCCGCGCCGCGGTACTTGCCGTCCGCCCCGCGGCGGACCTCGAAGGCGTGCGCGTGGAAGTCTGGACCCGATCGACCGACCTGCGGGCGCTGGCCGAGGCAGAGGCGGGCAGTGTCTCGCTTCCGGAACTCGCGGCGATCTTCGAGGCGCAGGCGCCGGTGCTCACGGAGTTAGCGCTTCTCGATACGGCCGACGTGGACGAATTCCGTGAGGAGTTCCTCGGGCTCGGCGAGACGGGGATCGCCGGCCTCGCGTTTCCATCGAGTGGGGTCATCCTTGTTCCTCCCCAGAGCTCAGGCTCCATCGACGTACTCGCTCACGAGTTCGGGCACATCGCAAGCGCGCGAATGGGATATGGGGAGACGACGAGGGCACGGGTCTTCTTGCGTGCGGACCGTGGCCCTGCCTGGGCGAACGTCGATGCCTTGGTCGCATCGTGGCTCGTGAATGAGGGCGACGCCGAGTTCACGGGCAGGATGGCGGCGGCCTTTCTTGAGGAGGGGGAGGCGGGGTCTGTGGCTCTCTGGCAACGACCCGTCCCTCCCGAGGAGCCGGACCTCGTGGGCCCCGCCACCATCACGCGGCCCGACGGATCTGAGGTCGTCCTTGAGAAGGGTGAGGGGTACATCTTCCCGAAGAGCATCCTCGCCACCTGGACGAAACTCGCCTACGGGGGCTCCCTCGCCCTAGTGGTCGCTCGGCGCGTCGGCGACGAAGACTTGGAGGCAACGCTTCGGCGAACGTGGGAGGGGTTCTCCTTCACTACGAGGGAGGTTCTGTTCCCGGACGCACCCGTCGAATCGAGCCGCTTCGCCCTAGCGTGCAAGAGCCTCGAGGCCGAGGCGTCCGGCGCGACGAGAGTCGGGGCGCTCCTCGTGCGCGACATGCTGGAGCGGAAGTCCGGCCTGTCCCGGCGGGGCGCAACGGACCTCGTAGCCGCGTTGGAAGATGACCTCGTGCTTCGTTCGGTCCACGGCGGTCTGCTCTGGGTAACGACGTGGTCGGACTCGGTGTCTGCCCGGAGGTTCTCGGACTTGTACGGGGTCGTCCTGCCGGGCGCCGCGCGACGCACGGACGGGCACCTGGCTGTGGTCGTCCTCGGGGAAGTCCCCGACGTCGAGGCGCTCCTCGCCCGCCTGCAGTACCGTGGAAGTGGGGACAGCGGAAACTACGACAACTAACTCGCCGCTGCAGCGCTGAACGCTCACGCCCGGTGACGAAATCACCGGTCTCGGCACTGAGACGCGGCTCACTCGGTGAAGCGGCGCGCCATCGTCCGGCGTCGCCAACCGACCTCCCAGTCGGCCATGTCCGGCTCGCCGAGGATCGCGCGCAGCGAGGCGTAGCCGGTGGGGTCCTGTTCGTGGTCGGCGACGAAGCGCCGGTAGTAGTCGCGGAGGAGACCCTGCTCCTGCAGGTCGAAGCACAGGCAACGCGCCTGGCCGTATCCGTCCGGCTGGCGATAGAAGGCGGCGTCGGACAGCGATGTCAGCTCCGCGAAGCTCGGCAGGGTGCCGTCCTTGATCTGCTTCTTCAGCCCCGCGAGCCGCCAGTTCGTCAGGCCGTAGATGCGACCGTCTTCCTCGGTGCACTGCTCGTAGAGCGAGGCGAGTCCCTCGTTGAACCACGCCGGGCAGGCCTCGAAGTTGGCCTCCATGAAGGGATGCACGATCTCGTGGACGAGCGTGCCGTCGCCGCTGGCGATGTTCATCACCAGTACGCGGTCTCGTGGCGAGTAGTAGCCGTACGGCGTACGCGGCGTCTCGTTCCAGAACTCCTGGCAGTGACGGCGGTAGCTGGTCTTGTCCTTGAACAGCCAGACGACGATGACGTCGTCCGGGTCGCGCTCGAAGTAGCTCTCCTTCAGCATCTGGATCGCCCAGCCGACCGTGCCGCGCGACCGCCGGCGAACGGTGGCGGCGCTCTCGTCGCCCCCGACGATGAACGGCGGCTCGACCACGAACGTGAAGCCGTCGTCGCCGTGCTTTGCTTCGAGGGCGTCGGCGCGCGCCGCGAGGGCCCGGGCGCGATCCTCGTCCGACAGCGGCTCGACCTCGTTCGGGGCGTCCGTCACGACGTCGACGTCCGTCTCGTCGGTCACGGCCTCGGCGCTCGCCGGCCGCTCGGTCTCGGGGACCTGCGCCGGGCGTGCACAGGCGGTCGCGAGAAGAGCCGCGCAGAGTGGCGCGATGGCCTTCTTGATCAGTTCGTTCATTCGGTGGGTAGTCCGGCGTAGGGCCAGTGCGTCGGTCTTAGCACATCACACTCTCTCAGCCTTGCGCGTCGCGGCAGCTCCGTGAGTACCGGGGTCGGGCGACGCGCCCCCGCAACTTGGAGAGCTCCGGTCCAAGATCTCCTCGCGACCCTCGCTGCGCTCGTCGGGCGACCTCGCTCCGCTCGGTGTTCCTGCTGTGCGCGGACGTCCGAGCCGCGAGCCCGAACCCCCTCCGCGCGCATCCTCGGCATCGCCTCCGCTGCGCTCCGGCGTGCGAATCCTCTCGCGTCTCCGTGCGAGTGAATGCGCGTCGCGATGCCAGTCGACCGGCGTCGCCCGCGACATGCCGAACCCGGTTCGATTCTTCGGCTCCGGACAATCGAACCGAGTTCGGTACTTCGCACCGGATCTCCGTCGACGCCGCGACGGCTGGTGACAATCCGGACTAGACTCGGCGGTGGGGGCGTCGAGAGCGTGAACGCGATCCTCGCGCGCCGGGAGGTTCGTATCGGCACGCGACTCACCACGTCGGCTGCGCTGGGCGCGGCGGCTCTCTTGGTCTACGCGGCATGCGCGGCGAGCGCGCAGGAGACGCCGGAGGGCCTGCCGTTCCCGGCTCACAAGACGGCGATCCTGCGCAAGGACGGCGCCGTCTACTTCGTCGAGGGCCGCGTGACCATACCGGCCGGCGTCGAGGTCACGATCCTCAACGACATCAAGATCGTCGGCGCCGGCGAGGGCGCGACGATCGAGGTCATCGGCTCACTCGTCGTGCACGGCGTTCGCGGTCGCGAGGTGCTCTTCGAGAACGTCACCATCGAGCCGCAAGAGACATTCAAAGAGATCCACATGGACATGGCCATCCTGAGCGGCTCCAGCTTGAAGACCGCAACGGATGTGCGTGCGAACGGGCACCTCTTTCTCGAGCTGTTCGACTTCATCGGCGGAGCGACCGCCGACGTCACGATGGCGTCCGGTTCGGTCGAGCTGTCATCGGTATGCGCGGAGAACCAGATCAACATTCGGGTCCGACCGCCCGACGGTTCGACGACGACCAGGCTCAAGGTGAACATCCGCGGCTGCATCCAGGGCCTCATGCGGGAGTGCGAGCCACATGTCAGCCGCATCGGGCTGCGGGGTGGCCTCGACGTCGACGGCGGCAACGAGATCGTCCTCCGCTCGTCACGCGTAGGCGGCGATCTGTGCGCTCTTCGAAACTGGGACAAGAGCCTGATCTTCGACGCGTGCAAGGTCGACGCAAAGCGCCTCGAGATCACGCACGACAAGGCCGGCAAGTTCGCGAAGGCCCAGTTCGCGAAGTGCGACGTCTACTCGCCAAAGATGCTTCTTCGCGCGCCGATCAAGAAGGGCAAGAAGGACACCGCGAAGCTGGCGCGATTCTTCTTCGGCGGCCAGGGCGATCCGAAGGTCGTGATGTCGAGCATCGTCGAGGATGCCCAGGACGATCCGGAGAAGAACGGCGTGACCGTGAAGCTCGCGAAGGTGAAGACGCGTGCGCACGAGATGGGCGGCCCGCGGGACTGACGCAGCCTGACAAGGTCACCCAGCACCGCAGTAGGGCATGGTGTGACCGGCCCCCTAGCCCGGACTATTCATGAGGCTCGCGCACTCCGTGACGACCATCGCCCAGGAGTCGAGGAGCCGCCTGGATGCGGGGGCTACGCCACGCGCCGAGTGGCCCGTCCTGAGCGAGGACAGAACGTCGAGATCAAGGCGCGC
>JAJFFG010000035.1 GCA_021776825.1 Planctomycetota bacterium
CACGCGCCCCAACTCGCTGCAGCAACGCGCCCTCGACCTGCTCGGCGTCACCCTGTAGCCAGCCGGTGATTCGCGGCGCGAGCCGCATCCTCTTCATTCACAGAGAGTTACGTTGCGCCAGGCTCTGGAACTTCCGGCTAGACAACGTCGCTCGCCTCGAGCGCTTCGACCAGCCGTTGGAAGCACCGCTTGGCTTGTGCGTGGTCGCCCATCCTCTCCACGCGTAGATTGTTCGGCGCCCAGTCGCCCTCCACTTCATCGGTGGTCTCGTTGATGGGTTCAACGTGGATCGTGAGGCGGTAGTCGGAAGCCGCCGCGGTCAGGCTCTTACGGCAGGTAACGGTCGCGCGGACGCGCGTCCCGAACCCGAAGAGGCCGACGAGCGGCACCGCCGTCACGATGGTGGCGAGCACGGCGTTCCCGCGCAGACCGACCACACGCATCTCGTCCCTCCCGGCCCTCTGTCGCTGGAGCACGTACTGCTCCTCGCGCAGCACGCCGACCACGACGTTGCGGATCGTCTTGAACTCGACCGGAGGAATGGAGAACGCGCCGTAGGAACCAAGTGCCATTCGAGGTCTCCTCAAGATCTGCCGCGAGTCAGCCTAGGTCCCCTTCGCGCGTGGTGCCAACGCCCTGCCGCACGGACAGCGCCGAGCCCGTTCAGCACGCGCAGGGCAAGGTGAACGGCTCGTCCGGGCGGACCGATCTCCGCACTCGTTCCCGGCGCGAGAGTGACGAATGTCCCACTGCGGGGCCCGATCTGCACGTCACTCGAAGCGGCGCTTGCGATCGCCACCGTGCGGCCCGGTAGTCTCGATGACCTCTGCGCAGGCGACCCGTCGGCGCCTCCCGCCGGCGGGCACGTCGCGTCCGTCTGAAGGGGGATCGCGATGCGCTATCGAGTGCTCGCCGTCATCGGCCTGGTCGCCATCTTGCTCGCTGGTCGCGGGGATGCGTGCGAGGGCGCGCGCGCTCCGGTCTGTAACCGAAGTGCGTGGTTCTCGATGCTGCGCGCGAAGTCGGTGGTCCTCGCCGACGGCGCGATCGACGTCGAGGTCACGCTCGTTCCGTATGCGACGTGGACGCCGACACCCCCGTGCCCGCAGCCAACGGAGGCGGGACTGGAGCTCACGTTGACCTGCCCCGCTCCGTCCGGCCCGGACATCGAGATTGCGACGGGAATGCTCGAAATCGCTGCGCCTTCGCGGCAGGGAGCGCAGGTCCCGTTCACACGCACCCTGACGATCCCCGCGGGTCGTCTGGATCCACGCGTTCCCGTCGAGTGCACCGTGACCGGGACCTACACGCTCTTCTTCGAAGGTATGGCGCCGACCGGCGGCCCGATCATGGCCAACGGTGCGGTGAACGTCTGCCTCGTCCCTGCGTCGCCGCTCGATCCGACCGTGCCACGTCTCGATCTCTGCTGCATCTCGCGGGACGGTGCGCTCATCCGCCCGATGCTGCGCGGCGACCAGCTGGCGTCGTACTACATCGTCTGCAACAACGACACGAAGCAGAGCGTCTCGCTGGACCTCACGAGCGATGGCCTGCAACTCGCGACGCTGCCCGTCGGGTTCTCGGCCGGAGATCCCACAGCGGCCTTCGCGGCCAACGTGACGTCGTACTCGAGCCCGGTTCCCGGGACCGACACGTTCGCCGCGGTGTTCGCCGAGGACATCGTGGCGGGCGCGCCGCCCGTCATCCGGCTCGGCAACCCGCTCGACGTGGACCCGGTGCGCCTCACCCGGACGATCACTCTGCGACCGCTCGAGTGCGAGATCCTCTGCATCGTGCAGCGCAGCCACGGCATGTGTCAGGACGGCTCTTGCACGCAACGCTTCGTACGCGTCGAGGGGACGTTCGACGACGGAACGCCTGCGCTCGGATGTGCCACATCGGCGATCTACGTCGGCGGCGCTCCGCCGCAGCGGCCGCTCTGTCGCTTCGAGGTGCGCAAGAAGGTTGCCGACGGCGTTCAGGCGCAGTTCTCGATCGACTCGTTCTTCGACGTCTTCACGGAGATCGAGCACGCGACGACGCACTCCCGTGGCAACGTCGCGCCGGGCCAATCGGTGGTCGGCCATCCGGACGCCCGCGCGACGCAGCTCGCGGGGGTCGGCATGCCGCAGGATCCCAGCAGTCCGTCGTTCCCGCCGGAGGCATTCGACACGCTCGCTCTCGAGCCGAACGTCGACGGCAACCCGACGGCAATGGAGCTGGAGGTCTTCGCGTTCCCGGTGACCGAGTCACTCCCCGGTGACAGCGTCCCCTTCGTCCAGTCCCCGTCGTTCAACTTCGTGCGGCTCGAGGAGCTCGACCTGATCGGCAGAGACCTCGTCAGCATCCCGCTGTTCGGTGGCCTCGACTCGCGCACCCCGACGGATCTGCGCATCACGCTCGGCGCCGTCTCGGGGCTGCTCGAGATCGAGGATCTCAACTTCCCGGGGACGCCCATCTTCCAGGGCACTCTCGACGAGTTCGTGCAGCAACCGCCGCCGATCCCGATCACGGTCGACCTCACGACGTGCACCGAGATCCGGAAGATCCAGGACCCCTCCGAGGGCTTCATCACGACGGCGGGCGGACGCCGCACATTCTTCGTAGGGAAGCGTGACGATCCGACGTGGCTTCGCGCGCCGCTCGAGGTGTTCGAGGGCCACAGCCCGGTTCGCGCTCCGTGGGACGCGAACGTCGACACGGTCGTGACACGTCTCACGGGCGATGTCGCCACCGGAGGCACGACGGACACCGTGCCGATCGAGATGGTCGCGCTGGATCTCCAGTCGGTCGATCCCTTGCAGGTGCGCGTCGGCTGGGCGACGGTCGCATCCCCGTCAGGCCTGAACTCCGTGGACGTCCCGCTTGCGATTCGACAGACGAAGAAGACGTCGCGGCCGCGCGTGAAGAAGGGCGGCGAGGGTGGTGTCGGCAAGGGGCTGAAGAAGGTGCTCCTCGGGGACTTCGCGATCGGCACCCTGATCATCCGGAACCTCGGGAAGGGCCCGTTCTCGTTCGACCTCGTCGATCTCCCGGATGGTCCGTTCGCCATCCTCAATCGCGAGCTGATCGCACGGCATACGCTCTACCCGAAGAGCGAGATGCCGGTCCGCATCCTGTATATGCCGAAGGGGACGGAGAAGAACAAGGGGCGCGACAAGCTCACGTGGGAGCTGCCGCGCTGCGACTCTGCACGGCCTCTGAGGGTGAAGCTGACGGGCACCTGGAAACGGCCGCCCGAGTAGTCACCGTCGGACTCGACAGTCGCTCAGTACGGAGTCAGCACAGGCTCCGTACCGCGGATCGTCAGCGCACGGCGTCCTTGATGCGACGGCGCTGACTAGGGCGGAGCTCCGTGCCGCGGGCCGTGGCGAGGAACTGCTCGGCGGACTCGGCCGCGAGGCGGGGATCGATGCCGCGCAGCGCCACGAACGCCGACGACGCGTGACGGGCGCGATCGTCGCGGACGTACTCGACCAGGATGTCGCGCGCGACGCATCCGCCCATCTCGCCGAGCGCGCGGATCAGATGCGGTTCGACGCCGGCCCACCCGTCACGGAACAGCTTGTCGCGCACGCGCTCTGCCGACTCCGCGTCACCGAGCGCCCCGAGGGCCTTGGCGGCGCTGTCGCAGGAAGACCACGAACACTGCGGAGTCTGTCCTGACTCTGTGCGATAGAGACTCGGTACCGTCGCGGGATCGACATGGAGATACCCAGAATGCGTGTGTTGTTGACCGGAGCTTCGGGCTACGTCGGCATGCACATCTTGAGCAGGCTGGTCGAAGCGAGTCACCGTGTCACCGCACTCGTGCGCTCCCCAGAGCGGCTGGGGCGGCTCGCCGAACACCCCTCCGTAGCCGTCCATCACGCAGACCTGCGCGACGAGTCACGCGTGTCGGCGGCAGTGGATGGGCACGAGGTCTGCGTTCACGCCGCGCTGATCTGGGGAGCGCCGGAAACCGACCTCGAGCTCTTGGACACCGTTGCGGCGGCGAAGCTCTTCGACGCGGCGGCTCGGGCGGGAGTGGGCCGGACCCTGCTGGTGTCGTCGACCGCCGTACACCGCCCGTTCACGGCGGAGATGCGGGAGGACGACGCCCTCACCCCCACTGAGATCTACGGAGCCACCAAGGCCGCAACGGAGCTGGTCCTGTGGGCGGCGTGCGGAGCGCACGGCATGCAAGGCATCGTTCTGCGACCGGGGCCCATCGTGGGGTTGCCGGCAGTTCCCGGCGCAGCGTTCCGGAGCGACCGGCGTGTGACAGCACTCGTTGCTTCAGCCCGGCGGGGAGATCCACTCCACGTCGCTCGAGGCGAGGGGCGTCAGTTCGTCGCGGCCGCCGACGTGGCCCGCACGGTCGCCGTCGCCATCGAAGCACCGGCGGCGTCCGGGACCTACCTCTGCGTGGATCACAAGCTCACCACTTGGGAGTCGATCGCGCACCGAGTGGTCGCGGCGCTCGGATCGAGCAGCGACGTGGTGACACAGGACCGTCGATCGAGCGATCCGATCCCCCGCTTCTGCGACGAACGCATCACGGGCCTGCTCGGCTCGACCTTGGACAGCCACGCAGCGATGGAGCAACACCTCGCCCACTTGGTGCGCACCGGACACGAGGGATGACGCGGAGCCGGGAGCATGAGCGCCCGGACCCTCGGAACCAAACCGAGTCGGATCCGGGGACCGTCCCGACCGCAACCGTCGCCACTGCCAGCCACTCTGCGGAGGCGCGCGCGAGACGTTCGGCCGGACGTACCTCCCGGTCGGCCAGCGCTACCTATCGCAGCGATGGCGGAGTGGGACTCGCTGATCTGACGCATGTCGTCGAACGAACGCCCGTCTCGTTCGTTAGTCTCCTGTGACGATGTCCTCTCGCCTGCTGTCGGTGTTCGTTGCGGTTACCGCCGTGCTCTGCGCGGCGGCGTCGGCGCGTGCTGACGACGGAGATGCACTCCCGGCGGACGAGGCCAGCGCGGTCTTCGCCTGGTTCGACACGCTCGGGCTGCCGTCCACAGCCGGGCTACCGTTCGTCCGCTTCACGCAGGGGATCTCCGTCGAACAGGACGACGGCTCGCGGAACCCCGTCGTCGGGCACGGTTTCCTCCTCTCCACGGACGTCGCGTCGTTCGTCGTCCTCACGCCGGCGCTCGACCGCCAGACGGTGAAGCGCACGCCGCCCGGCACACCTCTGCACGCGGCCGCGGCGACAGAGCCGAGCGATCTGGTGGCGCTGGCCACGACCGTTGACTCCGCACTCGCGGGACAGCCCGTGCCGGGTGCACGCGGAGGTTACGCCGAGCTCGGCGAGGGCGTCGTGTCGCGCTACTACGGGCGTCGCCCCGCGTTCCTCGTCCTGGCCCGCGCCTGCGATCGACGTGGCCATCCCGACCTCGCGCGACGGCTCCTCGCCCGCTGCGCGAACGAGAGGCGCCGGAACGAACGGGGCAGGCCGCTGCTGGACGTGCTCGCGGACGACGTGGCGCGGGCGCTTCTCTGGGAGCTGATCGACGCGTTCGGACGACCGGAGGTGCCGCGGAGCGAACTGCTCGTCGCGGCACGTCGCATCGTCGACGTCCTGCCCGACGCAGGACCGACGAAGAGCGCTGCACAGTTCGCGAAGCGCCTCGAAGCGATGGTGGCGGAAGACGAGAGCCACACAGCACCCGCCGACTTCCCCGACGTCGCAGCGGACATCGCGGCACGCGAGTGGATCTTCCGCCTGCGCGATCAGAACGGACAGCAGTGGAGCCAGCCGGGGTCCTGCAGCGTCTTCGCGACACCGGACCACGACGACGACACACCGGCGCATCACCTCACGCGGTTGGGCTACGACGCCGTCCCGGCGCTCATCGATGCCCTCGACGACGCACGCCTCACCCGCAGCGTCGGGTTCCACCGCGACTTCCATTTCTCGCACGAGGTACTGACGGTCGGCGACGCCGCGGCGCAGGTGCTCTACCGCATCTCCGGCCAGGATCTCCCCAACGCCGAGAGCGCCCGCGCATGGTGGGACGAGATCCAGGCGAGGGGACCGGAGCACGTCCTGGCCGAGGCCGTCCGACAGGGCGACCTCGGGTCTCCCGCGCAGGCGCGCAAGCTGCTGGAGCAATTCCCCGAGCACGCGCTGACCGCACTCATCGCCGGCGCCCGCGCAGGTCGCGACGATCGTGTCCGCCCGGCGCTCGTCGACCGCATCGCCGAGATCGACGACCCCGCAGCGACCGCCTTTCTGCAAGAGGAGCTGATCGACGGGCCAACGATCGCTACGCGCGTGGCCGCCGCCGATGCGCTGTTCGACCGGGGGCAGTCCGACGTCGTCGACACCATGATCGAGGAGTTCCGCACGACCGCGCCGGCCTACGCGTTCGACGAGCTGATCCGCTTCCTGGTCGAGTGCGGCCAACCCCGCGCCCTCGACGCACTCTCCGCGGCAGTCGACGCGCGTGCACCGCACTGGCGCATCCAGCTCCTGCAGGCGCTGTTCATCGCGCAGAAGGATCCCCGCCGCACCTGGTCACCGGAGTGGGATGCCGCCGCGGAGAGCTTGCTGGTCGCGCGCCTTGCGGACCGCGAGGCGCGGATGGGCCTGTCCATGCGGATGCACGACATCTCGATGACCGACCCGCGGGTCTGCGACCTCGCCGCAGCGATCCTCGTCCGGAGGCGCCAGCCACCCGGAGCGTTCGACCTGGCGGCGAGCAGCTCCGCGCGGGACCGAGCCTGCATCCGCCTCGCCAACACATGGCGCGCACAGCACGGTCAGCCGCTGCTACCCGAACCATCGGTTCCAGTGATCTCGCCCATCGACGCCGCTCGGACGGCACCCGCACTCGCCGCCCTGCGCGCCGCGTCCGACGACGACGCGCGTGCCGCCGCGCTGGACGCACTCGTTGGGCTGGGCCTCGGCGCGCTGCCCGCCGTCGAGGCGGCCCTGCAGACCGCACCGGGCGACGACCCCAACCTCACGCGATTGCAGACAGCAGCCGATCGCCTCGCGCTGATCGTGCGCGCCGCCGAGATCGAGGCAGACGGTGTCGACGTCCCGGAGCACCTCCGCGCGCTGCTGAGTCCGTTGGTAGGCGCACCAGTGCGCGCAGAGTACGCGGTCGACATCCTCACATCGGCGGTGCGTGCGCTCCCCAGCAACGCCTCAGGGTTCGAACTCGTGATCGAGCGCGCCGAGGACGGCAGCGGCGTCGCGCTGACGCTCCGCTACCGCCCGGCGGCCGCCGGCGCGGCCAGCGCCGGCACGGGCGACGGCAGTTGCAGTTACTCCGGGAACGTGACGCGCTCCGGTCGGGCGCTCTCATCGTGGTCAGGGGCGTCCTCGACCACGCACCTCCAGACGGCCGACGCCTGGGACAGCTTCGCGGACGACCTGGACCGCGCCTTCGCGGCGCGTGCGCGCGAGCCGATCGAGGTGCGCGTGGTCATCACGCGCGCGGACTGACCACCGCGCTCATCCGCGTCGGCGGTCGACGCGCCGCCCGACCGCGATCTACCCCGAGTCCCACGCGTCGTGACACCCACCCACGCGCAGGTTCTTCCGAGTTCGCGACACCCGGCGCCCCACCGGCAGTGCCCGACATGCCGTGCCAGAGTCGGTCCGGCGGGCTGAGCGCTCCACGAGCCTGCGGCGACCGGTGCGCTTCCTCACCCGGTGATGGCGTTCACCGGTCTCCGTCTTCGCACGGCAGATCGGACAGGCCGAACAGGTTCGACCGGAGGTAGCTGAGGATGAATCGGTCGCGCGTGGTGCGACCGGCTCGCACCTGCTCGAACAGGAGGCGGGCGTCCGCCT
This sequence comes from Planctomycetota bacterium, assembly GCA_021776825.1. Taxonomy (GTDB): domain Bacteria; phylum Planctomycetota; class JAJSAM01; order JAJSAM01; family JAJVHW01; genus JAJFFG01. Next base: position 7,805 of record JAJFFG010000035.1, read on the forward strand.
CGGCGGAGGGTTCCCTCAAGCATGTGTAGACGTAGAAACTCGGCACGAGACTCTCTCTCCGTCGGAGCCACAGCCGGCAGTCGTCGTCGAACTGATCGTCCTCGTCGAGGACGGAGCGCTGCAGAAACCTCGCCCAGAACGAGATCTCGTCGCAGTGCCCGAAGCGATCCCGCGCTACGCCGAGGACCCGGGTCAAACCCTCCCAGGTCCCACGGATGTACGGCTCGGGCAGCGCATGAGCGGATTGATATCCGTACTCGGCGGCGGCGATGTAGATCACAGCCACGTCGAGGAACGCCTCCACGTCGACGGGTTCGTGACCGATCGCAAGCTCGTAGGCCCACGCCGCCGCCACCGGAGAGTCCAGCGCGTCCAGGTCGCGCGCCCTCGCAAGATGGGAGTCATCGGAACTGTCCATCACGGCCCTCCCGCGTCACGCCTCGCGTCGCACTCCCGAAGCACGCGCCGCGCGAGTTCGAGCAGCCGCGCGACGTATCTCAGTCCCTGCGGGTCATCGACTGCACTGAGGAATCGCACGGCCTCCGCCGCCCGAAGGCGGAGCGAGCGGAAGCGCCCGGCATCGAGCGCACCGTCGCGCGACAGGAACGTCGACACGCACCCGGCGATGTCCGCGTCGAGCATCACGAGATCGATCCCGTCGACCTCCTCATCCCGGAAGCGACCGGGGAACGGTGCGGCGACGTGCGCTTCCCACAGGTCTCGGATCTCGTGTGTCATCGTCGATAGGCTACGCCGCACCGACGCCGGCGACGGCGCGGCGTAGCTGGTTGATGAGTTGAAGGTGGCCCGCGTGCAATGCGTGCGGGTGTCACGAGGCGCGACCTCCTCAGAGCCCGCGCAAGACGTCGGCACCGGCGATGATCAGCGAGAAGCAGACGGTGCAGACGAACGAGAGTCGATGCCGAGATCGCAGGTCAGGGGATCGTGAGCCGGCTTCGGTCTCGCGATGCGAGCGACCGAAGCGCGCAAACGCAGCCAGAGCGGCCACCGTGTACAGCCCCACGTCGCCCAGATCGAACGTGCCATCGGTTAGGCCGAGCCACTGGACTCCCTCGGATCCGGCGGCCACGCAGGCGGGCACGAGCATCCAGAGGATGCGAGGTCGAAACTCGCTGCTCCCACGCCAGACCAGCGCCATGAGTGACGTGAACGCGTAGAGCCAGAGCGCTCCCGGAAGGCTGTAGATGACCAGGTTCGGGGGACGGATCGAGCCGACGAGCTGTCGCCCCCACTCCACCGCCGCCGCGATGCCCATGAAGTCGGCCCACTGGAACACGCGCAGGTCGGTCTCGCGATAGAGGAGGTAGATGGCTCCGCCGCTGACCAGGGGGCCCGCCACATGCAGCACCCCATGCACCCAACGCACGTACTTCGCGGTCACGCTCGCTCGCGCTTCTTGCAGTGGAAGACGCTCCAGTACCCAAGGACGTTCGCGCTCTCAACGTGGATCGGACGGATCGCTGGGTTCGCGCTCAGGCAGTCCTCGACGCGCAGATCGGAGCGGAAGCCCATCACCTTCGCCAGGGGCGAGAGCGCTCGCTCCAGCGCCCGCACCACGAGGTTCGAGCTGGCCGAGTGGTTCACGACGATCAGGTCTCCCCCCGGTCGCAACACGCGCAGTGCCTCCGCCAACACCGCTGCCGGAGTCGCCACGACCGACAGCGCGTAGAACATCACCACCGCATCGAAGTGGGCGTCGGCGAACCGCAGATCGGATGCATCCATGTTCATCAGGCAGACTTCGGCCGCCGCCGACTCGGCGCGCTTCCTGCCCGCGATCGCCAGCATCGCCGGGGACACGTCGATACCGGTCACCCGGTGCTGCGGACCGTAGTGCCGGAGCGAGAGTCCGGTGCCGACACCGACGTCCAAGACCCTCAGCGGGGCGCCCTCGGCGAGACGGCCGATCCCCTTCGTGTGTCCATCACGGAAGAGCCTGCCAAGGCAACGATCGTAGATCGGCGCGTAGGCGCGGTAGAGAGCCTGGAGGTACTTCCGTTGCCGCTGGATCTCCTCACGATACGTCGCCCCGCGGACGCCCGGCCCCACGATGTCAGGACCCGTGCGTCGGGCATCCCGGACGGATGGGATCGATCAGCACGGCGCGCCGGCTCGCTCGCTCACTCGCGGCCGCCGGCATCCCCGGGAGGGAGTCGCGTGCATGCCGTCCGTCTGTGACGCCGCGCGACCGCTCTCACCGGTAGTACGCCTTTCCGCCGAACCTGGACCAACGCCAGCCGCGATCGGTGTCAGGGGTCCCGATCAACCGGCTCGGCGCGCGCGAGTGTGGAGGCGCAGCGCACGCGTCCGTCAGCAGCCGGCCCCACCGGATGCCGCGCCACCACGCAGCGATCCGATCTGCGTCCCACAAGGGCCGCAGGTCGTCGGTGTTGACGTCGAAGTCGAAGTCATCGAGCGACGGGGCGGCAGGGAACTCGCGCACGGGCCACGCCACGAGCGCGAGCAAAGCGACGGCGATCGCGCCGATCCCGGCTGCGCGGACGACCGCCCAGGACCACCGCCTTGGTCGTCGCGGCGCTGCGATCACTCGAACACGTCGCCGAGGATCAGGCTGAACGACGAGTCGCGATGCCCGTGCGCCGGTCGTTCGCCCCCCCACCCGAACCAGTCGAATCCCGCGCCGCACTCGCGGCACTTCGCCGTGTAGAACGCGCCGTCGGAGAAGCCGTCCATGTGGATGCTGCCGAGCAGCAGGAGCGTCGTCTCGTCGGCGCAGCGCCCCGGCCAAGCGACCATCGCGGTCATCACCACGAAACCGCCCCCCAGTGCGACGCCGTGGAGAACGGCCCAACTCCAGCGACGCGGGCGGCGCGGGGTCAGCTCCCGGTCCACACCCACCACCCCAGCTACTCCCGCCACTTCGCGATCCACGCCTGGAACTCACTTCGCAGGTCGTCCGCGTTCGCGCTGTCCCAGACCTTCCGGGCCTCCGGCACGTTGCCGTGCTCGCGCAGCGACGCGAGGTGCCGCTCGTAGAGGTCGCCGTACTTCTCCTGGCCGGGACCGTGCCGGAAGAACCAGTGCCAGGCGTACAGCTCGTAGTCCCGGTTGTTGCGGTCGACCGGATCGGCCTTCCCGAGTTCGAAGATCTCCAAGAGCGTCGCGTTGCGCCGTTTCGCGGCCTCGCGCGCGGTCTTGATCGACTTCGTGAACGGCTGGTCGAACTTCCCGTTCGCGACGACCGACTGCGCTCCGTACATCCGGAGACCGTCCTCGATCCACGCCGGCGTCGGCCCACCGAAGAACGAGCGCACGTACTGCAGGCAGACCGCACGATGGATCGACTGTTCGTACTCGGGGTCGCGCCGCTTCACGACGCGCACGACAACCGCGCGGGTCTTGACGTCGTTGAAACTCGCCTTCGGCGCACCCTTCTTGCTCGACCAGAACGACGCGTAGGAGGCGTCGTCATCACACACGATCAAGAGCGGCGGCGTCGCGTCGTAGCGCTCGCCCGGCAGCCCCTTCGCCATGGTGTCCCAGGCCTTCTTGTGGAGCTTCGCGATGCGCTGCATCTCGCGCTTCTTCTTCACGTTGCTCCAGACAACGAGGCCGCTCACTTCCGACGCCTTGAACCCGTCAGGCGGGACGAGTGGCGCCGGGGCTGCGGAGCCCTTCATCGTCGCTAGCAGCAGGTCGGCCTGCGGGACCAGCCGATCGAACAGCGCATTGCGCACGAGGATGTAGGCTTCGAAGCACTGCCCCGCGTGCTCGATGACCCGGAATCTCAGCCTCGCCGTGCCCTGGTACTCGCGCGTCTCGAAGTAGTCGTCCTCGTTGATCGTCACGGACGACTCGACCCGATCGCCGTTGCGCGACGGCCCGCGCACCCAGCCGCAGAGCGGAGCGCGCGCGTACCCGGGCACATGCTTCAAGTAGAGGTGCGCATATGGCTCGCCCGGCTTCTCGTTCCAGTTGAGCCCCCAGCGCTGCATCGAGAGAGGGTCCTTCGCGTCCGTCCCGACCTCCGTCGTCCCGCGCGGCAGGTCGATCGAGATCAGCCCCTTCGGGTCCGTGTGCGGCGTCATGCCAGGCGGGACGTTCGCGACGTCCTGGGCAAGAGCCACACCGACGGCGCTCGAGAGGGCGACGATCGACAGCGCGAGGCCCGTCAACGTTGCCAAGCTCCACGTCGCGCTCTTCGTGACGTTCGTTCGTCGCATCGCAGCCCTCCCGGTTCGTGGTGCGAGCCGGTCAGTCTAGCGGGGCGGGCGTAGCGACCCGCGGTGCTGGATCTACGGGGGCTCGGCACCAGGAGTCGTCGCCACGCGGCACTGCCCGGCGCCGGGCAACGTGCCGCATGGCGCGAGTTGATAGATTGAAGCTGTCCCGACTTCCACGGAGTGTCGGTGTCCTCGCGAGCGGGAGGCGCACATGGGTTGGATCGCAGAGGTGATGGGAAGCGGCAAGCCCGAGGGCTTCGCGCGCTCCGTGATCGCGGCACTGCGGCGCGCGGGGTACGCAGGAGAGATTCGCCTCGACGCGGCGGAGTTCACGCTGCACTTCGACGGCGACGGTGGGGACGTCTTCGACCTGCACAATGTGTTCGAGGAGTACGCCGCTGTGCCGCGACTGGCACGCCCGCGCTGGTTCCGCGATCTCGCCAACATGCAAATGGCGATGCGGGCGACACGGGCGATCAGGACATTCGAGGAGGCGCGCCCGCTGCTGCTACCGCGGCTGCGCGCGCGCTTCTACTACGCGGCGCTGCGGCTCCGGCGCCGTGCCAGACTGCCGGCGCCGGAGGCGGACGTGCCGCAGCGCGACGTGTCCCCGCACCACATCGCCGAGATCGTGTGTGACTTCCCCACTCACGTGACCACGGTGACGGACGACGACCTAGCCCGCTGGGGAGTCACGTTCGACGAGGCGTTTGCCGTCGGACTGGCGAACCTGCGTCACGTCTCGCTCGGGGCGGTGGCGCAACTCGGCGATGGCGCGTACTGCGCGATGAGCGGCGACTCGCACGACGCCTCACGCCTGCTCGTGCCCGAGGTGTTCGCGCGCTTCGAGGTACGGGGCGACCTCGTCGCCATCGCGCCGCATCGCGACTCGCTCCTGTTCGCCGGAGCGGACGACGCCGCGTCACTCGGCGTCATCGCCGATCTTGCGGAGAAGGGGTTCGAGGATCCACGCGCGATCACCGAGTTAGTTGTCGTGGTTTCCACTATCCCGGCATCGCAGGTCGCGAAGCACAAGCAGGATCTCGGCGTCGCCGTCCCGCTCCGAGCCGACCTCGTGGAAGCCAAGGCGCTCGTACATCGAGAGGCTGCCGCGATAGCTGCGTGGCTCGTCCCACGGACGTGTCGGATGGGCCTCGATGGCACGCGCGCCCGCAGCGCGAGCGAGCCCGATCAGCTGTTCCACGATGGCGGTCGAGAGTCCCGTCCCGCGCCGCGGTCGCGATACGGCGAGACAGCCTACGCTCCACACGTCGGCCGTCGAGGCGGTCAGCCGTGAGCCAAGGCGGTTCGCGAGCGCGGAAAACCCACTCTTCGGCCCGGCGCCGGTCCAGGCCACGAGCTCGCCTCTGTCGCGCACCAAGTAGCCGACGTGCTCGCCCGACTCGACGCGACGGCGCGTGACGTCCAGGTTGGGTCGCGAGGGGTCGCCGCAGCGCGCGACCCAGTCGGACCCAGGGGCGGTCCACACCGCGCAGAAGCAGCCGCCGAAGTCGTCACCGCCGAGCAACGCGGCGAACTCGTCGAGGTTGTGCGGACCGAGAGCGTCCAGTCTGAGCATCGGGTCAGCCTACGGGACCCGTTCAGGCATTGCCGCTGAGCCCGAGCACGGAGGTAGTTGTCGTAACTGTTCACTGTCCCGGCTCCCGCGAACACCTGGAGTCGGCAGATCTCCCAACTCTTCGTACGGCGAACTGACCCTGCGACGGGAGGTCGCTGCACGGGCTCGTCGTCCGCCCGGGCACTGGGTCGCCATGGAGCGGTCAGCGAGGCGAACTGACCCTGCGACGGGATGACGGGGACGGGATGTCGCGTTCACTCGGCCGACTTCCTCGCTCTCACGATATCCAGGAATCCATAGGGAGCCATGCTCGTGCCGTTGGAACTCGTCAGGTAGTCCGTCTCAATGTCCAAAGGACGAAGCAGGGACACGACTTCAAATCCGAACTCCTGCAAGTACTCGGCGATGCGCGACTCGGCGATCCCACCGGTTACCGGCTCCCCCATCTTCGCAAGAGAGGCCTTGAACGCTTCGCTACCTCGATAGGTCTTCCCTTCGAGGATTTCCGCGTAGGCATAGTCGAAGACGACCTGGGTCCCCGGTGGAAACTCCGCCATGACCTCGACAACGCGCCTGAACGCGTCGGGCGTGAGGAAGTAGGAGACGCCGTCCATGATGAACACCGTGGATGCGCTTCGCTGAACCCCCTGGGCCGACAGCCAATCCAGTCCGAAGGCGTCCTTCCCGGCGCTGAAGTCTGCGGCGCAGTAATGGACGTCGCCTCGCGCCAACCCGAGTTGCTCAACGTGGGCGCGCTTGCGACTCGTGATTTCCGGATGATCGATCTCGTAGGTCCGCGTCTTGAGGAGCAGGTGCTTGAATCGATATGCACGAGAGTCGTAGCCGGCGCCCAGGAAGATCAGTTGCTTGATATCTCCATCAGCCAACGAGCTCTCGAGCATATCGTCAATGGCGCGGGACTTTGCCACGATGTAGGGAATCCCGCCGGGCAACTTCTTCGAGTAGATGTACTTGATGAGGCTGCGAACCATGCGTGACGACAGGAGCAAGCGAAGATGGAAGGGCAGGAATGACTCAGCGAGATCGTCGGCAGCCCGGAGTTTGATGTCGCGTTCTTTGCTGCCGATCGTCCGTACCAGCGCCATCATTTCGGCGGAGGACAACTTTGAGAACTTGGCCAAGGATCGTTCCCCTGTACGTGAACAAGCGCATCGCTCGACATGGGCTTGCCTCCTCTTCGAAGGACGCTCGCTCGCGGGATCTCGCGGGCCACGAGGGCACTCGCGCACCAACGCGGCGGTGAGCGCACTCGTCGCGCTGTGGTCGTTGGTGGAGGAGCAGCTGGCAGGCGCACGCGATGGTGGATGGCTACGGCGCCCGGCGCCGCCCTCGTCGCTACCGCCGGACGGCCCTCACCTTCCCGACGTTGTAGGTGTAGCCCCACGGCGCCGTGCCGTTGTTGTCGCTCACCGCCGTCAACTTGCCGACGAACGTCGCGCCGCCACGCTTGAACCGACCGACGAAGAGAGCGTTGCCGGTGAAGTCGGGCGTCGAATCAGGATCGGTGAAGGTGTTGTAGGTGGTCATCCCGATTGCCTTCTCCGCATCGGAGAGGAGGCCAGCACCGCGGATCCTGAACTCTGGCGGCGCGTCAACCTCGGACACGTCGAAGCTGAATGCGCCGGTGGCCGTGTCGTAGGTCATCTCCCCCGTCGCCCTCACTCTGAGCCGGATCCCGTTGGTCGTCATCGCCTTCACGTTCATCGTGAGGTCGTACGTCTCGACCGCAGCGTTCGCGGGGGCGATCCACCATGCCGTCGCGCCGATCGCGACGCCCAGGACGCCCAGGGTTGCCAGCAGTGTCCATCCGTGGATGCGCACACTCACCTCCTTGCAGCGCGCCGCAGCGCCGCGCCGATCCCGCCCCATATCGTACCGTGCTCGGTCAGCGGGCCGGGATGATCGGGCCGACGTAGCGGTCGGCAACGACGACGTGGTCGAAGCGGACGCGCACGCGGCGTCCCGCTGGGTCCTTGACGCCGTTGCGGCGCATCGCCCCGGCGGTGACGTAGTGGGACAGAGTCAGGAAGTTGGCCTGGAGCGCCTTGTCCTTGCGCCAGCGGAAGCCCTCGAACGGTTCGCCGCCGCGGTCGAGCAGCCGGAACCCCATGCCGCTCCACGGTCCGCGAGGGACCCCGCTGCGGACGTCGGCCACGAGCTTGCCATCCAGCCAGAGCGCGAGCTCGCCGTCGGGCTCGCCGCCGGGCTCTTCGGTGACGGTGTTGAGCGCGACCATGACCTCGACGCACTGCCACCGGTCGCGAGGCACACGCTGTGTCTCTACGGGCGCGAGTCCGTTGCCCCAGTGACGACCGCCGGCGGACGGCTTCATCTCGTGCCAGTAGTTGTAGAACGTCCACGCGCCGGGCGGCTTCTCACGGCCGTTCTTCCCATGCGGTTCGATGGCGACCGTGAAGCGCTCGTGGCCCTTAGGCCGTTCGCCGGCGTGGCCTTGCGGCCAGCGCGTCGCCGGGCGGTAGCCGCCGAGCGTCACGAAGTGGTGCACGTACTCCTCGTCGAGGAACTTCACGTAGAAGCGCACGTGCACGCGGTCCTGCCCCGCGTACGTGGTGTACAGATGCCCGCCGGTGTTCTCCCCCACGGTGGCGGTGACCTCGAGAGCTCGGCTGCCGTGCGCGCCGTCGGGCACGTCCTCGACCAGCGCGAGCACCTTGCCGCCCGGGTTCTTGACCTCGCGCCAGCGCGACGAGAGCGCGGCGACGTCGCCTTCCTCGAAGCTCTCCGCGACGAGCACGCCCTCGGCGCCCGCGATGCCGCGGTCGCCGGGGTACTGTTTCGACAGTCCCGGGCCCTCGGGCAGCGGCTCCGCGCGCTTCCCGTCTGCGCGCTTCCCGTCCGCGAACGCTACGGACGCCGCAGCCGCGAACGCGAGCAGCAGCACGGCGGGTCGAGAACGCATGCCGACAGCCTATCGCGCGGCCTCGACCGACGCCCCACCGGTGGAGGTGGGGATGCTGGGAACTGCGTCGACTCCTGAGCCCCAGCTGCGACGCCGAGCGCCGAGTTGGTTGTCGTCGTTGCCACTGACCCGAATTCGGCTGTGCTGAGTTCTACGCCTGGATTCTCACATCGTCCCTGGCCGTGCGACGGTGCGCCCGACCCTCAAATCCCCAGCCTTTGCGCCGCCATCTTATGCGCTGCTAATCTCCCGGAATGCGCAACTCACACGTGCTCGCCGCTGCCGGGACGCTTTGTCTCGCCGCCACGTTCGCCGCCGCCGACGGTGACGTCATCGTCGAGGAGAAGGGCCGCAACGTCCTGATCACGGGCGACGGAGGGGACAACTCCCTCACCCTCAATCCGACGAACCAGCCGGGCGAGTTCAGGGTCGCCGGCACGGGCGGGACGACCATCAACGGCGGTGCCGATCCCGTCGTCATGCCGACGCCGCGCGGTCGCCTCCTGATCCGCATGGGCGACGGCGACGACACCATCGACGGCCTCGGTGACGACAACGCGCCATTGGCCCTCGGGGACGTCGATGCCGATTTCGGCGCCGGATCCAACCGCCTCGACCTCGCCAGTTACTACCCGGGGAAGCCGGGCGTACTTGTCGACGATCTACGCGTCCGCCCGGGGCCGGACGGCAACGTCCTGGACTTCTACTTCGTCGAGATCGCCGGCCGCATGAACGTGGACCTCGGTCCGGGCAGCAACGGGATCACCACCGAGGCGCTCTCCGTCGGCAAGAGCGCGAAGATCGCCGGCGGCGACGACTTCGACTTCTTCACACTCCGCGGGGCGCAGTTCGCGGGCCCGCTGAAGGTGTCACTCGGCGCTGGCAACGACATCCTGAACATGCCGCTCGCGCGGTGCTCGAAGTCCGTCAAGATCGCGGCCGGGGCTGGCCAGAACGTGCTCGGCCCGTCCGACGCGACGTTCGACGGGCCGGTCAAGATCTCGGTCGCTGGCGGCTCGATCCAACTCAGGTCCATCGGCGACACGTTCGCGAAGAAGGTCACGGTGCGGAGCTCCGACGCCGCCGACGAGGTCCGCTTCGTCGACGCGCAGCTCGCGGGCAAGGTCTCGATCGACACCCGCGGCGGAGCCGACACGATCTTCTTCCAGAACGGCACGGAGGCGCAGGGACCGCTCCGCGTCAACGCGGGTGACGGCGCCGACGGGATCGACCTGACCAACTCTCTCTTCGGCTCGAAGCTCTCGCTCCTCGGCGGCCCCGGCGACGACATCATCGTCCTCGACGGCAACACGCTCGACGGCAAGGTCCTCATCAACGGCGGCCCCGGCAACGACGCGCTCCTGGGCCCCATCGCGGACTTCAACACCGTGAACGGCCCGGACCCGAAGCTGAAGGAGTTCGAGGCGATCGGCGACCTCGACCGCTAGCTCAGGAACGTACCGAGACCGGCGCCGTGTCTTCCGCTCGGGGGACCGTTCAGGCGGGTGAGTGCTCGTTCGCGATGCAGAGCTAGCGGCGCAGGATGATCTTCCGATTGGAGCCACGCTGCCGCACGCGTCCCGCTTGTTCCAAGTCAGCTGACTCGCCAGCGATCACGACGCGCAGCGGAAGGCTGTCGTCGATGGACGCCGGGAGTTCGAGGGCCTGAGCGCGCAGGAGCAGGCGCCCCTTCCGCGTGTCGAAGCGAACGTTCACGCGTGGGAACGCCCCGGGCGCCGATCTCCAGACCCAGCGCGACGGCTCGCCCTCGCGCCCGCGCACCCGGCGCCACGCATCGGAGGTCGCGCTCGTGTCGATCACGATGCGATCGTCTCCGCTACCGATCTCCAAGCTGAGGCCGTCTCGCGGGTCCACGGCTGCGCCGGACGCGGAGAGATCCGTGAACGCGATGCCGGAGCTCAGGACAACGCTGTCGCGGAACGGCCCCGCGCGATCGCGAACGACGCCCCGTGCCGCCGAGAGAACGACGCCGGTCACGGGGACGCTCACCTCATCAGCTCGACCGTCCGGGTTGACGACGCGCAGTGACTCGAACGCAGAAGCGCCGACTCCCGCGGGGACGCTGATCTCGACGCGGAGGCGCGTGGCGTCGATGAACTCGGTGGTCAGGACCGAAACGCGACCGAGGGACTCGACGACGGTCTCCGGAACGAAGTTGATCCCACTGATCTCGATGACGCTCGCCCCGCTCGAGGAGAGCGGCTCCGATGCGACCGCGAGCTGCGCGGGGACCGGGAATCCAACCTGACGGAAGACCGCGACGCCCATGGCGGTGAACGTGCCGACGGGCTCGTCGTGCAGGACGACATCGACCGAGCCATCGCGATCGAGATCGGCCACTCCAGCGAGCCGCAGAAAACGATCGCGTCGGTCCAGACCGGCAGGGATCTCGAACTTCCCGAGCACCGTGAGCGGCGCGCTGTACGACCCGAAGCCGACGTCGACGATCGACTGAATCACGATGCCCTCGGCCTTGCCGTCGCCGTCGAGATCAGCGGCCTGCGAATACAGACCCGTCACTTGCACGCGATCCTCGCGCCGCTGCTGCGGCGTCCCGATGGCCAGCTCCACCGTGTACCCGTTCAGGAAGTCGTCGGCGCCGTCACCATCGATGTCCGCCACGCCGGTGTCGTATCCGACCGTGAAGCGATCGAGGTCGGAACGCTCGTCGATCGAGAGGATGCCGTTTCCGTCGTTCCAGAGGATCCGCACGTCCGCGCCGAACTGATGCGATGCGAACACCACCACGTCGGTCGTGCCGTTCCCATCCATGTCGCCGGTCAGCCGTCGTGCGTTCGACCGCAGACCGACGTTCGGGAACGAGTGATCGATGGAACTCACGAGCGTGAGGCCACCGTCGCCATCGCTCGTGTAGACACTGGTCGTGAAGTTCCCGACCGGACCAACGGTCACGATGAGTTCGTCTCCGGGGCGGCCGTCCAGATCTGCGATGTTCATCGCCGCGACCTTGTTGCCGGTCTGAGTCATCGGGACGAACGCGGCATCCGCACCATCGACGTCGATGCGGAAGATCTCGCCGCTGAACGTGTAGATCGCGTGAGACCCATCGCCCTCGAGGTCGCCGGGAGTCGCTTCAGTGAACCGCGCGAGGGCTCGTGAATCGGTGAACTTCGCATCCACGAACGCGGGGAAGCTGCCCTCGACGTTGCTCCACGTCCGGATCATCGGCGCGGAGTCCGCGGGATCGATGGTGAGGATGGCGATGTCGACCCACTCGTCTCCGTCCAGGTCGAGCGTCATCGCCGCTCGCGGGAGGAGATCTCCGCTTCCGATGGGCTCTCCGACCTCGAAGTCGAATACCTGATCCTCTGCGAGTGCGACGCTCCCCATGAGAGCGACCGCTGCGGCGACCCTCAGTGCACGATGCGAGTACATGTTCGGTCCTTCCTCCGACGCGCATCGTCGATCGTAGGCGGGCCTGCAGATCGGTCAATTCGGGCGGACCTGCCTCGCTTCGCACCCACGCATACCGACCCACGCATACCGACCCAGGGTCGATCCGCCGACTCCGTCGGTCGCCCTGACCCTGGGTCGCGACGGAGCGGCCAGCCCGGCGAACTGACCCTGGGACGGTATGCCTAACTGACCCCGGGACTGTATGACGGGGACGGCATGACACGACGGGACGATGCGCTCACCGTGACATGCTCGCCGGAGAGCCGTCAGCGGGGCGTCAGGACGATCGGGGCGCCCGGTTCCTCCGCAACGACGAACGTGCGCCGATCCGCGCGGCCGGACACCGGAAGTTCCACCTCGAAGCTCCAGCTTCCGGGCGCCGGGACCTGAACCATGAACGAGCTGCGCGTCTCCCCGCCCGTTTCGAAGACGCGATGCACGGGAACGATGTGGGGTGCGCCATCCCGAACCAGGGTGAACACGCCCTTCTCGAACTGCAACGGCGCGCCGCTGGTCACGTCGTGCACGACCACCTCGACCCAGACGCCGCGCGGCACGGTCAGCGTCAGGTCCGTGTCGCCGGCGTGCAGCCCCTCGAACCGGAAGTAGCAGTGCAGTCCCGGTGGGTCGCCCGATCGCCGGACCGCGGCGAGGGCGAAGTGGGTCCCGGCACCGATGACCTCGGATCCAAACGCGCCCTCTGCGTCGGTCTTCGGGCGCGCGGCGGCATGTTCCGTCCAGGGATCGATGAGCACGACCTCCACTCCCGCGATCGCGTGCCCCTCGTCATCGATGAGACGCCCGGCAATCGTGCCTCCGCGGGGGATGAGGACGTCGCCGATGTCGACACCCTCCGGCGGACCGTGCAGGTCGCGGAGCGCCGAGTGGACCCGGCCTGCGAGGAAGAACAGGAGACCGCCACCACCCCCCGGCACGGGCATCGAGAAGCGCCCGTCGCGGCCGGACATGGTGATCTCCCCGGTCGGCGGCATGATCCCGCGAACGCGCACTCCGGCGAGCGGCTCGCCCTCCTCGTCTACACACCGGCCGCGAATCACGGTGCCGCGCGGGATCACCAATTCGACGTCACCGCGCAGTCCGGCTGTGACGGGGAAGCGGCTCGAGGCCCCGGCGACGGTGCCCGCCATGACGTAGCACTCGACGATGCGCGTGTCCGGCACGGGGTGAGAGCCGCACGTGAAGTGCCCGTCCTTGTCGCTGTTCACCACCTGGAGCCGCCGCGGCATCCGTCGCGCGCGACCGGGCAGAGGGACAGCGATATAGATCCGCGCGTTGCTCACTGGCGTCCCGTCGTCGTGGACGACGCGCCCCTCGAGTCGAAACGCCGGTACGACTGTCAGCGAGACGTCGACGGTCACGGCGTCCTTCGCGGGCGTCACGTCGACCTGGCCGGTCCACGCGTCGGAGCGGCCAGTCACGCGGAGATCCGGCACCCGCATGACCGCAATCTGCGCGACACCGGTGTCGGCGGTCGTGCCGTGTAGGCGCGCCGCCCGCTCGGAGCCGGGCTGGGCGCTGCCTTGCGCCAGCAGCAACGGTGCGCCGGACGACAGCGACGTCTCGAAGCGACGAAGGGGACGGACCGTCACAGCCACGCCGGAGACGGGGCGTCCCGTGCCATCGCGAGCCGTGACGACAAGTCGAACCTCGTCGACGCCGCCGTCGCCCTGAGCAGTGTCGGCGGTGTCGGCATCCGACCCCGCGGATGACGGGACGGCCGCAGCGGACGACTCATCGGTCGGCACGGTCCGGCGACGCTCCGGCCGAACCACGGCGAGTTCTCTGGTCCGCGGCTCCGACGTCGCGCCACGTGGCCGCACGGGTGCGTTCTTCCCGTCGCCCGCGGTCACGCAGGATCGTATGGAGAGCCCGGCGAGCGCGAACAACGCGACAAGGACGGCGACGAGAAGAGCACGCTTGCGCGTCATCACCCCAGCATCGCACGCGCGACCTGCGCCGACCTACCGCGACGTGGAAGTGGGGAGACTCCGGGTTGGCCCGGATCGTTCACGAGGGCGTCGCGAGAACGCAGCGAGATCTAGGATCGGCGTGGGGTTCGCGGCGGTGCGGGCTAGTGTTCGCGCATGAAGAACCTAGCGATCGCGTTGGCGGCGTCGATGGCGATGTCAGTGATTGGCGCAACGGCCTCGGTGGCCGCGGGCGAGACGACCCTCGAAAAGCAACTGGCCGCGGCCGGAGAGAACGCCGGCGAGATCCGAGGCTTCATGAGTGCGGCCGCGGAGTCCCACGGGGCCTTCGGTGAGAAGGCCGCAGCGTTCCTCGTCGAGGGCATGCCCGCCCGCGATCTCCGCTCCCTGTCGAAGGACTTTCTCCTGGAGAACCTGACGCTCGCGCTGAAGACCCGTGAGCAGTTCGCGTGGGCGCGTGCGTTGCCGGAGGAGGTCTTCCTCAACGACGTGCTGCCCTACGCCTCGTTGGACGAGACGCGCGAGGCCTGGCGGACGGACTTCTACGCGCAGTGCCAGGCGCTGGTGCAGACGAGCACGACGTCGACGGAGGCTGCGCAGGCCATCAACCGGGGGTTCTTCAAGCTCTTCGACGTCCACTACAACACCGGCCGCAAGGCCCCGAACCAGAGTCCCGCCGAGTCGAAGGCACTCGGGATGGCGACGTGCACGGGGTTGTCGATCATCCTGGTCGATGCGTGCCGGTCGGTGGGCGTTCCGGCTCGCGTGGCGGGCACCGCCCTGTGGTCGAACAAGCGCGGGAACCACACCTGGGTGGAGATCTACGACGGTGGCGAGTGGTTCTTCACCGGCGCGGATGAGTACGACCAGAAGGGCCTGAACCGGGGCTGGTTCAGCGGTGATGCCTCCAAGGCGATCGGGGACGACTGGAAGCACGCGATCTGGGCCTCGTCGTGGAAGCGGACCGTCGATCACTTCCCCATGGTGTGGAGCCTTGACGACAAGAGCGTGCCGGCGCTCAACGTGACGTCCCGCTACGTCAAGCCGGACGCGACGAGGGACGCGCAAGCCACCGTGTTCCTGCGCGCGTGGGACAAGCGGGACGGCAACCGTCTGGCCCTGCCGGTGGACCTCCTGGACTCCACCGGGAGGAAGCTCCGTTCGGTTCTCACCCTTGCCGGAACCGCGGACCTGAACGACATGGCATCGTTCAACGTGCGACCCGGGCGAACCTACCGGCTCCGGATCGTCAACGGCACGGAGGAGCGCAGCGTGGCTCTGCAGGTCACGACAGCGGAGGCCGTCACCGAGGACCTGATCTGGGACGAGCTGAGCGAGGCGAGCACGAGCATCGGCCTCGTGAAGGACTGGCTGGCTCTCTCGCCCGCGGAGCGATATCTGTCCGTGCCGGAAGGGCCGCTCACCAAGGTCGAGGCCTCCGAGGTCGCGGACCTCCTCTGGCAGACTCTTCTCGCGGGAGACTCCGAGGAACTCGCGGGGGACCTCCAGGCCAAGGTCGTGAAGGCGGCCGGCAAGGAGATGAAGTACTTGGAGAAGACGTTCGGCACTGCGGAGGTCGGCGAACGCTCACTCTTCATCTCGATGCACGGCGGCGGGGGCGCGCC
Source organism: Planctomycetota bacterium (assembly GCA_021776825.1). GTDB lineage: Bacteria > Planctomycetota > JAJSAM01 > JAJSAM01 > JAJVHW01 > JAJFFG01. Next base: position 23,542 of record JAJFFG010000035.1, read on the forward strand.
CAGTCAGGTGAACGACCAGCAGTGGAAGAACCAGATCCGGCTGTATGCCCCGACTGAGGGCATCGTCGTCGCGCCACGGGCGCCCACCGATACGTGGAACCTCTGGCACGAGGCGCACATCGATGACCTGCTGGATCGGCTCATCGCGAACTTCGTGCAAGAGCGGGGCGTGAACTCGGATCGCGTGTACCTCATGGGGTACTCGGCCGGAGGAGACGGCGTCTATCAGCTGGCTCCCCGCATGGCGGATCGCTTCGCGGCGGCGTCGATGATGGCGGGGCATCCCAACGACGCCAGTCCCCTCGGCCTCCGCAATCTCCCCTTCATGATCTTCATGGGTGGGAACGATGCAGCCTACGACCGCAACAAGGTCGCCAAGGCGTGGGGAGAGAAGCTGGCGACGCTGCGGAAAGGCGACCCCGACGGCTACCCGCACAAGGTCACGATCTACGAGGGGCTCGGGCACTGGATGGACGGCAAGGACGTCGAAGCGCTGCCCTGGATGGCCGGGTACACGCGCAACCCGTGGCCCAAGAGCGTCGTGTGGCACCAGAGCGCGCGCACCCATGAGCGCTTCTATTGGCTCTCTCTGCCGCAGGGGTCCGCCAAGCTCGGGCAGACGGTGCGGGCCGAGGTCAAGGGGCAGCGCGTGGAGATCCAGGCCGACGGGCTGAAGGAGCTCACGCTGCGACTGTCCGACGAACTCCTCGACCTGGACGCACCGGTGATCGTGACGGTGAACGGCGAGGAGACGTTCAACGGCATGGTCAGCCGAAGCGTCCGAACGATGTGGAGCTCACTCCACGAGCGTCCCGATCCACGGTCGGTCGCCACCGCAGTGGTGCATCTGGCGTTCTAGCCCGCTCATGCTGACCCACGCTCATACTGACCCAGGGTCGATCCGCCGACTCGATCCGTCGCCCTGACCCTGGGGACGGTATGACGACCGTCAGGCCTCGAAGGTCACGTCGTCGACGCTCCCGGGCCGGAGTTCAACTTCGGCGCCTGGAAGGAGCGATAGGATGCCCGCCCGGCGCCGCGGGACCCGCAGGCGCCGCCCAAGAACGAAGGACACACACCATGAAGATGACCTGGAAGAGCGGACTCGTCGTGGCCGGCCTGGCCGCCGGCCTGCTGGCCGGATGCGGGGCAGAGGACAAGGCCGTCACGCGCACGCCTGAGCAGATCGCCGCCGACAAGGCTGCGGAGGAGAGAGCCGCCGCCGAGAAAGCCGCGGCGGAGAAGGCAGCGGCCGAGAAGGCTGCCGCCGAGAAGTTCGCCGCCGAGCAGGCCGCCCTCGACAAGCTGGTCACCGACCCGGTCACGCTCACCGTGACCGCTCCCGCGGGAACGAGCGTGTCCTACGTCGCCGAGTCCGCGTCAACGCAGGACATCGACATGGGCGGCATGGCCTTCTCCGTGGTCTCGAAGACCAAGGCGGAGGTCACGATGACGATCACCGCTGTCGACGACGCCGGCGTGCGCGCTGTGGCCGTCAAGTTCGACCGCGTCTCGGGCTCCATGGAGAGCGCCATGATGGGCGGGACCATCTCGTACGACACCGGCGATCCTGCGGGCAACGCGGACCCCATGGGCATGGGCATCGACAAGGTGCTGAGCGCCCTCGGCGGCGAGACCGTGACAGCCAACATGGACGCCAAGGGCAACGTCAGCGACATCAGCGGCATCCAGGCCATCGTGGACGGGGCCACCGCGGGCAACCCCATGCTTGCCCAATTCGTGTCGGCGGCAGACATGACGGAGACGGTCCGTGGCTTCTTCTCCAAGCTCCCGGACGAGCCGGTGGCCACCGGCGGCACGTGGAACCACGACCTGAACATGAAGCCCCGCCCCGGAATGAGCCTCGACATCGCCAGCGTCATGACCGCCGGCGCCATCGACGGCCGCACAGCCTCGTACACCGCCGTCACCAAGATCACCGCCGGTGAGGGCACGGCGGAGGGCACGTCCATCGACGAGTCCGCCAGTCAGGGCGAGGGGAAGATCTCTCGCGCCGACGGGCTGCTGGTGGAGACCTCCGGCGAGAACGTCATGAAGGTCACGATGCCCAACCCGCAGATGCCCGGCTCGTCCATGTCGGTAGCCGTGAAGTCCACGTCTTCCGTCAAGCGCGTGGAGGCGACCGCTGACGACGCCGCTGACAGCGCCGGGGACGACTCCGGGGAGTAGGCGCCGGCCCGATCGCATCGGACGCCCGGTTGGGACGAAGCTCCCAGTTGGGCGTCCGGAGAATCGGACGGGGTACCGTCTTGCGCTGCGTAGCGTGCGGCTGTCGGCGGTGGCGCCGCGCGGACGCAACACGTTGCTTCGTTGCACGTGTCCCCGGGGGCGTTCGGGGCCCTGGCCGCGCGCTCCCTCAGTTCTTCGCGTCGAAGGCTGCCGCGGCCGCCTCGAGCCGCTTCGCGAGATCTCCGTCGGCGAGGATCTCGTACCAGTCGTTCTCTGTCGCGAGCGCCCGCAGAACGTCAGCGGGGAGTGTGCTCCGGGTTGCGTCGTCGCTCGTCGCCAGGAAGCGTACGAACTCCCGACTCTGACCACGGAGCGGTGAGTCCTGCGCGATCTCGGTTGTGCGGAGGAGTTCGCCCGCCGACACGAACGTGCGCGGGTCGATCGCTGCATCCATCAGGGACTCCCGCGGATCACCATCCCGGATCAGCTCGGCGCCACCCACTGCGAGCCAGGGCGGCGCGGCGGAGACGAGCTGATCCAGGCGCTCCCACCACACGACCTGCCGCAGCACGCGGTCCGCGTCCGCGCTGTCCCCGTCCGCGCCCTCGCCGTCAGCGACCACGAGCAGAGTCGGGACGTGACCGAGAAAACCCGCCGAACCGTAGCCGACGACCAGGTCGGAGCGTTGCGCTCGCGAGTCGTACGATCCAACCTGATCGAATGCGTAGACGACGCGCTTGGCCGTGTCCCTTGGAACGGCAGGTGCCAGCGCATCGGCCGTGCGATCTGCGTCGTCCAGCCGCCGGGCGAGCGCCGAACAAGCCTCCTTCGAGACTTCCCCGACTACGCGGAAGCGTCCCACGATGGCGCCCTCCGCCTTCTCGAACCCGGGTCCCGCGCGGACGTCGCGCACGGCTTGCAGCAGCGCCGTGCAGCGCGTACCGGCGAGCTGAGACTGAGCCGCCTCTGCGAGCACGTCTTCCGCGCGACCGAGGTCCCCGTCGTGCACCGCGATGCGAGCGCGGGCAAGCGCGAGCACAGCGGAGGCGTGACCCTCACTGACGTCGCTTGCGTCGCTCGCGGCATCGGTCCATCGCCGTAGCTCGGTCCGGACGAACGCTCGCCAGCACCGCGCAGTAACGAACCCCGGCTCGGCGTCGATCGCAGTCGTCAGCGCACGATCCGCTGCCCACCAACGGGCCACATCGACGGCGTCCAGCGCTGCGCCGAACGCCGCGCGGGCCGCGTCGGAGATGGCGTGCGCACGGCCGTCACCTTCCGTCGCGACGTGATCGACTCCGCGTGCCCACGTCGCAGTGCGAGCAATCTCGTCTTCGTCCGGGGAGCCTCCGGCGACCTCATTCTCGAGTGCCTTCCACATCCACTCGGGCAGGTCGCGCTTCCGGTTGTGCTTCGCCGCCGCCCAGTCCAGCAGTGCGTCGTCCCACGCCTTCTCCAGCGCCCGCTCCGCCCAGTCCCGGTCGAGTCGCGCCTTGATCTTGATGTCCTTCGCGTTGCCGACGAATAGACCGAGCCGGAAGCTGCGCAGTCGCGTATCGGCCTTCAACGTGCTGCCCAAGCACTTGAAGGTGACGCGCTTGTTGGACGCGGTGAGTGTCATCTTCCTGTCGAACGAGTCCGCCATGGAGGAGCCCGTGGCGAGTGTGGTCGGCGTCCGTCCCGGCACGACTTCGGCGATTTCTGCGTCCACGTTCATCAGTACCGCACTGGCCGTTCCAGCATTCGAGTCGGGGTTCCGGATGAAGCAGCCGGGCTTGACGCGGATGCTCGTCGTCGTCGCCCCTTCCATCTTCCGAAGTACGAAGTACGACGTTCGCAACTCGATCGAGCGGTTGCCATCTTTCGTCACCACGCCCTGTGCGGTCATCGTGATGCTGAATGGCGGCGCGAGATCGACCTCGAACCAGCGCACGGAGTTGCCGCCGCTCCAGAGTTCGCCGGCCGTGTCATCGAACTTGAACTCGGCCGATAACGACGTCGGGTTCAGCTTCGTCGCGCCCGGCCCGATCACGTTCGCCGCCTTGAGCTTGCGCGTCGTTGCGCGGAAGCGGGCCACGACCAGCCGCGTCTCGATCAGCTCGAGGTGTGGCAGCAGCCGCGCATCTCCGGGGAACTCGTCGAGCATGGTTCGCAGCGCCTTCAGAGCCGCCGACCACTTCTCCTGTTCCAGCAGGGAGTCCGCAGCTTCGAGCGCCGCGATCGGGTCGCCGTTGCCGTCATTAGCGACAGCGGACGACGGACCGATCGCTGCGGCGACGAGAAGGAGCGGAGCGACGAGAAGTGACCTCACGGGGAGCACCCTACCGGCCCCTGGGCCAGGCGCCGCCCCCGCGCCCTCGCTGTCTGGGTAGTTGTCGCGAACGAATGCGGAGACCGGTGGATTCTTCCGCCGTGCGTGGATGTTCGCGCATGCGCCGACGTCGAGCAGATGCAGCCGCGCACGACCGACGCGCGGAGGTCCCGAGGAGCTCCGCACGATCGCTCACGGTGGCGGAGTTCACCGTTCTCGGCATTCCACATGAGGCGACCGAAGCGGTCCGCCTGGTCAGCTCCAACGCCGGTCGACATACTGACCCAGGGTCAATTCGCCGAGCACGGAGACCGGTGGATTCTTCCACCGTGCGTGGATCTTCGCCCCTGCACCCCTGCGCCCCGCACCTGGCACCTGGCACCTGGCACCTGGCACCTGGCAGAGCGCCCGTTCACGACAAGCGCTCGGCCCGCCATCGGCAAGACCGGAGGAACGCTCACGGCGGGAGAATCCACCCGTCTCGGCACTTCAGGCTCCCGATCCGAGGAACCGGAAACCGTTGCGAGCCTCGGATCGCCGACTTCCCTTACGATCCAGAGTCTCAGGGCGCAGCAGGGGGTAGCGAGCTATGCGACGAGCCATCGGAGTCATCGTGGGCCTGGGTGTCACCGCGATCGTGGGTAACGCCATCGCGGACCTCGGCTTCGAGGAGCGTGTGCTCTACGGCGTGCCGGGGTCACCGTTCCGGGTGGCCGTCGGCAACTTCGACGGCGACGCATTCACCGACGTCGCCGCCCCGGGCTGGTTCACGAACGACGTGAAGATCCTGTTCGGCGACGGCACGGGGGACTTCGGTGATGCCGTGTCGTTCGATGCGGGCGCGGGACCCGTTCACGTGGCCGTGGCGGATCTCGACGGTGGCAACGGCGACGACCTCGTGGTGAGCGGTGCACCGCTGCGGGTGCTGCTCAACGACGGCACCGGAAACTTCACCGGCACGGACCTCGCCGTCTCGAGCGGTACCAACTCGGTGATCGCGGACTTCGACGGTGTGAACGGCCCCGATCTCGCCGTGGTCGCGAGCGGCGACGAAGTCGCCATTCTCCTGAACGACGGAGCGGGCGGCTTCGCGCCCGGGGGGAGCTTCCCCGCGCTCGACTCACTGAACGACCCGAGTGTCGTCTGGGTGGCCAGCGCGAACATGGACGGCGACGACGACCAGGACATCGTCGTCTCGACGTCCGGTGGCGGGGTGCGGGTCTACAAGAACGACGGCTCGGGCAACTTCTCGTTCTTCACGCACGCCGACGTCGCCGCGGGCGCGTTCACGGTGTCGCTCGCGGACTTCAACGGGGACGACAGCGTCGACGTGGCCGTCAGCAACCAGTTCAGTGGTGGATCCGCCGGCGGCGCGATCGTCAGCCTGAGCATTCTGCTGAACGATGGGCAGGGCAACCTGAACACGCTGCGGACGATCGGCGACACCATCCGGACTCACGTCGTCGCGCAGGATCTCGACGCCGACGGCGACGCCGACCTTGCGGTCGCCGATCCGGCCGGATTCGCGGAGGTCTACGTGAACGACGGCGCCGGCAACTTCGCCGAGCCGCTCGCACGCGAGACAGGCCTCACCACGGGCGTCACGCAGGGCATCGCCGTGGCGGACTTCAATGCCGACGGCGCCATCGACCTCGTGACCGCCAACTGGACGCAGAACGCGGTGGCGGTCCTCTTGGGCAGCACGAGCCCGGGACCCGGCGGTGGGCCGGGGCCGGCTGACGACGTGCAGTTCGCTCCGGCGACGATCTCGTCGCGCGCGCTGCAGTCAGTGGAGGTCTCCGGCACCGGGTTCGTGGACGGCGCGACCGTGAACTTCCGCGACGGCATCCGCGTGGACTCCGTGACGTTCAACTCCGAGACGTCCCTCACCGCAGTCATCGAGGTGCAGAACCCGTTCGGCTCCGCGCTCCGCGAAGTCACGGTCCGCAACCCGGACGGGCAGAGCATCTCGGGCACGCTGACGTTCCAGTCCCTCGACCTGCAGGTGCAGTCCGGCAAGTTGAAGGACAGCGCCCGCGCCGGACGGGACAGGCTTCGCGTCCGGGGCATCAGCCCCACGACGGACCTCTCGAAGCAGGTCGTGACGCAGTTCGATCCCCGCTTCCCCGCGCGCACGATTCGCATCGGAGATGGGACCGACGCGTGGGTCCTCGAGATCCCCGCGAGCGATCGCGGCTGGCGCGTGAGGCGCAACGGCCGCGCCGTCTGGACGAGCAAGCGCTCGGATCGCGACGATCGTCGCCGGATCAAGCTCACGCTACAGACCGACGGCACGTTCGCCCTCTCTGCCTCCCGCGTGGATCTCGCGTTCGAACTGACCGAGGACATCACGGTGGAGCTCGAGGTCGAAGCCACGGGAAGCGTCGACTCCGGAGCGGAGACCCGCACCTGGACGCGACGCCGCCCCGACACGATCAAGCTGCCCTGACCGCGACTGCGGAACGCGGCGAGACGGTCGGGCACCACCGCAGAATGACGGCGTCAGAGTGACCGTGTCAGGAACCGTTCGTCGGGCTACCCCGAACACCTGTGCCTGGCGACGGCGTTCGGTGTCGAGCGACGAACGGTTCCTGACACCGGCTGACTACCGTTGAGTGACCCAGTCGACCGCATGCCCGCGTCGTGCTCCGAGCCATACCACCCGCACAACTTCGCATCGACGCCGTGGGGTACGCTGTCGTCGTGACGGTCCACACCTTCCATTTGGCGAGACCGGGAGTGGCGAGGGTGGCCGCGGCCCTCTTGCGACCGCCGACTTCGGGGATGGTCCGTGGACTTCATCGTGCCGAGTGCATGGTCCCGATGCGTCTCGGAGCCTCGATCGCATCAGCGGGACGATGGCAGCTCGGCCGCTTGGCGATGTTCGCCGCGTGGGAGAACGAGGACGCCGTCGACGACTTCCTCGCCGGCACGCGACTCGGCCGTTCGCTTGCGGCGGGGTGGCACGTGCGCCTGCGGTTTCTTCGTCGCTGGGGACACGTCACCGAGTTCGGTGACCTACCGGCTACCGCCGAGGAGACTGACCCGAACGCGCCCGTCGTCGCGGTGACGCTGGCGCGCCTACGGCTCTTGCAGGCCCCCCGGTTCATTCGCTGGGGGAAGCCGGTGGAACGACTCATCCGAGATCACCCGGGAACGACCCTCGCGCTCGCCGCCACTCGGCCATGGCGGACGATCTCCACCTTCACCGTCTGGCGCACTGCGCGCGAGATGACCGACATGGTTCGCGGTCGCGACTCCGTCCCAGAACCCGACCGGCACGCCGTCGCCATGGTCGAGCGCGACCGCAAGGACTTCCACCGCGAGTTCACGACGCTCCGGTTCACGTGCATCGCCGAGTACGGCGAGTGGGACGGACGCACGTCGATCGTCCCCGCGTGACGCTGGCCATAGCGTACGTGGCTCAATTCGGCGGGCTGGGACGGGGGACGGTGGTGACGACGTCAGCCTCCGAGCCTGAGCAGCGGGCACGTACGCCGAGCTAGTTGACAGAGTGACCACTGGACTAAACCGCTTCGCGGTGGAGTAGGAGCGCGATCTCCCGCCGCTCGCACGCCGCTCGGTTGGCGAGCGTCCTTCCGGGCGAGCGTCGTGCGCACACCATCGATCTCCCGAAGAGCCTCCCGTGGCCGTCGTCGTG
>JAJFFG010000036.1 GCA_021776825.1 Planctomycetota bacterium
GGATGTGCGCGCAACGTGGGAGATCCGATCGTGTGCGGGGTCGCAGCCCGCAACGTCCCTTCTGGGGTCGGCGCGATCGGAAGTCGGAGGGGCTCGTAGTACCGCTGAGGCCGGGTAATGCCGGCGGAGGGAAGGAGCCCTACTTCTGGGACGCTTTCGACCGAGTCGAGGATCGGGGATTGGCGTGAGCCTAGTGACTCCCGAGAAGATCCGTCGGCTTCAGAGGAAGCTCTACGAGGTGGCGAAGCAGAGGCCGGAGCAGCGCTTCCACGCTCTCTACGACAAGGTCTACCGAAGCGACATCCTGGCCCACGCGTACGCGTGCTGCCGTGCCAACGGCGGCGCGCCGGGTGTGGACGGGGTGGACTTCGGTCGGATCGAGTTGGCGGGGCGAGTGGAGTGGCTGCAAGGGCTTGCGGAGGAACTGCGTGCGAAGAACGTGCGCAACTTCCTTCAACGTCGTCACAAGGTGCCGGGGCGCGGCACGCGGCGCTTCTCCGATGCCGTCATCCACGGCGAACTCGGAGTGCTCCGACTGCGATGGGTGCAGCTTGGGCGGCCTGTGGGAGCCGAGTCGTGAACCCAGTCGGGAAGCCGGATGCGGGAAATCCGCACGTCCGGTTTGATGAGCGGGGGCGGAAGACGGAACCGGGGCGAGTCGCCCGGGGAGAGGGCGTCGGCGAACCCGGCGCAGGTCGCATCCGCGACCACCTCCGACCCACCGGTCACCGCGTCCGCCCTCGACTCCACCCACGTCGCCACGCCTGACACATCGCGGGGACCACGATCTCTGCGTTGACACAGCTCGTTGGGGGGGATGGGCCACGACCACGCTGCGTCCGCCTTGATCTCGCGACCCCCGCTCGGTCAGGACACTCTGCCGCTGGTCCGACGCCAGGCTTCACGGCGTCCATCCCTCGTAGTGCTGGCCCTCCGGCCGCAGGCCGCGCCGACGTGGTGAGAAGGCCGGGCTACCCGACCCTCTCGCCACGTTGCGACGCCTGACACATCGCCGGGACCACGATCGCTGCGTTGACACGGCTCGTTGGGGGGATGGGCCCCTGACCACGCAGCGTCCGCCTTGACCTCGCGGCCCCCGCTCGGTCAGGACACTCTGTCGTTGGTCCGACGCCGGACTTCACGGCGACCATCCCTCGTCGTTGCTGCCGTCCGGCCGCAGGTCGCGCCGACGCGGTGAGAAGGGCGGGTTAGACTGCGCCCACCCGTGCTGCCTCCGAACGAGATGCCCCCGACCGGCTTCCTCAGCGACTACCTGTTGCTGGGGTTCATCGCGATCGTGGTGACGGTGTTTGCCGTCGTCGCGCTCCGGCGCGTTCGAGCGCGCGATCGCACATGGCGAACGCTCGTGGCGGGCAATCTCCTCGTGTTGGTCACGCTGCTCACGTGGACCGCACTCGCGGCGGAAACCTGGTTCCGCTACGGGCAAGACGCAACGGACTCGTACGGCCTCACGCTCTCGAACTGGCGCTGGTTCCGTCGGCACTGGGACCTGAACTCGTTCGAGATGCGAGATCGAGAGCCACCGGCGACGAAGGCGGCCGGGGTGACTCGCATCGCCTTCCTCGGCGACTCGTTCACGGCTGGATACGGCGTGACCGACCCGGACGATCGTTTCCCGGATCTTGTTCGTTCCGCGCTCGAGCAGCGGTCGCCCGGCACGACGGAGGTCTGGAACGCTGGGGGCATCGGATGGTCCACGCGCGACGAGATCGACTGGCTGGTACGACAACAGCCGACGGCTCGGTTCGATCGCGTCGTCATCGGGTACTGCCTGAACGACGTCGATGACCTGCTCCCTGAGGACGAGCGTTTCGATCGCCTCACCGTCGAACGCCCTCGCTGGTGGAACCCGTGGCAGTCGTTCCTCGCCGACACCCTCTGGTTCCGTCTGCACCTGTCGCAGGATCGTCGCGTCAGCGGCTACTTCGACTGGGTCGAGCGGGCCTACTCGGACCCAACGATCTGGGGCGAGCAAGCCTCACGGCTGCGTGAGATCGCCTCCGTGTGCCGCCGCGAGGAGATCGAGTTCGACGTCGTGGTCTTCCCGTTCCTGAACACGTGGGGTGCGGACTACCCCTTCGACGCCGCGCACGACCGGCTCACCGAGCTGCTGGACGAGATCAGCGTGCGCACGCTGGATCTCCGTTCGGTCTACGCCGGGCGGGACGGAGCAGAGCTCGCGGTCAGCCGCTACGACGCGCATCCGAACGAACTCGCGCACGCGCTGGCGGCCGACGAGGTTCTCACGCGCCTCTTCGCTGAGTAGAGACGCCCGGACTTCAGTCCGGGTCGCTATCCGTGGCAGGTCAGTGTCCGACGCAGGTCAGTGTCCGTCGTAGGTCAGTGTCCGACGCAGCGCCAGCGGGCGGGGACCCAGACCCGCTTCCGGCGCGTCTCGGTGTGGCGCGGGATCCAGGTCTTCACGATGCGGCGCGGCTTGACCAGCACGGGGACGTACGTGCGTCGGCGAGGGTCCCAGCGCACGGCGTAGCGCGCGGGCTTCTCCGTCGTGACGTAGCGCCCTCGTACGGTCACGTTCCGGATGCGGACGACCGTGTGACCTGCGACGTGGCGACATCGCCGGCTGTGGTGGCCATGACGGTCGCGGCGCACATGCACGGAACTGTGCGCGGGAACATGCCGGGCGCGATGTCGCACGCGGACGGGAGTGCTGCGGGACGGGGAGTGAAGGGTACGGGCGCGATCGCTCCCGCGGACGCCCACCGCGCGGTCGTTTGCCCGGGCGACCGCGGGGGCGGCCGCGAGCAGCAGCGCGAGCGCCAAGATCGACGTTCGGAGCATGGGGGCGGCCTCCTTGTTCGAAGCTCGAGCGGGACCTCCCGCCGCTCGCTCGGGGTCGTCGGAGGGCGACGACGAGCTGGAGATGCACAGTGCGTGCCGAGTCTCCTGAGCCTGAGCGTAGGGCGAGAACCGCTGAGAGGGGACAGGCGCGCCCTCTCACGGGGCCAATCCCCACCGGATCGAGTCACGGCAGCGGATCGAGTCACGGCGGCGGGGCGACGCACGCCGCGCCGTCCATCGAACCTCAGTCGGACGACGGGATGGCGTCCAGGCCCTCGGCGAGGAGAGCCTCGAGATCGCTGGCCGCCTGGAACGCCGGCTCACGGCGAGCCGTCGCGGCGTTGCGATCGTCGTACACGATCGACTGAAGCAGCCGCTCGCCGGCACCCTCGAGGTCGCCGGCCAGGGCCATCGCGCGGGCGCGGTAGTAGAAGTAGAACGCCTTCTGGTGCGTCATGCCGCGTCGATGCTGGTTGAACGCGCCGCCGGCTTCTTGACGTCGTCGCAGGTCCAGCTCGGCCGCGCGTTCGTAGTGCACCAGCGCTCGTGCGGCACCCTCTGACTGCTCGACCATCCATCCGAGGTAGAGATGCGGTCGCGGGTTGCGCTCGTCGGCCGTGACGGCGTACTCGAGCGAGGCGCGGGCGGTCGCGTCACCGGCTCCGATCTTCACCAGCCCGTAGCCGTGGAGGTACGCCAGGCCGCCGTGGCCCGGATCCGTAGCGCGGATTTCGGCCAACAGGGCGAGCGCCTCATCCTGCCGTCCGGCGGCGGAGGCCGCCCGAGCGCGGAGCACGTCGGACTTCGCACGCTCTTCGAGTCGCCGACTGCGGGATCGGGACGCCTCTTCCACGTCGCGAAGATCCAGGAGCGTCGTGTGCGCCGCGAGGGCCTCGTCGAACCGCTTCTCGGTCTCGAGCTGGCCTACCACGTATCCCTGCGCCTCGACATCGAGTGGCGAGAGCCTCGGAGCGAGTCGTCCGACGAGCTGGAGCAGTCGCAGCGCGGTCCCGGGTCGCTTGCGGCCCGGCAGGCGATAGGCGACGGGATCGCGCAGGTAGCGGGCGATGCCGTCGACGTAGCCCTCGTCCAGCCGCAGGTCGCGCCCGTCGTGCCGAAGGGATTCCAGTTCAGCGTCGAGCAGGCGGCCACACGTGGCGTCGTCGAGGTGGGCGAGTCCGCAGATCAGGCCGCGGACCGCTCGTACCGGCGGCGAGGTCGCCGGCTGGAACGGCCCGTTGCCCGTGACGGAGAGCGGGGCGAGCGCTCGTGACGTGCGCGCATCGAGGAGATGCCGAAGGAGGACCGCTCCGCCCTCGGGTGCGCCGCAGCGTCCGAGCCCGACGGCGGCGTTGCGGTAGATCTGCAGCGCCGGCTCGCTCGCGAGCGCTGCCCCGAATGCCGGCTCGCGCCATCGCTCCAGGATCTCGATCAGGACCGGCACGAGCGCTGGACGGCCCGCGCCGCTCAGCTGCCCGACCGCCATCGCGAGTTTGTCGGGATCGTCGAGACCCTCGACCAGCCCGCGCAGGAGCGCGGCTGCCTCCTCGGACTCGTTGTCCGCGAGGAGACGGAGCGCCTCCTCGGCCAGCATCTTGTCCCGCGCCCCGCGCACGAGCCGCTCGAGCGTGGCAGGCGGCGGTATGCGACCGTGACGCTCGAGAACGAGCAGGGCCAGAGACCGATCCTCGTCGTTCCATGCCTCGTCAGTGAGCGCGTCCTCGAGCCCCGCCGGGAGCACGCGTGCGGTGCTGGCCCGCAGGCGCTGCAGCGCCCGCATGCGCTCGCGACGATCGGCGAGCATGTCAGAGAACACGCCGCGCGCGACGTCGGACCCCTCGAGGGTGACGAGCACGTCGAGCAGCGTGTCGCGAACCTTGGGCTCGCCCTCGGAGCGCAGCAGTTCGTCCAGCAGTCCTTCGTCGGCCGCGTCCACGATGCCGCGGAGGAGACGCGCCGCGGTCTCGCGGAGAGTCGGATCCTCGTCCGTGCGCAGTGTGTCGATCAGCGTCGGACGAGCACGCGCGCCGCCCACTGAACGCAGCGCGGTCAGGAGCGCCTTCTTCTGGGTCCGGCGCCGTCGATCCGCGGATGACGTGGACGTGGGCGTGACCGCTGCGCCATCAGGCGGCGGAGTCGACAGCTCCGGTTCGTCGCTCGCCTCCGCGTTCAGACGCTCGAGCAGTGCGTCGAAGTGCTGCGGGTCCTCGGAGCGCCCGACGAGCTCGATCGCCCACGTCTGTACGTCGGCGTGCGTCGCATCGAGCAGCCCGGCGGCCAGCCGGCCGGCTTCATCGGCGTCGCGGCGCGCGAGGGCCTCTACGGCTTCCCGGCGAAGTGCGTGACGGATCTCGGGATTGCGGGCGAGGGCACGGAGGTTCTTGCCGGCCGGGAGCTCGGGGCGTCGCTTCAGAAGGTCGACCGCGACCCAGCGTGCCTCGGCGTCGTCGTGCACGAGCGCTGCGTCCAACCGCTCCGCGAGATCGTCGCCACCGGACGCCTCGATCGCCGAGAGCAATTCGCGTCGCACTCCGTCCCCGGCCGGTCCGTCGAAGGCGGCCCGTAGCTCCTCCGCGAGGCGCGGGGCGAACGCCGTACGCACCTTGCGCAGCGCGAAGCGTCGCGTCTCTGGCGAGAGAACCGCTGCGTTGCGCCCGACCGAGAGCTCGCGCAGGACCGTGAACGCGTCCTCCACTCGCACGCGATAGAGAATCTCGACCAGGCTCTCGATGGGCGTCTGCTGATGCTCGGCGCGACGCGACGCGATGCGCCGCGCCAGCTCACGGATCTGCTCTACCAGCCACGGGGCGGCATCCGGTCCGAGCTCGCCGAGGGCCCACCGAAGGAACGGGGCGCCCGCATCGCCGAGGTGGTGCACGACCATCCGCGAGACTTCCGGGTCGTCGAGCTCCCTCGCGCCGCCGAGCTGGAGAAGCGTGGCTCCGGCCTGTCCCGCGAGCTCGGACGCGTCGGTCTCGAGGAGCCCGCGGCGCAGCTCCGGCAGGAGCTCGTCGTGAGCCTCGTCATAGGCGCGCAGTGCGCTCAAGACGGCAGCGCGGTCGCTCGGTGCGGTGCCCCGGTCGCGGAAGAGAGCGAGCAGCGACGGCAACGCGGCGGGCGCTGCGAGAGGACCGACAGCGCGCAGTGCAGCGCGACGGGCATCGCCGTCCGGATCGAGGAGAGCTCGTGCGAGAGCCTCCTCGCCGGCCGGCCGGGGCGCAACGCCGCGGAGCACCGCGCGCCGAAGGGCGGTCGCCGCGGAGGCGCGGACTCGCCAGACGTCCTCGACGGCTGGATCGATGCGCTGAAGGAGCACGGCCGGCACTCCGACTCCCGCGCCCGTCTTTCCCAGCCCGCGGACCGCCGCCTCGCGAACGGCGAAGGACGGATCTCCGGCGGCGGCCAGCAGCAGCGGCGTCGCCTGGGGGGCATCCATTTCGGCGATCGCGGAGACCAGCGACGCCCGTGCGTACCAGGATGCGTCACGAAGAGATGCCTCACGAAGACCCTCGACGACGGCGGGGAGCGCGGGTGCCCCCAGACCGGCGAGCAGACGCGACGCCTCCGCCGCAGCATCGGGCGTCGGCGGATCGCGGAGTTCGCGCACCGCGCGTCGCGCGGCCTCGCGCAGCGTCGGCGGCAGGTCGGACTCGTCGACGCCGCTCGGCAACTCGTACGAGGGCACCTCCGCCGCTCGGTCCCGATCATCGGCCGACGCCGGTGCGCCGAGCACGGCGCCCAGTGCGACCAGGCTGGCAGTGACGATCGAGCGTCTCACGGCCTCATGCTAACCCGACCTTCTCAGTGCGCCACGAGGGTGCACTCATCCAGCAGATGGAAGTTCTGCCCGTGAAATCGACGGTTCATCACGGTAGCTACCCGGACGCCTGGAGTCGGCAACGGCTCGGGGCGAAGCTCCGGGGACACCAGGCCGCC